>JAJZVO010000075.1 GCA_021845665.1 Bacteroidota bacterium | reverse complement strand
CGCGATTGAAAAGGCCGTGATTGCGATACAATCTCAACTTTTCAGCGAGATCGAGCGACCGCGTGCAAATAATCCCACCATCGCCCCAGACATTCAAGTTCTTGAGAGGATGCAAGCTGAAACAAACAGTCTCTCCCCATGATCCCACGGGCTGCCTATCCAGAGACGCTGCAATAGATTGGCATGCATCTTCTACAACCATCAGGTTGTGCTTACGCGCAATCTCCATAATTGTTGGCATGTCAGCCACATTCCCAGTATAATGCACCGGGAGAATCACTTTCGTTCGCGGCGTAATGGCAGCCTCAATCTTGGCAGCATCAATGACAAAACTATCCTCACTATCCACAAAGACAGGACGTGCCCCAGTCATCACGATAGCACCAACTGTGGCAATGAACGTAGTTGGCGTTGTAATCACCTCGTCCCCTGGACCGATGCCCAAGACTTTAAGGGACAGAGCAATTGCATCTGTACCACTGGCAACACCGATCGCATAAGGTAACTTGCAGAGATCGGCAAAACGCCGCTCGAATTCAACTAGTGGACCTCCTAGTGTGAAATCCCCAGTCCATACCAGTTTCCTAATGTCCTCAAGATATTCATCAACATTGGCAAACTGCCGATCTAAGTAAGAAAACTTGACTTGCATGGATCCACCTTTGACACTAGGCTTGATAGAATTCCCGAATTGCGCTGATTACGTAGTCAAGATCGGTACGCTTGAGTTCAGGATAAACAGGCAAACTGAGGATGCGTCCGGCTTGTCGCTCCGTCACCGGGAAACTGCCTTCGGAGTATCCCAACTCTTTCCCAGCCGTGCTGAGATGGATTGGCACCGGATAGTGAATAGCCGAACCGATACCGCGCGTAGCAAGGAAATCACGTAAGTCATCACGGCGATCTGCTTGAACGACAAATGTATGATAGACCGACTTTGTGCGGTCGGGTTCCGTTGGAAATTGTAATTGCGGTATTCCAGCTAGCTGGCTCTGATAGTAATGTGCATTCTTGCGACGTAGCTCTGTCCACTGTTCAAGATATTTCAGCTTGACCAGTAGAATTGCCGCTTGTAGAGTGTCCAGACGAGAGTTGGGCGACCACATAATACAGTCGTCTCGCGTACGTAATCCGATATTGCGCATGGTTTTTAATCGCTCATAGACTTGAGAGTCGTTAGTGGTTAGAACGCCTCCGTCCCCACAGGCGTTTAGTGTTTTGAGTGGGTGCATACTGAAACATCCGATAGTACCGAACGAGCCAACCCGACGGCCCTTGTATTCCGCGATCACCGCCTGGGCACAGTCTTCAATGACATGCAGTCCTTTCTCCCTCGCCAACTGCAGGATCGGATCCATATCACACGGGCGCCCAGTTAAGTGAACCGGGATGATTGCCTTGGTTCGCGCGGTCATGGCTCCCGCAATTCTCGTAGGGTCTATGTTGTAATCCTCGCGCACGTCCACAAACACCGGCTGCGCACCAACTAGTCGAATACACGCTGTAGAGGCAACAAACGAGTTAGGCACAGTGATAACTTCATCCCCAGCCTTGAATCCGACCGCCCTCAGTGCAAAAATCAACGCATCCGTGCCAGAGTTGACGCCCACTGCAAAGCGCACCCCACACAGATCGGCAAATCTGCGCTCGAATTCAGAAACCTGCTCACCCAGAATGAACTGTCCTTGGTCAATAACCTCACCAACGGCAGCCATCAGTTCCGCTTTGATCGGCGCGTGTTGTCGTGCAAGATCCACATACTGAACCTTCAGTGGAGGCATTTTTTCATTCTCTTTTCTGCGTCTCTTTGACTCAAAACGGACCGGTGAAGCTGCTATCAGGTACGTCCAGTGGAATGCCGAATGTTTCGTGGGGTAGGCTAACTCGCTCTTTAGGAATTTGCATCATCTCACAGACTGCTGAGACAATATGGACTGCCCTGGGGTAATAGTATCTGGAAAGGGCAGCGGATGTTGGAGTAGGACTATCTGGAAGAGTAATACGACGAGGAGGGCACTTGAATGACCCCCAAACCATCTCTACCATACTAGTAATAATTTCCCCAGCGAAACTCCCTGTCTTCCAGTCGGCGTCAACAGCGAGTAGACGCCCAGTTCTCTGGACTGACTCAGCAATCATTGCGCTATCAAAAGGTTTCAATGTCCGAATGTCTACAACATCAGCCTCGATCCCAACTTCAGATAGAGTTTCGGCTGCACGCAGTGATTCCAAAACCATATAGGAAGTCGCTGCTATGGTAATATCCTTCCCCCGTCTGGCAATGCGGCCCTGTCCAAGCGGTACCCGATAGATGCCCTCAGGCACATCACCAAAAGTGTTATGTAACCAGCGATGTTCAAGGAAAATAACCGGGTTATCGTCTTCGATACTCGATATGAGCAGTCCTTTGGCATCGTATGGAGTGACAGGCATAACCACCTTAAGCCCCGGCACATGGGCAAACCAAGCCTGTAAGCTTTGTGAATGTTGAGCGCCCTGGCCCCATCCCATACCGATCGCCATCCGTATAACCAGAGGAACACACGTCTGCCCTCCGAACATATAGTGCCACTTGGCAGCATTATTCACAATTTGGTTCATTGACAATAGAGCAAAGTCAACACGTTGGTGCGTCAAAATCGGTCTCAAACCAGTCAGAGCCGATCCAATCGCCATGCCGGTCATGCCATCCTCGGATAATGGCATATCTAAAACCCGCTCAGCACCGTACTTCTGCTGTAAGCCCGTGGTAGTGCCAAAAATCCCTTTGGGATCCGGCACTCCTTCACCAATTACATATACATTAGGATCAACTTCCATACATAGGTTAATTGCTTCCCGGATAGCTTCAACATACTTGAGCTGTCTGGTCATGTAGCTACTCCATCAATACGTCGCTCAGCATAAATGTGTGCCAGCAGGAGGTTCTCATCAGGCCAAGGGCTACTCTTCGCGAAAGCAACTGCATCTTCGATTTCAGTTCCGATACGTTCTTTGATCTGGCAGATTTCTGCATCAGATAAGAGTCCATCACGTCGCAACCTCTGTTCAAAGCTGATGACTGGGCAACGCTGTTTCCATTCGAGAAATTCGTGTTCGGCGCGATAGCCCAAGTTGTTATCATAGTTTGGCCCGCAATGCTCGCGCCAGCGATATGTTGAGAACTCAACAAAAGTCGGTCCCTCCCCGTTCCTTGCTTTCTGAATAGCTCTCTCAGCTAACTCTAACACAGCGAGGATATTGTTCCCATTGTCGCGGAAACTTTCCATCCCATAGCCTCGGGCGATTACGCAATTATCGCGCGCTTTGGACTGTCGCACGTTTAATGGGGAGTACACCGAATAGAGATTATTCTCGCAGACAAATATAACTGGCAAGCTATGGAGGGCAGCAAAATTCATACTCTCGTGGAATGCGCCTTCCTCGGTTGCTCCTTCTCCAAGAAAGACCACAATCGTCCGTTCCTGATTTTTTTGTTTAGATGTAAATGCTGCTCCCACAGCTAAAGGAATAGTATTAGCTACAACTGGTACCGCCCCCAAGAAACCCGCAGATAGATCAACCAAATGCATTGAGCCACCCTTGCCCATCGAACAACCTGTAACTTTGCCGTATAATTCCGCAAACATCGCTCTCAGATTGCCACCCTTTGCAAGATAATGCGCATGGGAGCGATGATTACTTAGGACGTAATCTTCGCTGGACAAACCGGCGCAGACGCCTACAGCAACAGCCTCTTCTCCGGTGCTCAGATGCACTGGACAACGTATTTCCTGCCCCGGATATAGCTCCGCGATTTTTTCCTCAACCATACGGATACGGAGCATTTGATAATACAGCTGCTGCAAGGCTTGAGCTTCCATCGCTCTCCATTCTATTCGAGTTGTAGCTGTTGCATAGTCTTGATATTGTAATAACACGGGTCAGTCATTGAGTTGGGAATCAAGTCTGCCTGGAAAGCCGCTACCAAATCACGCACCGCGTCTTGAACAGTATGCTGGGCAACAAAGTTCAATTCACGTTTGATCTTTTCTGATGAGACATGGTATGACCGCAGGTCGCCTGTCGGCATGATGACAATCTGCACGTCTTTCCCCACCACATCGTGCACCATTTCAGCAATTTCCAAGATTCGATAATTGTCGTATCCAACATTATAAATCTTACCGTCAATAGCCTCGTTGGGCCATTCGAGCGATCTGAGGTATGCATTAGCCATATCTTGGATATGAATGTTAGGGCGCATCTGCTGCCCGCCAAACACGGTAATTTTACGATTGTTGACCGCGTGGTTGGTCAAAATGTTCACTGTAAGGTCAAGCCGCAAGCGCGGAGAATAACCGCAAACTGTCGAGGGACGTAAGATCAGCGTGGCAAAGCCGGGCGCACGTTTGTGGAGCAGGACTTCCTCGCACATAGCCTTGTATTTGGAATAGTCCGTCAGTGGCTTGAGAGGGAGATCTTCCGTCACATTTTCTTCGTCCTTGATACCGTAAACGCTGGAAGACGACGCATAGATAAATCGCCGCACACCATTGTCCCGAGAAACATCCACCAAGCCAAAGAACGCATCGTAGTTAATGGACTTGCCCAGTTGAGGGTCCAGTTCAAAACTTGGATCATTAGAAATACATGCTAAATCGATAACGGCATCGCACCCTGGGATAACCCCCTCCAATAACTTCCGGTCGCGGATATCGCCCTTAATCTGTTCCAGACCGGGATGATCCTTGACGGCATTCAATACGTGCTCTCCGTAGATATACATGTCAAGAACCCTAACACGGTAGCCCTCGTCTAGCAGCTTAGGCACTAACACAGCACCTACATAGCCTGCACCGCCTGTGATTAGAACCGTATGAATTTCGGATTGTTCATCCATGATGACCTCCAGTGCGGAAGTTACTCACAGCAGTGCTAAGTACCCCGTTTGTCTCGTCAACCGACATCATGGCGCAATCTGTAATGAAGTGTGCCAGCACGGAGTGAACTAGTTCCACATGACCGTAGACTTGCGAAGGCACGTAGAAGTTCAGATAGCCCATACCGCGCAACGGATTATCACTCTTAAAACCGGAGAACGTAATGATCTGGCACCCTATTGCCGCCGAAGCGCGGACGGCGCGAAGGATGTTCTCAGACTGCCCTGAACTACTGACAGCAAGCAGCAGATCATCAGTGTTAGCCCACAGATCTATCGGTCGCTCGAAGATGCAACCATAGCCATGGTCGTTAGAGAGAGCCGTCAATAGCGGTGGTTCATTAAAGACGATAGCTCGCACACCAACCGCTTTGCACAGATCATTTTGCATGTGGCTGGCAATCGCTGCGCTGCCACCGTTGCCAATCAGCATCACCTTCCCTGACATGGACTTGACCGCCAAGATCACGTCTACTGCCTTGTTCGAACCTTCGTCCAGAGGCAGGACCCTTCCATGCCGATCGGTCACTTGCAGACTCAACAGTAACTCAGACAGCGTGTGGAAGTAAGATATCACACTTCGATTCATGACATGTTCTCCATCATCCTATATTAATTTGTTATCCATCGTCCAAGGGTTACTTTAACAAGGACTCAATGTGTTTAGACAATGCGACAGGCTCGATTGCTGTCCGATTGCCGACTGTTGCGACTGTCTGTGCACCGACAGCGTTGCCGATGAAACCAACAATTTCTGTAGGCGCCTTCTGAGCTACGCACAACGCGGTTACCGATAGGACAGCGTCGCCTGCACCTATTCGGTCCACTACCCGGACGGCGAATGCGGGGACATCAAAGAACCCCCCTTCTTCGTCATAGCAGAGACATCCTTGTTGACCTCGTGTAATCACGATCTGCCCGCAAGAGAGTTTCTCCGCTACTTCCACCACAATATCGCGAAGATCTCTCCGACGGCTCCGGGTTTCCAGCCGGATCTCATTTTCAGAGATACATATGTAGTCAGCACGGTGATACTTTGAAACCGTGTTGAAGCCGTGGTTGCTTGCGTTAATCTGGGTATTCACCGCCAGGAACCGTGCCTGGCTGCACAGCACGTCAATTGCTTCCGGCCCCAGCATGCCGTGTCCGTAGTCCGTCACGATCACTACATCGTACTTTGGCAACACCTCACGAAGCTTATTAGACAAAGCTTGCGAATGATAAGCGTTGTCTTCACCATCATTCATCACATATAATTCAAAAAGTTTCTGAAATGGGTAAACCTCTACAAATCGGCGCTTGACGATGGTAGGGGCATCATCCTTGTAGAGGAACATCTTGTCAATCTTGACATTCACCTTTTCACGAATGAAGTCCTCCTGTGAATCGCTCACTCCCAGGAACGTGACCATCCCCACTTGATCGGAAAAAGCCGCCACATGGTTAGCAACGGCCAGGATACCACCCGCGAACTTCTCATTGTTAATGTATCTTGCCACCAGGACAGGTTCCTTGCCAGACTTGCCGATCGTTTCGCAATACTGGTACTCATCAATGATGGCCTCACCAACAACCAACACTTTCAGTGATTGTGCCCTCTCAAGATATCGCAGAACATCGTCCGCAGAGTGTCTCGCGGAAAAATCAGCTAAATAGTCGCTGACCTCCTTCGGAAACACTGACATCTCTCGGTTAATGATGTTCGACGAGCTAAATGTGATGCCGTCCGTGATAGCAAGCCGACCACCCACCGACTTGATCGCCGCCTCTTCTAGGGTAATCCCTCCTGTACGATCCTTCTCGGCCTCTCTGTAGTCTGGGCCTTTTGCATAGAAGTCTGGCCGCAGAAGTTGAATTGTCTCTACGGCCGTCGGCCACCTATTGACACCCACGTAGTCAACGCACTCCAAAGCGGCAATAGCTTCAGCGCGTAAGTCTTCATTGAACACAGGGCGATGGGGCCCTTTGTTCACATATTTGTCGGGGGTGACTGTAACAACCAACACATCTCCAAGTCCCTTTGCCTGTTCAAAGTGGCGGATGTGTCCAATATGCAGGAGGTCAAAAACACCGTGGCAATGGACGATCTTCTTGTTTTCGGCACGGACTGATGCGAGTGCTTCGACCACTTCTTCAATTTCCTTAATCTTATAGTTGCGCTGCATATTGATTCCCCGGAACTTTGAGTTGGACTATTCAACTTGGTGAGGCACCAAGATGCTTAAACCAGTCTATGGTGGCTTCTGCTATAGACTTCTCGTCCCATACCGGCGCATCGCGCCAGCGATCAATGTTCTGAAACATGAGCCGCACACCTTCTTCAAAACGAACCTTTGGCTGCCAGCCTAATGTCTGGGATATTTTGCAGATGTCTGCAAACGTGCAATCAGGTTCACCGGGCCGCTTCGGAATGTGAACCACGTCGCCACCGAGGAGACTCACCAGATAGTTAATGCTATATGTGTTGCCTGACCCGACGTTAAAAATCTCGCTCTCTATTTCAGAGTCGGCTGCTCGCAGAAAGGCATCAACTACATCTGTGACGAAAGTAAAGTCTCTTGTCTGCGTCCCATCACCCACCACAGTGAACGGCTTACCTGCCAACTTTTGCGCCAGAAACACACCAAAGACAGCACCGTATGTGCTGGACGTTCGGGCCCGCGGCCCGTACACATTGAACAGTCGGAGAGAAACACATGGTAACCTGTATGTTTTGTTCCAATGGAGCACATATTGCTCGCCAAGATACTTTGTCAGCGCATAGGGGTACATTGGTTTGATAGGCGCCGTTTCCGGGGTAGGAAACTTATCTGTAACCCCATAACAAGAGGACGACGCGGCATATACCAACCGCTTGACCCCAGCAGAACGCGCAGCCTCAAGCACAGCGATCGTGCCATCCACATTCGATTTGTGGTAGATGAGAGGTCGTCGAATTGATGGCACTATATCAGCCAGGGCCGCAAGATGGAACACCCAATCAACACCCTCAAAAAACGGTTTAATCTCCTCATAGTGCGCAACATCCACGTGGCGAATCAACAGCCTTGGGTTACCCTTCACTTGATCTAGATTCTCTATCCTCCCACTGGAGAAATTGTCAAGAACCGTTACCGTATGGTCATCACCAAGCAGCCGCTCCACGAGGTGGCTGCCGATAAACCCGGCTCCGCCTGTGACCAAATATTTCATATTCTTAATTCCATACCTGACATGTAAGTGTGAATCCCTAAATTTAGTTAGTTGCGAAAATCCAAAGGCCTTTCTACAACGCAGCCTTTTCAGGATGCTTCTTGTTGGCAATTTCAACTTGCTGTCCAATCCATTTGCAAGTAATCGCCAGTCCTTCTTTGAGCCTCATGCTCGGTCTCCAGTTAAGCCTTTCATAAATGAGTCTGTTGTCTGAATTCCTTCCCCTCACTCCCAGAGGGCCCGGAATGTGTTTGATTATCAAGGTCTTGTCCGCCACGCTCATAATCATCTCCGCAAGCTGGTTAATTGTTACCATCTCCTCCGAGCCAATGTTAACAGGTCCAAAGAAATCTGAATTCATCAGTCTTCTCACGGCTTCCAGGCATTCGTCGATGTACAAGAAAGGACGTATCTGTTTCCCATCTCCCCAGACCTCAATCTCACCGCCATCTTCTGTCTCTGCAACTTTTCTACACAATGCCGCCGGAGCCTTTTCCCGTCCACCCGTCCATGTGCCTTCCGGTCCAAAGATGTTGTGGAAACGGGCAATGCGAATATTTAGCCCGTAGTTCCTTTGAAACGCCAAATAAACATGTTCACTAAACAGCTTCTCCCATCCGTACTCACTGTCGGGAGCCGCTGGGTAAGCTGAATCTTCCGAGCACTTCGGATTGTCCGGATCTTCCTGGTTGTAGGCTGGGTACATGCAAGCTGAAGATGAGTAGAATATCTCTTTTACTTTGGCACTGTTGGATGCCTCAGCCATATTAAGGTTTATCATTGCAGAATTATGCATGATATCCGCATCGTTCTCTCCGGTGAAGACAAAGCCTGCCCCGCCCATGTCAGCCGCGAGCTGGTACACTTCATCAAACTCCTGATCAGTGACGTTTCGGCAGATCACCGGGTCTCTCAGGTCTCCAATAACGAAATCGTCAGCCGCCGTCTTTGAAAACTCCGGATATTTCAAATCACCCCCCTCACCCAAAAGCCATCCCCTTTGAGTCTCCTCACCAAATGGCTGCCGATAAACCCACCGGCGCCGCAAACAAGCGCTGTCTTCTCGTGCATTTTGTCCTCCCGACTTTTCTTGGAATAACTCTAATGACTGTGTGGCTTCTTTACTCCACCGCAATCCGTTTATTCTTAACCGAGAATCAACTTCCCTCGCCTACCCGAAAGCCAACCATGTAATTGACCGGCCTCCGCCGGGCCATCCCAGGCGTAGGCGGATGTTCAGCGATTCCCGGGTGCCTTCGATATCACTTCGCCGGCGACGGAGCCGCGGCTTCCTCCGGCTGTTCGTGTCGTATGCCAAGGCCTGCACTGAGCTTGTCGAAGGGTCCTTGATTTCCTTCGCCGCTTCACATTGCGCGCAGAAGTCCGGGTAACCGTCGCGCAGGTCTCCGCCCGTCGTCCAGGCAGAGACTGGACTCCTGTTATTTGAAGGTAACCTGGTAGTTAATTCGTGATTGTAGTCGCCGGTTTGACAGCTGTCGTCCTTCCCCCCGTTTTCCCTATCGTCTTGAACTCCTCCAGCACCGCCTTGTTCCCCGCGAATGTCGCCTATGACGAAATAGTTCGTAGTTGATAGCTCATGGCTCATAGCAATCGAGTAGAACGAAGACACAAGAGATCAGACGTCAGAAGCAGGATACTCGATGCTGGATACTGGATTTTAGGAACAAGATGCAAGCCGCCAGTCCGAAGGACCCCTTCGGGGAAGCCGGAGATCAGTAAACAGTAGTCAGTAAGCAGTACGCAGGAAAACCGAGAACTGAAGTCAAATGGAATTGAACGAATTTTGAATTCCAGATGTTAGATGGCGAATTAGGAAAACAAGGATCAAGACCAAAAAAGTCGGATTCGAAAATTTTCAATTCTAAATGCTGAATGTTGAATTGAGGAAGACAGCTTGCTTCACGAAGTCCGGACGACCTAGTGGAGAAGCCAGAAGTTAGAGTTCAGAACTCAGAAGCCAGGTGCTACGCGCGCAAAGGTCGGAAAAGAAATTTCTCGGTATCAATAGTCACAAAATTCCCCGCAATTCTTGCCCCGTAAGTTCCGATCAATTCACTGAGTCGCTGCCATTTCAGATCACGGTCCTTAACCTCGAAACGGAGCAGAATTACTCCGATTGCCGGCTTCCTTAAGCGATAGACCAGTTCGCCGAAATCCTTGTCTTCAGTAAGCAGTATCCTTTTCTCTTCGACTGCCAGAGGAAGTATTTCATCATCCCTTGCACCCACCCTGAGCTCTGTTACATATAAGACATCATGTCCTTCGGACCGCAATCGAGATACCAGGTTCATCTCACAGCACTCATCCACCAGGAATTTCATCATTTGCCTTTTGAGGCAAACACAATCTCTTCTTCACCAAGATAGTCGGCAGCAAACTCCTGGGCTGCGAGGATATCTTCCACTTTGAGATGAGGATGATCTGCAATTATCTCTTCAGCCCTCATGCCAGCAGCTAATTTTCTTAGAATAAGTTCCACTGTGATCCTGGTGCCTGCAATCACCGGTTTCCCGAACATTATATCCGGATTAACCTGTATCCTATCATGCTTCTTCATGGGTTATTCTCCATCTCAATCCAATTTATCGACACAAGATGGATTGAACAAGATAACTTTTGTCAGTCATATCAAGGAGTAAAGAGTATGTGGTATGCAGCAGGCAGAAAGAAGACGTCGGAAGTCAGAGATCAGTAAACAGTAGTCAGTATTGAGTGAGCGGCAAGACAGAGGTCGCAGGTCAGAAGCCGGAAGCCAGAGATCAGAAGACCGAAATAAGACGTCAGAGGCTAGAAGCAAAATGTGTGAGCCCGGTCGAACGCTCACGCCGAAGGCTCGTCGAAGGGTCCTCGATTTCCTTCGCCGCGTCTACTGTGCGCAGAAGTCCGGGTAAGCGGTGCGCAGGTTCTCGACCAGACCGTTCACCTCCTCATGGATGATGTCGTCAGCTTCCTTCAGATGATCCGGTTAAGCCTTCGTAGCGCTGAGCTGCTTTGCCAGCCCGGTACCCTGCATCCCTACCTTCTTGTCATAGTCGTCGATCTTCGCCCTGAAATTGACAAGGTCCTCAGCGTTCGCGGATGACAGCGCATAAAGCGATTCCGCCTTGATAGAGATCTCACTCCTCTGATCCTACTCAATCGGCCTCTTTCGAACGACACATGCTCTTTCATTCCGGTCCCCGCTTTCGACCGCATCCGGTTCCCAAGGTCGGATTCCTGGACCACCGGCGCCGCAAACAAGCGCTCTCTTCAGTTCCATTTTGCCCTCCCGACTTCTTTGGAACAACGCTAATGACTCCGTGGCATCTTTACTCCACCACAACCCGTCTTCTTAATCGAGAGACAACTTCCCATGCCTACCCGAAAGCCAACCATGTAATTGCCGGCCTCCGCCGGGCCATCCCGGGCGGAGGCAGATGTTCAGCGATTTCCGGGTGCGTCTGTTGTCACTTCGCCGGCGGCGCAGGCGAATTATCATTCTCCGGCCTGTGCCTTACGCCTAAGTCGTCAATCCTCCGTGCTGCATGGTACTCCGTATAGAACTGCGGCTCCGTGTCTGCGAGGTTTTCCATCAGATGGTCGATCTCGTCATGGAGCAGCCTGTCCGATTCCTTGAAAAGATCGTCCAGCGTCTTCGCCGCTCCTTTGCGTCTGGGGACGCCCATCTTCTGCTCCCCGCGCGATTCCTTATAGGCCGCCGTTTTCGCAGTCAGATTGGTCAGCCTTTCCGCGGTGGCGCCACGCGATGCGACTTCCTCGGCCCTCGAGCTCGCGATGTCGAAAATCGATTTCGCCTCGCTTTCAAGGTCCTCGTCCCGCATCCGCTCCAGCATCGTTCTGTTCAACGCGGTCTTCTTCATCATCACAAGGTCCTTTTCCCTGCTCGCCAGGCTGTGACACGCTCCCGCTACCGGCAGGATTGCATTGATCAGCTCTGACTCGGCTAAGTTCTTCGCATCCGTCTTTCCGATTGTCGCATCACCCTTTTCAGCCGACTTCGCCTCAATCTGCGAAATTGTCGATGCGAGGTCGGCCGCAGCATCTTTCAGGGCCGGTACATTCGGGTATTTTGCCAGGTTGCTGTTAAGCAGTTTTAATGTCCGCTTTTCCATGGCAAGTTTGTTCGCCTGATGTTTGCTCAGCATTACGTCTCTCCTTTTTTGGATTTGAGATCATTTCCCTCGCCGCCCTACCCCGGCGAAGAATTGGGTTGCATGCATCAAACATACAGGTACTGTTGCTTCTCCGTTTTTGGGTTTTTAGTTCTATGTTCTGGGTTATTGGTTTCCCGTTCAATATTCTGGATGTGAGGTTCTATATTCAATGTTCTTTATCATAAGCTGATTGATGTCCACTCCAAAGACTCTTGCGTCGAACTCCTCTTAACCTTGCACTTCGAAGAGCCCCCAAGCCTGAACCTTGGACCGCCCTCAACCTTGAACCTCCCCAATCCCCCCAATGAGCGGCTTTCCTGTGACAATGTGTCACTTCCGCGTGACAATGAGGCACACCTGCGGTACAATGTTTGACCGCCGTGCTTCATTGATCGATCACCGCAGTCCGATGTTTGGCCGCCGCGGTTCGATACTTCAGCGCCGTGGGCCAATGCTTGACGATTCCGGGTCAATGATCGGGCTCCACGGTTCAATGTTTCATCGCCATGGTCCGATGTTCTAGCGCCGTGGACCAGTGTTTCATCGCCTTGGGTCATTGATTCAATGCCGCGGGTCAATGAACGGCCTCCGCGGTCCGATGCTTGGCTGCCGTGGTTCGAAGATTTGGTAGTAGTTGATGGCTCATTGATCGGGGTTCGGAATCAAGGGTTCTATGTTCCGGGTTCAAGGTTCTAACTTCGGTCCACATCCTTCCCCCTTACCAAGGAGGGGAGTAGGAAGCTTCTACCCGAGTTTAATTCCTGCTAACACAAAACACTCTGCCTTCATCCGATTCCCCTCCTTACCAAGGAGGGGATTAAGGGGTGGTTCTCTTCAAACTCTTCCCAAAACATCCGCCAGCCGTTACCTTTTGAGCACACTGCCTTAACTATCCCAACCACCCCCGCCCCCTCCTTCAAAAGGAGGGGAGTAGGAAGCTTGTACCCACATTCAATTCCTGTCAACACACGCTGCCTTCGTCTCTTTCCCCTCCTTGTTGAGGAGGGGATTAAGGGGTGGTGCGATTCTCCGCAACTCCGGCAACACTCAGTATCTCGCCGAGGACACCGTCAAGATTTTCCCTCACCTCGCGGTTTGCGAATCGCAGCATTTTGATACCCAGGCTTTTAATCTCTTCTTCCCTATTCTTGTCTGAGATTATCCGCGATGAATACCCATGAACGTCTCCATCAAGCTCAATTGCCAACTTCTTCTTCGGGCAATAGAAATCCACTATATATTTACCGATGCTTGCCTGCCTTCTAAACTTCAGCCCACCCAGCTGACTATGCTTGAGATGCGACCACAGGGTTACCTCCGTCAAGGTCATGTTGTTCCTCAAAGACCTTCTCTTTGCTTTCAATTGCTTCGTGTTAAAAAGAATAGCCATTACTGCAACCACCCCCGCCCCCTCCTTCAGAAGGAGGGGAGAAAAAACCTCCTCATGCAACCAGAACCAGATCAAATGACACAATCGATTGATCTAATTTCCCCCTCCTTTCAGAGGAGGGGATAAAGGGGTGGTCTTTAAACTCTTCCCTTAACAATTGTCGGCATTTCAATTTCGTTCATACCGCCTTAGCTATCCCAACCACCCCCGACCCCTCCTTCAAAAGGAGGGGAGAACAAAACCTCCTATATGCAACCAGAACCAGATCAAACGACACAACCGACTGATCTAATTTTCCCCTCCTTACCAAGGAGGGGATTAAGGGGTGGTTCCCTTTAAGCTCTTCCCTTAACACAGCTTCGCCGAGCCACTCCCACCGGACTTTGGTGACTAACCCGCCTCGTTCCACCTGCCAAAGGATGGAACGCATTCTTCACTCAACCGGCGAAAGGGAAAAGAACCTCCCGCCGATGGTTATCTGTTACTTGTGTATCGTGGGATCTTCCGAACCCGCAATGAATGGAAAATCACCCACAGCCTCAACTATCGATACCGGCACCCTGACTGCCAGTACTTTCTCGAGCCCATCTATTCTTATGACAAACCAATGATTATTCAAGAGTTCGACAATCTCTCCCTCCATCCCGGCAAGCGGTCCCGCAGTTATCACTCCCTTCTTGCCGACGTAATCCTTGCCCAGCGCATCGACCGCCTCGGGGTAAGAAGAGACCACTCTCCTCACGTACTCGATCTGCCATCCTGGAACAATGCTTGGTTTTCCGTTCATCGTTACGAACCTCACGAACCCATCGAGAACAAAAACTCTTCCCCTTTCCTGGGGCACGATGTTGACGAAGACGTACGAGCTGAACAGCGGCACATCGACCCATTTCTTCCTGTCGCTCCACTGATGCAGCTCCTTCTTGAGCGGCAGAAAGGCCTCTATTCCCCGCCTGCTCAAATCATCATACGCACGCTTTTCGTACCGCGTCTTCATGTATATCACATGCCATTTCTTTTCGTCACCCTCGTTCGGAAAGCTGTTCATGCCGCAGCCCCGGTGGACTGAAGCCGCTGTTCCTTCGCCGTAAATTGATGCGGGGAGTGGACATATCTGCGGAATTGCATGGTCACTTTATACCGGCCTCCGGACCGGCTGACCAGAATGACGACGGCAAACGGTGCCTCCCTGACACTCCCCGCATCGCCCGACCTTATTGCCTCCCTAAAAAGGTTTAGGTCCTACGCCTTCTCTTCTTCCTCTTTCTTGTGACCATAATAATGGTAATATCTGTAATACCTGTAGTATGAGCCGTATGACTTGGAAATATCGAATTCATTGAGTACAAACCCTATTACGCTTGCCTTAACCTGCTTAAGTGTGGAATAGGCCTTTTCAAGCACGTCTATTTCGGTCTTATTCGCAAGCGTAACAAAAAGGACTCCGTCTGCCAGCCTCGACATGATCACCGCATCTGTCACCGCAACCACCGGCGGGGAATCGATAATTATGAAATCGAAATTGGTCTTGAAGATTTCCATCGATTTCTTCATTGCATCAGAACCCAAAACCTCCGAGGGATTCGGCGGAAGCGCCCCCGTAGGGAGGACGAACAGGTTTTCGACAAATGTCCTTCGAATTGCGCCGTCCATGTCGACTTCGCCTTTCAGGTAATCGACGAGACCTGGCTTCCTTGTGTACCTGAAAAGCTTGTGCATTATTGGTCTGCGGAGATCGGCGTCCATCAGAAGGGTCTTGAGTCCGGCCCTTGCAAATGTAACTGCCAGATTAGCTACGGTTGTGGACTTCCCTTCCCTAGGCAGCGCGCTCGCGACTAAGAGCGATCTTAAGGGGGTATCGATTTTCGAGTATTGAATCGCGGTCCTCAGCGAGCGATAAGCTTCAGAGATGGGATCCGAGGGTTTGTAGTAAGTTATTAGACGCATCGGAACGGGCTGCCCGTCCTTCGTCACGAACTGTTCCGCCTCGCGTCCGTTGCCACCCGAGCTTGTACCAACAATTAATGGGATTGAAGCGAGGACATTAAGCCCTCTCTTCTCCATGTCTTCGGGTGACTTTATCGATCTGTCCAGGTAATCCAGCACGAATACGAGCCCGATGCCCAGCGCCAGTCCGAGAAGCACACCCAGTGTCAGGTTCAAAGGTACCTTGGGGCTCACCGGCTTCCGTGGCGGAACGGCGGGATCTATTATCTGGACGTACCCGAACTGTGATTGCTCAGCGATCTGTGCCTGCTGGAAATTGTCCTGGATGAGCAGGTACAGTTTCTCCCGACTCTTTTCCGTCCTGTCCAGCTTTGCAAGCCCGATATACTGTTTAGGTATCTTCGAGAACTGGGAATCATATTGTGCGACCACCTTGTTCAGTTCCCTCTCCTGGGCCTGAGTCGCGCTTAACTGCATTTCCTGCTCGAGCGCCTTCACTTTCAACTCTTTATAGTACCCTGTCGGATCGTAGTTAGAAGAACTGCCCGACGCGCCCTGCGGCCTTCCTGTCGACATGATCTGCGTATTGAGAAATTCGGCAGTCTTGGCCCTTAGCTTTCTTTGCAGGTCCGCAATTGCAGAGTCTCTCTGCGCAATCGCCTGGTGGTAGACATCCTTGCTCCCTACCATCGGTTTGTTGGCAATCACAAGGTCCCTTTCCACCTGCAGCGAAGCGATCTGTTGCTGGAGAAGGGTTATGTACGGGTCTACCGACTCCGAAATACTCGACGACATGGAGGGTTCCAGCTTTGCGAGTTGATCCTGGTACGCCCGCAGAATCTGGCGTTGCGCCATTTCCTGTATGACGACGTCGTCGCGCTGGGCCTGGAAACTACTGATGACTTCGATAAGCTGCTTCGCCTCGTCGTCAAGCGACACAATTCCCTGAGTCTGCATGTAATCCTGGAGGCCGTTTTCCGCGCTTTCCAGATCCTTCTTCGTTTCGCCGAGTTGCTTCTGCAGAAACTCCCTTACATTGGTGGCCATGGTGCGGCTGGAGCTCAGGTTCAGGTCGTAATACTGGCTGACGTATTCGTTTGCTATGTGCGACGCTTCCTCCGGGGAATGGCTCTGCACCGACACGGTAATTATATCTGAATTGCGCTCGTTTGAGAACTTTATTGCAGCCTTCACACGAGCCGCGACCTCATCCAGTGTTGCAAATGGGTGGATCCCTTCCTTTAGATCATTCTTGGAGGCCAGCACTATCTCCATCGTGTCCTGCTTTCCATCGATGGCGATGACCGGCTCACTCAGAAGGTTCCTGGCTACCTGAGTCCTGAGGAGGTTCGTCTGGAGAATATCCATCTCATTCGTGATTCTCCTCTCATCGGACTCGAACGGCTGCATTATGTTGCTCATCCCTTCAAGAATAGAGCCGCTTCCCGCTTTGTTCTTCTGAATGAGAACCTGTGTGGCTGCTTCATAAACAGGGCGCTGAAGGAACGTATACAGCATGGCAACGGCAACAACAAAAGCGAAAACGACGATCACTATCATCTTGCGCCTGTATATCTTCTCCAGTACATCCTGCAGAGATATCTCCTGTTCCCCGTTGTTGGAGAAAAGATTCACAGGACGGTAGAAACCTTTGTTCCCCGCGCTAGCGCCGTTTCCGTTCGAGCCTGTGTCCAAACTCTCAAATCCCCTTCCAGTATTCGCGGAAAGCGTAATCCAAGGCTGTCCCGTGAACATCCCCAGCGGGACCTAAAGTGTTCAAAACCGGATTCACGTTATTACTATGGCACAACTCTCGATAAGTGCCGCCGCTCACCGCGGGGTCAATCTGTGACACCACACTCCCTGATTCTTGAATTTCCCGCCTCACCTCAAACAGCCGCCCTTCTCCCTGTTTGTATTAGCCGACCTCACGCGTTCAAAATATTGCGCCTCTGCTGATGCTACAATAATCATCTCGACGAATTTGAGCTAGAACAATCTAAATGGTCCCTATCGTATTAATTGCGATAGCACAATGAATCTCACTTAACGAGTTTTTCCACTGCCACATATCTGACGATCTGAGCAAGAGAGCAAAGCTCCATTTTACTCAATATCTTGTTCTTGTGCGTCGTTATCGTAGTGTAGCTCAGAGACAATTTGTCAGAGACCTCCTTCACGCTCATTCCTTGTCCCAGCATCAGCATCACTTCGAACTCACGGGTCGTCAGCCGCTCATGGGGGAGAGCTCCAGCTCCGCTTTCGAGATGGCTGGCAAGCTTCTGCGCAAGTTGATCAGAGATATATTTTCTCCCTGTCCGGATTTTCTCGACCGCATTTGTGAGCTCTTCCGGAGTACAGTCCTTGGTGAGATAGCCCGCTGCCCCTTCTTTCAACGCCCTCAACCCGTATATTCCCTCAGGGAGAGAGCTGATTACCAGTACGGGTAGATGCGAGTTCAGATTCCTGAGAAGGCGAAGCATCTCGAAGCCATCGCCCTTCGGGACTTCCAGGTCAATTATCGCAAAATTCACCAAACCATTCGTGACGGCGGATCGAATGCTCGCGACGTCGACTGACTCGAGGACAACCTCGATATTCTCGTTTGAAGAGACTACAGACTTTATCCCTTCCCGCCAAACTGGAAACGCGTCGACGATCAGAACGTTTGTCGTCCGATTCTTCAACTCCTGAATACTCTCCATACGACATTCCCTGACAATTTCTTGGAAGAAAAAGCCGGTATCCACATCCGAAAGCCACAACACGTCCGGCAGTATAGGACATAGCCCAAAAGTCCCGGGAAATGAATCCCCGGACAAGGTCTTCAAACGACACAACGCTCAGAGGTATTCGGAAATCAGCCACATCGATCTACCGAAAGTTCTAAGACCCTGTGCCGATTGACCGGTTCACCTTGTTGCCAAAGCGATCAGACACCACAGCCCCATCGCGATTCCGCCCCCGGTGGGCGAGACGATGGTTGCAATCAATGGTTCTCAAATAGGGAAGGTACTTCGATATTCCGCTCAACCGAACATCCACCTGACACATTGCTCCTCACGCTCATCCAATCGTTCGTCGCCATTGAGATGAATCCTCAGATGCTCGCGAAAGCAAAACAGCCAAT
>JAJZVO010000074.1 GCA_021845665.1 Bacteroidota bacterium | reverse complement strand
ATCCCGTCTATCCCTGAACTCCCTTTGTTCCTTACAACTCGTTTATAGGCCGCTGTCATGTTGGCTCCTTCTACTACTAACTCCATTCCGACATAGGCGGACTCTGTTCTATGACAGTTCTTCTCTTACCTGACGCTTGACGCACCAACCCCGGTATCTCGCGGCTTCCGGTCGCTACTTCCCGGTCTGGGTTCCGGCTTCTCAGCCATACTATTCTGCATCTCCTTCGTCATCGAAAGTCAAGTGACTCTGTCTCTCTTTCACGTTTAGCCCTTCTCCCGATTTCTCGCAATACTATGGCTTCTGCTAACGCTTCCTTCCACCTCTCGGTGTCCGTAGTCCGCCATTCATCACATAGCGGACACGCCAGCAGACCTCCCCGGGTATTGCGCATCTGCCTTCACCCTTATGCCCGCCGCATATACGTCTGCATGTTCCGTACAGGTATCGGACTTTAAAAATATTCCCCTTCTCATCCCATGCAGCCGCCTCTTATGCGGTTCCTCTTCGTTCCCGCCTTTGGCGGGACGGCTTCCTTCAGATCCTGCCTCACGGCAGGCACCCTTGCCGTCCGACTAACACTTCCCCCTGTCGGGTGTGTAAAGATCTTACCTGCTCTCGCAGGTGCATCTCCAAGCAGATGCGCCCTGCCGGGCGCAGAAAAAAAAGCCGCCCCGAAGGGCGGCCTCATCTCAATATCGATTTTCTTTTTCAGGTGTGCTGGTGTTCTCCCTGACTAGAACTGTCCGGCGCGACGCGGAAGAACATTTTTATAGATTGAGTAGTAATGCATCACATTGCCGACATAAGTCAGCGTCTGACTGTAATCCCCGAAATATCCCGATGTAGGTCTGCCCGACCGCCAGATATGTTTTTGAAGAGGGGCATACCTTGAAGATAACAGCGGCAAAGCAGATTTCACTGCGGGCCAGGAATTGGGGTTGTCTCCGAGAAACGAGGCGATCGCTTGCGCATCCTGCACCCGTGAAAGGCCGCAATTATATGCCGCCACTGCAAGCTCAATCCTGTTACTGCCATCGGCTTCGGGAAAGCTCCTCATCAAATCTCTCAGGTGGATAATCCCCAGTTGTATGTTCATAGTGGGATCCGACATGTCATCGATGTTGTGGGTCAATGCAAGGTGGAGTCCTGTAGAAGGCATGATCTGCATGAATCCTCTCGCCCCCATGTAGGAAACCGCGCTCGGATCGAAGGCCGATTCCTGCCTCAGGACTGCAAGTACGAGGCGCCAGTCCACCCCATACTCATTACTTATATCCTTAACATCCTTCCCATATTCAGTTAGAAAAATGTATGTTTGACGGTCCAACTCGGGAATAGAATTCTCTGGTATGACCGTGCTGTCATAAGAATAACGGGCAGCATCGGATTCACCGGTGACGAGAATAGCCAGACCCAGAACAATCACGGCGACCAACCGTATAATCAGACCACGATCAATTGGTCGTTTCATTATCACTCCGAAGTTTGTTCAAGATACGCAACGCTCGTCGCCCGAAGGGTCTCTCCGGACGAACACGACCCCCGACCCTTTGACGGGGGGTACCGTAAAGCAATGACGGACACTCCGCTCTCATAACGATACTGGGTGTCCTCCCTGTTCCCCTAGAAGGAGAACTGCCACATATATTTTATGTCAACGTTCTGACTTCGCCAAACATTTTTTTGGCGAAAATTGTCGAACGTCACATGAGCGTTGGAAAATTGAATAAAAACGAAGGGCCCCTTCCGGATTTTTTTTAGCAATGGAAGGATGCAGTCGTTAGATGGCGAAAAACCAGGAAATCCTGCTGAAATGTTCTCGCCGAATAGCGACGGGGGTTACAGGATGAAGGG
Organism: Bacteroidota bacterium; assembly: GCA_021845665.1. Taxonomy (GTDB): domain Bacteria; phylum Bacteroidota; class Ignavibacteria; order Kryptoniales; family JAKASW01; genus JAKASW01. The sequence continues at coordinate 16,989 of JAJZVO010000074.1, read as the reverse complement.
TATTACTGTCTGAACTTGCTGTCGGCGTACTTTTCGAAGATCTCATGAAGACGTTTAAGGGATATCGAATCGAGATCCTCGTCGTCCTTGTCACGCTTCACGTACATATCGTAATCGTACCTATCCTTTGGAAGCATTTTCGAAGTCTTGTACCTGAGGGCTTCGATCATCTTTTTCTGATCCAGCATGGTACTCATTTTTGCCTCCCGAAGACTTGGGTGTTTGAATTTAAAGCGTTTTCAGCTTCTTTGAGCTGTTCTACGGTGTTAATGCCTCTTATTTCATCAAAGTGTTCCGCCAAAACGGCACTTACCCTCATGCCATGGTGCACAAAATAGCCAAAAACGTCAGTCAAGTAGTATTCATGCTGGGAGTTCTCGGGTGTCACGTGTCTGAGGGCATCGAAGAGTTCCTTCCGCTTGAACACATAAATTCCGGAATTGATCTCCCTGACGTCTCTTTCGACCGGTGAGGCGTCGCGATGCTCTACGATCCTGTCGACGGAACCATCCTCTGTTCTGATTATTCTGCCGTAGCCGGTGGGATCGTCGACTTTGGCAGTCAGTACAGTCATGGCAGCACCGGTTTGATAATGCGAATCCAGCAGATTTCGCATAGTTTTCTGTGTAAGGAGCGGCACATCGCCAGACAAGACCAGCACGTCGCCATCGAAATCCTTGAGAATTTCCTCGGTTTGCATCACCGCATGTCCCGTCCCGAGCTGTTCGGCCTGAATCGCAAACGCGACCGTGCTGTCATACTTCTGAGTGAGGTGTTGAATCACTGCTTCCCTTTTGAACCCGACGATGACGACAACTGGCGAGCTGCCGATCTTCAGCGCCAAATCAACGACGTGATCAATCAGAGGTCTTTCATTGACACGGTACATGACCTTCGGCATGTCGGGATTAAGCATCCTCTTTCCCTGGCCTGCAGCCATTATGGCTGCAGCAAACGCTCTTGTTTCCATACCCACCACCTATCCTGTTTTTTTCTCCTCCTCAAGATTCCCGCTAATGACTTGTTTGACCCGGTTCTTCTGGTCTACCAGAACGACGGTCGGCTTGTAGCCTGCCGCTTCATTTTCCTCGAACTCCGCGTAAGCGATGATTATGATTTCATCCCCGACGGTACCTAGTCTGGCTGCGGGTCCATTAAGGCAAATCACCCCGGAACCTGCGTTTCCCGGGATTATGTAAGTCTCAAATCTCTCACCGTTGTTGACGTTGACTACCTGCACCTTCTCATAAGGCAAGATCCTGGATGCGTGCAACAGGTCGGTGTCTACTGTAAGACTCCCCTCATAATAGAGCTCGGCTTGTGTAACTCGGGCTCTGTGAATTTTGGATTTACAAAGAGTTAGTATCAATCATACTCCAAAGAATTGTCGGAATTCCAAATTACACGACAAATTACCACGGTAAATCAACGTTTTCAAGGAAACGGGCCCGGATTATGTCCCCCAACTGAAAGCGTGCGGTTAATTATCCAGAACAGAGACAAGGAGCGCCATTCTGACCAGGATTCCGTTCCGGGTCTGTCGAAAGTAAGCCGCACGAGGATCCCTGTCCACTGTCGCCGAGATCTCGTTCGCGCGTGGAAGAGGGTGCATAACAATGGACTTGTGAGGAAGATGCTTCATTATCGACTCATCTATAAAGAAGTGGCCGGGTTCGATGCCGATCCTCTCTGCGGGTTCAAGTCGCGTCATGTAAACGACGTCCACCTCGTTAACGATCTTCCCGAGATACTCTTCTTCGGTATACCACACATTATGATGCTGGAGATAATCCGTAATATCCTGTTTCATCCGGAGAGTTTTCGGTGCGATGAAATACAGCTTGACCCGCTCGAATTTTCCAAGTAGATACGACAGCGATCTGACGGTACGTCCTTCCGCGAGATTACCAACCATCGCGATCTTAACGCCGTCTATCGTTTTTATTTCTCTATGGATCGTATATAAGTCGAGAAGTGCCTGCGTCGGGTGTTGACCTCCCTTTCCGTCGCCGGCATTAATCACCGGTACGGACGAAACCTCCGCCGCTCTCGCAGCACCGCCGACCTCGTTGTGCCTGATTACAATTACGTCCGAATAGTTGGCGACGACCCGGACCGAATCTTCCAGCGTCTCCCCCTGCATCAGCGAGGAGAATTGGTTTGCGTTCTCCGTCGCGAGTATTTTCCCTCCGAGCCTCAGCATTGCGGATTCGAATGAGAATCGTGTCCGCGTCGAATGTTCATAGAAGAGAGACGCCATTATTCTGTTACTGTAATCCCCGGTACCGCCGCGGTCGACGATCCTCTCCATCCCGTCGGCCATGTTGAAAAGCTCGACCAGCATCGGCACGGTGAACTGCTGCGATTCGATGACGTGCTTCAGAATCATTTCAGTTCCCTCTTATTATTTGAGTACCGTAGCTCCCTCCCGCCGCGTCGGCAAGATGAGACGGACTTGTGATGACAACTTTTTCCCCACCGAGACTCAGAAATTCGACCGCGGCAGCAATCTTCGGACGCATGCTGCCTTCGGCAAACCGGCCCTCTTTGAGATAAGCGGACGCTTCATCCACCGTCAGCCGAGTCAGGGAGCGCTGTGCGTTCGTCTTAAAATTCAAACAGACATAATCCACATCGGTGGAAATTATCATTGTTTTTATTGCCAATTCTGTGGCAAGGAGCGCTGAGCTCAAATCCTTGTCTATCACCGCCTCTACTCCTTTTATCCCTCCGTTCTCGGAAACTACCGGTATGCCTCCGCCGCCGACGGCTATTACTATGATTCCGTCCTGAACGCACCTGCGTATCGCGTCTATCTCGATAATTTCGACCGGCTTCGGAGAAGGGACAAGCCTTCTGTATCCTCTCGCGGCGTCCTCGAGTATGTGCCACCCAAACTCGTTGTGCCGTCTTTCAGCTTCCTCCTTGTGATAAAACGGTCCGACGGGCTTTGTCGGCTCGCGAAAAGCCGGGTCGCGAATTTCCACCCTGACCTGCGTTACGATTGTCACAACCGGAAGAGTGATGTTTTTGTCGCGTAGCTTGGAGCGCAGCGCGTTTTGCAGGACATAGCCGACTTCGCCCTGGGTCGCCGCGACGCACACATCCAATGGTTGCGAGTAAGTCTGTGAGGCACCCGCTTCGGAGCGGAGAAGCTGCGCCCCGACCTGGGGACCATTACCATGCGTGATCACCAGGCCGAACCCCATGGCCGCCAGCTCGGCTAAATGCGATGCGGTAACACGGGCATTCTCCGCCTGCTCACGCACCGTTCCCCGCTGGCCTGCCCTGATCAGCGAATTCCCGCCCACGGCCACCAGAACTACATCGTTCACATAGTCACCCCTTCGTAAGGGTATATATGATCGCCTTTTGTGAGTGTAACCTGTTTTCGGCCTCGTCCCAGACGACGGACTGCCTGGAGTCCATCACGTCGTCGGTCACTTCTATCCCCCGGTGTGCCGGGAGACAATGCATGAACACCGCCGACTTCTTAGCCAGTTTCATCAGTTGCTTGTTTACCTGGTAGTCTCCGAAAGCCTTCATCCTCTTTTCCTTCTCATCTTCCTGTCCCATGCTCACCCAGACATCGGTGTAGACAACGTCAGCGTTTTTCACAGCTTCCGAAGGGTCGCGCAGCACTTTTATTTCAGCTCCACTCTTCTTTCCCTCTTTTCTGGACAAATCCACTATCTCCTTAGGGGGCTCATACCCTTCCGGAGTCGCCACAGCGAAATTCATCCCCATTTTTGCCGACATCAGCATCAGCGAATTGCACACGTTGTTCCCATCGCCGATGAAAGCGAATTTCTTCTTCCTTAGTTTTCCGAGGTGCTCGGTAGCCGTAAGAAAATCACCAACTGCCTGGCAGGGATGTTCGTAGTCGGTAAGGGCATTTACGACCGGTATCTTTGTGAAGCGCCCCATATCCACGCACGACTGATGAGAATAGGTGCGCACAACCACAGCATCCATCCATCGTTCCAGGTTTTTCGAAACGTCATAAATGCTTTCACGCTTACCGAGATTGATATCGGTTTGTGTGAGATAGACGGAGTGCCCGCCAAGCTGATAAATGCCGACGTCGAAAGTCACGTGAGTCCGCAAAGACTGCTTCTCGAAAATGAGGGCTATCGATTTTCCCTTGATAGATTCTCTAAATTTCCTGGGATGTGCCTTCATATCAGCGGAAATGTCTATCAGTTTCTTGAGCTCGTTTGACGACCAATCGGCTATACTCAGAAAATCTCTCTTCATTCAATTATCTCCTTTGGAACGTAAGAAGTCTTAGGCAAAAGAAAACGGCAGATTCTCACCGATGCGGCTTTTCACCGACGGCGAAAATTGATCGAGGCCGCTTCATCTATGCGGTCGGTTCCGTTCTCCAACGCCTGGATTCAAGACAATTTATGTTCTGCCAGAAAACCTTCCAAGATTTCTTTGAGACCCGGCCTGGTTATCTCAGCGAGGTCATACTGCACCCTGACCGAAGGCTTCTTTATCTTGACAACACGTCTCAGGTCGATCGGGGTCCCAATGACCACCGAATCGCATTCAACGCGGTTTATAGTCGCCTCCAGATCCTTCACCTGTTTATCGCCGTAGCCCATCGCAGGGAGAAGCGTTCCGGTCTTCGGGTACTTCCTGAACGTTTCCGAGATTGAATCGACGGCCCATTTCCTCGGATCGACCAGTTCACTGGCGCCGAATTTCTGCGCGGCTATTACTCCCGCTCCGTACGACATCCCGCCGTGGGTCAGAGTCGGCCCATCCTCGACAACGAGCACCCTCTTGCCGCGGATCAACGATTCATCCTCGACCGTCACGGGAGAAGCCGCTTCGATAATCCTCGCGTCCGGGTTGACGGCCATGACGTTTTTTCGCACCTCATCCACATTTTCCCGGGCGGCCGATTCGACCTTATTTATGACGACCGCATCCGCGAGAAGTATATTAGTCATGCCTGCGTAGTAGGAGATCTCGTCTCCGGGTCTGTGCGGGTCCGCAATTGTGATAGTCAGGTCCGGCCTGTAGAAAGAAGTATCATTGTTGCCGCCGTCCCAGATTATGACATCCGCTTCCTTTTCGGCTTCTCGGAGGATCGCTTCATAGTCTACACCCGCGTAGATAATCGTCCCATTTGTTATATGAGGTTCATACTCTTCCATCTCTTCAATGGTACACTCGAATTTCCTGAGGTCGTCGATGCTCGCATAGCGTTGGACCTTTTGCTTTACAAGGTCGCCGTATGGCATAGGATGCCGAACTGCGACAACCCGAAGCCCTTTTTCGCGAAGAATGTTGCAGACCCTACGGGAGGTTTGGCTTTTCCCAGAGCCCGTCCTGACCGCGACGATGGCGATCACCGGGACTTTGCTACGTATCATTGTCTCGCCGGCACCGAGAAGCTTGAAGCTGGCGCCGAGCGCATTTACCTGCGACGCCTTCGTCATGACATATTCGAAAGAGACATCCGAGTAAGCAAACACTGCTTCCTCGATCCCATCTCCTTTCATCAATTCGGAGAGCTGGCTTTCCGCATATATAGGTATCCCCTTCGGGTAAAGTTTACCCGCAAGTTCGGCGGGGTACTTACGGCCATCTATGTTTGGAATTTGTGTTGCGGTGAATGCGACAACCTCATATTGCTCGTTGTCTCTGAAGATGGTATTGAAATTGTGGAAATCCCTTCCTGCTGCCCCAAGGATAACTACTTTGGTCCTTTTCATTGGTACTCCCTTTCTCCGAAGTTTCACTCCGGATGCTGTTTTTGAGAAGCGCTCCCGCTGTACGGGCACTTCCAGTCTGCTTCATCCCGACCGATAGATCATTACCGAACGGGAAAAGAGATTGACGAGAACCGGGAATTTTTTGGCACTAATTCGAGTTTAGCTATTGGCGGCGCCAATAGCTAATAATCATGAAGGGTTACGCAGACAGACTGTTCATGCATACCGATAAAATTTTATGAGATGACGCCGATAATTTCAAGGGGGAACGGACGGAGGCCGTCGGGCGATTAGCTTTGCATCCATGCTCCAACCGCGCATAATAGTCCTGGAAATACCTGACGCAGTTACTTACCCCTTCTCGCTGTCGAGATGCGCCATCTGCGGCGATGCGTATCTGTCACCTGCTGCAGCGCCGGCGGGGACTACCCGTTCAATGCGGTCGATATCATCCCGGGACAACTGTAGTTCAGCCGCGGCGAGAGTAGCATCGAGCTGCTTCACGGTCCGCGAGCCGATCACAGGGAATATATCCTCACCGCGTGAGAGTACCCAGGCGATGGCAAGCTGTGCCACTTCGACACCACGCTCTTGTGCTAAAGCATTCAGCGCTTCAACCAGCGCGAGGTTTGCTTCGAGGTTCTTGCCGCTGAAGCGTGGAGCCCTGCTACGGAAATCGCCAGGCATCACAGTCTTGTCTTTTGCCCACGCGCCGCCAAGCAGTCCGCGAGAGAGGACACCGTAAGCGGTAATCGCGATACCAAGCCTGCGGCAGGTCGGCAGGACGCTCGATTCGATACCGCGCGAAAAGAGAGAATATTCTATTTGAAGATCTGCTATCGGATGGACAGCGTTGGCCCGGCGTATTGTTTCAGAGCCCGCTTCGGAAAGTCCAATGTAACGGACGTATCCCGCCTTGACCATTTCGGCAATTGCACCGATCGTCTCCTCGATCGGAACTGCCGGGTCCACACGGGCCGGGCGATAGATGTCGACATAATCGGTTCCGAGCCGACGAAGCGAATAGGTCAGAAAATTCTTCAGGGAATTTGGGCGGGCATCGACACCTATCATGGCGTTCGAAGGATCGCGCAACGCACCGAATTTGACGCTAAGGACAATGTCCTGACGCGATCTTCCCTGCAAAGCCCTGCGGAGCAGAAGCTCGTTGTGTCCCATCCCGTAGAAATCGCCCGTGTCCAGAAGCGTGATCCCCGCATCGAGAGCGGCATGTATGGTCGCTATGCTTTCATTTTCATCCGCCGGGCCGTACGAGTCCGACATTCCCATACAGCCAAGTCCGAGCCGGTATACATCCGGTCCATTCTTCCCAAGTTGTTCTTTCCGCATCACTTCTTCACTCCTTAAGAACTGCTTTAACTTTCTTTATCGCGCATCATCCCGAACATATTATATTCTCCAGGTATGACAGGCAACACATTATCAATCAAAGAAATCATTCCGATCCAGGATGGGGAGGCCCGGGATACCGCGGAGCTTTCTCGTAAAGTCTGTGCCGAGTGATCGCCCTCAGCGACGCGCAACGAGGCTATTTGTCCGGATCGATCCCCCGTTCAATCAAGTCCAGTGCAATTTGCTCGCAGTTGCTGTTTGAGGTCTCCTCATTCATCATTCCGTCAAAAGTCACTCTTATTCCGTATAGTGCCTTGTCGATCTCGCTTTCATAATCAGTTTATTCGTATCGCTTCCTTTGACGCGGTTTTTGTTGCCACAGGAAGGGCATCAGCCTGTAGCGCCCCTGCACTATGAATTGCCTATACCAGATAAGCCCTTCATCGAGAACTTCCTTCTCGTTCGGATTCTGTAGGAAAGCAGGAAGGGGAGAAACAGCAGCAGGATAATTCCATAGGACAAATCCGCCTACCTGACGAGTCTCTTAACATATTCCACCAGATCATGGCTTCCGGCGCGGGCGGGAATGTTTCCGGGAATATTCCGTGCAATCCATTGTACATTCCAGGTAGAGTGAGCGCCAGGGCGAATGGCTTGATACGCACCCTGTATCTCGAACTCCACGTAGTCAGCCTCCCTGCTTACATAGAAAGCAATCTCCCCTTCACCCGGCGCTATGCTATCTCTGGGGACATTGCGGAATTTCTTCACAAAGAGTTTTCCTTCGACTGCATACGCCGCCCAGCCTTCGGTAACGTCCGCAGTGGCAAGAAGATTTTCATCCGGTCTTTTCACAGGATCTTTGTACCAAGCTACACCGTCGCTCACTTTCACCGGTGCCGGATCGAATGATTTTCTTCCGAGAGGATTGTCGCCCACATGGAAAAACAATAGTCCCCCCTTGTGAACCCTGGTGATTTCCCACGGAGCGACTTTCAAGACGGAGTCTGTCACATTGATGATGGTGTAAGAAAGCTCCATGCGCCCGTCTTCACCCGCCGAGAATCTCTTAACAACCTGCAGACCGGTTCTTGCGTCTTTCCAGCTTACGAACGTCGCTGTGTCACCGCTGACGCTCGCGGAGTACGGATCGCTGTCAAGCACGGACGGAGGTGGCCATCCCCAAGCAGACTGAGGACTCGGCCAAAACGTCGAGCCGTAGTTTCCCTCCATTATGTCGCGTCCGGTGAGAAACTCGAAACCTCCCAATTCTAAAGATACGACACGTGCCCCGACGCGGGGATTTACCCTCATCTTAAGTTTTCCCGAGTTGAGAACGTAATCGCCGTCATTCATAGCGATTATTTTCCCCTGATGCGTTCGTCCCGGCAGACTCAGCAGCGCCGAACAGAATATGAGCGAGATCGCAGGCATATACTTCATTCCTGTGTCCTTCCATTAAATTAACAACTCCCGGAGGCATTCCGGTAGATAATAATGAAGGAAATTCAACTTACCAAAAGTGCCGCCGGCTTGCCTGGATTGACGGTATACCGAATCAGATACGGCGGAGCGTATTTGTGTTTCCACCGATCTGCGTCTATATTTTCACAAACAGATCGTGAACCTCAATCTTTTGAAAGGCAATGATGAGTAAAGACAAAATTGGCGCGACGGGATTCCGCATAAGGACAGCTGTCGAATCGGACAGCGGGACGATCCTCGGTTTTATCAGAGAGCTCGCCGAGTTCGAGAAGCTTCTCCACGAAGTTGAAGCTACGGAAGAGATGATAAGGAAAAGCATCTTCGAGGAACACACGGCCGAAGTTGTGCTGGCTGAACTCGACGGCAGACCGGTTGGCTTTGCGCTTTTCTTTCACAACTTCTCGACTTTCCTCGGTAAACCAGGAATTTATCTTGAAGACCTCTACGTGAGACCTGAATTCCGCGGGAATGGCTACGGCAAACGGCTTCTGATTCACCTTGCAAGGCTCACAAAGGAGAGGGATTGCGGAAGGTTTGAATGGGCCGTGCTTAACTGGAACGAGAATGCGATTTCCTTCTACAGGTCCATGGGCGCAAAACCGATGAACGAATGGAGGGTCTACAGACTAACCGGAAAGGAACTTGACGAAGCAGCTGCCCTCCCGCTGTAATTCTTTTACCATGATCATCCGATTGAGGAACTACTCGCCAAGCTTGGCTGGGAAATGCGACCTCGACACTCGCCCTTACGGTTGCAATCCCGGATGATGATGGGGAATCACGAGAGGACGGTGATTTTCACCCATCGCCGGGATCGCGGTCTACCGCCTCGGCAAGGATGAACTTGCGGAGCTTCTCGCAAGGATAATCCTCGCAGAATGCGCAAAGGCCTTTCTCCTTTTCAACGGCACATTGCCGAATCTCGCACTTCCGGCATCCAGAGAAAAGTCGGCCCGTCTCGCTTTTGCACCCATCGCAATCGGTGACTTCCGCCGGAGTGACGCGACTGCCATAACGTTCGTAAATCGTCGCGGCGATTTCCTCTCTGATCGCCTTCTGCCTGACCGGGTCGTTTTCCCTCGTAGCGGTGTAGACTCGGCAGGTGGAACAATTCAATCCGCAAAAAGCGAACAGGTTCGATACGCTCAAATCGTCCATTCCTTCTTCCTCATGATCTTTTCGGCAGGCTATTCTTCGCAGACCGCCGACCGAATCCTTCTCATGCTATGGGACAGCGCAGCGGGAATATATGACAGGTAATTGTCTGATCTCGACGCTAAAATGACAGCCTCAATCAGTCAATCTCAAGTCTATTCCAGTTCTCTGCGGTATCGTAATAGATCCGCCATTCAGCGACATGATCGTCATTTATCTTTGCGACCCAAATAGCCGGGTCGCGTCTGTTTTCTTCATTCCAAAATGCGTACCCTATCATGATAACGGTATCGGTTCTCGATTCGACGCGCACCATGGTGTTTCGATATTTCGGGAACATGCCGAAAAATTCCTGCCAGATCTGTGACACATGTTCTCTAGAGCGCTCTTCGGTTCCCTCCCTGTCGACGAAGAGATGGTTTTCGGACATCATGGTCGACAGAGCCGCAGCATCGTGTCTTGTAATGCATTCGTTAAATTCAAGCGCCGTGATCTTCGGATCTTTAGAATTCATGCACACCTCCGGCGTCAATATTCCAACCGATGTTGAGCCACAAATTCTGTTTGGCCGAATGCGAATCGAAGGATCCGATGTTTGTACGAACTCTTTTGGGGCCGTCCGTAACTCGCACCGCTCACTCTCCTTGCGTTATTCCCGGAACCCGATTCCAGTAAAATGGATCAGGCAGCCGGATTGACTTTCAATTCACAAAATCACTCTGACACTACAATGTTGTTTTTCTCATCTGAGCCCACCGACATTCGAAATTATCCGTTGTTCTAATGAAGTGCAACATGGAGCAGTATGACGACAGTGGCTCTCCGCGAATTAACGCCCAGTCATTTGTTTACCTGCGTTTTTCTTTGCACGCCGATTACAGTCAGGAGACGCAGATTCCCACGGATAAGGATCGAATAGAATCCAGTCCGTGGGAATATCAAGTTCCGTTCGGTGTTATCAGAGTGCCAATCTTACCTATCAAACAGGCCCGCTGGCCGAAAGGCAGATCAAAAAGGGCCGAGCTGAACGAGACTACTCACCGCCGGTCAGTCCGCGATCCTTGAGCAATGCGTCGACATTTGCGTCGCGGCCTCGGAACGCACGGTACATCGCTCCAACATCCTCCGATCCTCCCCGCGAGAGAATCATTTCCTCGAAACGTTTCCCGTTTGCGCGAGTGAGACCGCCATGTTCGGTGAACCAATCAAATGCGTCATCATCAAGAACTTCGGCCCACATGTATGAATAGTAGCCTGCCGAATATCCTCCCTCCCAGATATGGGCGAAGTAAGTCGATCGGTACCTAGGCGGAACGAGCTTCATATAGACGTGGTAGTGCTGCAACGCTGCCGTCTCGAACGAGTCGACATTCGCGACTTTCGCGCCCGCCTGAAGAGTATGCCAGGCCATGTCGAGAAGCGAAGCTTCAATATACTCGAGAGTCTGGAACCCCTGGTTGAATGTCCTGGCTCTTTTGATCTTCGCGACGAGTTCCGCCGGCATCGGCGCACCGGTCTTGTAGTTCTTCGCATAGTGAGAAAGTACTTCCGGATAGAGCGCCCAGTGCTCGTTGAATTGTGAAGGGAGTTCCACGAAGTCTCTTGGCACGTTCGTTCCGGCGAGCCTTGGATATTCGACGTTAGTGAGCATGGAATGGAGTGCGTGCCCGAATTCGTGGAACATGGTCGTCACATCGTCATAACTTAGAAGTACAGGCTGTCCGGCTGCCGGCTTGGAAAAGTTGGCTACGTTGAATACCACAGGATGAGTCCCCACCAGTCCCGAACCATCGACGAATGTATCTTCCCACGCTCCGCCGCCCTTGTTGTCCCGCTTGAAATAATCGCAATACCACAGCGCGATCGGCTTACCGTTTTCATCGAATACCTCAAACACCATTACATCGGGCTGATACACCGGTATGTCTTTTCTTTCCTTGAAAGTCAGTCCATAGAGCTTATTAGCCGCGTAGAATACGCCGTCCCGGAGAACACGATCAAGTTCGAAGTAAGGCTTAATCTGCGATTCATCGAGGTCGTACTCAGCTTTTCGCTCCTTCTCGGCAAAGTACTGCCAGTCCCACAGCTGCAGATCGAAGCCTCCATGGTCCTCTTTCACCAGCGCTTGCATCTTCTTTGCTTCTCCCTGCGCCTTAGCCATCGTCGCAGGGACAAGGTCGGTCAGCAGTTTTGTGGCAGCAGCAGGATTTTTTGCCATCTGGTCATCGAGGACGTACGCTGCATAATCCGGAAAGCCGAGCAGCTTTGCCTTTTCCGCACGGAGCTCCGCCAGTCTCTCTATGATGCCGCGCGTATCGTTACTATCGCCATGCTCGGCCCGCATCGTGGATGACACGAAGAGCCGTTGCCGGACCGATCTGTCATTCAGTGAAACCTGGTACGGTTGCTGTGTAGTATTCTGAAGAGGAAGGACCCACTTATCCGGGGCGTTAAGTCCGCGACTATGGGCAGTCTCGGCGGCGGTCGCGATCTCCGCGTCGCTCAGACCGCTGAGCTGGTTCTTGTCGTCTATTACGAGCGCGCCCGCCTTGGTTGCCGCGAGAAGTCTGCTCTGAAAACCCGTGACAAGCCTCGCCTCTTCCTGGTTTATTTCGCGAAGCTTCGCCTTGTCAGCTTCGGACAGAAGTGCGCCGGACCGGACGAAATCAGTATAATATCTCCTGACGAGCATCCTTTGCACCGCCGAGAGATCGAGGCCGTCGCGGTCGTCGTATATCGCCTTAACCCTCTCAAAGAGACTCGCATTCATATAAATAGCATCTGAATGCGCGGCAAGCTTCGGGGCTTCGACCGATAGAAGACCCTGAAGAGTATCGTCCGTATTTGCCTGGATGATACTGAAGAACACTTTAGAAACGCGAGTGAGCAGTTCACCAGACCGCTCCATGGCAACGATCGTGTTCTCAAAGGTCGGCGGTTCAGAGTTGAATGCGATGCTGTCGATCTCCAAACTCTGAAGACACATCCCTACCTCAAGAGCAGGCTGGTAATCGTAGTCGTGTATCTTATCGAACTCAGGCGCCTGAAATTGAAGCGGGCTCGGATTAGCGAATGGGTTCGAGCTTGAAAAGCCCTGAACTGTTTGGACAACCGGCTGCGCATGAGCTGGGCTCGCCGGACGTGTGCCCGCGTTTCGAAAGATTGAACCCGTAACGAATGGAATTATTGCGGCTAAAGCCAAAGCCGTGAATAGACCGGAATAGTTCTTTCTCATAGATCCTCCAGTAAATGTTCCCACGATCGAAAAGGTTGAGCCCTATTGGTATAGCAGTGTCGCGCACAAATCAACACGACTGTCACGAAGCTAAGGCATGTACCGATGAGTTTCAATGAGAGAAGCTGACCAAGTCCCGGTCTCGACTTTCAACAGACTTCGAGGCGTCCTTGCACCCGTTCGAGACATCGAGCGACGCAAGAAAGACGATCATGCTCCCCGGCACCTGATGGCAACTTCAGCGGTTTAATTATGTCGTTGAAATTGAGTCCCAAATGAGTAGATGACGATTTCGCGGTGTGATCAACGCGAGACCGCTCAGACAATGCCAGGAAGTCTGACCCCGAACCCCATAAGAATACCCTTTGCTATCATCTGATACCCCAGGTATAGCAACAGGAACTGAAAGATTGTTTTGATGAGCCTTGACGGAAGCCTGTTCATAACAAGACCGCCGAGCGTCGAACCGAGCAATGTTCCGAGCGCGGCCGGAGCAACGACATAAACATCCACTCCGCCCGCCAGGAAGTAGACTATCGCGCCCGTGGCGGCAGTCACCGCTATCATGAACTGGCTGGTCGCGATTGAGACTTTGACAGGGACTTTCATGACTGAATTCATCGCTGCGACGTTGATGACACCTCCCCCGATACCGAGAAGCCCTGCCGCTAAACCCGCAAGCGAAACGATGAGAGCCCCCGGCAAGGCTCTGACCGGCGTGTAACTAATGGTCGACTGAATGGACCTGTCGTAGTAGCTCCCATTTCGCAGGAGCCGTCGCGAGCCGCAGGAAGATTCAGAAGCAGCCCGCTCTTCATTGCCCCGGGTTTCCCCCGCAACCTTCATCTTCAATTCCTTCCTTAAAGAATTCACGGCGGTATACAGCAGGAAGACACCGAAAAGCAGACTGAGGAGATAAGCATTTAGGATGACACCGATGAACGCTCCGGCAAGTGCGCCCAACGTTGTCGCCATTTCCAGATACATCCCTAACCTGACATCCGCGATCCTCTGCTTCACAAACCGGAGTGCCCCGGCTATCGAAGTCGCGATAACGGATACGAGGCTCGCGGCAATTGCTACATGGATCGGAAGCCGAAAGAAAAGCGAGAGAGCCGTAACTATTATCACACCGCCACCTATACCGAATAACGCCCCTAAGAACCCCGCAAGTACGGCAGCGAGAAAAACAAGAGAGAATTGGACAAACATGGTACAATATACCGGTGTTGACAAAATGATGAAAGGCTGCAAACGTCCGCTTTTACGATTGAGATGACGCCACCTCCATCCGACCGGCAATTCAAAACAAGCAGGATGAGGAACGTAGGAACTGGGCATGACCATCGCCTGGCTTCTCTGGCTGTCGAGCAATCGACACGTAGGACCGAGATAGACCGTTAGAGTTCTTCACAAGAGACTAAACCCGGAAAGATGAAACAGGTAGTCAAAGCCGATCTCCAGCTGATCCACCTGTGCGGAAAGGCCGCCGCTCCCGAGCTGCGGAGTGAATTGATAGCCGAGGTTCGCGTGGAAACCGTAATTCTCACGAAAGCGGGACCATCCGACTCCATAGAATTGAGTTATGCCAGAGTACCTCTCGTCCGATACATATTCGTCACAAATTCCACTGTAACTGATCCCGCCACTGATCCCGAGTCCGCCGCCGAATGATGGAATGTTCTTTGCCACTTCCTGAGCGAACGACTGCGTGCTTACAAGAAACAACGCCGCGATGAGAGATCTCATGTACCTAAGCGCCACATTGCGTATAACGTCTCGCGGCTCCCCGAAATTGGCCGAAGGCCAACTTAAGTGAAGCTACCAACGGGAGCGAAACCGGGTAGCCGCTGTTAGGTGAAGCACTTTGGCGCTATCTGCATGGATCATTAGGGAAACAATATTTAATCCTACCAGAAATGCAAGAGAAATTAGTGTAATTTTTGTCGGCTCTTCATCATTTTCAGAAGAATTTGCATCCGTTTTTCTCTGGTCTCTGGCTTCTTTGCTGTTTCTAATCGCCAGGCAATTGCATATGTGTTTGCCTTATTCAGTGTTTTAAAAAATTCGTAGGCCTGCTGGTCTTTTTTGAGTATCGCTAGAAAATCAGCGGGAATTCCCATTTGGCTGGGAGAATCATAGGCCTTGTCCCACCTGCCGTCTTTTTTTGCGGTCTCGATTTCTTTAAGTCCGGATGGTTGCATTCGCTTTTCTTTGATAAGCTGGACCACTCGTGTTTTATTTCGCTTTGACCATATGCTCTTTGATCTTCGTGGAGTACATTTTTGAAGCCACGATTTTTCATCATATGCTTTTTTCTGACCGTCGATCCAGCCAAAGCAAAGAGCTTCATCCAATGCCTCATCATAGGTGATCGTTGCCTCGTCGGAATCTTTCTTGAAAATTCGAAGCCATATGCCGTTATTAGATATGGCATAATTCATTGCAAGCCACTCCTTCCATTGCTTTGCGGATGCAAACGATTTAATGGGGGGGTCAGTATCTTTATTCATAGGATTATAATGCCTCCGTACTCATTTTTATTTATAAATCACATCAGCGCCAAAATATTGCACCTAGTCCGCAAAAAAGTCGTCCCGATTGCCGCATATGAAAATTGCGTAGCATATATGGTAAAGCGGCAATCGGAATGAAGCGAGATCCATCACATACAACAATCGAACCCCTTTTTGCGGTTGTTAGGCGTCCGTGCGCGGCGATGAGCATATCAATTATCCTCGATAGCTTCCGCGTGCCGCATTGCACGGATTGAGTTGGCTGCATGCTCAGACAATGCATAGTTTCTTATGGATCGTTGAGCGATGTCTTTGGCGCTCGACGGGTGTATCAACAGTCTCATAGCAACAAAGGCTAGTGGAACTACGCTCAGTGGGTCATTCCAAATTGATGTTATCTCTTCGTGACTTCCGCGATACTTGCCGAATCGGAGAAACGACAGAAGCAGCTCGCTCAGCACGTATAGTCGTCTCGGCCTTTTGATCGCCGTAGCAAGCAAAGCCGTCAAAAATATATGACTGCGGATGCCTTCCCTTGACCAAATCGGAAGCAGAGAATTGCCGATGGTAAGATCGACCAGAGTCTGCGGAATATTGTTACCAGAGATAAAGGCGTTCATGGTTTCTCCGATCCGTGGATTTGGGTCGATGAACCAGAATTGGCCTGTTGTGTCAAGGATGTAATCGAGCATTAGTGGTCCACTCCATGCAAGCGACTCACCTACGCGGCGCAGCGCTGCGACAACGGCTGGCCTTTGAACGCTCATCCGACCGCTGGCACTTCCGCCAACTCCTTCTATCTGTTGACGGTAGACATGACTTGAGATGAGTTTCCCATCCTGAAAGATTGACTGGATGACCTCGAGAGTTCCAGGGACAACATCCTGAACAATGAAGG
Organism: Bacteroidota bacterium; assembly: GCA_021845665.1. GTDB lineage: Bacteria > Bacteroidota > Ignavibacteria > Kryptoniales > JAKASW01 > JAKASW01. Next base: position 618 of record JAJZVO010000074.1, on the reverse strand, counting down.
GGCCGAGATTCCCTTCCAGTTCGTGAGCGCGGAGTGAATCGATTACCGCAGATCGCTGGCGATCCGTAGAAATCAGCCATGTCCCGTCACCTGCCGTTCCAAGAGCGGTCTTCACATAGAATGGCACGGGCTTGGTATGAGGAAACTGAGCAAGTGAAGACACCACCTGTGTGGGCGGGTATGGTACACCGAGCCTCGTGAGCAAGCCGAAGAATTGCACCTTGTCCTGAATTTGCTGAAAGGCTTCAAAAGGCGCTACCAATGTCGGGCACAGTTTGTTAAGCTTGTCGGCGATCGCTGAGAGCAAAAATGCATGTTCGTGAACTGGTAATAGCAGATCATACGAATGGTTAGAAAGGTGATCGAGAAGGAACTGGGAGAAAAGCACAGGATCATCACTGAGCCGTGGTGATCGGTAAACACGCCGAACGAATTTTGAAAAGCGACATAGACAAAATGGATCAGGATCAAGCACATCTATCACATGCCCAACTCTTCCGAGCGTCAAGGTTGCCTCTCTGGCAGAAAGACTGGAGCCTTCGAGGAGTAGGATTCTCAGTGCAGTCATCTTAGAATAGTTGTTTCTCCTGTTGTCTCCGAGTGAGACCGTTCTGTTTT
>JAJZVO010000015.1 GCA_021845665.1 Bacteroidota bacterium | reverse complement strand
AACTTGCACGGCGAGCTACGAGGATCGTCTACCGGCAGGGAATGCTGATCGGCTACTCGCTAAAGCTCAACCCGCCGGTGCATGTAATTGCAATAGATGGTTATGTCATTCTGGAAGGCAAAATATCTTCGTCCAGCTTCGGCAACTATCTCGCAAGCGTGGTCGGATTCCGGACTGGCGCGATTCGCGTGATAAACCAGCTTCAAAGCCCGGCGTAACGGTTCTATCAGACAGGTAACCTCCGTGGGTCTTATGAATGGCAAAGTGATGAGCCGCTGTTTTTTTTGGCGGCTTTTTCTCTGTTTAGCCGATTCACAGATGGTTCGCTCGAGTGAGGTGTTCATCGTCGACTCGCTCGAAGCGCTTAGAGCGCCGGGAGGCACCAGGTTATTCCAAATGTTATCGGGAGGTCCTATGACCATTCGCGTGCACTTCTTTTTGGAATCTCACGCCAGATAAGCTAAATTATCCCGCGAGGCGGAGTAGCTCAGTCGGTTAGAGCAGTGGAATCATAATCCACGTGTCGGGGGTTCGAATCCCTCCTCCGCTACTGATTTCCTTACAAAACGGCTGTTGTTCAAATCTGTCTGCACCCACCTCACCCCGGCAATCTAGATAAGTTCGCGTCAAGGCTGTTCAATAGGCCCCGAATATTTATTCGAAAAGCGGCCCATAACAAACGCCGTGGGTAAGGACGGATTATTACCTGGAAGATGTGAATGGATTTCGGGCTGTTCTATCTCGTGCCTACGGGACGATGGCCTGGGTTCGACGGTTGTCTAAGAATATTCTGTCCATGACGGGACAGAAGGCGCTTAGATCACGAGGCGACCTTTCCTGAATCCCATATCTGCTTAACTCACCGACTAGAATTCGGAATAAGAATATTATTACGCAAGCGTAATCCTGAACCGGCACGTCTTGCCGCCACGCTTGAGCGATTCGACCAACTCCACAGAACTCTCTCTTCCGGTGTATGTCTTGAACATTTGCCGGACGTATCCAACCGAACACAGGCAGTAAGTCCCGGATAACCCTTGCGGTCCTGACTCGACAAGAGGGCAGAGACAATATCCGTCGGCGACTTTCAAGCCCTTCGGGTTCCCGACATATCGGAATTCGACAACATTGCCATCGCGCGTTGCCGCGATTTCGCCGGTACTCCGGTTGATCGCGGAAATCAGGTCGTCGACCCCGACTGGTTTGATCTCTTTTCCCTCCACACTTTCCTCGAAGCACGCTTTCCCGCAGTTTTCCATTATGCCGCTCTTCGCGCTTTCGTCAAGGCTCTCGTCAAAAACGTCGAAGAATCGCTTCACCCACTTTTGCGCAAATCTCTGTTTCTCCTCACATGAGGTTACGGGTGGCCCATCGGCGATTGACTCCGCTACTCTGCCAACCGTTCCTGAAACAAGACAAGAGCCAACGCCGAAAAGGCCGCAAGATTTGAGAAACTCTTTCCTATTCATATTAACTCCACTTCTGATTGGAACTTCGATTTGATTGCCGTTCGTGGCACTTCATCGGCAACCGATGTGCCATCATGAACCTGCAAACTGCAGAAAGTGGGCCAGGAAGATAAAAAGCCCACCCGTGCTCTTACGGCAGCAAACCTATTTAACTTCTGCAAAAGCAACCACGTAGTTGTGACCGTACTTCTTCGCGCATTTCGGACAAGTTGTGTAGTAGAAGTAGTACTTCTTGGTCTTCTTGCCGCTGGCCTTGACGTACTGATCCATTTCCTTGATCCATTTGGGGACGGCGTTGTACGGGCCGTCAAAGACCTTCGTCATGAATGTCCCGGATAGCTTTCTGTTATCTGCCCCGGGAACATCCTTCGTGACAGCAATATAGAACTCGGATTTCCAGGGCGATGGATCGTATGCCATTGCAATGAAGTCCTTCATCTCCGGCGCGGCCTGGGATTCCTGAGCCCTCTTCCACATCCTTCCCATTGTCTTTCTAATTGTGCCCGGCAAAGGGATGTGCATGAACTGCGGTATCGTATCCATTATGAAATGTTTGTCGGTCCACTGGAAAGTCTTTTCGTCCCAGGGGACTTTGTCGAACTTCGGGCAGCATTCCCTGGACTGCTCTTTAGTCTCGCTCATGACAGCCTCCATTAGTTGTGTGGAATTAGTAATCAATAAATTACACGGGAGCTCTCCTGAAGGTGGGTGCGTCGCGAACCGAGAGAAGTAGAGACAAATTGGTACCGAAGGGAAACACTTGATCCCGTGACACCTGACGTACGAAAGGTAGAGCCCCTCTTTTTAAAAATCAAATATTACGGATTTCATTGACAAAAAAAGAATAAATTGGTACAATTGAACCGGACCTTGTCCAGCCGACCCGACCGCGTTTTAAAAATGACCCGCTCGGCAAACTCATCGCTGATAAATAAACCAACCAGAGAGAACCCATGAAAAACTCTTACCTCCCTAAAGTCATCGGCATCATGGCAGTGGCAATCCTTTGCATCTTGCAGCCTGTAGACGTCACGGCATCTGTTGCTCAGACGACGACTCACCAGGACAGCGTCCGAATGAGTTGGTGGGCGCATGCGCGTTTCGGAATGTTCATACATTGGGGGATATATGCAGTCCCCGCGCATGCCGAATGGTATATGAACAACGGCCACGTCCCACGCGCGGTCTATGAGAAGTATGCGAAGGAATTTGACCCGACCGAGTTCAATGCGGACACGTGGGTGAAAATTGCGAAGAACGCCGGCATGAAATACCTGGTTATTACCTCGAAGCACCACGACGGATTCTGTATGTTCAATACTAAAGCCACAGACTACAACGTCGTAAGAGATACGCCCTGGCACAAGGACCCGCTGAAGGCTCTGAGTGCAGCTTGCCGCAAGTACGGTATTCACTTCGGAACGTACTACTCTATAATGGACTGGCACAGCCCTTACCAGGGTGCGAGCGATCCTAACCCGGAGCATCCGACTTATAATCCGACACACTTCAAGCCGGGTAAGAAGGAGGCATACATCAAATACATGAAGACTCAACTCAAAGAATTGATTACACAATACCATCCTCAAATCATGTGGTTCGACGGCGGTTGGATGGAAGGGTGGACACCGAAAGACGGCAAGGATATTTATGATTATCTCCGCAAGCTCGACCCGAAACTGATAGTCAACAACAGGCTCACCGGTGCGGGAGATTACGAGACACCTGAACAGCAGATCCCTCCCAACGGCATCCCCGGGCATTACTGGGAAACCTGCATGACGATAAACAACGATTGGGGATACAACGCGGCTGACAGCGATTATAAATCATCCGAGACTTTGATTCGTAACCTCATCGACATTGCCAGCAAGGGAGGTAATTATCTATTAAACGTAGGACCGACCGCGATGGGGGTAATCCCGCAGCCCGAAGTTGACCGCCTTGATACGATGGGAGCATGGTTGAGAGTCAACGGGGAAGCGATATATGGTACGACGGCAAGCCCGTTCACGACCCAGCTCCCGTGGGGCCGATGCACACAGAAGCCGGGGAAAATGTTCCTCGAAGTGTTCGACTGGCCTAAGGACGGGCGGCTCCTGATCCATGGCGTTCACAGCATGCCGCGGCGCGCGTTCATCCTCTCGGATAAGAGCAGAACCCCGTTAAAAGTGAGCCGGGAAGGAGACGGCCTGGTCGTCAATGTACCCGCCACGGAGCCCGACAAGATCTGCACAGTCGTCGCGCTAGACTTTGCCGGCCAGCCTGAGGTGTACAATCCTCCGGAGATCGGTCCGAAGATGAAGATGTTCCTAGGTTCGGCAGAAGTCACGATTAGTCCGGCACCCGGATCGGAGATCCGTTATACTCTCGATGGAAAGCAGCCCACGATTAACTCGCCCCTCTATTCTCATCCGGTGACGATAAGTGCGCCGGCGACTGTGACCGCTTGTTATTTCCGTGACGGACAAGCCGTTAGTGGAACCTCAGTCGCAGTCTTTGATAAGGCAGAAGCAAAACCTGCAGTGTCTCTCGAAGATGCCTCCAGTGGGGTCGAGTACAAGTATTATACTGGTGAGTGGACATCGGTGCCTGATTTCAAAGATCTCAAGCCGGTACGTGAAGCGGTACTCCCCGATTTCATGCTGCCTAAGAATAGGGCACTTCAATACTATGCGATAGAATACAAGGCGTTTGTCTACATACCGGAAAGCGGTGTCTATACTTTTTACACCAGTTCGGACGACGGTAGCAGGTTGTACATAGGTAATGATCTCGTCGTCGATAATGACGGCCTCCACGGGATGACGGAAGCGCACGGCATCATAGCGCTCGCGAAAGGTTATCATCCGATACGCGTCGGATACTTCCAGTCGCAGGGAAGCGACGGCCTGGAGGTGAAATGTGAAGGACCGGGATTCGGAAATAAACCTATTCAAATTCCCGACACCGTGATCTATTTCAGAAGGTGAAAAACAGGGTCCGGTTTAAATCCTTGCTGGACTGATGCGCCCGTAATGTGTGCATCAGGCGTCGCATTTTTTCATGGCAGGTGAAGGAGCGTTGTTCCGCTTCTCAAGACCCCTGGCATGCGGGCACGGAGTGCAAAGTGTCCCTTTGCATCACCTGGACGCCAATTCTCTCGCGTGCTCCAGAAGCTCTTTTCCACACGACGATGTTGCCGAGCCAGTGAGCCGGTCCCGGATAATAACATCCCATTTTCCTGTCACCCAGCATAACGTCGACCGGGTCGGTGAACCCGCGCTTCGGCACCGGAAGCCCCTTTGCCTTGGCTATCTCGACCGTCTTCCAATTCGCGTATGACGATATCCCGAGACTATCTATCATCGAAAGACGTTCCCTTGTCATTGATCAGCGCTCTTGTCCCCATACCTCCAGGTACGAGCAACACATACTCTTCCTTGAGTTCCAGCGGGAAGGGCTCCGTCATTACCGGCACTCTGTGGTGGCTGGTTATAATGCCTCCCTTCAGCGAATAGAACCCGGGATCGAGACTCGCAGGGAATCTGCCAAAAACTTCGATCGGGCCGAGGACGTCTATCGTTTCGAAATCGTTAAACAACACCGTAACCACTTTGAGCATTGGGATACTCCGCCGATTATAATGGGTCCATCATTTAATTCCCCCGGGAGCGAGAATTCAAATCCTGGAGTTTGAAGTTCCCGGCTGTGTCGAAGGATATGACCGCTATCCTTCGCTCCGGGAGCTGCTATTTCTCCGCTACCACGAGCATCTCGAAGTCCCCGGTCGTCAGTCTGTCCTTCCTGCTGAATGCTCCCAATTTAGCGCCGAATATCTCGGTTGTTCCGAATCCGAGTGACGTCATCATCCAGGTAATTTCCGAGGGGGCGTAGTAACGCTCATCGCACCGTAAATCTCTCCTGACCCCGGAGTCGTCATCGACGCCGGTTATGTTGTGATCTCTGAATGTCATCAGGTCGAAATTCAGTCCATCGTACTTCGTTCCGGTATCACCGGTATTGGATTCCATGAATTCCTTCACAGAATGGAAAAGTGGAAAGAGGGCATTAAGCGTAGTGAAGATCATCTTACCTCCCGGCTTCAATGCGCGCGCGGCGCCCTCAAGTATCCTGAAGTTCATCTCATCTGTTTCCATGAGAGGAAAAGCTCCTTCGCAGAGCATTATGACGAGTTCGAATTCCTTTTCGAAGTGAAGATCTCTGGCGTCGCCTAGCCGGAAGTCGACCGAGACGCCTGCGGCTGCCGCATTTTCCTTCGCCCGCGAGAGCATAGAATATGAAAGATCGATACCGGTCAATCGATAACCACGCCTTGCCATCTCTATAGAATGGCGTCCTGTCCCGCAACCGATGTCGAGTATTCGCGCACCCTTGTTCCCTGATATTTCACTCTCGATAAAATCGCATTCACCGATTGTCCCCTGGGTGAACGGCTCTTTTTCGTACTTCGCAGAGTAATTCTCGAAAAGCACTTCATACCACTGCTTCATTGCAGTCGCTCCTGACCGTTGTGTGTTGCGTACCGAAATAGATCCAGAGGAAACCCTTAGGTTTTGTAAGCCCTGACATATTGAATTTAGCTTCGCTACCGTCGGTAATCAATCTCGCCGGGGCGATTTCGACGTGAGGCGTCCGGCCTTTGCCATTATGAATTGAGACTTGAAATAAGCGGCTGCCTTTCGGTGGTCGACGATCGGGGAAGGGTAGTCCCTTCCTGCGACGACGCCTGTTTCTTTCTGAAGGATAGGACTCATTCGGTCGGGTTCGTGGATGTACCGGGAGGGCACGTTTCGAAGCTCGGGCACCCATTCCTTAATGTATATTCCCTCGGCATCGAAGCGGCGTGATTGAATCGCCGGGTTGAATATTCGAAGGGGGGTCGGGTCTACGCCGGTTGATGCGGACCACTGCCAGCCGCCGACGTTCGATGCCTTCTCGATGTCCAATAACTTCGTTGCAAAATATTCCGCCCCATACCGCCAATCGATGAAAAGGTCCTTTGCTAGAAATGAAGCTGTAACCATCCTCGCACGATTATGCATCCATCCCGTCGCGTTGAGCTGCCGCATCCCTGCGTCCACAAGCGGAAAACCTGTTCTACCCTCCTTCCATGCTTCGAACGTTCTCTCATCCATTGACCAGTTCAGCCGGTCAAACTGACCCCTGAAATTTCTTTCGGCAGTATATGGATAATGGTACAATACATGAATGTAAAACTCGCGCCATATTAATTCGCTGACATACTTCTCATCCGAATCCGACGGGTGGTTGTCGGTGCCAGGCGACAACTCGACCAGGTCCGAATACATCCTCACGGGCGAGATACACCCGAACCGCAGGTACGGAGACATCATGCTTGTCCCTTGCATGTACGGGAGATCTCTGGTGTCCGTGTAGCTGCGAAGCCTTTCTTTGAGAAATGAATTCCATTGGTCGGTTGCATCCCTTTCGCCCCCGCGTACAAGAGGTTTGAGAACAAGCTTCGCTCTGGGTAACTCATTTCCTCCTGGGATAGGTTCACTCGCGAGTCTCGGAGTGCTGAACCTGGAAGGTCTTCCGAGAGGCGCGGGTTTCGGAAGCTTGCGCCACTTTACGGCAAAGGGGGTGAAAACGGCGTAAGGTCCACCGCTCGAAGTCCTTATATCTTCCGGATGGTGTATGACCACATCGTCGAAAGATTTCACTTCGATCCCAAATCTCTCGATGAATTTCACCGCCTCGATATCGCGGTCTATAGCCGTCGGTTCATAATCTCTGTTGAAATAGACCGATCTCGGCTGCACCTCGCTTATGATCTTTGAGAATACCTCGGTCAGCCTTCCCGTTCTTACGATGAGTCTTCCTCCGAGGCCCGCGATGCTATCGGCGAGATCGCGAAGACTCTCGGCCTGGAAGTCGAAGGCCGCCCCGTCGCTCCGGATCCCTTTGATCAGTTCTGTGTCTACGACGAAAAGCGGAATGACCGGTAGTCCGGCCGAGGCGGCGTGGAAAAGGGCAGGGTTGTCCCTGACCCTGAGGTCTCGCCGGAACCAGCAGACAATTGGACGCGTCCCTTCGAATGGCATAACGGACTTACACTATTCTATGTGTAATGCACGACGAGTTATTTCGAAGAAGCCGTGGGTTTGAAGTACCGCACCGGGATGAGGAAGAGAAATCCGAAATTACCCCGGTCGCTGTGATGGTCGAGATGGGCGGCAATGATTGAATCAAGATATTTGTTCCTGTATTTGCCAACAATGCGGAGCCGCCGGTGGACCACAATGTCATGGAACCAGAAATATGCTACCATATAAAGGCCGATTCTCATGACCGCGAAAAAGAGAATCCTGAAGTTGTCTGCTGCCCCCGCTGCAATGAGCGCGACGCTCGGCAGAGCAAAAAAATAGCGCGAACAGATCGTTCTTCTCTAACAGGTTGTGGTAAGGCATATGATACCAGAGATATGACCATCGGACGGGAATGACGGCGGAACCCGAGCCGCGAATCGTTCATCTTGGAGATGAAGGGAAGGAGTATTACCAAGTCGACTTCTGCGTATGTGAAATGTCGAAGGATGTCCACTAATTGTTTTCTCTCGGTGAATACAATTGGGAAATCACTGTTTTGAGACCTGCGTGCGTGAAAATGAAACCCGCCGCAGCAAGCCGCGAAGGGACGACGCGCTGACTGGGAAGGACCGTCTCTTCGGCCATCTTACCCATAGCGAGTTTCAGTATTGAGGCCGGAACCTTCATCACAGTCGGTCGCCGAAAAGTTTCGCTGATCGCATTGCAGACCTCCTCCATTCGGGCGGGGTTTGGTGAGACCAGGTTATAAACTCCGGCTGAGAAAGGGTGCGACAGGAGGAAGCCAATCGCTTCTATCTCATCGGAATAATGTATCCAGGGAAGCCACTGATTGCCGGAGCCGAGAACGAGACCGAAGAGGAACCTGTAAGGCATCGCGAGCTTAGGCAGCGCACCTCCTTGTGAGGAAAACACGACTCCGGTCCTGATGACGACACGTCGGACACCCATCGATTCCACTCCCTCCGTGGAGTCTTCCCATCTCCGCACAACATCTGCGAGAAACCCGTTCCCGCGTGAAGAAGTCTCGTCCAGGCTCTCTTCGCCTCTCGTGCCGTAATATCCGACTGCCGATGCCTGAACGAGAAGGGCGGGCTTCCGGGACATCGAAGCGATCACGTCGGTCACAAGCCTTCCCGCCGATAACCTGCTGTTCAGGATCCTTGCTCGTTTGCCCTTCGTCCAGAGAGAAGAGCCGATGTTTTCTCCAGCAAGATTCACCATAGCGTCGATACCATCGAGTGCGGAAGCGAGTTCCGGGGCATTGTCGGCGGTCCATCTGAGTACGCCGATACTGCTGCCGAACTCGGTTGTCGCTCGTTCCACATTTCTGGATAGTACGGTGATGCTGTGTCCCTTTTCCACGAGAGATTGGACGAGCCCTTTACCTATGTATCCTGTAGCGCCTGTGATTGCTATCTTCACGTTTGCGCCTCCGCCGCTTCTTTTGTCATGTTGTGGTGGATTGCCATGATGTCTGAAATGTTGTCTGAGAGCATGTCGCATTTCAAGCGTCCCGAGAAACGTGAAGGTATCTGTAGCCCGCCGGCGATGGTCATGGCGCCTGCCTTCTTCGCGGCAGGGACGATCTTGTTGTTTATTCCGAAAACAAATTTCCTTTCGGCATCCACGATGTCCGCGCTAATCGCGACAAGGTTCGGCTTCTTGGACCTTATGAAAAATGAAAGATCGTCGGTTGGGATATCCTGTCCAAGGTGATAGACCCTCCATCCCTGCGAAGTCAGATAGCCCGCTATACATGTGATCGCGATATCGTGAGTCTCGCCTTCGAAGCAGCTGACTACCGCCGAGAGCCCGTTGGTCTCCTTAAGGTGTATATCGGACTGAAAGCGGAGGAGCGCAGACTTGATAGCCTGTGTTGCCAGGTGCTCCGCATCTACCCTCACAGTCCCTTTTTCCCAATCTCTGCCTATGTCCACAAGCGCGGGGAACAGCAGCTGAGTATAAAGCAAGATGATGTCCGGCTGGGATATGAGCCCGGTCCGGAGCAGCCTTTGGACTTCATTCGAGTCCCCCTGCAGGGCCGCCTCCTTCAGCGTCGGAACGAGGACGTCGACAAACCCCGCGCTGAGATGAGCCTGCACGTCTTTCCTGTCGAACTCGGCAAGTGAGAGAGAAGGGACATTCATCTGATTCTCATGGATGAATCTTAAGATGCTTTTGATCGAGAACTTTCGGTGTCCCCCTTTCGTCTTGACGCATTCGATGAACCTGCTGTCCGCCCACCTTTTGACGGTGGACTCGTTGACCGAGAGGAGGTCGGCTAATTCCCTTGTAGAGTAGCTGTTTTTCATTTTGGCCGTTATGCCTGTATTGCACGTTTTGCACGATTAATATAACAGGGCGCCCGGCCGTTGTCAAGAGAGAATTGGATTAATGTTGGGCGCTAAGCCCGGACGGTTACCGATCGGTCGTCAATCCGTGGAAACGTAACAATTGAACCCGCATTTTAAAAGAGTATCCTATCCCGGCCCCGAGCGAGGCGGTAAGGAATGACTGGCTGTAATTGGAGAGATCCCGCCCGCGTGCATCGAATAATGAATTCGTGTTTGGCTTACAGTTGACTATATTGGTTTGTCTCGCGAGTGTCTATGTTTCATCACGGAGTATGCTATGATTTCTGACGGCGTAAAGAAAAAGCTGAGAGATCTCTTCGGGAAATCTTGCTTTCTTGACTCTACAGAGGACAGGATTGCCTATTCCTACGATGGAACCGCGCTCTTGTCTTCTTTGCCCGATGCCATCGTAATCCCTTCTTCCGTTGAGCAGATAAGCCGGCTGATGAGGCTCGCGAATGGTGAAAAGTTTGCGGTGATTCCACGCGGATCAGGAAGCGGGCTCAGCGGCGGTTCGATCCCGTCAGAAAATTCCGTGGTCCTTCTGATGAGTAGATGGGATAAGGTCCTCGAACTTGACCGGAACAACCTGACAGCTTGGGTCGAGCCCGGTGCGATCACGGGCAAATTCCAAACGCTTGTCGAATCTCATGGCTTGTTCTATCCACCGGACCCCGGCAGTTCGCAGATATGCACCCTCGGAGGAAACGTCGCCGAGAATGCAGGAGGACTTCGAGGACTCAAGTATGGTGTGACAAAGAACTATGTCCTCGGATTCGAAGTCGTTCTCCCCACCGGCGAAGTGATGCACATTGGCGGGAAGAACATGAAGGATGTCGCCGGGTACAATTTGAAAGACGTTCTCATTGGCTCCGAAGGGACGCTCGGAATTTTCACGAAGATACTCTTGAAGCTTATCCCGCTTCCGCAGGCAAGCAGGACGCTCCTCGGCTTCTATGAATCCATTTCCGGTGCAGCCGATACTGTCTCTGCGATAACGGCGGCGCGTATCATGCCTGCGATGCTCGAGTTTCTCGATAAGCCCACCATATGCGCGGTCGAGGATTTTGCCCATCTCGGCCTGGACAAGAATACAGGCGCTCTACTTCTCATTGAAGTGGACGGACCGCGTTCCGCAGTCGAGGAAGAAGCCGCCGCGATCGAGTCGATCTGCCGGCGATCCGGGGCAAAGAGTGTGCGGCTCGCCAAAGACGAAGCCGAGGGAACGAAGCTGAAAGCCGCGAGGAAGTCCGCATTCTCGGCTCTTGCGAGGATTCGCCCGACTACGATTCTCGAAGATGCTACCGTTCCGAGGAGTGAGCTCGCCGCGATGGTCGATTTCATTAGCGAAACAGCCCGGAGACACGGCATCGAGATGGGAACTTTCGGCCATGCGGGCGACGGCAACCTTCACCCGACCGGACTTACAGATGAACGAGACCATGCCGGGATTGCGCACGTCGAATCGGCGTTCGACGAAATATTCAGGAAGGCCGTCGACCTCGGCGGGACCATAACCGGCGAACACGGCGTCGGCATGGCCAAGAAGAAGTTCATGGAGTCGCTATACGATACGCCATTTATTCAGTTGATGAGGAAAACAAAAGAGATGCTCGACCCGAACTGCGTTCTGAACCCGGGAAAGATAATCTCCGTAAGTCCGCGCTGCGAGGGGGCACTGCCGAAAAGCCGCGAGCAGATTGAGAGATTAACGGCGAAAATGGAAAACCCATCGGAGGCTTACTTCTGATGAGTCACCGGAACTCGGGCGAGGATCTGGGTCCAAAGAAGGGAGGAATGCAATCAGGGGCGCGGGCCGGGGGATTCCATCCGGAAATGTCAGAGGATCTGCTTGCTCAATGTATGCACTGTGGGCTTTGTCTTTCGGTATGTCCGACGTACGCACTCACGGGACTTGAGAGAAGCTCGCCGCGAGGACGAATCCGTCTGATGAAAAGCGTCATGGATGGCACTATACCCGTCGCCGGCACTTTCGAGTACGAAATGAACTTCTGTCTCGACTGCCAGGCGTGCCAGACCGCCTGCCCTGCCGGGGTGAAATATGGCGAACTCGTAGAGTCAGCCAGGGAGTTCATCCAGGTGAACAAGAAAGGTTTCAAACTCAAGCGTCTCCTGTTAAGGACTTTTTTTGTTGGGAAGAGCGGTTTGCGTGCGGCGTCTGCCCTGCTTCGGCTCTATCAGAAGACCGGGCTCGAGAAGATCGTAATCTTCATGTCCGGAGTTTTCCCGATAGGAATTCTCAAGCGTGCCAGGCTCCTTCCGCGGCTATCGGACAAATTCGCCATAGATATCCTTCCAGAGTTTGTGGAACCGAAGGTCGCCGCGCGCGGAGGCGTGGCCATCCTGACCGGCTGCGTAATGGATGCCATGTTCGCCGAAGCCAACCTGGATACTGTCGATGTGCTTCGTGAAAACGGGTGGCGCGTCGCCATTCCTCACACGCAGGTATGCTGCGGATCTGTGAACGGACACGCCGGCGACAATGTGACCGCTCGCGCACTGGCCATAAGGAACATCGAGGTGTTTGAAGGAACGCAAGCCGACTATTATGTCGTAAATTCGGCGGGCTGCTCCGCGTTCATGAAGGAATACGTTAAGCTGCTCGCGGATAATCCTCAATATTCAGACCGGGCGAAGAAGTTCTCCGGCCGTGTTAAGGAATTCTCCGAATTCATCTATGAGACCGGATACCGTAAGCCGAAATCGAAAATCGAGTCGACGGTTACTTACCATGAGGCGTGCCATCTCGTTCATACGCAGAAGATAAGCGCACAACCGCGCGAGATAGTCAAGGACATTGCGGGCGACAACTACCGGGAATTGAACGAATCTACCTGGTGCTGTGGAAGCGCTGGGATCTACAACATTGTACACTATGATGAAGCCGCAGAACTTCTCGACAGAAAGCTGGAAAACATAAACAGGTGCGATGCCCGCACGGTTATCGCAGGCAATCCCGGCTGCCTCGCGCAGATCGCTGCAGGTGCCAAGAACGGCAGGATGGACCTGGAAGTGATCCACCTCGCAACCGCTCTCAACAGGCTCTACAAATCGGAGAAATGACGGATGATCCCGCTGAAGGATAAGAATCCTTCCTACGGAATCCCGATAGTAAACTATCTGCTGATCGGTGCAAATGCCGCCGTCTTTTTCTACGAGCTCTCGCTTGGTTCGGGGCTGGATTCCTTTTTCATCAAGTATGGCCTTGTGCCGAGCAGGTATTTCGAGATGGTGGCGCACCATACACATCTTATGGCGCGGTACATCCCATTTTTCACCTCGATGTTCATACACGGAGGGTGGCTTCACATTATCGGCAACATGTGGTTCCTCTTCATATTCGGCGACAATGTTGAAGACAAGCTCGGGCACCGGAACTACCTAGTGTTCTATTTACTAAGCGGTCTGGCAGCCGGTTTCCTGCAGACCTATCTCTCGGCGAGCTCTTCGATACCGACGATCGGCGCAAGCGGGGCGATTTCCGGCGTGCTCGGCGCTTACTTCGTAATGTTTCCGCGGGCGAGGATAGTCACGCTTATTCCGATTTTCATAATCTTCGATATCATCGACGTGTCGGCGCTTCTCTTCATCGGCTTCTGGTTTATGATACAGTTCTTTAGTGGCGTGCAATCGGTAGGGCACTCGATGTCTGGAGGGATCGCCTGGTGGGCGCATGTCGGCGGATTCATCGCTGGAATACTTATGGTACCCATCTTCAAACGAAGACGCGTTGCGGTTTGAAAATCATCGGAGATTTGTCTAAAATTAACCACATTGTTGATGAACCGCTGGGCTATTCAAGTAGCATACGAGGAGGAGCCGGATTCAAACAGTCATGTATTCTAAGGTGTCGTACCAATTTCCCCTGTCTTGCCGTCGTTGCCAACAAATTGATTCCCAATATTCTGCCGGCTCCGTCCACGGATTTTCTCGCATATTCCCCATGGCGGGTCTTCCAGGGCTCAACGATGATTTTTGCGAAGCCCCGTCGCTCGTACCGAAAACGGCGGATCGGATTTTATGAAAATACTTTACGTAGAAGACGATCAAATCGATATAAAGCTGGTGAAGCACGAGCTAAACGCCAGCGCCGGATTCGAAGTCGATGTGGCAACTTCTTGTGATGAAGCCCGGTCGAAACTCGCGGACGTAGCCGACTACGATGCGGCATTGGTCGATCTGCGTCTGCCGGACGGAGACGGCATGTCATTGGTACACGAGATCAGGGAACGTAGACTCCCTATTTCTGTAGTGGTGGTCACTGGATTCGGGGATGAGGACAAGGCAGTATCCGCGTTGAAAGGGGGAGCGGACGACTATGTCGTCAAGTCGGGAACCCATTATCGTGAACTCCCATCTATTCTCAGGAGGAGTATTCAGGACCGCCGGCTCGGATTGTCCAAAAGTAACGGCGGATTTCGTGTGTTGATTGCGAGCCACGATGCAGCGACAGTACGTCTCTTGAACGATCATTTCAAACAGAAGGCCTCGCACATAAGACTGTATGCTGTGGAAAACTCAGCCGACCTGAGATCTTTGGCTGGCGGGAAGAAAATTCCATTTGATGTTCTGCTGATCGACAACTCACTCCCGGGATTGAACTTGCTTGGTTTTATTAAGGAATTCAGATCGGGGATAGGAATCGATAGTCCAATCGTCATAATCGCAGACGAAGGCAACCAGGAGTCGGCAGCGATTGCGCTGAGGCTTGGTGCGGACGATTACGTCGTGAAGAGCAACTCCTATCACATAAAATTGCCGGGGATTCTCGAAAGCGCCTTCCAGAAGACACGACTGTTACGGGAACAGTCGGCTCTCAGACAAAGCGAAGAGAGGTACCGCACTCTTACTGAATTGATCTCCGACTATGCATATGTTCTTGATGTCCGCGATGACGGTTCCTTCTCGATCGAATGGCTATCGGAAACGTTTGAGAGAATGCTCGGGTACAGCAGCGCAGAGATTGTGGACAAAGGCGTTTGGCAGAGTGCGGTTTATGAGCCGGACCTTCCTGTATTGAGAGAGCATTTCAGGAAAGTCGGGGAAGGGAAGTTTGATGTAGCAGAATACAGGCTTGTGACACGACCGGGAGAGCTTCGTTGGCTGAGAGATTCCGCCAAGCCTGCATGGGACCCTGTAGTAAACAGGGTCGCAAAAGTTTACGGCGCAGCACAGGATATGACCGAGCGGATGAAGATCGATGACGATATACGAAGGAGCGAGGCGAGATTCAAAGAACTGGCCGATTTCCTCCCGCAGCCGGTTTTTGAAATCGATCAATCCCGTAAAATCAGTTTTGCAAATCTCGCTTGCCTGGAGGCCTTCGGGATCTCACAGGATGAGTTTGAGAAGGGAAGAAGTCCGCTCGACTTCATAATGCCCGGTGACCGAAAGAAAGTTGCTGATAAGATCGAAAGGGTGTTTGATGGATTCGCGATAGATCCCGGCCGCTACACAGCGATTGACAAGAGGGGAAGGGGTTTCCCTGTGCTGATTTCGGCCAGCCCGATAGTCCACGACTCCCGAGTCGTCGGGTTAAGAGGAATTCTTGTGGATCTGACCGAGCTCGTGGCCGCAAATGAAGCATTGGTGGCCAGCGAAAGTAGGTACCGGTTTCTCCTCGAAAACTCGGCAGATGAGCTCTTCATGCTCGACGAAAATGGGACGTTCCTGCAGGTGAACGAGGCCGGATGCGAAAGGCTCGGCTATACCCGCGATGAGATC
Source organism: Bacteroidota bacterium (assembly GCA_021845665.1). Taxonomy (GTDB): domain Bacteria; phylum Bacteroidota; class Ignavibacteria; order Kryptoniales; family JAKASW01; genus JAKASW01. Next base: position 64,442 of record JAJZVO010000015.1, on the reverse strand, counting down.
ATCGGCCAGAATGTGGTGAAGATTCTCGCACCGGACATCTCAGCTAGAACGCAAGATCGCATGAAAAGCGTGTTCAGCGATGTTGAGATTACATTCGAATCAGTTCACGTTAAGAAAGATGGTACTCGAATTCCCGTCGAGGTTAGAAGCAAGGCGGTCGTCTTCGAAGGTAGAAAGGTGCTTCTTTCCTCCGCGCGGGATTTAATGGAGCGGAAGAGAGCTGAAGAAGCCATCGCTCAGAGGAGCAAACAGCTCACAATCCTTTCCAGTGCGGCCGTGAAGGTAAATGCCGTATTGAACGTCAGCGAGATTCTCCGAACGCTCGTGACTACGGGAATCGAGCTCGTTGGTGCGTCTGCCGGAACCGTCGGCCTTATCGAAAACGGCGTACTCCTTTTCAAAGAGTACAACAAGGATGGAGATTTCATACCGATCGATGTCAGATTCGCTCCGGGTCAGGGAACTCCCGGTTTTGTCGTGTCCACCAAGCGCTCCAGGATCAGCAACGACTCGAAACATGATCCGCTGGCTATCAGGGAATTACATGACAAGCTCGGTATATACAACGTCATCGATGTGCCTATCGTGAACCGGGAAGGAGAAGTCCTCGGTGCTTTCGCGATCCATAACAGCAAGGACGGAAAACGGTTCAGCGAAAGCGATGTCGAGATGCTGGAGGGACTCGCCGCGAGTGCGGCAGTCGCTTTGGAGAATGCAAGGCTCCTTACCGACATGACAAGGGCCGAAGCGACGATAAGAGAGAGCGAGGAGAAATTCCGGACGCTGGTCGAATCGTCGCTCGTCGGAGTCTACATCATACAGGACGGCCGCTTCGCATACGTGAACCCCGCCATGCAAAGGATTTTCGGGCATTCGGACGAGGAGCTCATCGCACTCCCTTCCTTTATCGAGACGGTTGCGCTGGACGACAGGGAATCGGTTGCTGAAAACTTCAGTAAGTTGATTGCGGGCAAAACCGAATCGCTGAAGTTTGACTTCGGTGCTTTGAAGAAGTCGGGCAAGATGATGCGTGTGGAGATAATCGGCTCGAACCCCACGTATCATGGTCGACCTGCCGTAATCGGCACCGCCGAAGATATAACCGAAAGAAAGCTCTCCGAGGAAATGCTGCGGCGTTCGGAAGAGAGGTACAGGAATCTTTTCGAGGAGTCTCTCGATACGATTTACCTGACGACTCCTTCGGGAAAAATACTCGATATTAACCCTGCGGGCGTCAGAATGTTCGGATTCGATTCAAGAGATCAAATGCTCGAACTGGAAAGCGTGATCGGCCTTTATGAAGATCCTGTTGACAGGCAGAAGGCTTTGGCAATCCTCGATGCCGAGGGCCTCATAAGGGATAATCAGGTTTCGATGAAGAGAAGAGACGGTACCCGGCTCATAGTCCAGGACTCTTCGACCTTGCTGCGGGACGCTACAGGGAGAATAGTCGCGTACCGGGGAATATTGAAAGACGTTACAGACAAGAAGAAGCTGGAGGAGCAGCTTCTCCAGTCTCAGAAGCTCGAAAGTCTGGGCCAACTGACCAGCGGGATAGCGCACGACTTCAATAATGTGCTGGGTGGTATAATAGGATTCACTGAACTTGCGCTCGGCAAAATCGAGAATTCCCATCCTGTTCACAACTACTTGATGCGAATCTACGGTTTGGCGGACAGGGCCGCGAAGATAACGAAACAGCTCCTTGCTTTCGCCCGGCGCCAGATATTAATGCCGAAAGTTTTGGATCTTAACCAGCTGGTAAGTGATATATTGGAGCTCCTGAAGCGGCTGCTCGGAGAGCAAATCCAGATAGAGTTCACTCCGGGCGGTGGCCTCAGCACAATCCTGGCCGATCCGTCCCAGATTGAACAGGTGATCCTTAATCTTGCCGTTAACGCCGGGGACGCCATGCAATCCGGAGGGCTGCTCGCGATCAATACTAATAACGTTACGTTGGACGAGTTCTATTGCCGCACACACGTAGATGTGAAGCCTGGAGAATATGTCCAGCTTAGTATGAGCGACACGGGGATGGGGATCGCTCCGGAAGCCATCGAAAGAATATTCGAGCCGTTCTATACGACCAAAGAAATCGGAAAAGGAACCGGACTCGGTTTGTCCGTCGTTCACGGAATAATCAGACAACATGGCGGGGCGATCAACGCGTACAGCGAAGTAGGCCGGGGAACAACTTTCAAAGTATATTTCCCTGCCGTCAACCAGACCGCCGAAAAAATTCCGGATAAACATCACGACATGAAATCGTTAAGGAAAGGATCCGAGACTATCCTCGTGGTGGAGGATAACGAGGAACTTAGGGAATTCATGAGGATGCTCCTGACAGAAAGCGGGTACTCGGTCCTTACCGCCTCTGAAGGAGAGGAAGGTATTGCGGTGTTCGACAGTCATTCCGGGGAAATAGCGCTCGTGATTTCTGATGTCGTTATGCCGAGAATGAACGGCAGGGAGCTGAAGGATTCTCTGGATAGAAAATGGCCCGGCAGGAAATTCCTATTCATAAGCGGCTATACGGATAGTACGGTACATCGCGGCTTTGTTTTAGACGATAAGACGGATTTCCTTCAGAAGCCGTTCACCGCATTCGAATTCTCGGACACGGTAAGAAAAATACTGGATCGCCGCTCCCGCTGATCTGACCCGCGACGGGCCGCCCGGTTCAAAGACACGCGCACTTCTCTCTGCGTTATTGCCTCGTCCATGTCCATGAAAAGACTTTAATCTCGTTTTAACCTTCTCTTCCTTGCCATAATACTTAAGGTGTCTTAAAATGAGATAAGGGAAAGAGAGGAACTACCTTATGTCAACTTCAAATATGGCGCCCGGATGGCCGGGCATACCTGCCAGATGGACGTCCAGCGCAAAGGAAGGAATTGGCGTCGCCTTCGCCGGTGTGAGTCCAGTTTTGTTCACGCTGTCCCACGGTATACTTAACGAAGTCTATTATCCGCGTATGGATCAGGCAATGATCCGCGATGCGGAGCTCATAATTACGAGTGGAGACGACTTCTTTTCTGAGGAAAAGAGAGATACCGAACATTCAGTAACTTTCCTGGAGCCCGATATCCCGGCTTATCTTCTAACAAATAAATGTCACCAAGACCGCTACCTGGTCGAGAAAAGTGTAATAACGGACCCGAGACGCCCCGTCGTCCTGCAGAGAGTGAAGTTCTCACCTCTCATAGGCAACTTGTCGGACTACCGGGTCCACGTAATATTGTCTCCTCATATTGCCAACCGGGGCGCCGGGAATACCGGGTGGATTGGTGAATTCAAAGGAAAGAAGGCCCTTACCGCTTCCAGGGACGGTTTTGCGCTTGTGATGATCGCCTCCGTACCTTTCAAAAAAGCTTCGGCGGGATTTGTCGGAAGCTCGGATGGATGGCAGGATCTTAAGGCCAACAAGCAGCTAACCAGACTTTACGATCAGGCGGAGGACGGGAATATTGCGCTCACAGCTGAACTGGATGCCATATCGGCGGGCGGTGAATTTGTTCTGGCACTTGGCTTCGGGAGAACTCCCGACGAAGCTGCACATCACGCGCTCGCATCTCTATTTGATGGATTCGATAGCTCTTATAAAAGATACATTGCATTCTGGGAAAACTGGAACAAGGATAAGACCAGGTTCAAGCAGAAGCCGCAATTGTATGGCATAAGCAAGGTTGTTCTCAAGGCTCACCTCGGAGTATATATGCCCGGCGGCATAATCGCCAGCCTTTCAATACCCTGGGGATTTTCCAAAGGTGACGACGACCTTGGCGGATATCACCTTGTCTGGCCGCGCGACATGGTCGAGGCGGGCGGCGCTTTTCTTGCTTTCGGAGCAAACGAAGAGGTCAGGCAGGCGCTGACGTATCTCGAGGCTACGCAGGAGATAGATGGCCATTGGCCGCAGAATATGTGGATGGACGGAAGAGCTTACTGGGGTGGCATACAGATGGATGAATCCGCCCTTCCGATACTCCTGGTCGATCATGCCTTCAGGGAAGGTGCTCTGACCGCGGATGATCTCGAACGTTTCTGGCCGATGGTGCGCAGTGCGGCAGGCTTTATCGTGAGAAATGGTCCCATAAGCCAGCAGGACCGCTGGGAAGAAGATCCCGGTTACACTCCTTTCACGCTCGCTGCCGAAATTGCAGGTCTGGTCGTTGCCGCCGAATACGCAAGACGATTTGAAGATGACAAAATGGCCGATTACCTTCTGGAGTCGGCCGACGCCTGGAACTCGAGCATCGAAAGATGGATCTATGTAAGCGACACCAAACTCGCGAGCGAACTCGGAGTGGAAGGCTACTACGTCCGCATTTCACCCATTGATGTCGCGGAATCCGGTTCGCCCAAGGATGGCTACGTGCCGATAAAGAACCGCCCACCGGCAGATACAAATATGAAAGCGACCCACATCGTCAGCCCTGACGCCCTTGCGCTTGTCAGGCTCGGACTTCGCGCCGCCTCCGATCCAAGGATCATTAACACCGTGAAAGCAATCGACAAGTTGCTTCGCGTCGAAACACCCACCGGTTCGTCATGGCACAGGTACAACGATGATGGTTACGGCGAACATGACGACGGTACGCCTTTTGACGGCACCGGCGTGGGGCGGGCGTGGCCCCTTCTTACCGGGGAGAGAGCGCACTATGAACTCGCGAATGGAAACAAGGACGGCGCCAGGAAACTCATGAAGGCCATGGAGTCATTCGCCGGCGAAGGCGGACTTCTACCGGAACAGATTTGGGACTCGCCGGATATTACGGAGAGAGAACTCTTCTTTGGACGCCCGTCTGGTTCTGCCATGCCGCTCGTCTGGGCGCACGCCGAGTACATCAAGCTCGCAAGATCGCTCGAAGAGGGCTCGGTCTTCGATACACCTCCCCAAACTGTCCAGAGATACGTCAAGGAAAAACATCCCTCCGCGTACGCACCCTGGAGATTCAATCACAAAATAAGATCGATTAAAAAGGGACTTAAACTGAGAATAGAAGTCCTGGCCCCTTCGGTCATTCATTGGTCTTCCGATGGCTGGAGAAATGTCCACGATACTCAGACCATTGACACGCTGCTCGGGCTTCACGTCGCGGATATCGACGTTTCTGAAGTGAACGAAGACGGCAATATTTTGTTTACTTTCTATTGGAGAGAGTCCAATAACTGGGAGGGAACAAACTTTTCGGTTTCAATTGAATAAGGAGATAATCAAATGAAAATAGGTCTAATAGGATTAGGAAAGATGGGGGCCAATATGGCTAAAAGACTCCTTGAAGGGGGACATAAAGTAGTAGGTTTCGACAGAGACCCGCAGGCCGTAAGGAAAATCGTCGACGACGGAAATGAAGGCGCGAATTCCATAGATGATCTGATGTCGAAGCTTTCCTCACCGAAGATCGTGTGGATTATGGTGCCGGCCGGAAAACCCGTCGACGATACAATAGACATGCTCATCCCGAAGCTCAAGCCGGGAGATGTTCTCATCGATGGTGGAAATTCTTATTACAAGGATTCAGTCCGACGGGCGAAAAAGCTGGAAGACCATGGAATCAGCATGATTGACGCCGGAGTCAGTGGAGGTATTTGGGGGCTGAAGGAAGGTTATAGTATGATGGTGGGAGGAGATTCCAGGGCAGTCAATCTCATGAAGCCGGTCTTCGAGGCCCTCGCCCCGGGGAAAGAGAAAGGATGGGGGCATGTCGGCCCTAGCGGCTCCGGCCATTTCGTCAAGATGGTCCACAATGGAATCGAATACGGCCTTATGGAAGCCTACGCAGAAGGCTTCGAGCTTCTAAAGAAAAAAAGCGAATTTGACCTTAATCTTCACCAGATTGCGGAGATCTGGAGATTCGGGAGTGTCGTAAGAAGCTGGCTGCTCGATTTGACAGCCGACGCCCTGAAAAAGGATCAGGATCTTAAGGGGATTGCACCGTTTGTCGCCGATTCGGGAGAAGGAAGATGGACTGCGCTGGAAGCTATCGAGCTCGGCGTGTCGCTTCCGGTCATAACCCAGTCGCTGTATGAGAGATTCTCGAGTCAGGACGCCGAAGAGTTCGGTGGAAGGCTCCTCGCCATGATGAGGCATGAGTTCGGCGGCCACGCAGTCAAGGAGGGAAAGTAATATGAATGGGAAAAGGATCCCTCCGTATCTGCTCGTGATCGTTGGCGGCACCGGCGACCTGGCAAGGAGGAAACTTCTCCCCGCCATCTGCAGGCTTCGCGAAAGACATCTCTCGGAATTTCTGCTTATCGGCGCGGGAACCGGAAAGAAACACAATGACGACTCGTACCGCGATTTCGTTGCACGTTCGGTCGAAGAGGAGGGGATCGACCGCGACGCAAGAAGTGAATCCTTCGACTGGGTTTACTACCACTCTGTGGGAGGCGGCTCGCTGGAAGAGTACAAGTCGCTGTCCGACCGGATCCTGGAACTTGAGAAGAAATCAAATCTCACAGGCAACAGGATCTTCTATCTCGCGGTACCTCCATCTGTTTTTCCGAACGCCATCAAGAACATTGGCGAGGTAGGGCTTAACAAGAGCAAGGGAGATGTGAAGCTTGTCGTCGAAAAACCGTTCGGCCAGGATCTCCAGTCGGCGCGCGACCTGAACGCGCTCGTGCACAACTATTTCAACGAGTCGCAGATTTACAGGATCGACCATTACCTCGGCAAGGAGACCGTCCAGAACCTTATTGCCTTCCGTTTCAGCAACGCGATGTTCGAGTCGTTGTGGAACAGGGATAGAATTGAACGCGTCGAAATCACCGTCGCGGAGACCGTCGGCGCGGAACACAGAGGCGGATATTATGACGGGGTCGGCGCCCTTCGTGATATGATTCAGAATCATCTCACGCAAATAACCACACTTACCGCGATGGAAGTCCCGACTGCTCTCGAGGCCGATGCCGTCCGGCATGAGAAGGTAAAGGTGTTGAAGGCTATTTCACCGATCTCTCCCGACAATGTCGTGTTCGGCCAATATATGCGGGGCGCTGTGCAGGGAAGAGAAGTGGAGGGATACCTCGAAGAAGAGAGAGTCAGCCCCGACTCTAAGACCGAGACATATGTTGCGCTAAAACTCAACATATCAAATTGGCGCTGGCAGGGCGTCCCTTTCATTCTCAGGACCGGAAAGAGGATGTTCAAGGGAATAACCGAAGTCGCGATTACTTTCAGGCGCCCTCCTGTATCAATCTTCGGCCAGTTCTCTATAAAGGACATTCAGCCGAACAAACTGATTATGACTCTCCAGCCAAATGAAGGCTTCGATCTTTCTTTCAAGGTGAAAGAACCTGGAGATGCTTATAAACTCTCCACACAGAGGCTCCACTTCCAGTACGGTGAGGTGTTCGGAAGAATACCGGATGCCTACGAGACTCTGCTCCTGGATGTCTTGAGGGGGGACCAGACTCTCTTTGTTCGCGCGGATGAGGTCGAGTCTTCGTGGGAACTCTATACTCCGCTACTGTCGCAGAAGTTCGATGTGCATAGGTACGCCTCAGGCACCTGGGGCCCGGTCGAAGCAGAAAGGCTGCTGGAAGGCGAAAAGTGGTCTACGATATGAGAGGAGAATTAAAAAGGTTCGACAACCTTGACGAATTGAGCGAGGCTGCCGCTGCAGATGTGTGCAGCCTCATCTCTGAAACCGTCAGTCGAAAAGGGGCCTGTTCTGTCGCCCTTTCTGGTGGAAACACGCCGAGAGCGCTCCATCATCTCCTTGCCACTCGGTACCGTGACGAGATTCCGTGGGATTCGGTCTCGATCTTCTTCGGAGACGAGCGGTACGTACCGCACTCCGATAAGAAAAGCAATTACCTGATGGCAAAAGAAACACTGCTTGACCTTGTTCCAATACCGAAGGGTAACATTCATCCGATTCGTACAGACTTGTCGGGAACGGATAAGGCAGCGTCGGCCTATGAGAGAGTGCTCAGGAATTTCTTTCAAGATGTGGGCGAGACTTTCGATTTGCTATTACTCGGAATGGGGAAGGAGGGGCACACTGCGTCGCTCTTTCCACATTCGAAGGTGCTGGACGAATGCCGCAAATGGGTAACGGCGGTCGATGTTCCCGCGACTCCGTCTAGCCGAATCACGCTTACTTATCCCATTCTCAATAGGTCCGCCTCGATCTATTTCTTGATTGCGGGCAGCGACAAGCGTCCGGCCCTGAGTAAAGTGGTAAATACGGAAAGTGATTACCATCTCTTCCCGGCAAGGGGAATTGAACCGGTAAAAGGGAAACTTGCCTTTTGGGTTGACTCGTCTGCTGATCCGGCGTGAGTCGCGATTTGGCTAAAGGTGTGACGGAGTGCACATCTAATGGTACGATAATACGATACATCTAACCTCTTTTTCATTCCATTCTTCCATTGTTTTGTAAGAAAAACCCACCAAATTTTTAGTGTAATCGAGTGCCCTTCTGAGATTTTATAAGTTTCGCTGAATCAATAAGTTAGCATCTTGACTTTTCCGAAGCTTTTTGTTATTATTTTTAGAATTTCAGCGGAGGTTTATTGGCGAATAAGGAAAAAAGACTGATTCTATCCAGAGGGAGGTCGAAGATACTCTACTCGCTTCCTCAGGATGATATTCTTTTGGCTGAATTTCGATCGGAGTTGGGGGTTGACGGGAAAAAGATATTCAAGATCAAAGACAGGCCGAAGATAGCTGCAGAACTGCAGGCGTTTATTTTCGCTTACCTCGAGACTTACCAAATCCCCACACACTTCTTCAGTCAAAACGGCAGCGAACTTCTTATCAAGAGACTGAGTGTTATCCCGGTCGAAGTTACGGTAAGGAATATCGCTTCGCAGTCTTTTGTGAAACGTTTCAAACATTTCAAGACTAAGCAGCCACTTGCTTTTCCGGTCTTCGAGTATCTCTTGCAGGATGAGAGTGGTGAACATTTTGTAAACGATTCTCATCTCTACGCCCTGCAGCATGTTACACCGGATGAATTCCGGACGATGAACAGACTCGCTAGTAAAATCGACGCTGTCATGAAGAGTTTTATGGAAAGACGGGGTTTTACCCTGGTCGATATTACGATGAAATTTGGGAAGTACAAGGGTGTGATAATGTTGGGTGATGAGATTTCACCTGAGAACATGACTGTTATAGACAATACCACCGGCGAAGAAATTTCAGTTACCGCTTCTCACGATTCGCGGGAAGCTTCAAGATATTATCAACTGGTTTACACCCGAATTCTCCCTTCCGCACCGCGTGGCGCTGTGGCGCCTAAGCGCAAGGCTTGACACAAATGTTCCCTAAGTTGGCACGTTACGGATCCGACGTGATCGCGGTTATCCTCGTTGCGTGCGTATTGCTGGTCTTTGTTTCCTTCCTGGTTCCAATCCAACCGGTTAAGATAGCTTTGGACGTAGCGGCCCTAATCGCGTTAGGATTTACGCTCTATTTCTTTCGCGACCCGGATCGTGTTCCCCAGGATTCGGGCGATGAGGTGATAATCGCGCCCGCCGACGGCAAAGTCGTTTTTGTCGGCGAAACAGAGGAGAACGAATACCTGGAATCAAGAGCCAAAATGGTGAGCATATTCATGTCGCCCGCAAACGTGCATGTCAACAGGATACCGATGAGCGGGGAGGTGAAGTTCCTGAAATATGTGAAGGGTGAATACGTTGTAGCATTCGACGATAAATCGAGCGAGAGAAATGAACGGATGCTGATCGGTTTGGAAAACAGGGGACAGCGGCTCCTCTTCAAACAGATCGCAGGTTTCATCGCGAGAAGGATCGTGTGTGAATTGAAAGAGGGTCAGAGGGTCAATGCTGGCGACAGATTTGGGATGATTAAATTCGGTTCGCGAGTCGACGTGATGCTTCCCCTCAATTGCGAACTAAAAATAAAACTGGGCGACAAAACTTTTGGCGGCAGCACAATCTTGGGAGTTCTGCAAAATGAGTAGAAAACGAAAGTACAACATCCATATTTCCCGGGCGGTAATTCCGAGCTTCTTCACAATTCTCAATATGTTCTCGGGCTTCATGTCCATCCTCTCCTCTTCAAATCACGATTTCGTGTCTGCCTCCTGGCTGATAGTGCTCGCTGCGATATTCGACAGCCTGGATGGCGTCATGGCGCGACTGACAAAAAGCTCCAGCGAGTTCGGTGTGGAGCTCGACTCCTTATCCGACCTTGTGTCGTTTGGCGTCGCCCCGTCGTTTATGATTTACCAGATTGGGCTTCATAGTCTCGGGCCGATGGGTACCCTCGCAAGCGCCATGGTAATGGTATTCGGTGGATTGCGACTCGCACGGTTCAATGTCCAACTGGTCGGTTTTGACAAAAGTTATTTCAAAGGCCTTCCTATTCCTTCGAGCGCGATCACGATCAGTTCTTTCGTCCTTCTCTTTTACGAACGGAGTATTGGTTGGCTGAATCCCGACGCGGCACCGTTTCTCCCGGTCCTCGCAGTGGCCCTCTCGCTCCTGATGGTAAGCACGGTAAGGTACGATGCCCTTCCGAAGTTTAGCAAAAGGGCGATACGTGCGCACCCGTTGAAGTTCACAATTTTCACCATCGGTGTCATCATCACAATCGCTACCATGGGCAAGGCACTGTTCTGGCTCTTCCTGCTGTATATTGCCGGTGGACTCGTCCGATGGCTCGCGGAACACATTAAGGCGCTTGTCTCTCCCCGGAAACCGGACGGGGAGGAAGAGGATGTTGAGTTGAGCAGTTTTGATATCTGAGGAGGTATAGTTGTTTAAGGCAAGAATAGAAGTTACCCTGAAAAGTAAAATCCTTGATCCGCAGGGAAAGGCAATAGAAAGCAGCCTGAGGAACCTCGGCTTTTCGAAGCTTAGCAAAGTGAGGACAGGGAAGAACATCGACATAGTTGTCGATGAAACTGAAGTGGATAAAGCGGTGCAGCTGGCAGTATCGGCGTGCACGAAACTGCTCGCGAATCCGGTAACGGAGGAGTACGAGGGCGAGCTCTTCGATGCTTCCGGTAAGTCCGTGGCGAGGTTTTCTAGTCCCAATTCAGCGCGTTCCGATGCGAAGGTGAAATCATGACCGGAAAAGTCGGTGTGGTGGTGTTCCCGGGGTCGAATTGCGACATGGATGCGTACAACGCATTCGGGAGTGTCCTCAATCAGGAAGTTGAACTTCTCTGGCATAAGGAAACGAGCTTGAACGGCGTCGACATAGTTGTGCTCCCAGGAGGCTTCTCTTACGGTGATTACTTGCGATCCGGCGCCATCGCACGCTTTTCCCCGATCATGAGCGAAGTGATAAAATTCGCGTCGAAAGGCGGTCTGGTCATGGGCATTTGCAACGGCTTCCAGGTGTTAGTGGAGGCAGGGCTCCTTCCAGGTGCACTCCTGAGAAACGCCAACCTGAGATTCGTTTGCAGGCAGGTTTATCTTAGAACTGAGACGACTGCGACTCCTTTTACTTCAGGCCTCGAAAAGGGGCAGGTGCTCAAAGTGCCGATAGCTCACGGCGACGGAAATTTCTATGCCGATGAGTCCACTCTGAAAAACCTCGAGGATGGCGACCAGATCGTGTTCAGGTACTCGACCGCTGATGGTGAGATCACACGCGAGGCTAATCCAAACGGGTCGATCTACAACATCGCCGGAATTGTAAACTCAAGGCGAAATGTATTGGGAATGATGCCGCATCCCGAGCGCGCCAGCGAGCAGATACTTGGAAGCGCACAGGGGAAGGCTGTTTTGAAGTCGGTCGTGCAGAGTCTAAATTGAGGGAAAGAGGAGGCTGCCATGTTTGACTTTGGCCCAACTGAGATTATCCTCATCATCGTTGCACTCCTTCTGTTGTTTGGCGGCAAGAAGCTGCCGGAACTTGCGCAGGGCATCGGTAAAGGGATAAAGGAATTCAAGAAAGCCGTGAAAGAACCCGAGGAAGAAGAGGGAAAAAAGGAAGAGAAGAAGGACTAAACAGGGGGAAAGGGCAAATAGATGTTTGAGAATCTTGGGTTTGGTGAGATTCTCCTGATAATCATAGTGGTCGTCGTGTTCTTCGGCCCCAAGCGCATACCGGATATCGCGCAGTCCATCGGCAAAGGCATAAGGGAGTTCAAGCGCGCTATGAAAGACGTTCAGGATGAAGTCTCAACTTCTATGAACGAGAAGCCGAAAGATTCACAGAAGGATCAGAAGGAACTCGAAGGGCTGGCTCCTTCACCGAAATTGACTTCCGAGGATAAAGCGAAAGCGGGAATCAAGTCCTGATTCACCGATTCCTCCGGCCCTGCAAGTGTGGATGGCAGAGGGGGGAAATCCCGATCCACGGTGACCGCATCATACTTTGGTGATTTTAATGAGCGAGAGGGGCACAGAGACGCAGAGAGAATTCTCTTCTCCGTGTTTCTCTCTTTTCTTTCTCTATGTCTCTCCATGAAATGGTTCGGCGCCTGCCTGGCAGGCAGACGCCGGTTTGTCCCGATGACGGCGCGTTGATTGCCGCCTAATTGCGGGTCCACGACCGGCATACAATCCCCACCTCCGGCTGGTTTCCCCTATCTATTTCGACCTAATATTCGCAAGGAAGTCGAAAATCCTCTCCTCTTCCGGCCTTTGAGATCGGATTCAAAATTGGCCGCTACCGGCCTATGGCTTTGAAGAAAGCCGCGATAATTTTAAATTAATCGTGTTACAGTGCGTCAGGTTCTGAAGACGCACCGACGTTCTCTAGTGTTTCAGATGAACTTAACTCAAATGGAGCGCGCGTCAAGCAGCTCCGGAGTACAATCAGATGTTGGATGATTTTAGTATCGGCAAAATCCTTCTCATTCTTGTCCTGGTGCTCATTTTCTTCGGGCCGAAAAAGATACCCGATATTGCACAGTCGATCGGTAAGGGAATCAGGGAATTCAAGAAGGCTATGAATGACGTTTCGGAGGAGATAAAGAAGCCCGTCAACGACGATGAAAGGTCCTCGTCTTCGAAAGCCGTCGATTCTCCCTCACAACGGAATTCCAACTCCGATTCCAAATCAAATTCCGAACTTAAGTAATAGCAGGTTTTGACAGATACATATCAGAATTTCAGAAAAAGACTTCTCGACGGAGAAGCCTCGTGCAGGGGTGTTGTCGAGAATTTACTCCGGCGCGCAAGGTCCAAATCGAACCTTAATGCATTTCTGCAGCTCTTCGATGAGTCAATCGAAGCCGCCGAGCGGGTCGATGCGAAGGTAAAAGCGGGAAATCCCGGCAAACTCGCCGGCCTGGTACTGGGGGTTAAGGACATAATTGCGGTAAAGGACAAACGACTTACCTGCGGTTCCAGGATACTCGAGAATTTCAGTTCGATATACGATGCTACCGTAGTAGAACGTCTTGAGGCCGAGGACGCAATTATTATCGGTAAGACTAACATGGATGAGTTTGCCATGGGGTCTTCTTCCGAGTTCAGTGCGTTCGGTCCCGTTCTGAACCCGGTGGACACCGAAAGGGTCCCCGGCGGTTCGAGCGGTGGAAGCGCTTCGGCGGTTGCCGCCGAACTGTGCCATGTTGCTCTCGGGACAGACACCGGAGGCTCGATCCGGCAGCCTGCTTCGTTCTGCGGCGTCATCGGATTGAAACCGACTTACGGCCGCGTCTCGAGATATGGGCTCGTCGCGTTTGCCTCCTCGTTTGATGTAATCGGACCGATCTCAAACTCCGTCTACGACGCCGCTCTGATAATGGAGGTTATGGCCGGACACGATGAGCGAGATTCGACTTCCGCCGAGAAGCCTGTTCCATCATATACTTCGCTCCTCGCACGCGAAGTCGGTGGCTTCACTGTCGGTGTCGCCAAGGAAGCGTTGAGCTCAGGAATGGCCGACGACGTCAGGCAGACCGTCGAGAAACAAATCGACAATCTGAAGGGGGCGGGTGTGAAGATTAGGGAAGTGTCACTTCCGCATCTCGATTATACGATCCCTGCATATTACATCCTCGCTACCGCGGAAGCGTCATCCAATCTCGAGCGATACGACGGTGCACGTTACGGGCACAGGAAACAGGGCGTCGACGAACTCGAAGAAATGTATGTCGAGTCGAGAACGGAGGGATTCGGGCCAGAAGTGAAACGGAGAATAATGCTCGGAACCTTCGTCCTGTCGGCCGGGTATTACGATGCTTATTACAAGAAAGCACAGCGGGTGCGGCGCCTAATCAAAAAGGATTTCGACGACGCTTTTCGGGATGTCGACGCTATCATGATGCCGACTGCCCCCACAACCGCTTTCAAAATTGGCGAAAAAACATCTGATCCCGTCAAAATGTACCTTTCCGATATATTCACCGTCTCCGCGAATCTTGCAGGCATACCGGGTGTGTCCATACCGGTTGGGAGTGACTCGTCTTCATTGCCGATCGGCCTCCAGCTGCTCGGAAGACAGTTCGAGGAGGAGACGATCTTGACTATAGCAAACCATATCGAACAATCTTTGAAGAGCTGAAAGAGAGCCAGAATGAGTATCTTGATTGACAAATCGACCCGCCTTGTGGTCCAGGGCATAACAGGAGGGGAAGGTTCCTTCCATACGGAACAGATGATCGAGTACGGCACGAAAGTCGTCGGCGGAGTAACGCCGGGCAAAGGCGGAACGAAGCATCTGAATGTTCCTGTCTTCAACACCGTCGCCGAGGCGGTCGAAAAAGAAGGCGCCAACACTTCCGTCATTTTCGTTCCCGCCGCGTTCGCGCCTGACGCAGTAGTCGAAGCTGCGGATGCAGGTATTAAGCTCATCGTCTGCATCACGGAGGGCATTCCCGTAAAGGACATGGTGGGCGTTTACGATTACCTGAAAAAGAAAAACGTAAGGATGGTAGGCCCGAACTGCCCCGGGGTAATATCTCCGGGAAGAGCCAAGGTCGGAATAATGCCCGGTTTCATCCACCGAAAAGGGAGCGTCGGGCTTATATCGAGAAGTGGAACTCTGACTTATGAAGCAGTCGCCCAAGTCACCGCACAGGGATATGGACAGTCTACGTGTGTCGGTATCGGCGGAGATCCCATAATTGGGACGAAGTTTATCGACGCACTCCAGCTTTTCAAGGACGACGAGCAGACTGAGGCCGTCGTGATGATCGGAGAAATAGGAGGAACTGCCGAGGAGGAAGCTGCCGCTTACATAAAGAATTATTTTGGAAAACCCGTCGTCGGCTTCATCGCCGGACGTACCGCCCCTCCCGGAAGAAGGATGGGACACGCAGGCGCAATCATCTCGGGCGGACACGGTACCGCAGATGAAAAGATGCGCGCGATGAAAAAAGCGGGAATCGTCGTCGTGGAGAGCCCGGCATTGATCGGGCAGGCAATCGCCAAAGTCCTCGGCTCCAAGTCCAGGAAGAAGACGACCGTCACCGTGAAGAAACCGGCGACGAAATCCAGGAGCTCCAGGACACACTCGATCACCAAAAAGAAAAAATAGCACTGGATGAGAACCGGCAGGTTGATCTCCGGTGTCTGTCGATTCCCGAAAACTAAAATCTGAAAGGAACTGTATACCCTATATGAGTCGCACGCTCGCAATATTGAAACCCGATTGTGTAAAAAGGAATCTTGCCGGAGAAGTAATCGCACGAATTCAGAAGGCCAATTTCAAAATCGTCGGCCTTAAGATGGTCCGGCTGACGAAGGAAACCGCCGGTGAGTTTTATGCCGTCCACAAGGAACGCCCATTCTACGCCGGGTTGGTGGAGTTCATGACCTCCGGACCGTGTGTACCGATTGTGCTGGAGAAGGAAGACGCCTTCGAGGAATTCCGGAAGCTAATCGGCGCGACCGACCCTAAGGAAGCTGCAGCGGGAACCATAAGGCGCGACTTCGCCGAGAGCAAGGGGGAAAATATAGTCCACGGTTCGGATTCTCCTGAAAATGCGGAGAGGGAAATAGGTTTCTTTTTCTCCGAACGAGAGCTCGTTGAACTGAAATAAGCTTGTCTCTCAAGAAGCTAGAAACACTCGCCTCCAGGACACTTTTCAAAAACCCCTACTGGGAATACAGGTTAGACGATTACACACTCCCCGACGGAACCGCCGGGGAGTATCATTATGTTCACTCTCACGGTGCGGCCCTCGTCATGCCAGTCCACCAGGATGGTTCTCTCGTCCTCGTGAAGCAGTTTAGATATCTCTGGAAAAAGGAAAGCATTGAATTCAGCTGCGGTGGTGTGAAGAACGACGACTATCTCGGATCGGCGAAAAACGAACTTGCCGAAGAGGCGCATCTGGCAGCTTCAGGCTGGGCGCAGGTGGCCGAGTTCAACCCGTTCAATGGCGCCACGGATGAAGTGTGCAAGGTTTATCTTGCTACCGGTTTGACTGTCACGTCTCGTGCCCGCGACGCGTCCGAGGAATTTGAGATAATCAGGATGAGTGTTGGCGAGTTCGATGAAGTCGTCGATCGCGGCGAGATCTGGGACGGTATGACCTTGGCCGCATGGACGCTGTCCAGAAAGTCCGTGCTGAATTATCTGAATAGGGACGGTCGATGAAATACACAATCGTGATACTGTTTTCCCTGATTGCAATCGCATCCGGGAGTTTTGCTCGGGAACGCGTAAAAACCGGAGACGAAGTTCTAGTCGATAAGTATCTCAACATGATTAAAGGAAAGACCGTCGGCATAATAACCAACCAGAGCGGAAGACTGCAAAACGGGAAGAGCATCATCGACGTGCTCGCGAAGGAGCCCGGCATTAAAGTCGTCGCTCTTTTCTCTCCGGAGCACGGCATACGAGGGAAGGCATCGGCGGGAGAAGGAGTGTCAGGAAGTATCGACAGGAAAACCGGGCTGCCGATATATTCCCTGTACGGAAAGACAAAAAAGCCGACCGCCAGGATGCTGAAAGGAATTGACGTCCTTTTGTACGATATACAGGATGTGGGGACAAGGTTTTACACATACATAAGCACGCTCGACTATTGTCTGCAGGCGGCCGCCGCGCAGCATATCGAGTTCATCGTCCTCGACAGGCCCGATATGTTGAGGTCGAACCTCGTGGAAGGCCCGGTTCTTGTCGACTCGCTCAGGTCTTTTATCGGGATCCAGCCGATCCCCAGTGTGTACGGGATGACCCCCGGCGAATTCGCGACGATGATAAACGACGCCGGAATGCTTGAGGGCGGCGTGAAAGCCGATCTTAAAGTGATTAAGATGGAACACTACCGGCGGAGCATGTGGTACGACCAGACGGGCCTGAAATGGATAACCCCGTCCCCGAACCTGCCGGACATGAACGCAGTCGAGGTCTATCCGGGAAACGTACTTATCGAGGCGACGAATGTGTCTGAAGGTCGAGGCACGAAGCACCCCTTTGAAGTCATTGGCGCCCCTTACATAAATTCAAGGGAGCTCGTCTCACTGCTGAACGAACAGCACATTGCCGGCGTTGCTTTCAAGGCGGATACGTTCACGCCTCGTCCTTACCCATGGGCTATTAAGCCGAAGTACCAGGGCGAAGTTTGCCATGGGATTAAAATCACTGTTACGGAGAGGAATGTTCTGAAACCTGTCGAGATGGGAATTACGATTGTCTGGGCGATTCGTAAGCTCTATCCCGATAAGTTTAAGTTCATCCCTTCATATTTCGATCTACTTGCTGGAACGACTACGGTGAGGATGATGCTCGAGGAAGGTAAGACGCCGTCTGAAATTTCCGCTTCATGGAAAGAGGGCCTGGAGAGGTTTGAAAAATTGAGGGAAAAGTATTTGCTTTACCGATGAAACTTAACGGTTCTTCGCGAGAGGGCATATCATGTCACGGGGCTTGATGACCGCGCATGCTCGGTTCATATATTTCCGCAATATTCTTAGTGCAGCGATCGTAGTTCTGATCACGGCTTCTGCCGGCTATTCCCAAACGGATACCTTGAAGACTTCGAAATCCGACACCTCGGGCATCCCGCTGAGATATCTGGTCAGGCCGGTGGAATACTCGGGTGTCATCAGTACCAATCCTTCCTATTCGATAACCGACTCGGCGATAATGTGGAGCGACTACACTTACGCCGGTGAGTTGCTTCAGAAAATTCCGGGCGCGTTCCTGGCGAATATGTATCAGCCGGGCGATCCTTCCGAGCTCTATTTCGACGGCCTGGGAAGCGGTTATACCAAGTACCTCATGGACGGAGTCGAAATGAACGAGCCGACGACCTCGACGATGAACCTGTACCATATACCGCTGGAGTTCGTCAGGAATGTGCAGTACATCGACGCCGTCAGGGCTCCAATTTATTCGTTCAATGCAACCGGCGGACTCGTGAATTTCCAAACGCATCTTTATAGCGAGCCCGTACCCTATTCGAAGGTCAGACACCTCGAAGAGCCGTACAATTACCTCATTACCGACGGAGTCTTTTCCCAGAACATCGGCTACAACACGAATATCGACCTCGGCTTCGAGCACCAGACGACGGACGGGAGATTCGTGGACTCGAGGTACGACGGAGTGAATATTCGCGGCAAGATCAGGTACAGCATCGATTCTACACAACAGATCACGGCAACGGAGCTTTACTACCGGACTAAAGGCGGTATGACCGGCGGGATGCTTCCATATAACGTTACACAGGATATCTTCAACCAGACTCTCGGCAGTAATCTGGTAAGGAGCCAGTCTGCGAACCTCACCTACCTCCAGCATCATCTGCAGGTAGCCTATTCGCAATGCGACCCTAAAGATTCCATAAATGTCTTTACCGCAACCGCTTTTTTCGATTATTACAATTTCCAGTTCGGTGACAGCCAGCTCTTGTACTATCTGACGAATCTCAGCAGAAGGTTCGGGTTGAGCATCCGTGGGACGGAGGACTTTGTCGGCACGACCTTGAACTACGGAGCGGATGCCGTCCGGGACGAGTCCTACTACAATACTTACGCGGGTATCCCTTCTCAGGACCGTTTATCGGTTTACGGTGACGAAGAGTTTTTTCTGTTCCATTTCGTCAGGGCGGGAGTCTTCGGCCGCGGCGATCTTGTCAACCGCAGATTTTATCCCGCGCTCGGTGCTTCCTTCGGGTTAGGCAATGAGGTCTTCAACGTTGAGGCTGGAGGAAGCGTTTCATGGCACCTTCCAAGTATGTCTCAGAAGTATTTTGTCACGCAGAATTTCACCGGCAATCCCGGTCTGATCGCGGAAAACGACAAGATCATACAGGTTAAGGCTACTCTTAATCTTGGCAGGAGCTTCTCGCTGTTCGTAAAGCCCTACGCACGTATGATAAATGATCCCATTTTCTACAAAACCGACTACACTAATCAGCCGACATACCCGACAATATCGGTCGTGAACCTGAACAAGAGGGACATATATGGTGTGGACGGAAGTGCGCGGCTGACATTGTGGAAATTTACGCTCGACGGGAATGTCAATTACATTTACGAGAAGGACAACGGACAACAGGTGTTCACCCTCCCGGGAGTTTCCGCCTCCGGTAGACTGTATTATCGGAATATCCTTTTCGACGGACATCTCGATCTAAAAGTCGGGCTGCGAGGAATGTTCGTAACCACTTTCAGGGGAGACAGCTTCTATCCGCAGGCTATTGTTTATTATCCGTCGGAACTGGACGAGTTCGGACCATCAGGAAGCACCGACTTCTTCGTTCGCGGTCATATTGGCGATGCGATAGTTTACCTGACCATATTCAACATAACGGGAGAGAACTACGTGCTTGCCCCGATCTATCCCGCCCTCGACAACAGCTTCTGCATCGGGATCAACTGGCAGTTTCTTAATTAACCGTCGAGCGTTCCCGCACCGTCGGACCGGCTTAACACAACAATTTTTTCGAGTCAATCACCTTTCTAACATGCGTCGCGAGATCATTTACGGAGTAAGGTTTCGCGACAATATCGTTCACCCCTTTTGAGATCATTTCATCGACTTTCTCGCCGACACTCAACCCAGTCGCGAGGAGCACCGCGACATTGTTGTCTATGTTTTTGAGAACGGGGTAAACTTCGTTGCCGGTCATCTCCGGCATGAGCATATCGAGGATCACGAGGTCGACCTCTTCGTGGCTTTCCTTGAATTCACGAATGCCTTCCAATGCGCCCTCCGCGGCAATCACGGTGTATCCGAGACCTTCGAGAAGCTCTCTTGTAAGATCAAGCAGAGTGGCCTCATCGTCGATAAGGAGTATAGTCTCGCTGCCCCGAGGGAGGTCCCTCAGTGCCGGCGAGACATCGCCGACGGGGAGCTTATCGGTCGATGGGATATAGACTTTGAATGTTGTGCCTTGGCCCGGCTCGCTGTAGACGTTAATGAAACCTCTGTGCGCCTTCACGATGCCGTAGACGATGGAAAGCCCGAGCCCCGTGCCTTTTCCCATCGGTTTGGTTGTGAAAAAAGGTTCAAATATCTTCTGCCTGGTCTTCTCATCCATCCCCAGGCCGTTGTCCGTTACGGAAAGACAGGCATAGCGTCCCGGCCTTGCGTCGGCAATATGTTTGGTTATTGAGCTGTCGAACTCTTCGTTTGTCGTCTCGATCCGTAAGATACCTCCGTCGGGCATTGCATCGCGGGAGTTGATGCAGAGATTTATGATGATCCCTTCCATCTGGCTCGGGTCGGCCTCTATATTGAATAGAGCCGGAGCCAACGAGTATTCGACCCTGATATTCTTGCCGATACTCCGTACGATAATCTTCATCGCGTCGTTGACGGAATCGTTAAGCCGGACCGGTCTGACGTTGCTTTCCCGCTGCCTCGAAAAGGTCAAAAGCTGGGATGTAAGTTCAGCTGCCCTTCTAGCCGAGGCATCGAGTATGTCCACGTATTTAACGAAGTCCGTTTCGTCCCGCGCAAATCTGGTCCTTAGCACCGTAATCGCGCCGTAGATGGAGCCGAGGAGATTGTTGAAATCGTGAGCGACCCCGCTCGCTAATTGGCCGATGCTCTCCATCTTCTGCGATTGGAATAGCTGCTCCTGTAGCTTTTTGGTGTCGGTAACGTCGACCACCGTAACCTGGACGGCGGGCTTCCTCATGTAAGTTATCCCTGCAGCCCATCCGTCAATCGATCTCATCCTTCCGTTCGCGGTTATAACCCTGACCGAAAACTGGATGTCTTTGTTAGGGGCGAGCGCAGCTTGCTCGAATTTCTCGAACACCTGGATGAAATCGTTCGGATGGACGAACGCACTGAGCGGCGTACCCACGAGAAGCGACATATCCGTCTCGAATAAGTCGGTCGAAGTCGGATTTGCATAAGCAATAACGTCGTCCTGGATTACGAGCACGCCCAGAAGGGAATGCTCGACAAGGCTCCGGTATTTCTCCTCTGATTCGTGAAGGGCATTCTTGACCGACTGTTCAACCGTCACATCCCTCGCGATTGCCAGGATACCGTTCGCACGCTCCGTGGATCGGAGTGTCGTCATACTCAGCTCGACGATCTTCTCTTCGCGCAGTTTTGTAATGAGCCTGAAGGTGTGCCGGACCCGCCTTTCAGGGAATGTAAATTGTTCACGTATCTTGCTCGTAATCTCTTCACCATCTTCTTCATGAGCGATGACCGACACAGGTTTCCCCCAAATCTCGTCCACCCTGTAACCGGTTTGCTCGAAGAAACGTTTGTTGGCGAAGATGAACTCTCCATCGCGGTTGAAAAGGAGCACCATATCGTTCGCTTGCTCGACAAGATTGCGGTATCTGTCTTCAGATGCCCGCAACTGATCCTGGAGCTTCAGCTTTTCAGTTATGTCTCGCTGAATACCCCACATTCTCAACAGTTCATTTCCCCTCGTCTCACCTATGTACGAGTTTTCGAAATGATGCAGGTTTCCGAACCGGTCTCGTTCAACCGTCTCGATATTCGTTATTGAATAGTTCCGTTCGGTGAATTCTAGTTTGGATTCCTGGTATGCGTCGAGGTCTGCAATGAAATCGAGCGCCCGTCTTCCGATCAGTTGCTCGGGGTCGTCGAACCCGTACATCCTGGCGAATGCCCGGTTACCCTCCGCTATAATTCCCTTTTCAGCAATCTCTTTAGCGATGCCTCTTTTGTCCCCTGTTATATCGATCGGGTCGGGAAATTCGATCCGCCAGATTCCCTCGGCGCTATTGCGGATGAAATTCTCGTATCGAGTCCGCTGCATCTCTGCCTCGATCTCTGCTCTTCTCCGGTCAGTGAGGTCCACGGCAGTCACAACTGCGTATGTCGCTCCATCGTGCTTTATGGCGGTTCCTCTGACTTCCATCTCGATGGCCGAACCGGTTTTATGTCTGAATGTCTTTGATGCCCAATGCACGCTTCCGGTGTGCAAGCTCGAATTGATCTCCTCTTCGACATCTTCTCTCGAGTCGAAAACGAGATCGAACAAGGAAAGGTGATCTATTTCCTGGCGTTCATAGCCGAACGACGTGAAGAATGCATTGTTGGCTTCCGTAAGCCGTCCTGAAGGGATCTTGAACACGAAGACGACAGTGGATAGCTGGCTGAGAACGTTTTCGTATTTTTGAGTCAAAAGGGAGTGCTCGGAGCTCACCTTGATCGAATGAAAGAATAGAGAGAGCTGTGTGGCTGCCGCTTCAAGCGTCTGATCGGCCGCCGATCCACTTTCGGCCTTGCCGTCGGCCTTCCAGAAACCCGCAACCAGGTAACCTAATGGGATCGCGCCGTATCTGAGCGGATAAAGGCTTATCGAATCGACGCTGACATCCGGAAAGACCACTTCTTTAATGTCCGAAAATTCCCTCGATGCCGTCTTCACGATGAGGCCTCGCTTGGTTCTCATCGAAGGACCGTCGCCGCCCCGTATGATGCGTAGTTGAGTTTCCGTCAGAAAGGAGGCTTTCCCTGAACTCTGAATCAACCCGGTATCTGTACCACCGTCAGGGGACAAGACGACGGACATGGACGTTGCGCCGCTCAAGCGCCGCAATTCGTCGGCGATCTCTGACACCAGACTGTTTATCTTCGTCCCGCGAAGGCTCAGAAACGGCGACGCCCCTATGATATCTGCGACGCGCGAAGTCAGTGTATTTATTTTCGGAGAATCGGTTCGAGCCGGTGGTCGTTTCATCTAATTTGCATCTCGTTGAGGATTGTTACGAATTTATGCCCATCTTCCTGAAAATACAACTTTGTATCCAACTTGGAGGTGAAGATAATCGGATGGGTCCCTTATCTGGAGGAGAACAGCTTCCCGAGAACCATCCCAATTGAAAATAGAATCCCGAATTGTGTGTGAAGTACCGACGTAGCTTTCATCGCGGGAAGCATCTCCCGGGCATTAAGACCTTTCCTGAACATCCTGATGGCGCTGATCGCTTTCGGTATCGTAAGTGTGACGATCAAAACCCAGGGAGTCACAATTCCGAGTGTCACCATCATCAACGTCCACGCCAGAGTCGCTGCGAACATTACGGCAAGCGAAGTTATCGCCGTCTCGCGTCCGAACAGGATGGCAAGCGTTTTTCTCCCTTTCCGCAAATCGACCTCGGAATCCCTGATGTTGTTTGCCAGGAGTATCGACGCGACGAGTATCGAGATTGGAATGGAGAGCAGAACGGCGGGCAATGTTAATGTATCCCTTTGAATGAAGTAGGCAATCAGCACTATCACCGGGCCCATGAATATTCCGGCTGCCGCCTCACCGAAGGGAGTATAGGCCAGCGGCGACTTGCCTCCCGAATAGAAATAACCTACTCCCATCCCGATCGAGCCGATTACCGCGATCCACCATGTCGTCATCCAACAAATATACGTGCCGAGCATAACCGACAAAACGAAGAAAGCGATTGCCGTTCGGAGCACCGTATTCTCTTCCATTTCGTTGTGGACGATAACGCCGCCTATACCGACCGATTCCGCCGAATCGAGGCCACGTTTGTAATCGTAGTACTCGTTGAACATGTTGACCGCCGCCTGGATCAGCACCGAAGCGAGCAACATGGTAAGGAAAAGGAGGAAATGGAACGATCCATCTGCCCACGCCATGACAGTACCTATCAGCACGGGCATCAAAGCCGCAGTAAGCGTGTGTGGCCTCATCAGGCGCCACCATGTCCGCCAACTCGAAGTGGAAGTCTTGTCTATAGCCATAGCCGATCAGAAGAGAGGCCTGAACCTGAACTCGGCGCCGAACTTCTTTTCAACGAATTCCTTCGCGGACTCGGCATCCAGACCGTCCACGCCTACGACGCTCATGAAAAGTCTTGGAATGAAATTCTTTGCTTCGCTTGCAAACTCGAGCATTGAATCCCATTGCTTCCCATTGGGCGTTCCCATTAGCTTCCTGTACTCGTCGGGATCGGTGGAGTTCAGGCTTATCGACACTGAGTCGATGAGTCCTCCCAGCTCTGGCAGGATGTCACGATGATTTATCACGTTGCCATGGCCGTCGGTGTCGAGACGAGTTGTCCCGCCGTTCGACTTGACATACTGTGCGACTTCCTTCACGACGTCGAGCCGAATTGTGGGTTCCCCGTATCCGCAGAATACTATTTCCTTGAATCGCCTCGGGTCGCCGATTTCCTCGGTCAGTTCTTCGGCTGACGGTTCCTTGTCGATATGCAGATTGTGTCCTTTCACCATAGCCTCCCCCTTCCTGTCGCAGAATATGCAGTCGGCATCGCATCTCAGCGTGAGGTTGAGATAAAGCGAGTTCCTTATCTGGTATGCGATCTTGGGGCGCGGTTTCTCTCCAACGCCGAAAAGTTTGTACGCGTTGTACGATGTTATTCTCCGGATATCTTCGACAGACAATCCCTGGAGTGCGGCAACTTTGTCGATTAAGCTTGGGACAAATGCAGGCTCGTTTGTCTTTCCTCGATGGGGAACCGGCGCGAGGTATGGTGAATCCGTCTCCGCCAGAAAATGTTCGGGCTCAACCGTCCGCACAACCTTTTGCAGCTCGGAATCTCCGGATTTCCCGAAAGTCACCATCCCGCTTAACCCCAGATAGAAACCGAGCTTTATCGCCCTGCAGGCGATCTCATAAGTCGAGTTGAAGCTGTGAAGCACGCCTCGGGGCTGTAAGTTGATCTGGTAGTCGAATCTTCTCGGGAGTATCCAGCCGGCTTCCACCTGCCGTTCGAGTATTGCGATTAAGTCGGCGTCCGATTCGCGATTGTGTATCGAGACCGGGAGCTTCACCGATTTCGCGATCTCGATCTGCATCTCGAAAACTCTCTTCTGGACCTCCGGAGGGGAGAGGTTGTAATGATAGTCGAGTCCTATTTCTCCAATCGCCACCACCTTCGGGTGCGAAGACATGTCCACAATTCTTTTGAGCGATACTTCGTCAGCTCCTGCGGCATCATGAGGATGGAATCCGACGGCGGCATAAACTCTCTCGAATCTGTCCGCAAGATCGATTGCCTTTTCGCTTGAAGCAAGATCCCAGCCCGGTACGATGACATATTCTACGCCCGCATCCGACGATCTTTTGAGAGCAGCTTCTACGTCTGCAAATTTATCATGATTGAGATGAGCGTGAGTGTCGACTATGTAAGTCATTTTTGCGAGAAATCCATTAATGGTGTTGAGTATGATCGTTGATAATAAGACGAAGGCATTTCGATCCTGCCATGAGTGAATTGCCGGGCCGACTTGAACTTCGGGAACTCTCATCCTGGTGAGGCCGGACCACAGTCACTTGGTTAACAATTTCGTCAAAAGCTCCCAAAAATTCACGGGCTTCGCGGACGGTTTTCTGAAAGAAAGATGCTCCCTTTGTGGATGTGCTGGTCTAACCGCATGCCCACATTCCGGAGAGTGTGTGGCAAGTTGTCGCAATGACACGAGTAAAATTTCGACCGTATTCGCCGAAACAGAGCGGAATGCCGATTAATTGCGGGCACGGCATTTGACGCACTTGTTTGTGAATCCTTCGGTTCAGAACAAGTCTGGCGGGCCCACGAAGATATCCCGACAAGTCGGGACAAAACCGGCGGACAAACTTGCCTTTGGCACACAATGCGGGAGGAGAACTAGGATGATCGAGATCAGGATGCACGGCAGAGGTGGTCAGGGCGGGGTTATTGCCGCGAAGATTCTTGCGTCGGCAATTTTTAAAGAGGGGAAGTACGCGCAGTCTTTTCCATCCTTCGGAGTCGAAAGGAGGGGCGCGCCGGTTCTCGCATTCACCAGGGCCGACGACAGGCCGATCAGGTTGAGAACTGCTATCTATGAACCGGACCATCTTATAGTTCTCGACGCTACTTTGATCAAATCCACCAACGTATTCTCGGGCCTCAAAAGAGGTGGGACCATACTCGTCAATTCCTCCAATCCTGTCGAGCTATTCGCTTTCCCGGCCGACTACCCGTCCGCTTCTGTAGATGCTGCGGGCATAGCAGTCAGACACGGACTCGGCACCAGGAGCATTCCGATCGTGAACACCGCTATCCTCGGAGCATTTGCCAAGTTTTCCGGACTTGTCGGCATAGAATCGATAGTGGAGGCAATCAGGGAAGGAGTCCCGATAAAGCAGGATGAAAATGCGGCTGCGGCGCTGGAGGCTTACGAGGTCGTGGAGGCAGCAATCGATGTCTCTGACCGCAGTCGTTTTTCTTCGGAGGAGAACGGGGCTATAACTGTAAAATAAGGCGGCTGTTATGACCAAATACAATTTTTCGACTGTCGAAGAGATGCCACCATTGGCCTTCTCCCTCGAATCGACTCGCATGATACCGACCGGTAGTTGGCGCCACGTCAGACCGGTCTACAGAGACAAAAACTCTCCGTGCCATATCACATGCCCTGCGGGCGAAAAGATCCCCGCATACTTTGAGCTAGTCCGGCAGAAGAAGTATGCGGAAGCATGGTACAAGATACTCGAAGACAATCCCCTTCCGGGTGTTACCGGGCGAGTATGCTACCATCCGTGCGAGGCACAGTGCAATAGAGCGGGATATGACGGCGCCGTCGCAATACACAATATCGAGCGCTACGTCGCAGATAAGAATCTGCAAAACAAAAAACTTCCCGCTGCGGTAGAATCTCCAAAGAGCGAAAAGGTAGCGGTAATCGGCTCAGGACCGGCAGGTCTTTCATGTGCTTATCAGCTTTCGAGGATGGGATATCGCGCAATCATTTATGAGTCGGATCATGAGCCGGGTGGTATGTTAAGGTACGGGATTCCTGATTATCGGCTTCCGAAAAAAATCCTCGATAAGGAAATCAAAGACATTGAGACCCTCGGTGTCGAAATAAGAACCGACTCGAGAATCGGCGGCAACGTGGCGTGGAACGAGCTTGAGAGATACGACGCGGTGTTCGTAGCAGTAGGCGCCGGTCACAGCAGGGAGATGGAAACCCCCGGCGAGGATCTTAAGGGGGTCTATTCCGGAATCCACTTCCTGAGAGAATTGAACGCAGGCAACGTGCCGAAGGTCGGACGAAACGTCCTGGTGGTCGGGGGAGGCAATACAGCCATAGATGCGGCAAGAAGTGCCCTGCGACTCGGCAAGCGTGTAACTGTCCTTTATCGGCGGACGAGGGCCGATATGCCGGCAGTGCCGGGGGAAATCGAAGAGGCCGAAAAGGAAGGCGTGCACTTCGAATTCCTGGTCGCACCGGTCGGATTATCGGGCGACAAAGGTAAAGTCTCCGAGATTGAACTTGTAAAAATGAAACTCGGGGATCCGGATGAAAGCGGAAGAAAAAGGCCTGTCCCGGTCAAAGGATCCAATTTCTCGTTGAAGGCCGATACGATCATATCGGCCGTCGGAGAAGAGCCTGACCTCTCGTTCCTTCCGTACTCGTTCCTCAAGAAGGGGATAAGACTTCTCGTCGACGACGATTACACAACCGGAGTGCCCGGGATATTTGCAGGCGGGGACGCCGCGACAAATCCAAACGGAACTGTAGTAAACGCAATCAGGGCCGGCAAAGAAGCGGCGATCTCGATACATGAGTTCCTCGGATGGCGTTCAAGATCAAACGGTGCTTCACACAACGCTGTCACGCCGGAAGAAGTCAACACCTTCTATTTCCCGCACGGGAATCGTGTTAAAGTACCAACGCAAACCATTCAGAAAAGTAAGTCGGCGTTCTCTGAAGTCAATAGAACGCTTACGGAGGAGCAGGCGCTTACCGAGGCGGAGAGATGTTTCACCTGCGGCACCTGCCTGCATTGCGATGTCTGCATGACTTTCTGTCCCGATGTCGCTATCAGCAAGGATGAGTCGGGTGAATATGTGATCGACTACGATCACTGTAAAGGCTGCGGGATCTGCGTGGAAGAGTGCCCGCGCGGGGCGATGGAACTTATTCCAGAAGGGGCGAGGGAACCGGCTGAGGAGGTGGATTAGGCATGGAAGGAAGGAACGGGATGAATACGACCAACTCAGGTCTGCTCCATCCATCGATTGAAAAAGTCGTGGTCATGGAAGGAACTCACGCGGCATCGTACGCGGTGAAGCTCGCGCGAGTGCAGGTGATAGCTGCCTATCCCATCACGCCTCAGACAAGCGTGGTGGAGAAACTTTCCGAGATCGTAAGCGACGGCGAGCTCGACGCGAAATTCATCAAGGTCGAGTCGGAACATTCTGCGATGGCTTGTTGTATCGGCTCCTCGATCAGCGGCGCACGAGCCTTCACGGCGACATCGTCCCAGGGGCTCGCGCTCATGCACGAGCTTCTCCACTGGGCCGCGGGAAGCAGGCTCCCGATTGTGATGGTGAACGTCAACCGCGCAATGGCCCCCCCGTGGTCTATCTATGTCGATCACAACGACAGCCTCTCCCAGCGCGACACAGGGTGGCTCCAGTTCTATGCAGAAAGCAACCAGGAGGTTACGGACACGGTCCTTCAGGCGTATAAGATTGCCGAGACGGTGTCTCTTCCGGTCATGATCAATCTTGACGCTTTTGTATTGAGCCATACGTCCGAACCGGTCGCCATCCCGAAGCAGGAGCTTGTGGATGAATTCCTACCGGCGAGGAAAGCGTCTTTCAAAGTCGACACATCAGATCCCAGAGCGTTTGGCGCACTCATCGGGCCGGAAGCGTACATGGAAATGCGTTACAAGCTGTACCAGGCCATGGAGGATGCGAGAAGCGTCATAAGGGAAGTCGACCGTGATTTTGCCAATATGTTCGGCCGCTCCTACGGAGGATTGGTCGAAGAATATATGGCTGAAGATGCCGAGACGGTCCTGATCACTTCAGCTACGGCTGTCAGTACTGCAAGGATCGCAGTCGATGAGCTCAGAAGCATGGGATTCCCAGTCGGACTGATGAAGATTCGAACCTTCAGACCGTTCCCTGTCGACGAGATCAGGGCGCTGGCGAAGCATGTCAGGAAGATCGGCGTTATGGATCGCAATGTGTCGTTTGGCGCTACCGGGATAATTTACCAAGAAACGAAAGCGGTTCTGTATAATGCACCCGACAGGCCGGCTGTGTTCGGCTTCATCGCCGGGCTCGGCGGGCGAGACATAACACCTGAAACAATAAACGAGATCTTTTCATACCTCATGAACCACGAGGAGCCGGTAAGTGAGGCTGTCTGGGTCGGTTTGAAAACTGCCGGTGCCGATCGCCCCGAGCCGCCATTTCCTGAAAACAGTGCCGCAATGAAAAGATCGGATGGAGTCTGAAAGATGGGACAAATAAAGTACCAATTGCCTCCGGAGGAGGTCCTGGCTCCCGGTCACTTCGCGTGCCCGGGTTGTGGTGCAACTCTGACCATGAGGTATGCTCTGAAGGCACTCGGGAGGAAAACGGTGGTAGTAATACCGGCATGCTGCTGGTCCGTAATCGACGGGCCGGTGCCGTATTCGGCGGCGGGAGTTCCGGTCTTCCACACGGCCTTCGAGACTGCCGCGTCGACTGCCTGCGGAGTCAAGGCAGGCCTCGATGCACAGGGTGACCACGAAACGACAGTCCTCGCCTTCGCCGGTGACGGAGGCACGTTTGATATCGGTCTGCAGGCGCTGTCGGGCGCCGCGGAAAGGAACGAGGATTTCATTTACATTTGCTACGACAACGAAGCGTACATGAACACCGGTATCCAGAGAAGCTCGGCAACTCCCTTAGGCGCCTGGACGACTACAACTCCCACCGAGTCCCCGAAAGCGGAGAAGAAGAAGAACATAGTGGAAATACTTGCCGCTCACAGGATACCTTACCTTGCCACTGCCAGCGTTGCTTATCCGGACGACATGATTTCGAAGATCCGGAAGGCAAAGGATATCCGCGGGTTCAAATTCATACACGTCTTTTCCCCCTGTCCCCCCGGATGGAAATTCGAACCCGAAGATTCGATCAAGATTTCCCGCATGGCGATCGAAAGCAAAGTCTTTCCGCTGATCGAGATATTCCATGGAACAGACTATAAGCTGTCCAAGGAGCCGGAAGGCGTTCCGGTTCGCGACTATATTAAGATACAGGGAAGGTTCCGCCATCTCGACGAAGAACGGATCGGAATCATACAGGAGAACGTCGACGAGGAGTGGGAAAGATTGTATTCCAAATGCGTACCAACGACACAAGCTCATCACGCCGGAAGTGGCGAGTTCCAGGGCGAACGAAGATCTTCTGCAGCGCTTAGCATCCGTGAGACCGATAGCGCAAAGAAAAAAGTGCAAAGTGCGCGAAGGTAATTTGTTCCGTGCAAGGAATTAGATCATTGTCGAATCAGTCGGAGGAAACGTGCCGCAGTTCAGGATAAGGAATGGAAACCAGATGATTGCCGAGGGGGCAATCGTTGCCGGTTGCAGGTTCTTCGCCGGCTATCCTATCACCCCTGCTTCCGGCATATACAAATCCATGATAGACGAACTTCCGAAGCGCGGCGACGTGGCGATTGGTGCCCCAGATGAGATTTCCGCTTTGGCCTTCTGCGTGGGTGCGTCTCAACGAGGCTACAAAGCGATGACGGCAACCTCCGGCCCCGGTTTTTCACTCATGATCGAAACGCTCCAATACGCGTTGATGACCGAAACCCCGGTGGTAATCGCACTCGTCCAACGGCTCGGCCCGTCCACCGGCGGAGCAACCCAGGGCGGGCAGGGAGACGTGCTCCTCGCGGGCAACGCCGTCGGCGGCGGATATACTATCCCTGTCTTCTCCCCCTCCACGCCCGTGGAAGCCTTCACGCTCACAATTCACTCCTTCAACGTAGCCGAAAGACTGCGCACCCCGGTGATCTTGCTGACCGACAAGGAAGTCGCGATGACGTCCGAGAATATCGACTATTCTGCCCTTCCTAAATCGGGTACTGTTGATCGGAAGATGTTTGTGCGGAGCAATGGTGAGTCGTTCGGAAACTATCGCTTCTCACTTCCAGGCGAAATCCCCGAATTCTCACCGATAGGCGGCAAAGAGAAAGCAACCATCACCGGCTCGGCTCACGACAAGAGCGGGCGGCTTCAGAAGAATTCCCGGGAGACCATCGAAGTCCTCAGGCATCTTCAGGAAAAGGTGATTTCCAACTCGGAAGAGATCACACTGGTCGACACCGATACTGCTGATGGAGCCGACACAATTGTATTCAGTTACGGTGTAAGTGCCCGTGCTTCGATAGAGGCCGTAGCAGGGCTCCGCGCAAAGGGTGAACGTGTCTCGTTCTGCAACTTACTGACGCTTTTTCCGATTCCGGAAAAGGAAATCAAAGAGGCGGCAAGGAAAGTAAGTAAAGTTGTAGTCGTCGAAGAGAATATCATGGGGCTGTACAGAGCACAGATCGAACGTGTTCTTCCGGATAAGAAAGTCCTGGGAATAAATTCCGTCGGAAGAATGATCGCGCCTGGGGAAATCGAAAAGGCGGTACTGTCGTAGAACTAATGGAGCTTGAATGACCGAAGTAACGACTCCGAAATCGACCAACAGAAAAACTTACCTGAAGGTTATGCAAAAATTCCCTTTCTGCAAGGGGTGCGGTCATCAGCACATTACGAACGCGATCGACGCCGCCCTTGTCCGTCTCGAGATCGAACCGCACAACGTCAACATAACGAGTGATATAGGATGTGTCGGCCTCGTGGATACGCTATTCGAAAATGTACACTCGCTTCACACTACTCACGGAAGGTCGACGGCCTTCGCGATGGGGGTTGAGATTGCGGACTCTATACTTGCAGATTCGAAGCTTAAGAGCATCGTCGTTATCGGAGACGGCGGAGCGATGATCGGACTTCTGCACCTTGTCAACGTCGCCCAGCTGAATCTGGACATTACCGTCATACTCTACAATAATTTCCTGTTCGGGATGACGGGAGGCCAGAATTCCAGCTTCTCGCCGCTTGGATTTGTCACTGCTACTACGCCGGGGGGGAACATAGTCCCGCCGGTGGATATCATAGAGCTCCTAAAAGGAGCAAATGCCGGCTTCCTTGCACGGAAGACGGCAACCGACGCCGACCTCGCCGAAACGATCGCTGCCGCGATCTCTTATCCCGGCTTCGCTCTCGTCGAGGTTCTGGAACTCTGTACCGAGTACGCCCTGCGGGGCAATGCGATACGGGGGAACAAACTCGCAGAACTCGGTGCGGGACCGGCGGCGAATCTCGGAATCATCGTGCAAAGGGATGACAGAAAGGAGCTTGGCGTGATCTACAGGGAAAAAATGGAGAGCCGGAAAGTAGAAGACAAAGGAGCCGGGATGGAGCCGCGGTACGAAAATGCGCTTGAGAAGAAAACCGGCTTCATCATTGAAGGGACGGCGGGGGAGCGTGTTCAGTCCGCGGCATATATGCTGGTACAGGCGGCGGTGCTTTCGGGCGCAAACGCTACTCAGAAAAACGATAACCCGATAACTCAAGGTACCGGCTTCTCCGCTTCGGAGGTCGTGCTCTCTCGCGACAAGATTCTCTATACGGGCATAGATATCCCGGACGTCGTCATAGTCGTGTCCGAGGACGGTGTCAAGGACCTCGCCACGAAAGGGGTGTTTGAGGCAGCGAATGACGAGACTCTCATAGTTGCCGATGAGACTCTGGAACTGCCCGGCTGTCGCGGGCGTGTGGTCAGGCTGCCGCTCAGGCGAAGGTACCTCCCGTCCGGAGCCGCGTTCGCCGGGATACTCACCGCCGTGAAAATCACAGGCATCTTGCCTGCACTCGCATTCCAGGATGTGGCCGTAACTCAGAAGAGATCTGAAGAGCTTCTTTCAATTCTAGAACATGTCATGGGGGAAATTTGAGGAGCGGAAGATGGCTAAGGATGAACCCGAAATAAGAGAGACGATAATATCGATTCTTGAAGAGGCGATCAAAAGCGAGATCGAGTCGGAGGAGAAGTATAGGCATGCCGCCGGACTGGCGTGTGACACAAGAGTGAGGGATTTCTTTATCTCACTCGCAAAGATGGAACGGGAGCATAAGGAACAACTCACCGCGCAGCTTGAGGAGCTAAGGGCACAAATGACGATAGTGGGCGAGATGAACCAGATGTTCACCTGATAACCGTGCAATTTCTTACTTGACGAAGTGGGTTGCTTTCGCCGGAACACCCGGGCATGAGCCCTGAGCCTTCTCGGGAATTCCAGCCCGCTCTTCAACAGGGGCGGGACGATTTGCAAAGCTGGGACTGGGCGTGTAATTTCTTGTAAATATGATTTGCAGTGCAAGATTACTCTCTCTCGCGCGAGGCGCGCTAAGCGGTAGAAGGCGCAGAGGGTTTGACGGAGCCTTCAATTTGCCTTTTCCAATAACGAGCCTCTTTCCTGGGAATGAGAATGCTTAGGAAGCGCATCATTGTCCGGATGAATGCCGTTATCCTGTTATGCCTCGCTTTCCTTATCTCTTCATGTGCCACCTTATCGTTCGAGAGCATTTCCTCACTTCAGAACGAGCTGGGTATCAAGCACCTTCCTGTCTGGTCGGAATATCCGGACGACGATGCGGTAATCATCATGGACAGGACCGACGTGGTCACCGTTCTCGATACGAATTATGATTATCATACGACTGTGACCGTTCATAGGGTAGAGCGTGTGTTCTCAAATATCCGGAAGGAAGATTCAGCCGCGATCAGGCTTCGTCCGGGCCAGACTCTTATCGCGGTCAAAGCCCGGACCGTTGAACCGGACGGGAAGGAAGTCTATGTCAGGTCACGAGATTTCCACACGACGTACGGAAGGCGCGGTATCGAGTCGGTCTTTCACTCAGATGTCGCTGAACTGAATTTCAGATTCCGCGACGTCGTGAGAGGAGCTATACTCGAATATGCTTACGCATACAAAGAGAGCGTACCGTTCCCGGCGGGAGAGTGGGTTATTCAGCGCCGTCTGCCGGTGATGAGAAGCATTTACACCCTAGCAGTCCCGTCATTCGTAATTGGCAGCACCCGGAAGGACGCGAAGAACTGGCGATGGAATTATGTGACGTACAATTACCCCGAAATTGGAGAGCCGTCAGTAAAGCGGCAATATAAATCCGGAGTTATGGGCGGAAATTGGCATGACTTGGCCTCGTGGACAGTGGACGGCGTCCTTGGGTCAGGAGGAACGAGTGATACTTACCAGGGGAAGATCGACGTATTCACCTGGACGTTAAAAGATGTCCCTCCGTTTAAACCTGAGCCGGATATGCCGCCGGAGGATTGGTATCGCGGCTACGTTCAATTTGCACCGTCATATTGGCAATCCTGGGATGATGTCTCCAAATGGTACTTCGACGATTACATCGAGCCGCGGCTCGTTATCACTAACGCTGTCAGGAAGAAAGCCGAACTGCTGGTCGATGGAGCTTCGTCCGAAATCGACACCCTCGATAACATTCTGAAGTACGTTCAGGGAATTCGCTATTTGGAAAATAAGAAACTGCTTGGGGATTTGGCGCCAGCCTATCCACAGAAAGTTATGCAGACTGGAGAAGGGGATTGCAGGGGAAAGGCGCTCCTTCTGACGGCCCTTCTCCGTGCGGTCGGTATTCCGGCAAAACCCGCCGTGATCTTGTCGCGCTCGAACGGCCATCTCGACACGCAATTCCCGTGCTGGCGATTTCACAGGATGATCGTCGGTGTTCTCATCCCCGGCAACTATATAGTATGGCTTGATCCATCGGCCCGGTTCTGTGGGGTGGGTGAAGTTCCGCCCGAAGATGAGGTAGCTGCCGCGCTCGTCATGAATGATAATGGGACGTCTTTTTTTGTCGCAACGCCGGGATCGGATGCATGGAATAACCAGATAGATATTACGGCAAAAGTCGCGGAGCATCTGACACTGCTGAGCGACTTTCGCGTGAAAGTGGAGTATGGCGGAGAGGCGGGGATTGTAATGCGGAATAAGCTCGCGGATGCGGACAGCGGGACAATTGCCAGTTACTGTAAGTCACTGCTGGCCGGCACATTTCGGAATTCGACGCTGATCGCCTGCTCGACAACTTCACCGGATTCTGTTCAAACGCCATTCGCATTGTCCTTCCGATTCCGCGGCGACAATGTTGTCCCTGATGGCTCCGGCTCGTATTCATTGTATGTCGATCCGTTCCCGGCGTTTGAAAATCTCAACTGGCTGACTACCGCCTCTAGAGAATACCCTGTCGAATTTGAATATCCCTACGTACTCGGCGAGAGGGTGACTTTGATTTTTGAAGCCGATTCAATTGCGGTTGGACATATGCCGGAGGAAGCTGAGTTTCGCGATTCAGATTTCGGATATTCTTCGTCTTACCGGAACGAGAACCCGGGTGAGATTGTATTCACCGACGTGTTTACATCGAAGAACAGGCTGCTTCAGCCAGAGCGATACGGTCGAGCAGTCGCTTTCTTCGATAGCGTGAGCGCTTTAAAGGCCGAACCGGTACTCCTGGAAAGAAAGAAGTGAAGACGGACGTGAAGCGGACCACTTCTCAGTTCGCAGGGGCCCCCTCCATTACCCAGGTCTTGATCCCTTCTATCTGGTTGCTGTTGAGCGCGGACAGCGGAGGAGGGGGCATTATCGGGCCTATTCCCTGGATCCGCTGAACGAGTATGCTGTGTACTGTGTCCTTGGGTGTGAGAACGCCGGCGACGCTGAAGAGACCGGCATAAGTGGTAAGGCTTAGTCCTCCGGCCTGTGTACCATTATCGTGGCAGCCGGAGTAGTCGCACGATTCTTCGAAGAGCGGTAGAACCTGTCTGTAGAAACTAACGTTGGAATCCGGGAAGACGATCGTCGATTGACCGGATGTCGGTCCGAGTACATTCTTGCACGAGGAGACTTCCAGCGACACGGCAATGATCGCGAATGGAATTATCAGTTTAAATTTGTTCACGGATCAATTTAGCAGTCGGTCACTCTCAATCAATGCCATCAATTTGTGTCTTGCCGCGGATGCTTTAAAAGAATTCATGGATTGTTTAGATTGAATGCATGAAGAACGTGGTATTCTTTTTCGCTTTCAGTTTCTACATGGCGATATCGAACATAGATCCCAGACCAGTCGATCCGCCTGCCATAGTTTACGTAATGCCGAGAAAGCGGCTGGATCTCCCGCGCCGCCGCTGCTCCAACCTCTCGCGCATTCGTATTTCCGGCTGACCCCTGGCCGTACAACAACCGATTAAGTAATTTTCTCCCGTTTTTGTCCGCCATGCCCGGTCCGTAATTTCACTCCCGATCCTGAAACTCTTAAGATGCCCTATTTTGTTGTAGCTCGAAAAGGATGTCTATGAAGACAGCGGTCGTACTACTCATGGCGATCGGCTTGGCCGCTTGCTCGAAAACGGCGGCACTCAGCCCGACCGGGCCATCGCCCTCGGATACAACCATCAGCTTTTCAAGCCAGGTCCAGCCGATCTTTACCAACAGCTGCGCAATCCCGGGATGCCATGTTACCGGCGGGATTGCCCCCATGAGTCTTCAGGCAGGATTTGCTTACAAGGATATCGTTAATGCCCCGAGTATCGAACAGCCGCCTTACCTGATAGTGAAACCGTACGATGCCGACAGCAGCTACCTTTATCTCAAGATAACAGGGCAGGCCGGCACCCGTATGCCGCTCAACCATAATCCGCTCGACTCGGCCCAGATCGCGACGATTAGGACGTGGATCAACCAGGGGGCGAAGAACAACTGACCGTGTGCCGATCTGTGCCGTATCTTGTTCGTCGGTCTCTTAGTTATTAGTTTAAGACACACTGGCGATGGAGTTCGCCAGTCTAAATAAGTTTCTTGATCCAAAGAATAATAACTCCTGCCGTCTAGGATATTTTGAAGGCAGGAGTTTTTTTTTGTGTAGTATCACATTGGATAATTTAGGATGGAGCTGAAGTGATAAAGTCGTTGGTAGTCTTCATAGGTGGAGGAATTGGTTCTCTTTTAAGATATTTGATGTCGGGCTGGGTATATTCACTAATGGGAGCCGGTTTCCCCTATGGCACTTTCGCGGTGAATATTCTGGGAAGCCTTGTGATAGGTTTCTTTCTGACGGTCGCCGAAGACAGATTTCTCGTCAGCCCGGATTTCAGAGTTTTCGTTGCGATAGGAATCATCGGTGGTTTTACCACCTTCTCGACATTCACTTACGAAACACTCGGCCTCTTCAGGGACGGCTCGTTCTTGCTTGGTGCGGCGAATATCGTATTGTCGTTGACAGTGGCATTATTAGCCGCGTGGCTGGGGAGTCTTTTAGGAAAACTTGTAATATAGGAGGTACCTATGAAATTGGAAGGAACCGGGAAGCTTCTCAGGATTTTTATTGGTGAGGACGATCATCTTAACAAGAAGCCTCTCTACCACGTCTTCGTGGAAAAGGCGCGCGAGATGGGGATGGCCGGTGCCACCGTTCTGAGGGGCGTGGAAAGCTTCGGGGCGGGAAGCATGATACACACGGCGAAACTTCTTGAGCTGAGCGAAGACCTCCCGATGGTAATTGAGGTTGTGGATGCTGAAGAAAAAATTGACGCGTTTCTGCCGATCGTGGAAGATCTCTTCGAGAAGGCGGGATGCGGCGGCATGATCACCGAGGAAAAAGTGAACGTGATCCATTATACCCACGGAAAAAACCCCTGATAAATTACGGTGCTCTTTTGCCGGGACCTAATTCATTTTCCTTCGGTCGGGCCGCAAGAAATGGGCTTTGAAGCCGGAGGCAAACTCTATCTGCTCGACCTCGCGACGGAGAAATATCATGAGGTCCAAATCGAAGTCGTCACCGACGAAATCACCATCATGCCGAAATGCGAGAACGTCGAGAGTATGATAAGGAGCTATTCGCTTTCTCCCGACGACAAGCGTGCCATAATCGAGGCGCGAGGTGAACTCATCTCGGTACCCGCCGAGAACGGCAATGTAGTAAACCTCACGAATTCTTCCGGTGTCGCGGAAAGATATCCATCGTGGTCTCCGAACGGCAAGTACGTGGCATACTGGAGCGACCGGTTGGGCGAGTACGGTATCATGGTCTTCGGACAGCCGCTGCATTGCGTATGCAAAAGAAATGGATATTCAGCACAGCGGTATATATGTCTTCGATACGAAAGAGAAAAAGGCTTATCGGGTTACGAGCGGTTATTACAGCGACACTAATCCGTCCTTTGATCCGGAAGGCAAGTCTCTCTATTTCCTGACGAACAATACCTTCGATCCGGTATACAGCGACACGGGAGATACATTCATATATCCAAACTTCACCCGGATCGCGCTGGTCACACTCCAGGACACTCTCGCTTCGCCGCTCTCACCGAAAAACGATACAATAGCGGTGTAGGGATCCGATGAGAAGAAGGCAGACGAAGGCAAGAATGAAGAAAAGAAGCCGCCGGAAAAATCGAAGGAGATCAGGATCAATTTCCAGGGCATCGCGGAACGCACGGCTATCCTCCCACCGGAAGCGGGGAACTACAGGGGCCTTCAGGCTGTCCCCGGTAAAGTGGTTTACCTTAGAGGTCCGAACAGCGGTTCGGGAGAGAAAGACAATTCGCGGACGAAGCGAGACTGCGGCTTCTCGCCTGGATAGAAACCAACAGGGAGAAGGTGGACAAGGCGACAGGCGAAAAAATCGGATACGTTTATGTCCAGGACACAAGCATACCCGGCCAGAACGACCTCGGACGGCAGTTCACCGCGCAGTTCGAAAAACAGGGGCTGATTATCGATGAGCGTTTCAACAGCGGCGGTAAAATTCCCGACAGGTTCATCGAAATGCTCAACTGGAAACCGCTCGCTTTCTGGGCAGTGCGTGACGGAAAGAACTGGCCCCCCTGTCGCGAACTTCGGCCCGAAGGTCATGCTGACAAACGGCTGGAGCGGCTCGGGTGGCGATGCATTCCCGTTTTACTTCCGTGAAGCGGGGCTCGGCCCGCTTATCGGCGAGCGCACGTGGGGCGGCCTCATCGGCATTACCGGGGCGCCGCAGCTGATCGATGGTGGTACCGTTACTGTCCCTACTTTCAGGATGTATACCCCTGACGGCAAGTGGTTCGCTGAAGGGCTCGGCGTGGCTCCCGACTTCAATATGGTGGAGAACCCGGCCGAGTTGGCGTCGGGCAACGACCAGCAGCGTGAAAAAGGGAATCGAGGTCGTGATGCAGCTGCTGAAGGATCACCCTCCGGTTGCTCCCGAGCAGCCGCCTTACCAGAAAAGATAAGACCGTGTAGCCGACTGATTGGAATTATTAAAGAAAGGCTGGGCCTAAATTGCCACAGCCTTTCTTTCTGAATCGTTACTGCAATTGAATGATCCCCGGACGCATGTCATTTCGCCTTCAGGATGATCTGCTCTCTTATTTTGCTTTGCATACTTTGGACGAAGGTTTTTATCTGCTAGAAATTCTGAACTTTGAGGGTCTTTGACCTGATTTCCGACTTCTCGGTGGCAGTAATCCTGCCTGGGTGGTCGTGCGAATAATCTTTTTCATAATAAAGTATGTCGGTTTGAAGTATGCTGTTGTGGGGAAGGTCCATGATTTCATGACTGTTCGCCGGATACGTCACGTTGATAGTTTTCTCTATGGTCGCAGGGAAATTGAACTCGATGTTGTATCTCCTCGACGATCTTCCGAGCCAGTCCCAGTCGTCTGAAAGCCTGAAGGGATCGATGTGAAGAAACACGATGTCTCCCTGGCGGGTGATCGAGTTGGGAACTTTTAAGTCGAAGGTGAGCGTGAGCGCGGAATCCACCGAGTCGAGGTCGCTGAATGAGTATTTCGTCACTTCCGCATTCAGGTATTCGTCGGCTCGGATCTTTTGTATTTCTGTCGTGCAGCCGGCTGTCAGGGTGGCCGCCTTGTCTCTTACCTCGTCGGTGATTACAAGCTGAGGGGCGAAGTAATACCGTCCGGTTTTATGGTCCGTTCCGAAATGTCTGTCAGTTTATCCGACCATAGTATATCGATTGTCATAGTGGAAAACCTGTCGAGGTTCCTGAAAATCTTGATAACCCTTGTCACGTTGTCGACAGTTTCGAGTCCATACTCTTCATTTACACGGAGCTGAACATCGTGGAGCTCGTACAATACGACTCCGTCGGATTCCGGATAGTCGTTCTGATCCGGGAACTATTTGATATTAAGCTGCTCCTTGGGAGCGGCGAGATTCATGAATGACCCCGATGCACATGATATGAAAAGGATGGGCAGAAACAGGAAGGATACTTTTAACAGTGCGCGTTTCATCACGCCTCCAGATATATTGTCGACTGAGTGCCGAAGGGACGCAAAGAGCTACGTGGCGTTACCGGTGCGAATTTGCAGCCGAACGTCCCTCAGGGATGTTCAGCGCGGGAAGATGATGCCTATTTAAGTGCTACAGCGGACGGCATAAAGCAACCAACCAGGGATTCTTACTCTGATCCGCGCGAGTCTATTACCCTGAACCGTGCTTCGGGATTCCCGGGAAAAATTCGCGTTTCCGTGTCGTCCCTTCAATAGCTCAATAATCGAGAATGTGGGCGAGATTTCCAAGTCCCATCCTCACAAAAAAACATTTGCTGTGCCCTATGAGTGTTTTCAGTGCCTCGTTCGCAACAGGGGAATCCCTCCCTCCGCCGGACGGGCTTACCCCCGGAGGCGGAGGGAACTATGGTATGCGGCAATGTCACAAAGCTTGGACCGGAAAGAAATCCGCTCAACCGTCCGCGTGTGTCACAACTTCTGCACTATCTCTCCGAAGCACTCGACGCCGCTGGACAGTACGCTTCCGTAGCCGTGTCCCGGCTTCGTCCATGCTCCCGCGAGGTAGAGATTCCCGATCGGCGTGTCGTGGCCAAGCCTGCTCGGGCCTGAATTGTCCACGGTCTGATCGAGCCCGTATATCGCGCCGTGATAATTACTCGTGTATCTCACGTTGGTAAGCGGCGTGCCGATTTCTCTTACCTCGATTGCACCCGACAGCCCTGGAAGCAAAGTCTTCTCGACCTTGTCTATAAGTATGTCGGCCAACCGCTCCTTTTCTTTTCGGTACTCGTCTTTGTCGCCGGCAAAATACGCCGCTTCAAACTTCTTCCAGTAATCATAGCCGGTGAAAGTGGTAATGTTGACGGTATTCTTTCCTTGCGGCGAGTAGCCCTTGTACATATTATCGTACAACGTGAGCGCGTAACCGTTGGTCCCTATTTCGCCCCTCCTGGCTGCAAGGTATCCTTCTTCCATATCGTATCCGGTCTCGTAGAAGATCTCCGAGTCCTTGATGCCGCTTTTACCGACGATGTCGTCCTTTAAACCGAGGAATATCTGGAACGAGGAGAGGCTCACGCTGTAATGGTCCAGCTGATCCAGGTAAGTCGACAGGTATTGCTCTTCATCCGTCAGCTTTCGGAACGTATCGAACGGGTTCGCGTTGGAGACGACTACCCGCGATTTGAACTTCTCTCCTTCACTTGTCCGGACACCGTACGCGGCGTGGTCCTTTGTCAGAATCTTTCCGACACGGGCATCGAGCATGTCCTTCCATGTCCTGTTGTAAAGCCGCGACATAAGGGGATAATCGACGGCGAAGCGTTCCATGTCGATTTGTCCATTCGCCCGCGACATCTTCTGGACTTCATCGAGTAATCCCTGCATGTCGCCCAAGATTCCTTCTATGCCGTCCTTCTCTTCAGGGAAGAGCGAGACGAGTTTCGCGGTGTACGCCTTCGGATCTCTCTGGGGCACGGTTATGTCGTAGTCCGGATATATTACCCTGTAGAGGCTCGGGTGCGGGACAAATTGTACCTCGGTAATCTCAGGAAAGCCCGGTATCAAATTGTGCAGCCCGTTTCTTTCCTCTATGACCGTGGAATGGAGCGAAACATCGAAATTGAACCCACCGGGCCTCTGAAATGCCGTGGCATACCCGCCCGGCTTGTCGTGCTGTTCGAGCACCAGTACCTCGAAACCCTGCCTTGCGAATGCCGCAGCGCAACTCAGCCCCCCGAGCCCGGAGCCGACTATCACGGCATCGTACTCGTCCTCTTTTGCAAGTGCCGCGACTCTTCTCGGGAGTGAGTTCCAATCGAGTGCGAGAAGTCCGGCGCTGCCCGTGACATACTTCAGAAAATGGCGTCTGTCGATTCCTTTCTTGCCCATTGCCGTTTCCTCCGAAAGATTTAGTTGTAAATCCTGTCTCCGAACTCTAATCGAAGCCGGTGCGGCGTCTCATCTCAGGGTTGTCGTTGCCCAGATTTACCGCTCGTACGTGCTTGTGCTTTTGGAATGTCTTCAGGAAGGTTATGAATAAGGGGAAAAGAATCTCTCGCTGCAACCGGGCGACTTAACTGACGGAATATTGTACGAATACCCGGTCTCTTTTGCAAACGTGGCTGTTGATTACAAAGAGCTTGTATCCGTCGAGAATGTGCATCGGGTAGCAAATGCGCGGTATCTTCCCTGAATATCGAAGAACCTTCACACGTCGCTTCAAGGTTGCTTCAAATTCGGCAAGTCCATAAGTTGGTTTGGGTAACGGTTGAAGGCGGTATTCGACGGTTAACAGACGGTAGGAGAGGAAATGAGAGAAAGCAAATACAAGGCAATCGTAAGGGAGTTGCTGAGCTTTGCGGGAATCGCGCTGGATGGAAAAAAACAGTGGGATATCCAGGTCCATGACGATAGAATGTACAAGCGGGCGGTTACTGAGGCCGAGCTTGGTCTCGGCGAGTCGTACATGGCGGGGTGGTGGGACGCCGGAAGATTGGACGAGTTCATCTTCAGAATACTGCGGGCCGATTCGCAGAATAAGGTCCGCCGCAATCTCAGGATAATGATGCAGCTGGCCGGGCTCCGCCTTCTGAATAAGCAGTCGAGGAAGCGCTCTTTCATCGTCGGCGAGCGTCATTATGACCTCGGGAACGATCTTTTCGTGAAGATGCTCGACAAGCGGATGAATTACAGCTGCGGATACTGGAGGAATGCCGGGAATCTCGACGAGGCGCAGGAGAACAAGCTGAAGCTGATCTGCGAAAAGCTCTATTTCAAGCCCGGCATGAAGGTGCTCGACATCGGCTGCGGGTGGGGGGCCTTCGGCAAGTACGCAGCCGAGAAATACGGTGCGGAAGTAACGGGTATTACGGTGTCGAAGGAACAGGTCGCTTTGGGGACCGAGCTGTGCAAAGACCTCCCCGTCCAATTCAGATTGCTGGACTACAGGGAGATGAACGAGAAGTTCGATAGGATTGTCTCTGTCGGGATGGTGGAACATGTAGGGTACAAGAATTACCGCGACTATTTCCGTGTGGCTGAGAGAAGTCTGAAGGATGACGGCTTGTTTCTCCTCCACAGCATCGGCAATCCAATCTCGGCAAGGAGCACCGATCCGTGGACTCACAAACACATTTTCCCGAACGGAATGCTTCCGTCCATTGCGCAGCTTGGGAAAGCAATGGAAGGCCTGTTCGTGATGGAGGACTGGCACAACTTCGGCGCCGACTATGACAAGACTGTCATGGCCTGGTACGGCAATTTTAGGCGGAGCTGGGAATCGCTGAGAAATAAGTACGACGACGTCTTCTACAGGATGTGGGAATATTTCTTACTGTCCAGCGCGGGTGCGTTCAGGGCGAGGACCAATCAGCTGTGGCAGCTTGTACTCTCGAAGAAGGGAATTCTGGGGGGGTACGTGTCTGTCAGGTAAGTCTCGATCGACACTTCGTCCATCGCCGCTAAATACTGATTCCGAAAATCGACCTTGAGAGAAGCCCCACGCCGTAGGTCACCGCTACAGCAATGAGAAGGATGATGAGGTTCGTCACGATTCTTCTTCGCATCTTCATTCCGGACAGGAAGGATATAACTATGGAGATGAATACCATTACGACCGCCGCGAAGCCGAGCGACCACCAGATATTCGCCGCTCCCAGAAGTACCGGCAGCACCGGCACGAGTGCTCCGAAGAAGTACGACAACCCCACAACAAAAGCCGATTCGGTCGCGCTCGAAGATGAGGCTGAGAGCACTTCCTGCCTACCGTCGATGAATTCCTTCTTGGCTGAGTCGACTCGCTCGACTTCCTTCTCAGAGTTGATGGCGCCGAACGCTCCCGCTGCCATGGAGATCGAGCCTGCAACCGCCACCGCGACACTTGCCGCCATGACCGCGGACACGCTCGATAAAGCCGCAAAGAAGCCGGAGACAGCGCCGAGAATCTCGACAAGGCCGTCGTTAAGACCGAGAAAAATATCGCGTACCCGCTCCGGGTGGATCAGCCGCTTGCTCGCCGAGGAAACGATTTCATCCTCGTGCTGGAATTCATCTTCGAGGATCTTGTGCACCGCGTCGCCCGTGGGAGTCCCCTTATACTTGTTCCACACTGCGACGTACTTCCTTACGCCGTAAACCTCGATCGCTTCGAGTACCAGGTGCGTGCCGAGGTTGCCGAACAGACGCGCTACCAATACCAGAACCGATAACTTCACCCTTCGCCTGAAATCGAGCTGGTTCATGTCCAGCGAGAAGAAGTCCTGCCAGAATTTCAGATGCTTCGTCTCGGTCGGGATGAGCTCATCAAATAGAGGTCTGAGGTCCTCAGATACGATCTCCCTGATCCTTTTGTAAAGGGTCAGGTCAAACAACTCGTCGAGGACGAG
Organism: Bacteroidota bacterium; assembly: GCA_021845665.1. GTDB lineage: Bacteria > Bacteroidota > Ignavibacteria > Kryptoniales > JAKASW01 > JAKASW01. The sequence goes on along the minus strand of JAJZVO010000015.1, from coordinate 19,566 downwards.
TTGACTTCCAAGTGTCTGTTCCATGATGCACTATATTATGTATTTTCCGCCGTTAATCCAAGATTCGCTCTGTACGCCTGACTTCCCACGGTGTGTGCTTAGACACAGCTCGCACTGTGAATTGCCATCAGTTTCATTATCTTTATCACAGGATAATACATTAGCAGCGTGGAGGGTTAGGGAAATGAAGGCGTTATGTGTCTGCGCGTATTTTCATTCATGGTGTAAGCCACTTGCTTGGGTTTGTGAAGGCTTTCAGGCTTGCAAGTGTACGGAAGCTCCCATTCGACGTTTCGAAAACAGCCGGCTCTCTTTGCCTTTTGTCAGCCGCGTTCTTCATAGTGCCCTCCGGCCTGCTGCTGTTCAACAGCCGGATCTGGTGGGTACCTCTTCCGGCTGCTATCATCTTGTCGCAGACGCTTATCGCGACAAGATGGTCCGAAGTGAAGTCAGGCACCGTCGCAAATGCGGCGATATTTATTCCCTTACTCCTCGCATTTGTCGGCACGCTGCCTTCGAGCCTTTACAGAAAGTACAGGTCCGAAGAGCAGTCAAGGCTCTCGCCTCTTCCGGATGGGGAGTTAGTCAGTCTTGAGAAAGTCTCCCGCCTTCCTTTTCCGGTGCGCGAGTACCTGGTATATACTGGCGTTGTCGGCCGGCCGTGACGAACTTCTGGGATGACGAAGAAGGCGGCACCCGGGCTCATTGAGTTGTCATCCCGAATGTGACGAAAATCATCGTAGTTGGGGCGTAATTGAGCTTACTTAAGTTCGGTATTAAAGTACCGATATGAGAAATGAGAGGTTTATGGGCCTGCTTTCACATACAGATGAAAGATATGTTCGGCGCACAGGAACAGTCCGACTTGCATCCGCAAATGACGATCCGGACGTGAAACACAAAATTACCAATCGCAGGTAGGTTATGCAGAACCGAATTAAGAAATTTCTGAAGGGCTACTCTCTCCACATCGGAATATCGCTGATCCTGCTCTTCTTCGTCTTCGAGGCGGCAGGATATTTTCAGCTCATGGACGCGATGTCGACAATGGGGGGGCAGTCGATATCCGGGGCAAGAATCCTGATGACTGCTGGTATACTGGGAAGCGTCATCGTCGCCGTATTGCTCGCCGTTTATATCAACTCTACGGTGTACGGTCCGCTGAAATTCGTTTCGGGAAAAGTGAAGGAAATGGCCGATAAAGATTTCGTTTCACTTTCGAGCGCCATGACCGAGATGGCACATGGCAATCTCACAGCCGGAATAAAGATGGAGTCCAACACGATAAGCTCATCCGTCAACGGGGGTGTCGGCGAGATGGTGCGCGGGTTGAACTCGATAATCGGGCATCTTAACGACGCCACGAAGGAATTCAACTCCGCGACGGACAGGCCGTGCCAGAGACTCGTATACGTCGGCGCCGATTCTTATCTCGAAGGCCAGGCCTGCGGCGAAGCTATGGGGAAGGCGTTGAACGGAAAAGGCAAAGTCGTGATCCTGCTCGAGAAGTTCAATATCATCGGACACGACCTCAGGCGAAAAGGCTTCCAGAATGTCATGAGGGAAAAGTTTCCATCCATATCCGTTTTGGATATTGCCGAAACGAACTTGAATTTTGAGCTGACGTATGAACAGACGAAGACTTTCCTGAAGAGATATCATGACCTTTCCGGCGTATACGTGACTTACGGAGGGGCTGGCGCTGCGAAGGCCGTTGCAGAGATGGGGAAGACGGGGCTGGTCAAGGTAGTGTGCCATGATCTGGCAGACAACACGATGGAGTTTGTCAGGCAGGGAGTCGTTACTGCGACGCTTTCGCAGGACGTCTACGCGCAGGGGCACGATCCCGTAATACACCTTTTCAACAGGCTCACCACCAACTGGCAGCCCCAACAATCGAGAATGCTGACGAGGATGGATGTCGTTACTCCCCAGAACTATTCGCAGTTCTGGCAGCCCGGGAAAGGCATCATCGAGACGGAGGCCATGGCTGCGAGACGCCCCAAGCCGATAAGAAGAAGTGAAAGAACACTCCGGATCGCGGTACTAGGCCGGGATGGCGACAAGTTCTGGGAAGTGTTTAGAGCCGGCGTCGATGCCGCGACGAGAGAATTGAGGCAGGTGAACGGTGTGGTGGACTGGGTAGTCCCCAAAGGCCAGTTCGTCAACGGTATCATCAATGTAAGCGCCGAGATTTATGTCCCGTCGATCGAAGATTGCATCAGGAACAGATATGATGCGATAAGCATCGGCATATTTGACAAGAACCTTGTCCCCTTTATCAATAAAGCGGTCGAAAAAGGTATAGTCGTTTCGACTTTCAACAGCGAGCCGCTGAGTCTGCGCGGGATTTTCGGAGCGCTCGTAGGCCGCTCGAAGAAACTGCTCAGCCTCAGCCACGATCTTGCAGGGACGGCCAAACAGTCCGTCGAAGTGTCGAGCTATAATTCCAACACGATCCAGGAAATGGCGAAGAGCCTTAACGAAGAAGCGCTCTCCATAAGCAACGCGAACGCTAACATGGAACAGATCGCGGCTGCGATCGACACTATCGCCAGGGACTCACACGATCAGAGACTCGCGGTGGAGAAGGTGTCGTCATCGGCGGTCGAGATATCGCGCGCGATCGACTCGGCAAGCGCGAGCGCACGAACCGTCGTCTCCGCATCGTCCGAAGCCATCAGCGTATCCAAGTCCGGCGCAAGCGCCGTCATGGAAAATCTCGATCAGATGAAGAAAATTGAGGAAACGGTCGCTGTGTTCGCTTCCAAGATAGAGGGGATGGCCAAACAATCGGAGCGAATCGAGGGTATTATAGAGAATATAGAGCAGATCGCGGAGCAGACGAATCTTCTTGCGCTGAACGCAGCCATCGAAGCGGCAAGGGCTGGGGAGCACGGCAGAGGCTTTGCAGTCGTAGCGGATGAGGTTCGGAACCTTGCTGAACGCTCCGCTGCGGCGACGAAGGAAACATCGAGCCTCATCAACAAAGTGGAAGAGGATATCGAGGACGCCAGCAAGTCCGTCAAGACGATCGTCGACAAAGTGAAAGAGGGCTCGAGACTCGCGACCGAGTCGGGAGAATCGATTAACAAACTTCTCTCTTCTTCGGAGAATATGAACAAGCAGGTCGACGTAATGGCAACCGCCAACAACGCTGTCGTCAAAACGATGGCAGGCCTGCTCAAATCGATCGAGAAGATATCGGCGGTCGTCGATCAGAATATGAGCGCCACCGAAGAGTTGAGCACCAGCGTGAAGCATACGGTGGAAATGATCAACAACGTCGCCGCAATAAGTAAGATGAATGCCGACACGATAAACGAAATTTCCGGTAACACCGTGAAGGCAACCCAGGAGGCGGAAGACGTCGGCAATATCGCCGAGGGGCTCGCCGGACTTGCCGACGAGATTCAGGCTTCAACTGCTCAGTTCAAGATCGAAACCGAAGGCATAAGCCGGAATTGACACTTCCGCCGTGTCCGCCCGCGGGCTCGCAAGGCGGCGCAGGTGATACTTCTAACACCGCGTAACGTCACCGGCGCAGAGAGCTCAGCGTATTGACAGAGTTTCCTTAAGCATCCGCTGCAAATAATCCCTCAATAACTGCCGAAGAGTTTTACGACCGACCTGTGGAACGCATGGAACGACTTCACCGGCCCGGCATACATCAGTATGCATTTGCCCGCAACGAGGTTCAGTCCGAGATTCTTACCGGCCTCGATAGCCCCTTTGCTTTCTGCCCCCTGCTGCAACCATACGTTGTGAATGCCTGCATCGGCCGCGTCTTTCAGCAACGGTTCAACCTTCTCAGGCTTCGTACAGAGTATCGCCGCGTCGACATGTCCTCGAAGCGCAGAGAGTGAAGTATAGCATTTCTCTCCGGCGATTTCATCAGCAGAAGAATGCACTCCGTATACTTCGTATCCGCGGCTCTTCAGCTCTTTGTAAATGGCGTTCCCGAACTTCTTTGGGTCCCGCGACACGCCAACGACGGCAAAGCGCTTCGACTTGATGAATTCCTGCACTTCGGTTTTCATTTGTCCTCCTGATTTCATAACTCGGTGGAACTGATTCGTCTTCATAACTTAAAGAAAGTAATCAAACGCGCGCCCCGACACAAATGGCCCGTAGTGACTCAGTTTGGAGTGATGAATCTCAAATGGCAATTAATTACAGATATGCGTCCTTCGTCCAGTGTACGTATTACGGGCCAGGGGCGTAGTTACGTTACACCGAGAAGAGGATTTATGTTTGTCTGTAAAGGGCGGTTCTCCGATACACTTAATCGGCTTCGTTGCCAGGATGTAACAATTATGCCATAGAAACTGCGGGTGACCGTCACCACCTTTAGCTTTTTACCGAGCTGGTGACGACAAGGTTTCGCTTCTGTCTCCGGAATTGCCGTCCACAACGACGTCATTGAAACTTTGTGCAAAGGCTGCTGTGGTAACGAGCGCAAGCGTGCACAAGGCAATTAAGTAGTCTTTCAAGGGGGCCATCTTTTATATCCTTTATCTTAATCCGTCATCGAAGAATACCTATGAATAATTCGACGGGACACGCAGAGTCCCATCTATGCCCGTACTCTCATCCCCCGTTAAGTTTCAGTCTGTCGCCTCTTTCCTCGCACAAATTTAGGACCGTCCAACCGCTCGGATGTTACGGCCAAGTGCAGTGCTTCTTATTCTGGTGCACTCCCGGGTTTGCCGCGAAACAACCAGCGACTCGAATCACTACCGCACCACCAGATTCAGACTTTCAAAAGGCTTGAGAGTGTCAAAGACTCCACCGGAGGCGGTGCAGTAATCAAACTCCAGATTAAAGTGATGCAGAATGAACCGTGTGAAGGAATCATTTGCGTTCAAACCGTGCAGGAAGACGAGAGCTTTCACAAGCCCGTCCAGTTTGATTCCCCATCCGGAAGTAGGAAACGTCGACGACCAAGGATTTTGGCTCAGATTTGTCAACGACCCTCCCCGCAGATACAAGAATTCTCCCAGCCCGATTTGCCAGCCTTTGCTTATAGCTACGCTCGCGCTTCCCCTTCCGACGATCAGGTTGCTCCATGGGGTGAAACTGCCCAAACCATTCGAGTATGACCAGAAGTAATTCCAGTAGCTATATCCGTTGGGGTTGGTCACAAGACTTGAATCCGTATTGAAAGGTGAATTTGCTGCTTCTCTGTCCCAAGTAAAGGAGAACCAGTCCCATTTGAAACCCGCCACTCTTGACCGAAAAGCAAGCTCCCAGTTCCATCCAAAATTCGCCTGGCGGGCAAGAGGCACTTCGCCACTCAAAGGCCTAACCACGTGGACGTACCCGCCGACGTTTCTTAGGCTGTAGCCTGCGGTAATATTGAAAATCGGTTGGATGTCTTTGCCGAAAATATATGATCCATCTCGCGATCCGTGGAGGAGCCGGAGGACAGGTATCTGAAGGATAGCACCAAAATCTCGGGCTGTCTGATCTAGATTCGAAAAGTAGTATCCGTTCTCACCACTTATGAACTTCACGGAATATCCAAGCCCCAGCCTGAGGAAGTAGTGAATTCCCAGGCCAATGGTGAAAGCCTTGGCATGCTCAGCCTCGTTTTCAATTATGAACGGGCTGGCGCTCAGCGTCACCGGAGATTGGGATGCGAATTTCTCATATGAGTATTGTAGTCCAAGCCCCAAGCCCCACGCAGGAGGGCAACGCCTCTCAGAGAGAGTTCAGCCTGGCCCCATAAGAGACAGCGGAAACTGAAAAAGACGCATCCCGGAATCCAAATGCAGTCCCAAAGTTCCTGTTGAGAGGAGTATCGGTCTGGGTAGCGGTATGCATATCGAAACCGGTTCCGATAGAGAGACTATTGGTCATGCTCAACATCCCCAATTGGGCGGGGTTCGCAATCACGGACATCGCATTATTTGTTACAACAGACACGCCTGCATCGCCCCTCGCCGCCATTTCTGGTGCAACAGGGTAATTAAGGAAACCCACAATAGTGCCGGCGACGCCCTGTGCCCATCCTCTTGGTACCGAAGCGAGGAGCAGTGCTGAGGCTACCCAAATCGTCGTTCTGTATCTCATCTCCGTTTCCTCCCTTTTCAATGAACCGCAATCTTGCGGTCTTGTTTACATGTTACCGTCCAGACAATGCTCAGATGTCTTTGGACCGGTCCCCTGGTTCATTATCGGTAAACTGAGGGATACGGTGATACCATTCCGTATATTGGGGTTCTTCTTCCGAACTCTTATCCATCTTTCGCTCTCCTCTCTGTTCCCTCTAAACCAACGCTCCGTTTGCGTCATCGCTCCATGGCTTCGACTGCAATTCCGAATGTGCTGGAGCATCACCGATGATGCTTGGAAAGTATGCCCCCCCGTCTCTGAAAGTCAAGGCAGCGGCTGGATTTTTTTCTGCGTAGAACGTCCGTTTCGATCAGAGGACTCTTCCAAAGTGGTGCTGGCCTTTCCAGACGGGGATCGTTCCGCGAAGGCGGGTTTTCGTCTGCCCTTTCGGGCGGACTCAACCACCTTCTTAAGCTGTGCAGGAGTTCGATCCCTAAATACAGCCTCTTCGCCTACTGATGACTGGTTCGGTTGCTATTGCCCTGCGGAAGGTAGCCTCCTGCTTTCGCAACCGCGAATGTTAAGGCGACAGTTAGCGCCCATCCCGTCTGAATACTGTCTGTTCCATTATCCAGAATATCACCGCCGCGACCGCGTAAGCCGCGCCGAGCATGCAGACTCCTGACCACCCGTGTGAAGCGTATATTGCCGCCGATGTCGCAGATCCGATTGCACCACCGGTGAAGTAGCTCGTCATGTATGCCGTGGTGAGGCGGCTTCGCGCTTCGGGACTGAGCCGGTATATCTCACTTTGATTTGTTATGTGAGTCCCCTGGACGCCGGCATCGAGTATAAGTATTCCGATGATAATCGGAACGATGTGCGTCGTTCCCGGTATCATCATCAGGAAAGCTATCACGTTGACAACGAGAAGCACAATCGTGGTTCGGTTCGCGTAACCTTTGTCGGCCAGCCTTCCTGTGATGTTTGCGGCAATTGCACCGGCGGCGCCGACAAGCCCGAAGAGCCCGATTATCGCATCCGAGTAATGGTAAGGCGCTCCTGCGAGCAGAAACGTCAGGCTTGTCCAGAGGACGCTGAAGTCCGCAAACACCAGGGCCCCGTACACCGATCGGATCCTCAAGACTCTCTCCGTCCTTACAAGGTGCGTGACGGAGTGAAGCAATCGGGGATAACTCATATCGAGAGCGTGCTTGTATTTCGGGAGAGTCCTGGCAAGTAACAGCGTAAGCGCGAGCACCAGTATCGCCGCAAACCAAAACACGGCCCGCCAGCCGCCGATCTCGGAAACAAATCCTGCGACGGTCCTCGCGAATAGAATCCCGAGAAGTGTGCCGCTCATTACCTGTCCTACGACCTTCCCGCGCTCGTGGTCCATGGCAAGCGTGGCGGCGAACGGGACAAGTATCTGTACTACGACCGATGTTATTCCAACGATCAGCGAGGCGACAAGGAAGAAGTGTATCGTCGGAGATAATGCCGCGATGACAAGCGCCACGAATATCAAGGCTGAGATCGAAATGATGAGCTTCTTCCGCTCGAGAAGGTCTCCGAGCGGTACAATGAACATCAGCCCGATAACGTAGCCCACCTGCGTGAAAGTGACGATCATCCCGGCGACGGTGGTGCCGACATGGAAAGCCCCTCCGATAGTGTCGAGCAGCGGCTGCGCCCAGTACAGGTTCGCCACGCTGATCCCGCACGCAACCGCCATGATGAAAACGATCTTGCCGCTCAGGCCGCTCGTGCCGTCGGGCCTCCGGACGTATAGATTGTGATGTGGATTATCTAGATGTTCTTCAGTATTCACGAGTTGTTCAAATATCCATTCGAGTAGTTATCCACGCGGAATCAAAGAGAGAAACATTCAGTGTCACTGTGCTGCTCAGTCTCCCTGTGGAATATTCGCTCGCAGAGTGAAAAGACCGGGGAGCGTTATTCTATTATCTCGACGTCACCGCGTGCAGTCTCTTCCTCTCCCTTTCGGGTATCGCGCGGAGCCTGCGGTGCACCCAATTTGTCGTACGCACGGTACGAATCGCAAAGTATCTTCGCCAGGTGCTCGACCCGCTGACCGCTCCCCTGTACGATCTGCATGTTGCAGGTACCGCATGTCGTAACCACCGAGTCGGCCTTGGCCTCCTTGATTTGCTGGAACAAATTCGCTCCCGCCTTCATGGACAGATCGTAAAACTGCTTCTTCAATCCGAACGTCCCGGCCATCCCGCAGCAGCTGTCTTCCGGAAGCTCGACGACATCGAGGCCCGGCACCAGCTTCATCAGGGCGACCGGCTGCTTCACGACGTTCATCGGTATCGAGTGACAGGCGTTGTGATACGTAACCCGCTTCTTCAACTCCCCGAAGTTCGTGTTCAGCTTTCCTTCGTCCGCCAGCCTCCCGAGATAATCTGCGAGGTCGTAGATGTGTTCAGAGACAAGTCTTGCATCATCGCTGCCTACGATATCGGGATAATCTTCTTTTATTGCCAGGCCGCAGCTTGGTGCGGACGCGATTATGTCGAAACCCTGCCGCACGTATTTTGCGAGTTCCGACACGTTCCAGCTTGCGTCGTCGAGGACGGCGGACCTGTGGCCCGTTGTTATCTTAGCAATGCCGCAGCATCTCAGGCTGTCGAGGACGCGAACGTCGATGCCGTTACGCCGTAGTATCTCGATTGTCGATAGCCCTTCGCCTGTTGGGTCATTGAAGTTTGCGAAACATCCAGAGAAATACATGACCTTTCCTTGTGCGTTCGGCGTCTTCCTGTTTATCCTGACTCGTTTGTAAAGGGGTTTATGAAAGCGGGGGAGCTTTCGGCGGCTGTCGATGCCGAAGAGCTTCTCCAGCGGTTTTCGAACTACACCAAGGCCTGAGGTGATATTCGCGAGCGTCGGCGTGATCGAGCCGATCGCCGAGAGCGTCGGAAGCCTGTCGATGAATTTATCCTGAGCCTTCGGCCCGGTCCTCTCATGGTATATCGTCTTTGCCTCGATGACAATTCCCGGAATGTCGATCTGGGTCGGGCATTCGGTGAGACACAACTTGCAGTTGAAGCAGTAATCGAGGACGCTCTTGAACTCTTCTTTTTCCAGGTATGCGGCGTCGAGACTCCCGTCGATGATCGAACGAAGTATGTTTCCCTTTGCCCTCGGAGTAGCGCGCTCGTCGAACGTTACAAGCGCGGTAGGGCAGTAGCTAAGGCATGTCCCGCAGCCGTGGCACTTTTCAATTTCGTGCGCGATAGATTCTTCATTCAGCGAAGTGCCGGTCTCAAACCTTCGGTAGCTCACGCCGTACCTCAGGTCGTGGACGATGGAGGTCCCCTGTTCGCCGACGATCTTACCCGGGTTCAATATCCCGTTAGGGTCGAATATACTCTTCACCTTGCCGAAAAGGGAATAGATCTCGTCGCCGTAAAGCTTCGAGAGGAACGGCGTTCTCAGGAAGCCGTCGCCGTGCTCGCCGCTGAGAGTGCCTCCGAGCGACATCGCCAGGCCGTATATATCCCTGGCAATAGGATCGATCTTCGCAAGATGGCGTTGATTCTTCAGGTCCAGGAGGACTATTGCGTGGGTGTTCCCGCTCCCGGCGTGGCCGTAGAGCGCGTACTTCACATCGTGCTTATTGAATATCGATTGAGCGCCCGCGAGATAGTCCGACAGCCTGTCGACAGGAACCGCAACGTCTTCGACGAACGAAGTCTTCTTTCCCGGTTTCTCGATCTTATAGAAAATCGCGGACGCTTCTTTCCTGACCCGCCAGAGTTTGGCTGCATCCCTTGTGTCCCGGGGATGGATGAGGTTGCTCGGCAGACCAAGCTTGTTAAGATGAGCGGCAAGTTTCGCTATCTTGTCGTCGCCCAGGCCTTTCTCTTCTTCTTCAAATTCGAATATGATTATAGATACGAAGTCCTCGCGGAGTATTTCGTCGATCAGCGGATCGAGTCCCATCGCGGCGGATGCGAAAGTCTTGTCGATCATTTCGACGGCGGCGGGACTGAATTGCAGGGACTCGTTTGCCGCGACCGCACACGCTTCGTAGGAAGGGAAATACGCGATAAGGTTTCTTCTCTCAACCGGTGCCGGTAGAAGCTTCAGTGTGGCCTCGACCGTCAATCCCAGCGTCCCTTCACTCCCGCAAAAGAGCTTAGCCAGGTCGGCATTGCCGCCGGAGATCGTTTCCTTCAGATTGTACCCGGAGGAGTTCTTTGGGGCGCGTGGCCATGACTTCCCGATAGCATCACGGTGAGGCCTGAGGACATCCGTTATTTCCTTTGCGAAATCGCCGCCCGCACCAGTTGCCGTGTCGAGGATATTGCCGTCGGCCGTTACGACTTTCAGCCCAGCGACGTTGTCTTTTGTCGCGCCGTATTTGACGGTATGAGCGCCCGCGGCGTTCGTCCCGATCATCCCGCCTATCACGCACTGCTTGCCGCTCGACGGGTCCGGGCCGAACATCAGATTGTGCCCCGGCAGCGACCGGTTAAGGTTATTGAGCACTACTCCCGGCTGCACGCGTGCGGTGCGAGTCTCTTCGTCGATCGAGAGTATGTCACGGAAATATTTGTTGAATACGATAATTATCCCGCTCCCGAGGGATTGTCCCACGAGGCTCGTTCCCGCTCCGCGTCCCGTTACCGGGATACCCCGCTCATTGCAGTAACTCAGAGTTGCAGCGACGTCTTCGATCGTTCTCGGGACGACGACACCGAGCGGCTTCACCTTGTATATGCAGGCGGCGGTGCTGAACAGAGACCTGGAAACGTCGTCGAAAAGGACTTCACCTGAGACACGGGTCTTCAAATCCGCGGTGATGTGTTGCGGTTCGGCGGTCATGCACTTGTTCGGGTATGGAGATCGCGGTCCCTGTACTGCGAGATGAGTTCGTTTTCGCAGGGACTTGCTTCGAGCTGAAACGTGGGATGATTTATGCCGAACCTGTCCGAAAGTTGCCCTTCAAGGCTTTGCGTGATTTCCGCAGTGTGGCTGAGCTGCATATCGTCCACCACTATATGTACGGATAGCGCCTTGAAGTTCGTCGAGAGGCTCCAGATGTGAAGGTGATGGATACCTTTCACGCCGGGGTAAGTCTGTATGTAATTCGCCACGTCGTTTAAGTCGACGCCTTTCGGAGAGCCCTCGGTCAATATGTTGGCTGACTCTATGAGGAGATCCCATGAGCTTTTTATTATCAGAAGGCCGATTGCGATAGAGATTATCGGGTCCAGGAACCGCAGGTTGTATATCGAGATGAGAATGCCAACGACGATGACTGCAGCCGAATTAGCAGCGTCCGAAGCGAGGTGCAGGAACGCCCCCTTTGCATTGAGGCTTTCACTTCTATGAGGACGTATCAAAAAGACGGAGATGATATTCGCGGCAAAACCAATCGACGCAATAATGATCATGAGTCTGCTATGGATATCTTCGGGAGAATAGAGCCGCGATACGGCTTCGTATATGATGTACACGCCTATCAGGACGAGCGCGGTCGCGTTGATGAACGCCGCGAGTATTTCTACCCTGAAATAGCCGTATGACTTCCTCTCGTTGTTGTCCCATCGCATTACCCTGACGGCGACGAAGCTTATAATGAGCGCGATGAAGTCGCTGAAATTATGGAGAGCGTCCGATATTAATGCCAGGCTGTTCGAGAACAACCCGCCTCCCAATTCTGTGAAGGCTATCAGGCCGTTAAGAATTATCGAATACAATAGCGGGCGTTCAATCGTACTCTTCCGTAGCATGTCTTCAATTTGAAAAGCGAACCGGAGATAATCAAATCATCGGATTGATGACGCCCCCAGGGTTGAGGCAGCCGGATGATATAGTCCCATAGAGACGCGGCCGAAAAGTCCAACCACGAGAGCACGAAGATTTTTCACGAAGGACACGAAGGGCTCTATTCATTTATCGCTCTTTCTTTGTGCTCTTTGCGGGACCAAGTTAGCAAATGATAGTTGGATGGGCACTAGCACCGTCGGTAGCCGTCCGATTCATCGGATGGCTACTTCTCTGACAGTTTCAATACGAGAATTGTTTTCCCTCAACTCGAAAGCGGATTCCATCGGGTCAAATCCAGAAGAAAGGAAATAAACGTTGGGAGGCAACAGCGGCTCTACCGCTGGAGGAGGGAGACAGCTTTCTCGTACACCATGTCGACGCCGAGTTCCCTAATGCATTTGAAGTTCACATCATCTCTGAAGCACTTCAGCGGTCTCGGCGAGTAGACGAAACAAGGCGAACATTCCAGGTCCAGTGACGCTATCTCGTATTCGGTGTGCCATGGGTGAATGTAATTGGTATTCGTCGGCCCGATGATCGCGACCACTTTTCTCTTCATGGCAGAAGCTATGTGCATTAAGCTGGAGTCGTTGGTCACGAAAAGATTGCATCTTTTCAATATCGCGGCTGTCTCCGGCAGGCCCGGCGTATCGACCCCTATGACATTTTGAGATTCAGCCCTGGTGACGATTTCCTGTTTGAGTTCCGCCTCGTCGGGTCCTCCGAACACCAGTACCTCCGCGCCGTTTTCGGAGGCGAGCCTTTTTGCGAGTGCCGCGAACTTCTCTGGTTCCCATCTCCGTTTTATCTGGTTCTTGAATGTAGCCGTACCCGCGTGAAAGCCCACCACCAGCTTGCTCTCACCGATTTTCCGCAATTCAAGGAATCCTTCCGCGAATCGCAATTCTCCTTCGGTCAGCGGGAATTGAAGATCGGGGATCTCTTCCTCCTTGAAACCGAAAACCTTCCCGCAGAGAGCGACATTCTCTTCTACGCAGTGGAGCGAGTCATTCTCAATGATGCTTGCGTTGTTCAGAAAGCCGAGCTCCATCGTATCCCGCCTCAGGTACCGGATTGCGGCTCGAGTCTTTGAACCGATCAGATATTGTATAAGGTTATATTCCTTACGGTTGGAGGGATATATATTGATTGATGAATCGTACTTGCCTCTTAAGAGGAGGACCACGCTGAGTGATTCAAGTTTGGGGCGGTTCAGGAAGTCGTGGTATAGGACGTTGTCGAACACCCCGGTTCGCTCGTATATCTGCTGAGCTCCTTTGAACATTACAAGCGAATCGATAGTCGCGCCGGTAAATTTCTTTCGCAGGAGAAGAGCAGCGGGAGTGAAGAGAAGTGCATCTCCTATCCCGGATAACGCGATTACGAGTATCCTCAAATCAGTCCGCTTTTTTTCATTTTGCCCGGCAATCTACCGGAAGGACGATAGTGCTCAGGGTTTTCTGCTGACTATTCCGCACGAGAGGGAAGTGTACAGGGATATCGGCGTATTCCTGACAGATTCCCTGATTTTTTTCCTGACCTGAGTGAGTGCCTTTACCGGCGTCGGATTTAACGGAAGCTTCACGCCGACTTTCATAGCGGCTTCCCTTACGACCCGGTAGAACAGGCTCGGGTACATCCATTCACCATACCTGTAAAATGGTTCTACTCCGAGTGAACGAAGAAGCTTGTCAAGTTCCGGAATCGAGAACTCTCGTTCCCAGCCTGCGAACCATTTGTCCATCGCGATCAGTATATGCTTCATTACAGTATAAATGTGATATCGCTGCGGAACATCGACAAGAAGAATTCCGCCTTTGCGGAGAACTCTTATGTTTTCCCTGAGGAGATTCGCTGCCTCCTTCTCGCGAAAATGTTCGAGCAATCCCTGGTGAAATACGATATCGAATGTGCCGTCGGGGAAGGGGAGCGAGAATGCATTTCCACCTACAGGGCTGACATCGATCTGCTCTTCCGTCGCGATGTTTTTCATGATTTGAAGCGAGCTCGCGGCGTAATCGAGCATGAAGACTTCGGCGCCACGCTCGACCAATCCAAAGCTGTCACGTCCGGTCCCGGCGCCGACCTCCAGGACTCGCTTTCCCTTCATTCCGGCGAGTTTCTCCAGATTCCTCAAAACCCGGTTATCATTCGAATAGACTTCATGGACTTCCTTTTTCTTCGCCCAGAAATCTTCCCAGTGAGATTTCGTCGATTCTCTCTGGGTGGGTGCCGAAACGGCATCATCTATCTTCATCTATCACTCTCTGTTGGTTAGCTCGTCAGGTTCACCTCATGCGGAAAACCGGCATTGAATCACACGGTTGGGATGATCCGACAAATAAATTTGCCGCTATTTACCGAGAGAGTCAACCTCCGCCTTGGCACTTCCTGCTATCAGAGACTGAAGCTGTTTTATTCTTAGCTCTATGCCCTTCTCATTGGGAAACATCGGCTGTAGTTTCGACAGCAGGCCGAGCTCTTTGTTGTAATCCCGCTGAGTGTCGTAGAGATCGAGGAGTATCCTGTATGGGTTGTAAGCCGAACTGACATCCATCGGATTCCGCTGGATCGCCGCCAGCGCATCTCGCTCCACTATGGCCGAATATTTCTCGAAATCCTTCCTGTCGCCAGCAATCAAATAAATCCGAGCCACATCCGAAAGGATGCGGTAATCCATCGGGATGACTTCGATCGGAATTTTTTCCTCCATGCGATGAAGCGTCGATATCGTACCGGTACTGTCCCCGCGCTGAAGATCGTAGACGGCGAGCCGCATGAACGGGTTGCGGTAGTTGAGGCTAAGCCTTCGCGCGTTATCGTCGTAATATACGTTCGGGTTTTTCAGGTTCGTGAACCTGAAACCGTAATGCGGCCCGGTGTATACCTTGGAAGGACTGTCCATGAGACATTGTCGCATGATAGCTTTATTAATCGGGTATTGCCCGTCCGAAGATCTCATTTCGAACGGCATAACCTGCAAAGCCATCCCCTGCATTTGCAGGTACCTGTCCAGTCCGATGAAATTGCTGCTTGCGACCGTCACCGAGAAATAAACCGGCCTCTCCCACTTGTTGGTCTCGACGATGTCTCTTACCAGAAGGTCCTGGACCCGCACACCGCCCACGTTCCCCCCGCCGATAGTCGGGTTCATCACGAACTGGATGCTCCCTCTGTTTGTAATGGACGTATCCATGACACCGAACCCAGCGTACACTTCCTTCGGTACCGGAACGCGTACAGTCGTCGGGTTCCATTGAACCGGCACAATGTTCTTAATCGCCTCGTCGCTTATGCTTATCGGAACCTTCAAAGCGCCGTGCGGTGTCTCGTTTTTCAGTTGCAGGATGTACCAGTCTGTGTTCAGAAGACTGAGATTGACAATCCTGATATCGGTCCTCACCCCCATCACTTCCTGCAGATACCAGAGGGGAAATGTGTCATTGTCGCCGTTCGTGAAGAGTATCGCGTTCTTCCTGCATGACTGAAGGATGTTGTAGGAATAGTCGAACGGTATGTAGTTCCCGTTCCTGTCGTGGCTGTATCGGTTCTCGGCGAACATGTTGAACGGGAGGATAAGAAAGAAGATCAGAGAGAGACCCGAGGCCGCATATAGCTTCGACCTCCGTTCATTCAGGTAGTCGGCCGCCATTTCAATCAGACCGGATACGCCGATCGAAATCCATAACGCCATGACGAAGAACGCGCCGACAAAGAAGTAGTCGCGCTCCCTCGGTTGAGGCTCGGCCATGTTGAAATAGATAGCCAGTGCGGGGCCCATGACGATGAACAGGGTGAGGAATGCCAGGCCAAATTTCCAATCTTTTTTGAAATGATACCATAGACCGAACAACGATATCAACAAAGGTATTGCGAAATACCTCGCCGGGTAACCGCGAATCCCGTCGAACCATCCGTCGGCCGATTTTACATACGCCACGGGTGCATCCTGGATGTCTCCCGACCGTCCTACGAAATTCCACCCGACATACCGAAGGAACATGTGATCGAACTGGTACTTTGCGAAGAAATCCCAGTCGGATGAATATTTCTGGTAGTTCTGCATATGGCCAGGATCGTTAGTGTCCCAGCGCCTGTTGAAAATCGAGGGCTGCACGCCGTATTGCTCCCGGTTCAAGTAGCCCACCAGCCTCCCAAGTGTGTCGGGATTGTTCTCGTTTATCGGAGGGTGCGCGTTCGCGCGTATGATTATAATAGCGTAGGTGGAGTACCCAAGAATAACGAACAACGCCGCCAGAAGTGAGACGTTGAGAATTCTCCTGTGCTCCTTCTCCGATCTGTATATGCCGTAAATTGCCGCGACCACCACTGCCAAAGGAAGTAGTTGCAAGAGCATGCTCTCGGTAATATGGATCGGCCCGATCTGTACATCGCCATCCAGTATCCCCGGGAGCCACTCGACTATCACCGGGTAAATGATGCCGAACGACATCACGGTGATGATGCCGAAGTAGATGAATTTCTTCAAATTGAATTCGTTATATCTAAAGTAGATAAACAGCGCAACTGTGAAATACGCGAGCAGGCTGAGCTGATGTATGCCGATGGATAATCCCATCAGGTAGGCGATGAGCAGAAGATGCTTTTCGCTTCCCGGCTCGTCGGCCTTTTCGTACCAGACGAGACCAAGCCAGATCACGCACGAGACTATGAACATGCTCAGCGCGTAGACTTCCGACTCGACAGCGTTAAACCAGAAAGTGTCTGTGACAGAGAAAAGGAGAGCGCCGATCGCAGAAGCCCCGAAAACTGTAAGCGCACCCATCGCGTCGGAAGGGAAATCTCTCCATTTTGAAATTACCCTTACCCCAATGAGGTAGAGAAACATGACCGCAAAGGCGCTGGCGAGCGCGGAAACCAGGTTGATTCTGAATCCCGGATCGCTGACGAAGGGAGTCATCATCGCCACCCGGCCGATGAGTGTGAATAGCGGCGCTCCGGGCGGATGAGGTACCTCCATGGAATACGCGGTTGCAGCAAATTCGCCGCAATCCCAAAAAGCAACCGAGGATTGTGTGGTTGCAGCGTACATAATCAACGTCACGGCAAATATCGCCGCGGCGATGTACATGTTTAACTTCCTAAAGTTCATGGTTAGCCCGCCTGACTTATTGGAATTTATGTCCGCACAATTTATTCCCGCGCGGATGAAAAAACAAGGAAAGGGAGGGGGCATCGGAAACACAATTCCATAATTCCTCCCATTCAGGTCGTTGTAAATCTTCGCCCGACCGAATAAATTATGTATGGTAATTCGCCCCCGTAGCTCAGTTGGATAGAGCAAGAGTTTCCTAAACTCTGTGTCGCGTGTTCGAGTCACGCCGGGGGCACGAGGGATTTCGGATTTCGACTTGCGGATTGATAGATTTGGTTTCCGAAATCTCGAGCCGCAATTCCTATCGTTGTCTTGTAACTGCGAGGTTGTAATTCTTAAATCCGAAACCCGAAATTCGAAATCAAACATGAGACTTAGTACCTATTTCCTTCCGACATTAAAAGAAAATCCGGCCGATGCGACGATGGCCAGCCACAGACTGATGGTCAGGGCCGGACTCATCCGGCCGCTGGCAGCAGGCATCTATTCCTGGCTCCCGTTGGGCTGGCGTGTCATGAAGAAAGTCATGGAGATTATCCGCGAAGAGATGGACGCGATCGGCGCACAGGAATTCCAGCTCCCCGCGTTGAACCCGATAGAGATATGGGAGGAGACGGGACGCGTCGAGGCGTTCGGCGATACGCTCTTCCACATCAAGAACCGCCCGCTCGTTCTCGCTCCGACGCACGAGGAGATTTTCACGACGATAGCGAAAGACCACATAAAATCATATCGCGATCTCCCGCAGATCTGGTACCAGATACAGACGAAGTTCCGCAACGAGCCGCGCCCGCGCTCCGGCGTCATCCGCGGTCGGCAGTTTTTCATGAAAGATTCCTATACGTTCGACCGAAGCTTCGAGGACCTCGACAAGAGCTACGGTCTCCACAGGGAAGCGTACAAGAAAATATATTCGAGAAGCGGACTGAAGTTCTTCGTCGTGGGCGCGTACAGCGGTGCTATGGGAGGAACGGGGTCACAGGAATTCATGGTCGAGTCCGCCGACGGTGAGGACACTTGCGCCGTCTGCGACAACTGCGACTACGCCGCCAATCTCGAAGTCGCATCGAGCAGGAAAGACCCGGTCGGCCGCGTCGGCGAATCCAGGCCTGTCGAGGAGATCCACACTCCAAACATTAAGACGATCGACCAGGTCGCGGGATTTCTTAAGATGTCCACGGAGCGGCTGGCGAAGTCGCTTGTCTACAACGCCGACGGCGAGGCCGTCCTTATCCTTATGGCCGGGAACGACCAGCTCAACGAGTCGAAGCTCGCCACCGCACTCGGCAAGACCGCCTACGCAATGCAGCCGGAGGATCTGGTGAAGCTTACGGGCGCGAACGCGGGCTCGATCGGCCCGGTTAGCCTCAAGAAGTTCAGGATTATCGCCGACAAGCGTCTCGAAGATGCAAATGAGCTTGTGAGCGGTGCAAACAAGGACGATTACCACCTTGGCCACATCGACCTTCAGCGCGATGTCAAGATAGACGGTTACTACGACCTCCGTACCGTCGAGCCCGGTGAGGGCTGTCCGAACTGCGGCCAGAAGCTTCGCATCGTGAACGCGATAGAGATCGGCCATATCTTCAAGCTCGGGACGAAATATTCGGCGGCACTCCATGCGAATTACCTCGACGAGGCAGGTGCCGAGAAGCCTGTTGTCATGGGAAGTTATGGGATCGGTGTCGAGCGTATCATCGCGTGTCACATAGAGCAGAACCACGATGACAACGGCATCAAATGGAATAAGTCGATAGCGCCGTTTGACGTTCACCTGGCCTCGGTCAATATGGATAACAAGGAAGTTGTCGCGGCTGCAGAAAAGGTTTTTGACGATCTAAAGGAAGCGGGGTTTGACGTTCTCTACGACGACAGGCAGGGGGTCAGCCCCGGGTTTAAGTTCAAGGACGCGGACCTTCTCGGCATGCCCGTTCAGGTGATCGTCGGTGAGAGAAACCTGAAACATGGCAACATAGAGCTGAAGTTCAGGAACACAGGCGAACGTAAGGTGGTTCCGGCCGGAGAGGTGATCGGAGAGATTAAGAAGTTTCTGGCGAACTGAGGCCGCCCTGCGGTCGCGGCACTATGCGGCCTTTGGCGGTACACAGTTCTATCTGAGAACGCCAGGCAAGACCGGATCCCCCATCGTCTCCCGTCGTGCGGTTTTGATCCGGCTTAGAAAAGCACTGCATGTGGTATCGGCAATGTGATGATGGCTTTGCCGGATTTATCATTCAGTTGCCGTGTAAGGCCGACATTCGGGGAGCCATCCAACGCATTGACCGAATGGATCGCTCCGCGAGACGGCTGGAGAGAGCAGCCCTCGACTTGGCAGGTGTCGATTTTAATCGATGACTGTGGAAAGCGGGTGTGCGACAAAAATATAACGCACCATCGGCATCCATTAAAAATGGACGCCTGTGAAGGTGCCCGAAACCCCGAATGGGGTTTTGAGACTTTTTGAGCCGTTCATTTTAATCCGACGTAGAAATCCACTGCCTATGGCAGTGGTAATGGGGGAATGGCTTTGCCGGAAGAAAGGCGTTAGATTGATGAGGAATGGGAAAATACAAGAAGCTGTCACATGC
>JAJZVO010000014.1 GCA_021845665.1 Bacteroidota bacterium | reverse complement strand
GCGACATAGCGTGGGAGGAGTATTACAGCAGCAGCTCAATCCAGATCGAAGGAAGCGGGATAGATTTCTCCGAATCAGGAGGCTCATGGGTCTATAACGGTGAAGCCCCGACTCTTATATCCAACAATTCCTGTCCTGTAAACTACGCCCCCTCCATTATTCAGATGCCCGACGGCTCAGTTCAGATATGCTGGATCATGGACCTCAGCGGAGGACAGCACCAGGCATTCAGCACACAGGTTGCCTACTGGAACAGCGATTATCCCACAACCTTCAACGAGTTCGGCACAGACCCGTATTACGTTTCTCTCAATCTGTCGAACGATGCAACCGACCCTCAGCGATTCGTCTGGAGCGACTACGGCGGAAATGGAAACGACGACTGGTGGGGCTACATGACCGATGGTCAGACCGTCGTGAATCAGAATAACAACGGAGGGTTCGGACCTCACGTCCAGATCAACAATGCCCAATCCTCCGGCGATATGCTTACGTCGATTTACCGTCCCTTCAATACGCCCTACTATTTTAAGACGTACATGAATCAGCTCGGCAAAACTAGCCGTTCGGCCCTGTTCACAACATATTCAAGTCAACCCGACGACGGTTATCGACTATACGGTACCGAAGGAAACGCGCGTTACGCTAACGGTGTACGACGTACTGGGGCAGAAGGTAGAGACTCTTGTAAGCGAAGAGCAGAACGTGGGAAGGCACCAGGTACAGTTCAACGGCTCACGCCTGGCAAGCGGAGTATACTTCTACCGCCTAATTGCAGGCAACCATGTGATCACGAAGAAGATGCTCTTGCTGAAGTGACGGAACCACTTCAGCCGTAGCTCAGGCTCCATACTGACGAAGTGATGTCAAAGTAACGGCGGGATTTGACCAAAAATCCCGCCACATTTCCCGGTCAAAGGTGTCTCTCGCTTCGCACGGGTAATCACCCTGAGCTGGCGAGTGTCACCTGCTACCGGCGGCTTTCATGAACTCTTTCAGCCGCCCGAGGTCGACGGGGTTTGCAGTTTTCCCGTCTTTCTTGACAGATGTCCCGACTATCACGCTGTTCGCGTACTTCAGAAGTAATTTCACATTGGAGCTGTTGGCGCCGCTTCCTATCACGATGTTTGCGTCTCTAAACTCGCGGCGCAGTTGGCGAAGCTGCTCCATGTCCACCGCCTGCCCGGTGCGCGATCCGCTTATCACAATCGCATCTGCAAGACCTCTCTCGAGAGCGTCGGCGGCCTGAATCTTTATGTCGTAATTGCCGATTTGCGCGGAATGCTTGACGTCAATGTCCGCAAGTATTTTAACCACAGAGTCAAGGCTTCTGCGAAGCCTGAGCGTCTCGTATGCTTTCCCCTGGATTATCCCCTGGTCGGCAACGACCGCACCCGCGTGAACGTTGACTCGGATAAACTCGGCGCCCGTAACGCTGGCGATGCTAAGCCCGGATTCGGCGTCGTTGCGAAGGACGTTCACTCCGAAATGGATCTGCGGGAATTCGCGTCTGAGCTCGACGGCGGCCCGCGTCATCGCAGCGACGGTGACAGGTGCGACCGTTCCGCCGGAGAACGGTGCGTCGCCGAAGTTTTCGATGATCGCCCCTTCTATACCTCCATCATGGTACGCTCTGCAATCGTCGATTGCGCGCACGAGGACAGCGTCCATGGAGCCGCCGTAGCACGGGGAGCCGGGGAGAGGGAGGAGATGCACTACGCCGACTATTTTGGGAAACAATTTAGGCCTACTCGTGCTGGAGCAGCTGCGACTCGACGTCTTCCGGCGTCAGGTCCTCTTTTTCTTCGAACTGAAGTTCTTCGATTGTCCTAACGACGACATAGGCGACTCCGGCCGCGATGGCGGCCGCGCTAACGAGCAGAATCAACTTTTTCATGTGTTACCTCCCCGGAAGCTTTTCCATCTCCTCCACGAACGGCGGCGGTTGACGAGTGCGAGGCGGCTTCGACAATTCTCATCGTGTCGAGCGCAATTACGAGCTCCTCGTTAGTAGGCAGGGCAAACACTTTCACCTTTGAGGAGCCGGTGCTGATCAATTTTTCTTTTTCAGCGGAATTGTTCCTTGCCTCATCGATGCTGACGCCGAGAAATTCGAGTCCCTTACAGCTTTCCGCTCGGACGTCGGGACTGTTTTCGCCAATTCCGCCCGTAAATACAATCGCGTCCACGCCACCCATTACAGCTGCATACGATCCTAAATATTTCTTTATCCTGTAAGTGAAAACCTCGAAAGCAAGTTCGGCCTGTTTGTTCCCTGCCTTCTTCTCCGAAATAATCTCTCTCATGTCGCTGGTAAGGCCAGAAATTCCGAGAAGACCGCTGTGTTTGTTCAGAAGCGTGTTGGCTTCCGCGAGTGAAAGTCCTTCTCTCCCCACGATATGAAGTATGATCTGGGGGTCGAGGTCACCGCTTCTCGTGCCCATCAACAGCCCTTCGAGCGGAGTGAATCCCATCGAGGTGTCGACGGATACTCCTCCGTTGACAGCAGCGACGCTGCACCCGTTACCGAGATGAACTGTGATTATCTTCAGTTTCTCGATCGGTTTTCCGAGAAGCTCTGCCGCCCTTTGAGACACATAATAATGAGAGGTACCGTGGAAGCCGTAGCGCCGGATCTTGTACCGGCGATAGAGGAGGTAGGGTATTCCGTAGAGGAATGCGTAAGGAGGCATCTTCTGGTGAAAGGCCGTATCGAAAACGGCAACCTGCGGTGTACCCGGAAGATGCTTCAGCACGGCCTGGATGCCGCGGAGGTTGTGCGGGTTGTGCAAAGGCGCCAACTCGATGTTCTCACGGACATCGTCCATAACCTTTTCGTCAATGAGCACGCTTTCGGAAAAACTCTCCCCTCCATGGACCACCCGGTGCCCGACTGCATCTATCTCGGCCTTATCCTTGATAACGCCATGATTCTTGCTTAGAAGTACTGCGAGTACATACTCGATGGCGGTCTGATGATCCAAGACCTCAGCACTGATCTTGACTTTGTCACCGTCGTATCTTTCGTGCGTTACGACCGAATCGCTCATCCCGACCCGGTCGATCAATCCCTTCGCGAGGACCGTTTGGTCTTTCAGGTCAATGAATTGATATTTTACAGAGGAACTTCCGGAATTTAAAACAAGGACTTTCATTTCATCTTTCTTCTTCATGAAAGAAGACTATTGATTGACGTCTATTCTCTTTCCCGACTCATCGTACTTAAAGAAACCCTGACCAGTCTTTTTGCCCAGATGGCCCTCGCGGACTTTTCTCCTCAGAATTGGGCTCGCCCGGTATTGTGCCGTACCCAGCTCATGATACATGGTATCCAGCCACGTCAAAACCTCATCGAGTCCCATCGAATCCGCCATCTCGAGCGGACCAACGTTCAAGCCGTAACCGAGCCTGATCGCCGTGTCGATGCCGGCGGCAGTGGCAATTCCTTCGAGTAGGACCTGCATGGCTTCATTCAGGAGAGGAAGGATTACTCTCGTGGTGACAAACCCCGGATACTCAAAGACTTCCACTACGGTTTTGCCAAGATCCTCGGCAAATTTCTTTATCCTCTTGAATGTCTGATCACTGGTCTTAAGAGCGCGAACGACCTCTACGAGGGGTATCTTCGGAACAGGATTGAGAAAGTGCATCCCGATAATCTTGTCGGGGCGAGAGGTAGCATCTGCCAGCCTCGTCAGACTCAGGGTAGCAGTGTTCGAGACGAAGATCGTATTCGCATCGCAAATCCGGTCAAGTTCTTTGAATACTGTCTTCTTCGATGCGAAGTCTTCCTCAATCGCCTCGATAACGAGATCACACTCCGCTACATCGGAGAGGTCAGTCGTAAACTTGAGGCGGGAGAGGATCGCCTTCTTTTCGCTTTTTGTAAGTGCCCATCGCTCAATTTCTGAATCAAGCGTCTCGGATATTCTTTGCCTGCAGGCGTCTGCAGACTCTTCGTCCCGTTCTATGATTAGGACATTTATCCCGACTGTCGCTGCGGTCTCGGCAATTCCTCTGCCCATGAGCCCGCCTCCGACAATCGCAATGTAACCTGCTCTATCCGACTCAGAACGACTAATGTTGAAAATTTCAGTAATACTATCTTCTCGTGCCATAATGCTCTTTTAAGTTAGAATAAACAGCCCAGTGAATCAAGAAAACACGCGGAAATGGCGTGTGGTAAATAGTATCTCGAAGTAAGAAAAAGTTCCGGCAGGAGTGGGGATTTCACCCCGCGACTGTGGCAGATCCAATTTGTGCTCTCGCCGCTTGCAGGAACTTTGCCGCGCGAGCGTTCGAAGGATTGGCCTCCATTACCCGAGTGAGCGTGTCGACCGCTTCTCTGAATTTCAACAGTTTAAACTGAACAAGGCCGAGAAGTTCGAGTCCCTCCGCGTCATCGTAACCTAGTTCGACAGCCTGAAGGAACGCAGACTCCGCTCCTGTGAAGTCCCCGGTTTTCATCCTGCAATTTGCGAGGCTGGAGAGAGAAACGATGTCATGCGATGAAACACTTCCCAGAAGACGCGATGCCTCGGCATAATCCCCCTTATCCATCAAAACCGATGACACAAATTTCAAATACCAATCTTCATCTCTGAACTCGCTGAACTCATTTGCAGCACTCACGGCTTCGTCAAACATTCCTTTACTCACGAGGACTTGAACAAGTTTGACAATGTTCTGCGGGGTGCGTTTCTGGCGCGCTGCCTTTCCAAGACAAGTCAGCGCTGTTTCGTTGTTCCCTGCTAGGAGTGCCGCATTTCCCATTTTGGCATACAGCACATACGTATCAAACACAGGTTCGATTGCCGTATGCGCCTTCCCTTTCAGTAATCCCGTTTCGTACTCTTTCAATGCAACAGAGTATTCCTTCACAGATTCGGGATGCTTTCCAATCCTCGCGAGGACATCACCCTTCATAATGTGGGCGAAGCTCTGATTCGGAGCGGCGGAAAGAGACCTGTCGCACGCCAGGATAGCGGCATCGAAGTCGCCTTTCTTCATCCTGTTCTCTGCAATGATACAGTAAATCGAGGCCACGACCGAATCACCGATCCCGCCGGCGGCAAGCGCCTCTTCAAGGCGGTGCAGGCCTGCATCGATATTGCCGAGGACTATTTCGGTCTGACCGAGTTGGTAGAGTGCGTACCCATAGTTCTTTCGTTTCTCGACCTGCGATAGAAGCAGCGTACGGTTGCGTCTTGCTTTCTCCAAAATGATATCGTCATCCTGTGCGTAACCTAGGTGGTCGATAACAACCTCCGACGGTATTATGCGGGCAGAAACCCTCACGAGAGAAGGAGTTATCTGCTCGTGAACCTGACCGGCAAAGCACACGCCCTTCATTTTCCGGAATAGGCGCGGGTAAGCGACAAGATGATATTGCGCATCTTCCCTCGTGCCGATCTTACTCTTCAGGTTAAGAAGAACCGCGTCTGCCTTCCAGGACGAGATAATTTCCCTGATCGAGGAATGATAAGATTTATCTATTCTCTCGTCGGCATCCAGATATAAAATCCAATCGCCGGTGGTGTGTTGCAACGATTCGTTTCGAGCCGCTGAAAAATCGTTCCGCCAGGGGAAGTCTATCACCCTGGCTCCGAATTTAAGCGCGATCTCTTTTGTCGAGTCGGTGGATCCGGTATCGGCGATTATTATTTCGTCGACGAGTCCTTTGACGCTTTCGAGGCAGTCAGGAAGGAAACGTTCTTCATCCTTCACGATCATCGAGAGAGAAAGCCTCATTTGCCGCCGTCCTTCGAACGCGTACTGACCGCATTGACGACTTTCTTTCTGAAGGAACCCTGTTCGACCGGCTTAACGATGAAATCGCTCGCTCCGTATTCAACTGCTTTTTTCACGTTAGCCGAATCGCCGTAGGCAGTCATAATGATTACAGGTGTGGCCTTATTCACATTTCCTGAACGAATGCGCCGCAGAACTTCGAGGCCGTCCATCTCGGGCATCATAATATCCAACAAAATGAGATCAAACTTGCTGGTCTCCGCGAGCATGAGGGCCTCCGCTCCGTCGGCGGCATTCGAAATATCAAAACCGACCTGTTTCAAATGAAACTCGACGAGTTTCCTGATCATCGGCACATCATCCGCAACCAACGCTTTCATTTCTTCAACCTATTCTTCAACTGTACAAGCAATTCCTCCACACCCTCCCAGTTGACAGGAGAGAGGTGGACAGACTCGTTCAGCCGGGTCGCCAGCGTAGTCGCTTCGTCATAACCGAACGATCCCCCGGTCCCGCGGATGTCGTGGGTAATCCTTCTGATTGTACCAACATCCTTCTCATGGACAGCCTGCTCCAGTTCGTCGACCTGCTCCCCAAAGTACTTGACGAATTCCTCGACCATGCTTCGCACGACGTCGCTGTATTCTTCCTCTTTTACTCCGAACGGGTTTTCTTTCTCTTTGGGATCCCGAGGGATTATTGATCTGACAAAATCCTTGCCGAAAACCTGCTGCAATTTTTTCAGGAGGATCTCTTCGGAAAGGGGTTTTGTAATAACGGAAGTGGCGCCCAACTTACCCGCCGATATGACGTTTATCCTGTCGGAATATCCCGTCATGACGATTACAGGAACATCCTTCGTAAGGTTATTAGACTTTATGATCTGGAGAGTCTTGAAGCCATCGAGCCTCGGCATCATCAGGTCGAGGAAGATCACATCGGGTCTGGAGGAAAGCGCAATCTGCACACCTTCATACCCGTCGGAGGCCAGAGTCACTGACATATTCAGCCTCTTAAAGAAATCTTCGGCGAACCTCCGGACGATTTTTGTATCGTCGATAACCAGGACGCTCTTCCGAGTCGTCTCAGGCATTTTTCTTACCCGAGCGTTCGGAGTCCTTGCCGGATCTCCGAGAACCTTTCGAAAGCATATCCCTCAGAGCTTTGGCGCTATCCTTGTCGAGCTGCGTCGAAGCTTCCTTGTTTTCTGTGGCTATCTTAACGTAAACCTCTTCCCTGTGTACTGGAATTTCACCGGGAGCTTCGATACCCAGCTTCACGCTCCCACCGTCTACCGCGACTACGACGACCTTAACCTTGTCGCCGATCTTTATTACTTCGCCCAACTTCCTTGTCAAGACTAGCATGATACCCTTCCATGGTCAATTGATTTTGTATTGCGTAGAGAACTTATCAGAATTGAGAACGACCTGCCTGCCCATCCTTTTCGTGTCGTCGAGGACGATCGGCGCCTTCAGATTTGCCGTTGTCGGATCCGGACTTCTCCGCAGCACCACCACCACGAAAGCCAACGAAGACTTTTCTTCGGACGGAAGCTCACTATAGATATCAGGCGCAACCAGCGACGCTTCCAGGAGGGCAAAGCCGATGTTTGGATCATCTACTGAGAGCAACCATCGCAACGGCTCTGTGTCCTTCTCATCTATAATAATGAAGTTGTGAAGCTCTTCAAAACCGGGCAAGCCGTTCGGGAAATGGTAGATTATGCTCTCGTCGAACTCCAGCTCGCCAAACTGCCTGGTCACGAGTTTGATTTTCACTTCCACATTCTCCCCGGTCTTGTCCCGCCATGCGGGATCATTTTGACGTGATGCGGTTGAGTATGACAATGTCTACTCTCCTGTTCTCTGCTTTATCAACCGGAGTGTCGTTCGGGACAAGAGGATGATATTGTCCATAGCCCACGATGGCCACTTTCTCCGGCTCTATTGGATAATGTTTCATTAAATAATAGCCTACATTCATCGCACGCGCAATCGAGAGCTGCCAGTTGGAGGGGTAAAGCGCGGTGTGAATGGGAGTATTGTCTGTATTTCCCTCGATGCGAATCTCGTTCGGAATAGATGAGAGGAGGAAGCCCAGGGTATCGAGCGCGGGAAGAGCGTCAGACTTGATTTGGGCCTGTCCCGGATCAAACATCAGTTTTTCGAGAAAATGGACGGTCACTCCGCGTTCATTTTCGGTGATCATGATATTACCGCTTTTCAGGTTGTTCCCCAGGACGGATTTCACTTTGCGTTCCATTTCCATGGATTGTCTCATCGGGGGTGTTACCGACGGAGCGGTCATTACTCCATGGTTTCCGGGAAGCGGACCGGCTGTCGTTCCGCCGCCAAACACGTTCTCGAAAGCCGAAACGACCAGCTTGTATTTTTTCATATCGACTTGGGAGCTGGCATACAGAATTACGAACAAGCCCAGAAGAAGAGTGATCAAATCGGAGTATGTAAGGAGCCATCTTTCCTGATTGTCATGTTCGGCGGTATGCTTCTTCTGCATTACAGAGGTCCCTGCTCGCTGCTCGGGAGCATTGATTTCAGTTTCGCCGCGACGATCCCCGGGATCTCACCGGCCTGCAATGCCAGTACTCCCTCCAGAGTTATCTCCATGAGAAGGCTTTCTTCGGCATGGATCGTTTTCAACTTATCGGCAATAGGGAGCCAAATGATATTGGCTGTGAAGATACCCCAGAGTGTCGCGATGAAAGCGCTCGCGATATGGTGGATGAGATCGTTCGGGTTTCCTCCTGCGTTGGCAAGCGTAACGATAAGTCCCATGACGGTTCCTATGATTCCCATCGTAGGAGCATATCCTCCCATCTTTTGAAATATCTGCGCGTTCGAAGAGTGTCGTTCATTCAGGAACCCCATTTCAGCCTCCGCGACCGCTCTCATCGTTTGCGGGTCAGTTCCGTCGATAGCGAAGCGCAACATTTTCTTGAGGAAGGTATGATCTATGCTGTTAAGGTCCTTCTCCAGTACGAGGAGACCGTCCTTGCGTGCTATTGTCGCATAACGGACGATGGTGTCGATCAATTTCTTCACATCGTGCTTAGGTGGCATGAATGCCACGAGGGCGAATTTCCATATGCTGCGGAATTGTTTGAACGACGTTCCGATCATCGCGGTCGCGAATGTGCCGCCAATGACAATCGTAATGGCCGGGATCATTATCAGCGCGCCAAAATTTCCTCCCTCCATCAGGAAAGATCCGAATATCGCAACCAGCCCGAATAGTAATCCGGCAACAGTCCCTATTTCGACGGTCTTCTTCATGCCTTAGAGATAGTTCGCCAGAGAAAGTTGGATGATTCCGGAGCCGGTTTTCAGAGCCGCATTAAGAGTCGTCTGCTGCTGCTGAAGCTGGATGACCGCCGTTGCGACATCAGTATTTCCAAGATTCGATATCGTAGTTTGAAGCGTCTGGTTTTGCGACGTCAGCTGATTTTGAATGAGGTTGAACCGGTCCATCATCGCGCCGGCTTTCGCGTTGGTATTTATCATCGAGTTGAGGTAATTGCTGACCGTCGCCATGTCTGCCTGGCTCGGGGTATTCCCACTCGCCATCGAGTTCTCGATTGCAATGAGGTCGTTGAAGAGCTTCCCGTTGTTGAAAGCTTCCGCACCGGTGATGTTGTATTGTTCGGTCATCTGCTGACCGACGTTGAGTTGAAGTGCACCGCCGACCCCGTTCGGATTGGCGTTGACGGCAGTCTGCGCCGCGTTCATGAAAAAGGGCTGAGAGGTGGTCTCGGTCCCGCCAAAGATGTATTTGCCGCCGAATTGAGTATTCGAGAGGTCGAGGAGCTGCTTGATCTGTTGGCCAAGCTCGGTGCTGTAGCTTTGCAGATCATGCGCATTGCTGTCGTTAGCCGCTGAAACTATCATCGATTTAACATTCGTGAGGATGCTTACGGCGCTGTTCAACACCGTACTCTGTTCGTTCAGGAAACTGTTGGCGTACTGAGTGTTCTGGGAGTAAACGTTATTGTCATTGACCTGTCCCTGAAGAAGCATCAATTGCTGATTGAGAGCCGGGTTGTCGGAAGGTGAATTCACAATCTGGCCCGTCGAGATCTGTTCCTGCAGTTTGTTAATGGACGAGTTGTCCTGTCCAAGCGAATATAGAAGATCGCTCACGATTTGCTGTTCATTGATCCTCATTTTACGGCACCATCCCGATTATTGTCTGGTACATCGCATCGGCAGTTGTGATGACTTTGGCAGCCGCCTCGAACGAATGCTGGTACTGGATCATATTTGTCAATTCCTGGTTAAGGGAAACGCCGGATATTGAAGACTGAAAAGCCTGCATCTGGTTCTGCTGAAGCTGAATGGTCTGCACGCTGTTGTTTGCATTCTGCGAGTCCGTACCGATCTGGTTCACCAGCGCCTCGTAGCCATTGATAATAGACTGACCGTTAGCCATCACCGGTGCGTTCAACACGTTACCCATCGCGGCTGCGTTCTGACCGTCGCCGGGTGCCCCCGATGAAGAAGCCGCTATGTTGTTCAGGTTTGAGATTATGTTTTGAGATACCTGGATTGTCCCGGCAGTGGTTCCCTGGAAAAAGTCCCCTCCCTGAGTCGGCGAGCTTGCGTTGGTAGAGAGAGTGTACCCGGCGTTGTTGAAGGTGTTGATGGTTTTAGCGAAAGTCGCAGCAATACCGTCGAGCTGGGAAGCGTATGCGGGTATTTGGGTGTCGAATGAATTTATGAGCCCGGCCAGTTCTCCCGAAGAGACCGTGGCAGGTACGGAAGAGTCGGACCGCCCGACGGTTATTCCCGAAGTGGTCTGCGTCATGCTAAACTTGTATGCGTTCCCCGCCGCGACCAGCACGGCGCCGCCGGCAGTAACGTTCATCACACCGTTCGAGTCCGTCACGACCTTTACGTTCACCAAATTGCTCAGCTGATTTATCGCGTTATTCATCTGGTCCTGAAGATCCGAAGAATTCCTCGACGTTCCCGCGTTGGCCATCAGTTCTTTATTGATGTTCGCTATCGTTCCCGCAAGTGTGTTGATCTGATTTACATCCGATCCGATTTGCTGACTTACCTGGTACTTCACATTCTGAAGCTGGCTGTTGAGGGAATTGAACGTCGTGGCGACATTTATTCCGGCCTGTAGGACGTTCTGCCTCAGCCCGCTGTCTTCGGGAGACTGCGAAAGAGTCTGCATCGCGCTGAAGAACGCATTGAGCTGCGCGGTCAATCCGCCCGTCGACGTCGCGGTCTCATTGAAGATGCCCCCGATAGAGGTAAGAGTTTGTTGGTTGATATTCGCCTGGCTCAAGTCGGAATTCAGGTTGGTAACCTGTTCGTTAACATAAGCGTTTCTGACACCCTGTATACCGGTCACCTCCACGCCGGTACCCAGGTAGCCGTACGGAGTCTCGACTGGAAGGGAAGCCTGCGTGTCGACAGTCTGCCTGGTATAACCCGGAGTGTTCGCATTGGCTATGTTGTGGGCAGTTGTATTGAGCTCAGTTTGGCTGGTGTTAAGGGCTTCGTTACCGATGTTAAGTATGCTTGTTAGTCCGCTCATAACGACTCAGGCTCTTTTGTCGATCAGTCTTCTCTTACCGTCGTCGGTAAGAATCCGGATATTTTGTTTAATGAAGGCCAGCGAATGGAGGAGCAATACCTGGCACATATCGTTGAGCCTTCGGACGTTCGCGAATACTGCCCGGAATTTCGAGTGAAGTTCCAGAAACTTTCGCGAGTATTCTTTTCCCAATTTGCGCTCGACGGACGCGGGATCTGCAAGTTCCTCCCCTTTCAGGGAAAAAGTCTGCAAGATCCCTGCTCTTTCTTTTTCAAGAGCGCGTATCTCATTCATCCCGGCAAGCTCTTCGCTTACCAGAGCTTGAATCGTGTCCGTGTCAAGCCTGGAAATGGCGGATTGTTTCTTCAGAAGTATCTCCGTCATTTTTTCGAACTTGGCAGTTTCCATGCCCGTAATTTCGAGCAGACGTTTCTTGTTATTGTCCTCCATCACCAACCTCACTAGCGTCGAACATGTTCAGATAGTTCATTACTCTCTTGACGTAAGTTTGTGTCTCCGGGTAGGGAGGCACGCCGCCATATTGCTCAACCGCCCCGGGCCCCGCATTGTAAGAGGCCAGCGCCTTGGGAAGATCTCCGGGGAATTTTTCCATCAGACTTTTCAGATATTTTGCGCCGCCCATTATATTCTCGCGCGGATTGAAGGGATTCGAGACGCCCATTTCCTTCGCAGTCGAACCTGTAAGCTGCATAAGCCCTTTCGCGTCCTTGACGGAAAGCGAGTCGGCATTCCCGGACGATTCTGCCGCGATGACAGCTTTTATCAGGTTAGGCTGCAAATTGTAGGTGCCTGCTGCCTCACTTATTATATCGGAATATTTGCCGACGTTCTCCAGCAAGGAACCCGAGCTGTAGGCTTTTATCTTTTGAAGAACGTTTTGCTGCTTGTCGGGAAACCCCTGCGCCGGATTGTTGAGATCCGATGCCGAGACCCCGCTCGGGGTCAAATCCATCTCCTCGCCGGTAAGCTGCTTGTACAGCATGCTGCCGATGCCGAGGTTCGAATTCTTCGTCATGTATTCCGAGAGCTTCATGTTGAACAGCCCCGTCATGATACCGTTTCCGTATCCCTGGTTGCCGCTCTTTCCATCGATGTTCTCGGTTTCCTGCATTGCTTTCAGCATATATTGCATGAAGACCGCTTCGAAGTCTTTCACCGCGACTTTGAGTTTGGCTTTTTGCTGCGCGGTTAATTGAACCTGTCCTGCCGATATGTTTTGCTGAATCTTGTCCATGCCGGTTACATTATCACGAGTTGTGCTTTCAAAGCTCCAGCGGCTTTCAATGCCTGGAATATCGCTATGATGTCTTCCGGTCTGACTTTAAGCGAGTTCAATGCTGTCGCGATTTGCTGCACGGTTGCCGCGCCGTTTATGGCGACCACGGAACTTGTATCCTGGTACGCCTGCAGCATCGCCGCCTCAGTCGCATAGGTCTGCCCCTGTGAGAATGGCGCCGGCTGGGAAATGACAGGATAAGCCTGGATTTCTATGTTCAGATTCCCATGCGAGATTGCCACAGGGAGAATGGTCACATTCTGCCCGATTACAACCGTGCCGGTGCGCTCGTTGATTACGACCCTGGCGACGACATCGGGAACGACCTGAAGCATTTCTATCTGTGAAATGAACTGGACAATTTTGTTCTGCGGTTGAAATGCCTTCGGCACATTGACATCTATTCTCCCTCCGTCTATCGCATAAGCAACGGGGCTCCCGACGCTTTTGTTTATTACGTTCGCAACCCTGTCGGCGGTTGTGAAATCTTCCTGCGAGAGGATTATGGAGATATTCCCGTTGTTGTCGAATTGAACCGGAGGAGTTCTCTGGACAAGACCGCCGTTAGGGATCCTACCCGTGGTCGTGAAGTTGTTCTGGATCATCGATCCCGCAGCCTGGAAGTTGTAGCCACCGACGGAGATTGGGCCCTGGGCTGTCGCGTAAACCCTGCCATCCTGTCCGACCAGATCGGTCAGAAGAAGCGCACCGCCTTGAAGACTTGTCGCGTCTCCCATGGAAGAGACGGTCACGTCGATCGAAGCGCCTTTGGCAGAAAACGGCGGTATGGACGCCACCACCATGACTGCGGCTACGTTTCTCATCCTGACCTGGCTCTGATCGAGTGTGATGCCGAACCTCTTCATCATACTTACAACAGACTGCTGAGTAAGAATCGACATCTGGGAATCGCCTGTCCCGTTAAGCCCGACGACGAGGCCGTAGCCGATAACCTGGTAATGATTCACGCCCTTTATGTAGGCAATATCTTTTATTCTCGTCGCGTAAGCGACGGAAGCTGCCATTAAAATAATTGCAAATGTCTTTTTCATCGCTTACCTCAGAAGAGCCAGTGGAAAATTGCCATAAGCCAGCTCGGATTTTGCGCCGAGTTGACGGAACCGGATCCTTCAAACACGATCTTTGCATCCGATATCTGCGACGAGTAAATCGTGTTGTCCGGAAGAATATCGGACGGGCGAATGATGCCGCTGATCTTTATGATTTGGTCCTGTCCATTGATCGATATATCCCTGCTTCCCCTGATTACGAGGTTGCCGTACTGGTCCACTTTGACGACCTGCGCGCTGACAGTAGCCTGGACGCTGCCGGCTTCGCTCGTCGAGCCGCTTCCCTTAAAATCGTTGGTTGTACCTAGGGAACCGCTGCCTGACGGCCCGGTCGCGTTCCCGACCGAGAGAGCACCTGTAAGGCCGACGTTGCTTGCCCTGCTTGTGTTCGTAGATTGATCTTTCGATGCGGAGCTCTGTTCTGTTATGATTACGGTGACTGCGTCGCCGACTTTCGCTGCCTTATAATCTGAAAACAAGGATCTCGTCGGATTGCGCATGACCTGTCCATACGACGTACCGGCAAGCAGGAGCGCCAGCGTTACAATTCTGATTATCTCAACCCTGCCATTCATATGTTTATTCGATTCGTTGTTCATATTTCATCCTCCAAAACTTCTAATTCACCAAAAGGACCTCGCCTTTGCCGATGACTTTGGCACGAAGGCTTTGCCTGTATTCGTTGGCGACGTTTATAACATCGCCCAATCTCCCGTCCTCCAGCGCACTTCCCTCATCGCTTACGGTGATGTTCTTCGTCTTGTAAATTATCGTGACTGCCTCTCCTTGCTTGATCAGCGGCTTACGCGCGAACATACTGAAGGTCAAAGGCTTCCCGCTCTGTATCCATTGTGTCGTCCACTTCCCTTCGAGCTGGCCAAGGCTGGAGACGGGATTATTGATATCAGTCGTTTCGGTTCTCACAGTGGTTACTTCGTCCCGGCTTATTACGCTGCGCGGGTCTATGGTCTGAGTCGAGACGAGTACCTTCTGGAATGTTCTGATCTTCACTGTTACAGGGATTACCTGGGTAAAGCCTTTTTCCAGGCCGATCGCGTGAGCCCTCACGAGGAAAGTCACGAGTCCCTTCATCCTCACGGAGTTCACAGATGATACGACCAGCCTGCATTTCTTGTAGCCGACGTTATAGCTCGGTCTGAGGTCTTCGAACTCGATAGAAGTCTCCAGTGAATGCGGGAGCGTATTCTTTATGTATGAGGCGATGACATCGCGCACCGCCGACCCGCTCACGGTCTGCGCAAAAGCCCCGCTCGCAGCGATTGTCAACGATAAGAATAGAATTTTTCCCGAAGAGGCAACGCGTTTCATTCTGTTATCTCCTACTGTACAAGGTTATTCGCAACCTGCATCATCGAATCGGCAGTCTGGACCGCCTTCGAGTTAAGCTCATAGGCCCTCTCCGCCTCGATCATTTTCACCATCTGGTTAACGATCGAAACGTTGGAGGCTTCCAGGTAGCCCTGCTGAACGGTACCGAAGCCGGTCGTGTTTGCATTCCCGAGAATTGGAGTGCCGGATGTGACGGTCTCCTGATAAAGGTTGTTCCCAAGAGCCTGGAGTCCGTCTGGATTGATGAATTTTGCGAGTTGAAGCTGGCCGAGTGTCACAGGATTCGTTTGACCCGAGACAGTAGCCTGCATGGTTCCGTCAGGGCCCACCGACAGGCTGGTCGTGTTTTCCGGTATAGTGATGCCGGGCTCGACAAGATTTCCGTTCGATGTGACCAGGTTTCCATTGGCCGATATTTTGAAAGAGCCATCGCGCGTATATGCTTCGGTACCGTCGGGCATGCGGATCTCGAAGAAGCCGTCTCCCTGGATTCCGAAATCGAGTTGGTTCTGGGTCGGCGTCAGATCTCCCTGGCTGAAGTTTCGTGTAGTGGAGGACGGTACTGTACCATCGCCGACCTGCAATTCCTGCGTGCCATATGTGCCCAATTGATCGGGCACTCCCGTAGCGCGGATCGTCTGATACATCAGGTCCTGAAACTCAACCCTTGTCGATTTAAACGACGTTGTGTTCACGTTTGCCAGATTGTTCGCTATCGCATCCACATTGAGTTGCTGCGCATACATTCCGGTTGCAGCTGTCTTCAACGCTCTGTCCATGTTTTCCTCCGATTATAGATTGCTTGTTTTAGAAATCGTTGTCATCGGATCAAGCCACCTGTCCGACCTGATTCGCTTCCGAGAGTGTGCTGTTCTGGCTCTGTATGGCTTTTTGGCCGGCTTCGAAATCCTGCTGGATCTGAATCATGGCCACCATCTCCTCGATTGGATTGACGTTGGAGCCTTCAAGATAACCCTGCCTGATCGTCACAGCGGACGGATTGACATCCTGGAGCTGGGCACCCTGTTTGAGCGAATAGAGATTCCCGCCCGCCTTCGCAATCTCGTCATAAGAAGATGGCATCACCACTCTCAACTGACCGTAGATTTCTTTGCCAGCCTTTACGACGCCGTACCTGTCGATCACAAGGTTGCTGGATTGTATGTGCTGTATATCTCCTACGCGTATCGGTCCATCTGCTCCCAGAACGGCTGCACCGCTACGGGTTACCAGGGTCCCGTCGCTCGAAAGAGTGAACGATCCGTCGCGAGTGAGGTTGGTGCTGCCGTTCTTGTTTTGAACGACAAAAAAACCTTTTCCGTCTAAGGCGACGTCGAGAGGATTACTGGTTTGCTGCAGTGGACCCTGCGAGAAATCCGTAAACGTCTGTTCGCTCACATCATTCTGAGTCGGATCCACGCTCCCGCTATTTACAAGAGTATTGGCTGATATCAGTTCGTTCGCAAAAGAGTCG
The DNA here is from genome assembly GCA_021845665.1 of Bacteroidota bacterium. GTDB lineage: Bacteria > Bacteroidota > Ignavibacteria > Kryptoniales > JAKASW01 > JAKASW01. Next base: position 64,136 of record JAJZVO010000014.1, on the reverse strand, counting down.
TCCCGCTTGAATGCAGTCGTATCGACATTGGCGAGATTGTTTGCGATGACCTCGAGTTTCTTCTGCAGCGGTATTAGACCGAGTGCGCTTGTATAGATTCCTTTGATCATTATTTTCTCCCTTTGCCTTTATCCGCAACATTTCTTGAATTGGCAATCTTACTCCTCTTCAGCGCGAGGATAAGTTCGAGTTCTCCCTTTCCCATGTTGAGTTGGCGCGCCAAGACATTCAGGTCTGATTCTTCGCTGACGAGCGAAAATGCTTCTTTGAACTTGGCGCCTGTCTGCCTTGCTGATTGAGAAGCATAGGAGATGGCGAAGTTCAGCCGTTCCGATTCCATTCCATGCTCCCTTGCCATTTCGTGGACGGCAGCCCTGGAATCGAGCCGGCCGTTGTTATCGATGTAGTAGCCGCCGACCAACGAGTCGACGTTCTTCGCCTTATCGACGGCAATCTGCTCAAGTATCCTCTCGATTTCCGCTTTAGTGATGGCCGGCGGACGTTTGACGCCCATCCGCTGCGCACGGATCGCCCTCTCGCTCTGTTCACGCGCGATTCGCCTGGAGCGTACAACCAGAGCTACCAGAAGAGCGGCCATGGCGAGAATCATTGCGAGCTCGAGAAGAAGCACGAAATCGGATATCCCGAAAAATCCCTGGGGGGGCCTTCTATAAGCGGCCTCCGCCGCTTTGATTGCCGCCCGGTCCATATCCCGCGTGACAAGGGCACTGATATTTACCGCTGCAGTGTCGGGCGTTAGAAGCATCAATAAGATTTCTGTCATTGAATATTACCTCCGCTGATCGGGCCGCCGGTTCTGTTGACCGGGATTATGATTGAAAGAGTGGTGCCCTGGCCTTCGGTGCTGTCAACTTTGATGTCGCCGCCGAATTTCCTTACGATCCCTCTAGTGATGGGAAGGCCGAGCCCCGTGCCTTTTCCAGGTTCCTTCGTGGTGAAGAACGGTTCGAATATCTTGACGAGATTTTCTTTTTTTATGCCGGATCCTGAATCGGTGAAGCGTATGTTTAGCTTACCATTTACAAACTCCGTCGAAATGATCAACTTTCCTCCGTTAGGCATCGCGTCTTTCGCATTTATCAGAAGATTTAGGAAAGCCTGCTGCATGTAGTTCTTATTCGAGTCGAGAGGAGGAATTCCTTCCGAAAGACGCAGATCGAACTCGATGCCGCGGTTCTTGAACTGGTAGTCCACGAGAGCGATGATTTCATTTAAGGCCCAATTGATGTTTACCAATTCGTGATTCAGTTCGTCGGGCACGCTTCTGGAGAATGAGACAAGCTGGCGGGTAATCTGGGAGATTCTCTGCACCTGGTTCCTGATTATCTCGATCCTGTGTTCGACATCTTTTCCCTGCTGAAGGAGAGCGATATGGCCGAGGAGTATTTGCAGAGGGTTGTTGATTTCGTGAGCGATGCCACCTGCCAGTTCTCCGAGTGATGCAAGTTTAGCGGCCTGAAGCATCTGGGACTGCGATTTTTTCAGCTCCTCGGTCGCGTCCAGAAGTTTCCTTATGTTGTGAAGATTCTCGATTGCGACGGCCGCCTGGTTCGAGAGAATTCCAAGCAACATCAGCTCGTGGTCGGTGAAAGCCTTCCGAACGCTGCCGGTGCGTATGATATATACTCCGATGGCTTCGTTGCGGAGCGTGAGAGGAACGACCACGAAGTTTCTCTGCCCGGCCTCCGCCATCGAGGCATTCAGATCCGGGACCACCGTTGTCTTCTTCTGCTCTATGACCCAATCGAGAATGCCTTCTTCAAGGAGGTGCTGTGAAGCTTTGAGCATATAGTCCGAGCATGTGGAAAGAAAAGGTTTAGTCTGGGACCTTGAGGCTCCCATTTCGAATATCATGCTCTCTTCAACCGGGACCACTTGCCGTGTAAGTTCAAGGAGAGAATCTAAGACGGAGACCGGATCGGTGGCAGTACTTATTGTGTTTGCAAGTCTTTGCATCGCAAACACCTCGTCCAGCGATTGCTTGATGTCTGTTTCGGTTTTCTCATGGAACTCCAGTTTCATCTTGAACAATTGGACGGTGCTTTCGAGCGCATGTATGTACGATTCGCGGGTCTCCATGAATCGTTCAATACTTTCAGCCACGGCATGGGACTGCGGTTTTGTGCTCCCCATCTTAATATTGTTCTCTTCTATCTCTTCATTTTTCATTTTTATCTCCGGGTAAACAGATCAGATGATATTCACGAAAGTCCGCTCAAGATCTTCGCGAAGTTTCGAACCGAAGGACTCGTAAAACGCCTCGGTTATTTCGGCTTCGGAAATATTGAGAATCCTCAACGATTCGGGATCGTATGCCTGGACCTTCTCGTACGAGAGCGCTCCAATGCCGAGTTTATGGCAGAGATAATCGACAAAATGAATCAATGCGGTCAGCTGAGGATTCCTTTCGGCAAGTCCCGGCTTGTGATGGTATTTGATGGCTTCGATCAGTTGCTCGGGCAGGTTCCATCGTTCGGCGAGCCACGCCCCGATGTCACCATGTGTGGCAAATAGTACCGTCTCTTCCATATCCTGGAAGGAAGCCCTCCCGCCGGTGACTGCATCCACGATATGTTTATAATCCTCGTGGAAATACTGATGTGTCACCAGGATACCGATGTCGTGGATAAGCCCTGCCACGAACGACTCACCGCTTATCCGGTAGCCGAGTTGCCTGGCAAGAGTACGAGCGGCAATGCCTGTTGCCAGCGAATGCTCCCAGAATTCTTTCGAATTAAAATACTTATCCTGCTTCTTCTTGAAGGCGCTTATCAGCGAAATGCTGATGAGGATTTCCTTCAGTGAATCGAAGCCGAGAACCATGATAGCGAAATCGAGCGTCGATATTTTCCTTTGAAATCCGTAAAACGGCGAGTTTGCTATCTTAAGGACCTTGGCAGTCAGAACCTGGTCGGCAGAAATGACACTTGTGAGCTTGGAGACACTCGTGTTCGGATTGTCAATGAGAGAAGCAACCTCTACCGCAATTGTGGGAAGTGCGGGAAGCTGAATAATGTTTTGTACTTTTTCCTTTAGAATCTCATTTTCCATTGGTTCAACCTATTCGTTAGTATCGCGCGCTCAGCCATCTGCTGGAGTGCGGATATTGCGTTTTTGTAATACTCCGCGACCTTTGCTTCCTCGTAGCCGAGCACGGTCGCTACCTGCCTTAGTTCAAGCCCCTCGTATAGCTTGAGAGTCAAAACGAGTCTTTCAGTGGAGGGAAGCAGCTTTATTGCATCTTTGAAGAATCTCTTCAGAGTGCCATCATCCACTTCGTCTCCAGGTTCATCATCCGGCTCAGCCGTGGGAATATCGGGTTCGTTTCCCGGAGCGTAATCCGTCACCGGAACGCGGATCTTTATGAGACTCGTGTTATCGTCATTGATATATTTTGAGGCGAGAACTCTCATCGGAGGGGCAAGTCGTTCTATCCCCAGATACTTTATCGCCATGGTATCGAACCTCACCGGTTGATCCGCGCAGGAGTAACCCACCGAAGAGGCTATGAGACTTGCTGCGTGGACGATCGAAGTCAGCTCAGGATTCACTTCCGAAAACGCAGGTGAGTGATGGAATTTGATTGCCTCGACCAGGTAGGGTGGAAAACCCCATTTGGCGGCGAGCCACGCGCCGATTTCACCGTGCGTCGTCCCCGTGACCACGACTTCTGCCTGGGAAAGTTGCACGCTTTCTTCATTCACAAGTTTTAAGATTTCAGCGAAATCTTCCTGGAAATATCTGTAAAGCACGAGCGTTCCTACGTCGTGGAGCAAACCCGATGCGTACGCTTCGCCCGGGATCCTGTATTTCGCCTCACGTGCGAGAGTCCTCGCGGCAGAGGCGGTATCGACAGCATGCTTCCAGAATTTACGCGGGTCAAAATCCTTCGTCGGACCGCCCTTAAACAAGTCGATGACCGTGAGAGAAAGGATGGTCTCCCTGAGAGTCTCGAACCCGAGCGCCACGATTGCCCATTCGATCGTCGAAATCTTTCTGACGAAGCCGTAATAGGGTGAATTGGCGACCCGGAGTATCTTGGTCGCGAGCGAAGGGTCTCTCGATATTATCCTCGCCAGCTCGGCGGCACTGCTGTCGGAGTCACTGGCAAGCCGCATGACTTCCAACGCGGTCGTCGGAAATGTCGGCAAATCTTTTATCGTCGATAACTTGTCAGTCAATTGTCCAACCCCTATCATAGTTCAACAACCTTTCTAAACTGCTCTTTCAATTTCGATATCACTTCCGAGTGTATTTGGGACACGCGCGATTCGCTGATCCCAAGGACTTTTCCGATTTCTTTGAAAGTGAGTTCCTCGTAATAGTAAAGAGTAACCACCATGCGTTCCCTATCGGCCAGCTGTTTCAGACTTTTCACCAGATGTTCCTTCAATTCCTCATCTTCGAACTGCTCGATGACCTCGCTGTCGCTTCCTATCACGTCTTCCAGCGTCATGTCTTCGCCGATCACCCTGGTAAGTGAAACCGCTTCTGCATTGGCCAGGTAGCCCTTGATCTGCTCAAATTCGCTAATGCTCATGTTTATCGCCCGGGCGTATTTCTCGCCGTTGACGCTGTCCATATCGAGCTCGCTAAGCGATTTGAATGCTTTCTTGTATTTGTCGCGGACGGACCTCGGAAGCCAGTCAACTTTCCTGATCTCGTCCAGCATGACACCCCGAATTCTCTGGGACGCAAACGTTTCGAACTTGACTCCACGCTTCGGATCGAACCTCTCTATCGCCTCGACGAGCCCGATTATACCTATGCTCATCAGGTCATCAGTATCGAACACACACTTCGACGGAAGGTTGATTGCACGGGCTGCATATTTGACGAGATTCATGTAAGAAAGCACGAGGTCTTTCTTCACTGCCGCCGTCTTGCGCCTGGAGTACTTTTCCCAGAGTTCTTGAGTTGTCATGATTGCATCTCAACTTTCTTGCTCTGCAGCTGTGCAGTTTGGACGTGCTGATCTGCCGCAGGTATTTTCACGGTTTCCGATCTGTTCTTCTGAAGAGTCAGGAAGAACATCAGTAGCATTGTGAATAACAGGATAATCAGGGCGACACCGAACGCAACCATGAAAGCCCTTACTATCGCATCGACCACGCCGTACCCGTCCGAGGCGAAATAGACCACCCCAAGGAAGAAAACAAGCGTCGGTATTTTTGTTCCAAGCTTGTCCATCACGGCTTTTTCCTGAATGACCCTTTTGCCAGGATGCGTTCCGCGATCGAGCCGAGCGCCTTTGATGACGCCGAATCGGGAAATTCTTTCAAGAACGGAACCTGGAAGCTTACCGCTTTCTCGACCGATTCATCAGAAGGTATGAAACCGGCGTAATCGATCTTGAGATTGAGAAAATGCTCGCTGACCATGTCGAATTTCGATCTCACTTCGTCCGCCTCTTCTGCGCTCTTCGCCCTGTTTATCAGGAGCCTGAGGTCGGCACTCGAATTGATCCTCTTGATCGCCTTGACCAGCACATAAGCATCCATGACCGCCGTAGGTTCAGGTGTAGAGACCACAAGGACTTCGTCTGAGAGAAGGGCGAGGGATATGGACTCCTGCACTATGCCGCCGGCAGTGTCGATTACTGCGTAATGAAATGCCGGCTCAGCGAGCTTCACTTCCCTGAAGAAAGCCGCCGCATCTCCGGAACCGAGCTTCTTAAGCGTCCCGTCGGACATGCCTGCCAAAAGGAACACGTTCGGAGAAATTTCCGCAACCGCCTCCCGGAGCCCGACCTTCCCTTCAATCACATCGAAGAGTCTGAAATTCGGAGAGACACCTGACAGGATATCGAGATTCGAAAGGTTGACGTTGCCGTCGACCAGCAGAACGCGCGCGCCGTGCCGGGCCAAAGCTATCCCGAGATTGAGAGCTATATTGCTTTTCCCGACTCCTCCTTTTCCGCTTACCACGCTGATCTTGTGAGGCTGATTTCCGATTTGTGTCACAGCTGTCTGGGCGTTCACCACTTCTCTCAATCTTACTGCCTGATCAAGCATTGGCTTCGACTCCAACTATGTCACGAGATGAACCGACCGGATAAATCATTTTCGAAAAGATTTCTCCCGATGCCGGCTCTATGTCGTCGGGAACACTCTGGCCGTTCGTGATAAACGAGAATGGTATGCTCGAGTCCCGGGCGAGACTAAGAAGCATGCCGAGAGAGACGGCCTCATCGGTTTTCGTTATCAAGAGCCTGTTCGGCTTCAGACCTCTGAATTTCCCGTAGACATCCAGCACGGTGCTTACCGAGAAGTTTGCGCTCAACACCAGATGAACTTCGTTCGGATCCGCAGCGTCGATAAACCTGCCGAGCTCAATTATTTTGTCGGGCTTCCGCTGACTTCTGCCTACAGTATCTATGTAAATCGTGTCGCAGTTTGAATATTTTCTGATTGCAGCGATCATCTCGTCCGGGGTGTAGACGACAGACAACGGTATGGAAGCTATATCCGCGAAAGCCTTGAGCTGATCGATGGCGCCGATCCTGTACGTGTCGGCAGTGATGAGCGCAACGTTCTCCCCTTTGACAAGTTTACTTATTGAAGCCAGCTTTGCCACCGTAGTGGTTTTGCCGACACCGGTCGGTCCGACAAGCGCTACGACGTAGCCTTTCCTTCCGAGCCGCCTGACAGGAGATTCCGTGAAGCGCCTGGCAATCGAGCGATATATGATATTGTCTACAGCAAACTGGTTTTGGCTCGCGCTTCCGCCCAGCTTACTGTTGCATGTCTGAACGATTTCGAGCGCGATATCCTCCTCGACCTCGTTGTCGACCAGCGTCGTATACACATTCTTCAATGCTTCTGAGAGTACAGGCATCTTGGAGTGCTTGATATGCTGGGCTATTTCGCCAAGGGCGTTCTTGACCTCAGAGAGTTCCTGTTTGAGCGCATCGCTCTCGACACTTGACGCAGCCTGCGAGAACGTTGCCGGAGGCCGCTTCGCCGACGCATCCGCTTTCCGCTTCTCTTCAAATTTGGAAGCGAGCTGCCTTAGGTTGCCGAGGACATCTTCGCCGGAGGCCGGTGACTGCTGGGGGCGCGGCTGTTGGATGCGAGGCTGAACTCTCATTGGCGATTCGTCGTAGGCGGCCGTCACTTCGACATACTCCTCGTTTCCTATTCCGAGAATCCCGCCTTTCGAAACGCGTCGTGTGTTCAGAACAACGGCTTCCTCGCCGAATTCCTGACGCATTTTTTCGACGGCTTCCTTTGCCGTCGCTCCGGTGAATTTCTTAATTCTCATCCTGCTACTATCCTTCCGATGATGTCAATCTCGGTGCGCGCCGGCAGCTCTGTGTATGAAGTGACGGCCACCTGCTGGAAGTTCGTATGTATAAGCCTGTAGAAATAGAGCCTGACCGTTGCCGAACATATAACGACTGGATCGTAACCGAACGACTGGGTATGCTCGACATTTTTTGAGACGCTGTCGTTTATTTTCCTGGTTACCTCCGGGGAAAGGCCGAGCGTGTTCGTGATCTCTTTCTGGGATTGCAGAGAATTCGACAGGATCTGCTCCACCGACGGATCGAGCGTGATAGCGTGTATTACGCCGGACGGATCCGCATAAAGCGCCGCGATCGTCTCAGAGAGTGCGTGTCTGACGTACTCGGTCAATACTTCCGTATTCTTCGTGACCTTGGAATAATCAAGGAGTGACTCGATGATAGTTACGAGGTCCCGTATAGGAATCCTTTCCTTAAGCAGATTCTGCAGAACTTTCTGAAGCGTCCCCAGCGGAAGAAGATCAGGGTTGATCTCGTCGACTAATGCACCATAATCCTTCTTCAGGTTGTCTATGAGCATCTTCACTTCCTGCCTGCTGAGAATCTTATCCGCATTCCTTTTCAACGTCTCGCCGAGATGCGTCGAAAGGACGGCGGGCGCCTCGACGACAGTGAAGCCGAGAACCTCGGCATTGTCGCGCTGCGTTCGCTCCACCCAGACTGCCGGCAAACCGAATGTCGGATCGGTGACATAAATACCCGGGATATCGCCTTCCTTCATAGATGGACTCATCGCAAGGTAACGATCCATGTAGAGCTCACCGAGGGCAACCTGAACACCTCTTATCTTGATCACGTACCGGCTTGGTGGAAGTTGAAGGTTGTCGCGAACTCTGATCGGAGGAACGATCATCCCAAACTCGAGAGCGATTTGCTTCCTGAGGTTCGTGATGCGCTGGAAAAGATCGCCGCCCGCGGCTTCGTCTACCATCGAAATCAGTCCGTAGCCGATCTCAAGTTCGATCGGATCGACCTGCAAGTAGGATTCGATCTTCTCATCCTTCTTCTCATCTTCGGTTGCCGCCTTCGCCTGCTCCCCTGCGGGCTGGTTTGACATAGTCTTCGACCTGATGTACCCGAAACCTGCCACGATGGAGGCGAGGGCGAGGAAAGGCACGGTAGGAAGACCGGGTATGATCGCAAAGAAACCGAGTGTTCCGCCGGCTATATAAAGCGCTTTCGGCCTCGACAGGAGCTGCTTCTTCAATTCCTGGTCGAGCTGACCGCCGGACGCGCTCCTGGTTACTATCATACCGGCCGCGGTAGAAATGACGAGGGCAGGTATTTGCGTGACCAGACCGTCGCCAATCGTCAGGAGCGTGTAATGTGATAGGGACCCGGTAAAACTCATCCCGAGCTGCGCCATGCCGATTATGAAGCCGCCGACAATATTGACGACGATTATGATGACGCCGGCGATCGCGTCACCTTTGACAAACTTGCTTGCGCCGTCCATCGCGCCGAAGAAGTCCGCCTCCCTCTGCAGGTTGCTGCGCCGCTGCCTTGCCTGCTCTTCCGTGATCAAACCGGAGTTCATATCGGCATCGATGCTCATCTGTTTCCCGGGCATCGCATCCAGGGTGAACCTGGCCGTAACTTCCGCGATTCTTCCGGAGCCTTTGATAATCACGACGAACTGGATGGTCGCCAGGATTATGAATATGATTACGCCGACGACATAGTTGCCTTGAACAACGAACGAGCCGAACGCGTGAATGACTTCACCGGCATATCCCTTACTAAGGATCAACCTTGAAGAGGCGACGTTCAAAGAGAGACGGAAGAGTGTGAGTATCAAAAGCAAGCCGGGAAATGCGGAGAGCTCGAGCGGGCTCGTGATGTACATAGCGACCATCAGGAGAACGATCGAGAACGTGATGTTTGCCGAAATCAGAATATCGAGCATGAACGGCGGAAGCGGTACGATCATCAGGGAGAGAATCAGGAGTACCACCCCCGCGAGAAGCAGGTCAGTATTCTTCCCGAATAATCTGTATGCTTTGCTGGTCGATATTCTCTCTACTGTCGCTGCCATTTAGTTCTTTCCGTAGCCGCGTTTTAGCTTTTTCATCTTGTAGATGTAGGCGAGTATCTGGGCAACCGCCTTGAACAGGTCGGGCGGAATTTGCTCGTCGACTTCGACCGTCTTATACAGCAGTTGCGCGAGTGGCCTGTCTTCCACGATCGGGATATTGTGCTCCACCGCAATCTCCTTGATCCTCTGCGCAATCAGGTCCTTCCCCTTCGCGACAACCAATGGAGCAGACATTTTAGCCGCATCATACTTTATCGCGATAGCATAATGAGTAGGATTCGTCACGACGACATCCGCCTTCGGGACGTTGGCCATCATTCGAATTTTATGGCGTTTCACCATTTCGCGTCTGATCCTCCCCTTTATCTGGGGATCGCCTTCGTCGCGTTTGTTCTCCTCCTTGATTTCCTGTTTGGACATTCTTGTGTCGCGTTCGAATTTCCTTCGCTGCACAATGAAGTCGGTTAACGCCATGACGAGGAATACCGCCGCTATCTTCATGGTAACCGCGAAAGCGCCTGTACCCATGGATGAAAGGATTTGAACAGGCGAACTTTCGACCAGGTGAATGGATCCTTCTATTAGATCGTTGAGCGCGAAGTATCCGATCACGCTTACGATTAAGATTTTAAAAATGCTTTTAGTCAGCTCTATGAGAGAGCTCTGCGAAAGACCGAGCTTCTTTATCCCGTTCAACGGGTTCATGCCAGAGAATCCCTTTGCGAGCGGCTTGGTCGTAAAAAGAAAACCGACCTGGGCGACATTCGAAAGTATTCCAATCCCCATGATCACAAGGAGCACCGGAAAGACGATCAGGAGAAATCGTGATGCCATGCTACCGGCAATGGTGATGGCGTTCGTTGGGCTTAGGTCCATTCCGTAAGAGAGGGACAGGTACTGCTTCATGACATCCGAAATTTCACCGATCAGACCGCGGCCGAGCATATAGAGAATGATACTTCCCCCGAGGAGTCCCAGGGCGGAGTTTACCTCCATGCTCTTAACGACTTTCCCGTCCCTCCTCAGCTCCGCACGGCGCTTGGGAGTAGCAGGTTCCGTTTTTTCCGCGAAGTTGTCGTCTGCCATCTTACATTAACCTCAGGAGTTGAACGGTCTGCCCTTCAAAAACTTCCAGGAGCTTTCCGAACACAAGCACGAAAAAAGGAAGAGAGGCGATCAGAAGAACCACGCCGATGCCGATGGTGATCGGCATCCCCACGAAAAAGACATTCACTTGCGGAACCATCCTGGCCATGATGCCCAGTACGACGTCCGCGAGGAAAAGGGAAACCATCACAGGAGCGCTGATCTTAATCGCGGTTACGAAAACCATACTCGTAAGGCCGACGAAAAGGTTCACTGCGGATCCCGTAAGTCTCAGGCCCGATATAGGTACGGCACTGTAACTCATCTGAAGCGCCTGCAGCAAAAAGAGATGCCCGTTCATTACCAGGAAAAGAAACGTCGCCATGATCGCTTCGAACTGACCAATTACCGGCACATTGATGCCGCTCTGCTGATCGATCAGGCTCGATATTGAAAGCCCCATCTCTATGCCGAGTAATTCGCCGGCATAATCGATGCCCATAAAGATCAGCCCCATCGTGAACCCGATTGCAGAACCGACAATCACTTCCTGAATGGCGAGGACGATCAAGGAGCCGAGATCAAGAGAGAGAGTCCCGGTGTTGGCCGCGACAAGCGGAAAAAGTGCAAATGCTACGGCGGCCCCCGCCCAGACCTTCACTTGCGCGGGGATCGCCTGGTTCCCGTATAGCGGCGCCGTCGCAAACATTGAAAGCGTTCGTATGAAGACGAGAAGGAAGACGATGAATTTCTCAGCGTAGAAAGTCATTTCACTTCAGATTGGGTATAAGATTAAAAACGTGTTGCGTAAATTGGAGCATCTTATTCATGATGAACGGAAGAAGGAGTATGCAGACGACTCCTATCGCAAGAATCTTGGGCACAAAGGTAAGTGTCATTTCGGTTATCGATGTGGCAGCCTGGAAGACCGAGATCAGGAGGCCGACAACAATGGAAACGACCAATGCAGGCGCCGACACAATGAAGATCGTGTAGAAAGCGTCCCTGGTAATTCCAATTACAAATGCTTCCGTCATATTTCCCTCAATGAAATCCTCGCACGAGTGAACCGACAAGGAGGTACCAACCGTCTACCAAAACGAAAAGCAAAATTTTCATCGGTAACGATATCATCATCGGCGGGACCATCATCATACCCATCGACATCAATATGCTGGCGACTATCATATCTATCATCATGAAGGGAATGAAGACGAGAAAACCGATCTCAAAGCCTATTCGCATCTCACTGATGGCAAACGCGGGTACGATGACATACGTCGGAACGTCAGCCGGAGTATTCGGGCGGTGGAGATGGGCAAGGTGCACCATCATAGCCAGATCTTTTTCCCGCGTCTGACGAAGCATGAAATCTCTGATCGGCTTTACACCGACGGTGAACGCCGAGTCCAGCGAGATTTGATTCTTGAGATAGGGCTGGAACGCGTTCTCGTTAACCTTGCTCCATGTCGGAGCCATGACGAAGAATGTCAAGAAAAGTGCGAGCCCTACGAGAAGCTGGGTGGGAGGCATAGTGGGAGTGCCCAGCGCCTGCCTGATGAAGTAAAAGGCGATGATGATGCGCGGAAAGGCAGTCGTCATAATTAAGATCGCCGGAGCAAGGCTGAGGATCGTCATGAAGAAGAGAATCTGAAGCGTCAGAGCAACGTTTTTCGGACTGGAAGATTTCGTTATCCCGAAAGTGATCTGCGGTATCGGGATTGTGGTCTGGGCATGTACAGCTGCCGGTGCGGTCGATATAAGGCACGCGGCAACCAGGCCTATGAACAAAATCTTCTTCATTTCAGTGAAAGCCCCTTCAGAATCTCAGTGAAGCCTTTCATCTGTTTCCTCCGAGTAGACGCCTCGATGATTTCGAGCGTCTCGTCGTCGGTGATTTCACCGAGAGCGGCTATAGAATTGTCGCTGATTCCGACCAGCATGACTTTGTTGAACACCTTCACCAAGAAGATCGATTTCTTCGGTTGAAGACTTAAGCTCGAAAGCACCTTCATATTATCGTTGGGAATATTCGGCCTGTTGAATAAATACTTCCGTACCACAACCAGAATGGCGAACATAAGTCCGACAATCATCATCATGGTTAAAAAGGCTTTGACGACCATCCAGTCCATTACTTTCTCAATCCCTTTACGCGTTCCGAAGGATCGATGAGACTTGTTATCCGGATGCCGAAGTGCTTGTCAACAACGACGACTTCACCCTCGGCCATCTTCCTTCCGTTGACCAGGATATCGACCGGTTCGCTTACAAGTTTGTCGAATTCTATAATCGATCCACGACCGAGTTCGAGAATATCCTTTATCATCATCGCAGTCTTCCCCAACTCCACGCTGACCATAAGGTCGAGGTCAAGAAGCAGGTCGAGTTTGTTCTCGCCGCCGGCGGATTTTGTTTCCGTATCGGTAAGGTTTTCGAATGCCGCGCTCTGGACTTCTTTCCGTACAGGCTTTTCGACTTCGGCATTCTTGATCGCATCATCTGCCATCATAAATCTCCGTTTTGTTCCTCTTCTGAAGCATTTCTAACTATCTTCACCGCTTTGTGCCCCTCGTGTACGCCGGCCTTTGCAAAGAACTTGGTCCTGGATGCTATCCTCACCGGGTGCAACCCATCCTTCTTGCTGTCGAGGACGATCACATCTCCCAACTGAAGCTCAACAAGATCGTGGATGGAGATGGCCGACTTGCCAAGCTCCACACTCACAGGGAGCTCAGTCACAGATATATTTTTCACGGCGGCGCTCGCCGATTTCGCCCTCTGGTTGCCGTCGCCGCTTCCCATCGGCGCGACGTGCTGTACGGTAAGACGTTGAATAATCTCTTCAAGCGAAAATGTCGGGAAGCAGAGGTTCATTAAATAACTCGTTCCCGCTATCTGGACGTCGAACGAAACAACAAGCACTATCTCGCTGGCAGGAGCAATCTGCAGAAAATCCGCTTCGCTTTCGAAACGGTTCGGCACGAACTTCAGAGTACTGATCGACTTCCATGCGCCTTGCAGATCTTGAAGCGACTTCTCAATCGTCCCTTTGATGAGAGCCTTCTCTATCTCCGTGACCGCGCGAATCTTTCGCTGAGGTTCCGCAGCCCCGCCGCCGAGAAGTCTCTCTACTATGGCAAACACAAGCATGGGCGAAAGTTCAAGGACTCCACGGCCTTCGGACGGCTGCATGTCGAACACATAAAGACAAGTGGGACTTCCGATTGAAAGCTGGTATTCCGAATAGAAAAGCTGGTCGACGGAGCTCACCGCAATGGAAACCTGAGTCTGCAGTTTTGACGCGAGGTAGAAGCCGAACATTTCCGCAAATGTTTCGTGAACCGCCTGGAAAATTCTAAGCTGGTTCTTCGACACGCGGTTCGGTCTCCGAAAATCAAATCCCTGTATGTCTCGAGTCTCTTCCTTGACCTCGGGTTGTCCTTCAACGACCTCAGGCGCCGGCGATTTTCCTATCCCGGCAAGAAGACTATCTATTTCGGATTGCGAGAGTACTTCAGGCATTCGCTTGGCTCACTGGATTATGAACTTGCTGAAATAGACGTGGAGCACACTTCCCGTCCTAAGGTCCCTGTTAAGCGCCTCCCTGATCTCAGTCTTCAGGCTGTCGCGCGAATCAACCTCATCAAGCTGCGGAAGCGTTTTGCTCGTCAGAATGCTGATGATGGCATCGTGGATTTCGACATTCCTCTTTTCACACTCTTTTTCGACCTGGGCAGATGACACTTCGAGTCCTATCGTGGTGAGGAGAAACCGCAGTCCGTTCGTACCTGCGGGATTCACTATCAAATCTTTCACAATGAAAACATTATCGAAATTTGCACCGCTTGAAGAGGCCTTCTTTTCATTGACCTTTTCATTTGCGGCAGCACCGGACGAATTGGGACCGCCGTGCTGAAGGAAAAAGCCCACCAGAAAATAAGCTGCTACCAATTGTACTAAGACGATTGTGACGATCAATAGTAGCTTATTTGTTTTCCTTGCCGGCTTGGCGGTACGCGTTTCTTCGACTGTTTCTGCCATCTCTATTTAGCCTCTGCTTCATTCTTTTTGGTTTTCACAACCTTACTTAGTCAAGAGCTATGCCGGTACCAAGCCCTCATTTCAGGCCGAATATTAGAGTCTTTGAGTAAGAATGGAGGAATGATGAACAATATTGAGCAAGTGAACAATATTATCAGACATCTCGAAAAGGCGGGGGAGTGCACTGCCGGTCCGGGCGGATTCATCGAGATTCAGGCCGGAATTCCGTTCGGACTAGATCATTCGTCCTTCTGATGGGCCTGATTTGGAAGACCTCGCGTTTCAGAACTCCCTGAAGAGGCTCCTGGCGAATTTATGCGCCTCTTATAGTCGACGACTCTCTTCACAATCTCTTCGATATCTTCCCTCACCCGTATCCTCCGGGAGGTCGTTAGCGTGATGATGGTGTCGTGAGCTTTTTCGATAGTCTCTATCAGATCAGCGTTAACTGTAATCTCGTCGCCGTTTATTTGCGTCAACTTGATCATCCAGGCCTCGCTTCTTTTTAGCCAGATAAAAATAGGGCGCAACAGACGTTGCACCCTAACCGGAAATCATCCTACTATTACTGGAGGTTTACCAGTGTATTGAGAAGAGTGTCGCTCGCGTTGATGACCTGGGCATTTGCCTGGAAGCCACGCTCCGCAACGATCATGTTAGAGAGTTGACTTGCGAGGTTCACATTCGACTGTTCGAGTGATCCGCTTACAACCTGGGTAGGTATCGCAGTACCTGCTTCTCCGACGATGGCATTGCCGGTGCTGGGCGATGCGGCAAAGAGATTACCGCCAACATTGACGAGGCCGCTCGGGTTGTTGAATGTGGCAAGCATCACCTGCCCTAAAGTGCGCGTGGTTCCGTTTGAGAACTGACCGATGATGTTGCCGTTCTGATCAATCGATTCGCTGTTGAGCACCCCCAAGCCATACCCGTCCTGCTGACCGGACACCGTCGTGGAGGCACCGCTCATCTGAGTGAGGCCGGAGAAATTGCCGGAAGTCCCCGGATTCAATTTCAGGCTCATCAAATTCGCGCTGAGATTTGAAGCATTGCCGACCGGGGCGGGGTTGATCTGAAGGCTTGAAGAGCCATCCGCGTACGTGAAGGTATTCAAAGAGCCGTCATTGTTGAAGACGACCGTACCGGAGCCGCCGCCGGTGATAACGGCAGGTTTGTCTACAGAGGCCTGCCATGTCCAGGTGTTCGGCCTGGTTATGTCCCGCGTGAACGAGAGAGTGACGTTATACTGGTTTCCGAGCGAGTCGTAAATCGTTGTTGAAATGTTTTGCGTCACATCGGTTGCGGCCTGAGTCTGCGTCCAGTCACCTGCCTTCGCGCTGAAAACATTGTTGAAACCGGCCGCGGCGTTCGTTCCATCGGCTATGTCGATATTGGAGACCGAATGAGCAGTCCCGCCGTCAGCATTGATAGTCAATGCGCCAGTCTGAGGATCGATCGTCGTTCCGGTCTGATTTGTAATGCCAAATGCAGACGTCACACTCTTAGCCAGATCGCCATAAGTTGTAGACGATCCATTTACTTGCAGGACCCCGGGTGTTATGGCAGAACCGTCCAGCTGCCCGTTTATGTTTATCTGATCCCCGTTCGCGATGCCGAGGCTCCCACCAGTGTTGTTACGCAGGTTGGAGAGCAAGTCGGACGTTGTGGCGACGTGGGAAAATTCCTGTGTCGAGAAAGTTGCGCCTCCTGCCGCGAGTGTCACGGGGCTTGAGGCCTCCATAGCAGCTTGAAGGACGGGGTTTGTGCTGGTGATCTGGACTGAATGTGATGCGGTTCCGCTGTTCACAAAGCTGATGGAACCGTTGGTTGTATTTACAGAAGCCGTTACCGGCGAAGAGCCACTGAACTGCTGGTTCAAGCTGTAGTTTATTTCATTGACAAGATCCTGCATTGTGTGGAAATCACCTTTGCCGGTTCCAGAGTCCGTGGTGACGTATGTGTAAGTATAGGCCTTACCGTCCACGGTCATCGTCATCGTGGTCGAATCTGGCACCATTCCAGTGATCACGTGGTTGTTCCCTCCGCCGGCGTCGGCAGCGAGGAGCCCTTCGACGTCGCTCTGTCCGTTGTCGACGGCATAGACGGAATTGGACTGCATAATTGTGCCCAGCGGAGTCTTCGACGAATCGAGATTACCGCTCATCTGAATGTAACTTGAAGCTTTGGCGGGCGACTTTTGTCCATACGGAATCGTGATATCCGAAACGGCAGAGCCGACTGGGAGGTTGCCCTGCGTATCGGCCGTCTTTCCCTGTACTATGGCGCCGGTCCCAGGGTCCACCAACTGACCGTTTGCATTGAACTGGAATGCTCCGGCACGAGTGTAATACTGGTTGCCGTTTAGATCGACTATGAAATACCCCTGTCCCTGTAAAGCGAGGTCGGTGTTTTGGCCGGTCGTCTGGAGATTACCCTGCGTCATATTCGTGTCGGTAGACTGGACGGAGACGCCGAGACCGAGTTGAATCGGATTTGTTCCGCCGCTGAGACCGTTCGGACCCGTAGCGTTTCTCAGGACCTGATCGAACGATTCGCCGAGGATGACATCACTCGACTTGTAGCCGATCGTGTCGACGTTTGCGATATTGTTTGCGATTGTATCCATCATGGTCTGATGACTGTCCAGACCCGAGATGGCAGAAGTTAGAGAAGCACTGAATGGCATCTTGTAACCCTCCATTTTAACGGCGAAGACACGTGCCTGGTCTCCACCGGATTTGTCGAAGCGCGTCAGTCAGTCGGCGCTTCGGAGGGGCTTCTCCGTATCCCGAAGTTTCGGAACCGGGAGGCCAGCCCATTGTTATTTGTTAATTAAGACCGCACTGTCGATGTTCGTGAACAAATTGTTGTTCAAGTTTTCACCGTCAACTGCCGTTACGACAGTGCGATTCTTGACATTGACGATGAATGCTACATTCTTCATTACGACAAGAGAGTCCTGTGCACCTTTCTGTCCTGCCTGGCTTACTGCATCGGAAAGCTGTCTTATGTCCTCACTTGAAAGCTGGATGTTTCTCGATTCCAGCCTTGACTGTGCATGATGGGAAAATTTAATTCCCTCCAACTCACCTCTGAGAACCTCATCAAACGTTTTTCCTTCCGGCGTAGTAATCTGGGGAGTAGAACTTAATCCGTCTACACCTCCGATGGGGACAAAGGGGACTTTGACTCCGTTTACTTCCTGCATCTTCACTCTCAGTAGATCTCCTGAACGCTTGAGAGATCGACTTGCGACCCGTCAACGAGGAGAGAAGCGCCGTTGGAGCCGAACTTGACTCCCTGTACGGTACCCAACACATAAAGCGAAGGCGTAATCTGATTCCCCTGCGAGTCGGCGGCACTGACTGAGAAAGAATAGCTGCCTGAGGGGACCTGATTCCCGGAACTGTCTTTGCCGTCCCACGTCAGCATCTGGTCACCGCTCGCCATTGGCCCTTCATCTATCGTCCTGATTACAGTACCATCGGAGTTCAGAATGTTGACCTTGACATCGGCCGCGCTGCTCGGCAGCGTAAATCCGAGCGTCGGATTGGTGGTTCCGTCATAGTTGATCTGCGATGTGTTTACCTGAACCTTTTTCCCAATCAATGTTGCAGCCATCGTGTTGCTGATCGACTGTGTCATGACGAGATTTGCGTTTGTCGAATTCTGGACGTTGGTGTTCAGGGTCTGGAGCTCGCTTACGGAGCTGAACTGTGCCAACTGTGCCGCCAGAGCAGTACTCTGTAACGGGTTTGTCGGATCCTGGTTTTGAAGCTCAGTCACCAACATCTGGAGAAAATCCTGCTCGTTAAGCGTCTGCGAAGAGTTGGCGCCCGAAGGCGACTGGCTGGAAGACGACGACGAAGCAGATGATGCCCCGGACGTTGGCGTGCTTGAGGTTGGCAGAGCGGACGTAATGTCATTTAGTTGCATAGTTCACCTATAATTGCATTTCCATTGTATTGTAGCCGAAGCTCCTAGAAGTCCCCGGCCCGGAAACCGGCATCGAGACTTCCTGCTGGCCGCTGAAGTACCTGGCTGGTTGTCTCTTAGGTTGATACCCGAACTTTTGATTTCCCGCAGGCAGTTCACCGCCGGAAAGACTCACTCCGAGATGAGACACAGACACTCCGTTGGTTTCCAGCGCCTGCCTTATTTCAGGAACGGAAGCCTCAAGGTAAGCTCTGGCATCCGCTGTCTTCACATCAAATTGCGCACTGATCTTCCCGCCCTCGCTTGATACCTGTAGCGTAACCGACCCGAGCGATTCAGGCTCAAGTTTCATATTTACGATCGTCTTCCCCTGCTGCGACATCATGCTGACTTCCTTCACTATGTTCTGCGCAAGCTGAAGCGTATCGGGCTTAGCTAACGTGGCCAGCTGATTCTCAGAGACCGCCGATAGCGTTTGCTGGAAAGTCGTACTTGCTTTCTGCTGGCCTGCAATCGCTACGTAAGTCTGGGATACATCCGCCTTCAGAAGATCGGCAGATCCTTTACCTGAGTTGGCAGCGCTCTGACTTCCCTGGCCCGTGGCAGTCACCTGTGATTGCCCGGCCTGAGCCGGCGTTGCGGGGGAAAGCGATTGAGCGGGTGATGCCGTTGTCCCATTATCTTGGGGGGTTAAGACTGTTGCGCCGTTGCCCTGGGAAGCAGACACCGTTGTTCCATTGCTTTGCGGAATTATCTTGCCCGTGGCAAGGGGTGTTTGCTGGGAGAAAGTCCGTCCCTGGACGCATGGAATTCCGGCTGATGAGTTGACGGAATTAACCTGTGAACCCTGCTGTGAAAGTTGCGCCGACACGGCTGCCGGATCTAAAGTTTCTAATCTCTTGGAAATATTCTGCTGAGAAACGGAGTCACTGCCGGTCATGTCAGCCAATATGGTACTCAGTTCTTTAATTGCCTTAGGATCAGGGGCACTTCCAGAAGCCAACGACAATAGGTTTATTAAGTCTTCTCTGGTCGCCGGTGAATTTGCCGCCTGCTGGGCCGCGTCGACAGGATTGGTTGTAATGTTCCCGGAATTCGAACTCTGTTGCGAAATATTGGGAGCACTCGCCGGCGCACCTCCCTGAGTCGAGGAAAGTTGGTACTGCTCGACAAGTGACGCGAGTTCGCTCTCGGCCTGCAATAATACCGCGGGGGTAAGGCCGGGCAGTGAAGGCAGTACACTACTCGAAAGGCCCGGTTGATTTTGATTGTTCAAAGCAGTCAGATACGGCATTGTCAGCGGCAAACCCGCCGGCGAATACTCAGATGCAGTTTGTACGTCAGCGGCAGGACCATTCGCCTGTTTCGAAGGAAGACTCCCGGACAACATCGCTGCCAATTGCTGATCCAGGACTGCGATGGTCGAATTACCGGAGGGGATCCCCGAGGATGCTGATTCCTGAGAAGGTTGGCACGAGGACTGAGTAGCGACCTGGCCGCTCTGTGCCGCAGGCGGTTGAACGACCCCATTGCCGGTCATCAGTGATGCTAAGACCTCCAGCAACTCGTTGAATCCCTGAGTGTTCGCAGGAGAGTCCGAAACCACCGGTGGTGTCCCGATTGTTGGCGGTGCACCGGCGGCGTTGATGCCCAATATTTGAGTTGTCGGCGTCATTGGGTCGAATTTAGACTCATCATCAGTCTCGCGGCCCGGGTAGGGTCGAGATCTCCGAGGATTTTTCCAGCTTGCTTCTTTTGTATTGTCGATAAGATGAAAATGATATCGCTGTCGTCGAGATTCGCCATAATTTTCGCAGCGGCCGCGGGATCCATATCGTTGTAAGCCGACGCAAGGTCTGCCTTCTTCTTGCTTTTCCAGGAATGGACTTCACTTTGAAGCTGAGCGATCATACCATTAGCATCGGAAGTTTTCGTCTGAAGTTGAGAGATAGATTGGTTCAATGCCCTGATCGAATCATCCCTGACTGAGATCGTATCGTTTTTTGCGGCAAGAATTTTTCTGAGTGTGAGTATCGTCTGGTTTTCACCGCCCGGAGAACCGGTCCCAGCTCCAGCGCCGCTGAGCCCAATAAGTCCGCCCGAACTCGGGACCGCCGCCGAATCCGCTGCATTCTTAACTGTTTGCGCATCTGATTGCCCGAACATCCACGGATATTTCTCAGACAAGAAGTACATTCCTCCGGCGATGACAGTGAAAGTCACTGAGAATCCAAGGATATATGCAACTATGGTTTTCATCGTCAGCCGCTAATCCTCTGAGCAAGCGCATCGATCAACACCTGCTCCTTTTTTTCGATGTCTTTTTTGTATTCTTCAAACTGTTTCTCTTTCAGATGCTCTATGGCTTCTTTATCCTTTTTGGCTTCCATCACTTCGTCTATCTTCTTGTTCTCCGATTGGGTCAAGAGAACGATTCTCGCGTTTTCAAAATGAATTTGGCTGGAAATCTTCTGGATGTAGTCCTGGTGAAGGGCGATCTCAGCAACCCTCACCTTTCCTTCAAGAGGAGACGTGGTGATGAGTTTTTCGTGTTCATGCTTAAGATCCTCAAGGCGAGCCTGCTCCTGCAATATCTTGTTCTTAATCGTCGCAAGCTCTCGCTCCACCTTCTTTTCCTGAATCTCCTTTACTTTGATCAATGACTGCAACCTGAACTTGAATTTTGCCATTTCTACATTTCCTAGTCTTTAGTCAACTCCATTAGCCTGCTCGCCGCATCATCGAGAGTCGATGCTTCATCCATTCCCTGCCTCAGAAATTTCCTTATGAGTTCGATCATCGAAATCGCTTTGTCTATCTTCTGATTGCTTCCCTTCACATACGCGCCTATGTTGATAAGATCCTCGGCTTCACGATATGTGGCGAGTAAATCGAGAAGAAACCCTGAGGCTTTCCTGTGCTCGGCAGTAGTCACATCAGGCATAACGCGGGAGACACTCTCCAGGACATCGACTGCCGGATAATGGCCCGAAGAGGCGAGCTTCCTCGATAACACGATATGCCCGTCGAGTATCGACCTCGCGGCATCGGCAATCGGATCGTTCATGTCGTCGCCTTCGACGAGGACTGTGTATAAGCCTGTAATGCTCCCCTTTCGGGCATTGCCGGCACGTTCAAGAAGCCTCGGTAGAAGCGCAAACACACTCGGAGTGTATCCCTTCGTGGTGGGAGGTTCACCGATTGTAAGCCCGACTTCTCTCTGTGCCATTGCGACACGAGTGACGGAGTCCATCATGAGAAGAACGTCCAGGCCCTTGTCCCTGAAATATTCGGCTATCGTCGTCGCTATCAGCGAAGACTTGACGCGTATCAGCGAGGCCTGGTCGCTTGTGGCCACAACCAGAACGCTTTTCTTAAGACCTTCTGCGCCAAGCTCTTTTTCTATGAAATCTCTAACTTCCCTGCCGCGTTCGCCGACAAGGGCGATCACATTAACATCGGCACTGGAATTTCTGGCAATCATTCCCAGGGTAACGCTTTTGCCCACGCCGCTCCCCGCGAAGATACCCATCCTTTGGCCTTTTCCGATCGTTAGGAGAGAATCGATAGATCGAATTCCACTGGAAATAGGCGTCGTGATTCTCTTTCTTTCGAGCGGATTCGGAGGTGCCGCATAGATCGAGCGCATTTCCTCGAAATCAACCGGCCCGAGTCCGTCCATCGGCCTGCCGAGACCGTCCAGTACTCTCCCGAGCAAATCCATGCCGACACCGACGGAAAAGGTCTTACCACTCGCGACTATTTCACTTCCCGGACTAATGCTCGACGCGCTTCCCAGAACCATCGATAGGACTCTGTTGCTCCTGAACCCGACAACTTCCGATAAGCAGAGCTCTTCACCGTCGCGCGATTTTATGCTGCACACATCACCGAGCGAGCTTGTGGGTCCGACAGACTCTATCACAAGACCGATCACTTCAGAAACCCGACCGTTCACTTTTACGAGATCGAGTCTCTCCAACTGATCAATATATTTATCGATGTGTTCCACGTAAGTGTCCATTCGGGACAAAGCTGCGTTCATTATTCGGCTAAACCCAACAACGCTTCTTCTATCAACGCAAATTGGGTGGAAATCCGTGCGTCTATGTTGCCGAGTTCACTCTCGATGATACATCCTCCACGCTCGACTTTACCGTCTGCTTCTATCACAATTTCCTTCACCGAGTCGGCATAGGCGCTCAACTCGTTCCTATGCTCCCTCATATATTCTTCATCGGAAGGATTAATATGAATCTTTATTTTGTCGACACCGATTATCTTTCTTATGGCTTCGCGAGATCTTGCAAGGACTGCGCTTTCGTCTTCCGCAATTTCTCTGGCGACGATCCTTCTAGCGATTGCCAGAGACAGAGTTACAACTGCCTTATCGAAATCCTGATTGAATCTTGCCACTTCTGCTGCAAACTCCCTGAGCACTGATGGGAAATTCTCGGTTACTAGCTCTACCTTCCGGTCGTATTCCGACTGCAGCGCCCTGGAAGCATCGAGCTTTCCCGCCTCAAACCCCTTCTCGTACGCCTCGGAAACCGCTCTCTTTGCCGCCTCCTCAAGGTCTGCGTTGGCGCCCGTAGTGAAAAGCTCACCAGTCAACGGCTGAGCGCCGCCGACGATATCGTCCACGTCCACTTTCACAACGTTCTTTTTGTCGGCAACTATTTCCTCTATCACGCTTCTGTAATCCACGATCTTTAAGTTGTGCGATCGTGAATGAATCTTGATAACGTTCGGTTTGCTGTCATGAACGAACTCTCTAGACAAAGACATCTTCCGTACTTCCCCTTCCACCTATTACAATTTCTTCGTTTTCTTCCAGCTGCCGGATAACATCGACTATCCTTGTCTGAGCAGCCTCCACGTCCCGCAGTCTCACTGGACCCATGAACTGGAGCTCTTCCTTGATCATCTCGGTCGCGCGTTCGGACATATTCGAGTATATCTTCTGTTTCAGTTTGTCGTCCGCAATTTTCAGGGCGAGTGTAAGATCTTTCTTGTCGACCTCGCGCAGTATTCGCTGTACGCTGCGGTCGTCGATGTAAAGGATGTCTTCAAACATGAACATGAGGCGCTTGACTTCCGCAGCAACCTGCGGGTCGCGCTGCTCGATGGATGTCATCAAAAATTTTGCCTGGACGACGCCGACTTTGTTCAGTATGGCTGCCATCGCCTTCGCGCCGCCGGTCAAAGTACTGTTCTCGTTTATCACCTCATCCGCTACTTCATCGACTACACTTTCAATTTCTCCCACAAGCATCGGCGCAACCCTCCCAAGCGTGGTGACCCTGAAAGCGACATCCGCACGCAGTTCCTCCGGGAATGCTTCAAGCACATCGGCTGCCAGATCCGAAGCAAGATGACTGAGAATAAGAGCGATAGTCTGCGGATGTTCCTTCTGAAGAAAATTTGCCAGCTGCCGCGGCTCTGCCTTCTTCAGAACGGAGAATCCTTTGACCGTCGTAAGCTCTTTGACTTTTTCTATGATCTCGCCTGCCCTCATCGAGCCGAGAGCCTTCTCGAGGACGGACTGGGCATAATCGAGTCCGCCTTTCACTATATACTCCTGGGCCAGGCTAAGTTGCTGGAATTCCTCCATTACTTTGTTTATGACGTTGGAATGGACTCCCTGCATATTGGTGATCTCAACTGTAAGTCTCTCGATCTCTCCCTGGTCCAGGTGCTTGAAAATATGGGCGGCGCTTTCCACATCGAGGGCTATCATGAGAACGGCGGCCTTTTGCCTTCCGGTCAACTGTTCGAACGTAATCTGACGAGCAATCTCTTTAACCATTATTCACTGTCTTCCGTTAGCCAGACCTTCAAAAGTTTTGCGGCGTCGACCGGCTTCGTTTGTATGTATTCGCCAACGGTCTCCCTGATCTTCTGAACCCTCAGAAGTTCTTCCGAGTATTCGGCCGCCTGCAGGTTTTCGCGCAAATCGGCATCCTGATGCGGGCTAATCGAGGCCTTAGCCCCCTCCGATATGGCCTGCCTCTGCTGAGTCGATACAGTGACCGGCCTGGTGAGTTCTCCTTCTCTCTTCCGCATTTTCCGGAATATCGAAAGAAACACGATTATCGCACCGATCATGGCGGCAAGTATCACCAGCTTGTCGGCATAATCCTGTACGCGGAATCCCGACTTCGGCTTCATCATGTATTGCCTATCGCCGTTTTCAAATGGAATGCTGACAAGGGAAACCTGATCTCCCCGGCTCGCGTCATACCCCACAGCAGACTCCACGATGTTCGTAAGCTGTGCCAGCTCCTGCTGACTGCGAGGTGTGTATTCTACCGTCCGCACCCCGCCTTTGTCGATAGCAGTGTATTTCCCGTTGACCATGACTGCCACTGACAGTTTCTTTATGCTCCCGACACTGCCGACAATTTTCTCAATTGTTTTACCGACATCGTAGTTTGTTACCTTGTTGGTTTGTCCAGAATTATTCGACAGCGAGTCGCCGGGTATCGCGGAATGCTGCTGCATGGTCTGCTCGCTCGACACGACACTATTCGGATCGTACCGCTCAGTCGTCTTTTCAACCTGGTTGAAGTCCAAATCGGCGTTGACGCGGACTATGGCGTTGCCGGGACCGAGGACGGCGTCGAGCATCGACTGCGCTTTGTTGGAGAGGTAGCTCTCGACTTTTGTCTGCAGATCGTACTCCGATGATGTAAGGGCATCGAGGCCGGAAGTCTTTCTGGATAGCATATCTCCCTTCGAATCAACTATAGTCACATTATCCGGGCTGAGTCCCTCGATGCTCGCCGCAACGAGATTCTGAATTCCGTTTATCTCTTCCCCATTAAGATGAGCCCCTTCCTTCAATTTGAGAAAAACGGAGGCGGTAGTCTTCTGTTGTTGGCTTCGGAAGAGAGCTTTCTCCGGAATGACGATATGGACGCTCGCTCCCTGGACTTCGTCGAGCTGTAGAATGGTTTTCTCCAACTCTCCTTCAAGGGCCCTCTTATAGTCCACGCGTTCTGTGAAATCCGTCATTCCGAAGGTCGGCTTGTCGAATATTCCATAGCCGACGATGCTCGATTTCGGCAGACCTTCTCCAGCCAACTGAAGCCTGAGTGCGTACACTTTGTTCTTTGGAACCAGGATCGACTTACCCTGGTCTCCCAACTCGTAAGGCACAGCGGCTGATTTCAGTTTGTTGACGATCTGCGATGCGTCTTGAGGCTCAAGATTGGAAAAGAGCACGCCGTACGTCGGCTTGTTAGCCCAGTTAATAAGCATGACCACGGCAATGATCGACGCTATAGCCGCCACACCTATACCAATCTTCTGCTGAAAATTCAGTTTCTTGAAGACCGAAGTAAACTGATCCGAAAAAGATGGGGGTGAGTTTGCCATTTTTCAGCGGTTCACATCTGCATCTGCATTATTTGCTTATATGCATCCAGCATCTTGTTCCTGATCTGCAGAAGCATATCGAAGCTGATCTTGGCTTTTTCCATTGCGACCATGACCTCATTGACATTCGCCGGCTGACCCGAGGCCATATCATCTATGGCAGTGTTTGCCTTTGTCTGCAGCTCGTTGACATGATTGACAAATCCGTCGAGCATGTCGGCGAAATTCGACGTGACATCTTCAGCGCTTTTGTTGGCAGAAATGTCCGGCGCCAACCTCCCTATCGCTGCCTGTAGTTCACTTACCTGCATCTTAAACCTTCCTATTTATAATTTGTCCCGGCTCCACGGAAGCATGAATGCCGCTGGGTGAATAAGTTGAATGAGCATGTATCTGCGAAGACGATTCAGGAAAGAGCTTCGCAAAGAAGGCACGCTCGGCGTTAGTGAGGCCGCCATGATTGACAGATGTTCCTGCTGTTGCCTGAGATTTCTGTTCCGGAGCCGCCAGCTTGGGACTCCTTGCAGGCTCTTTCTGTGATACCGGCGAATAACCCATACTTGAAATTGAACCAACCTTCATAAGTCTCCTCAGATATCGATTGAGTCTTTTATAATGCTCTTTGAAGCCTGTATGGCTGTAACGTTAGCCTGATATTCCCGGGTCGTCGTGATCATATCCACCATCTCCGTTACCACGTTAATCTTGGGTTCCGTCACGTATCCCTGGGAATTTGCATACGGGTTGGTCGGATCGTAGACCGTCTTGACCGCAGTCGGGACCTGGACCACTTTGCTTGCGACCTCCCTCACCGTGAAATCCGGAATTGTGGCACCAAAAGCAGGCATCTGCATTTGTTCCGGTCCGGAAAGCTCCATTGACGGGAACTGGCTGGCAAGTGTCTGCCTGAATGTGATAGGCTGACCGGGTGTCGACAAGACTTCTTCCATCTTGTATGGCTGCCCGTTTGTCCCAACAGAATCAGCGTTTGCCAGGTTGCTCGCTATTGCATTCATCTTCTTGCGCTGCAACGCAAGACCGGAAGCGCTTATGTCTATCGCAGAAAACATGTCTCCTATCTTCACGATCACACCCCGTTTATGCTCTTGTCTATCATTTGCAGCGTGATGGAAGTCAACCTTGCCGCCATCTTGAACTGGAGCTGGTTCTTAGCCAGATCAGCCATCTGCTGATCGATATTGATATTGTTTGCACCGCTGTCCAGAGTACCACTGTTGTCAACTTGAATTGCCGGTTGAATGTTCTTGATCTCTTCGCTGAGCTGAACGTCGTTCGTTGAATTGGCGATCGCATTCGACAGCTCATGCTGAAAACCTACATTGACCGTCTTGTATCCGGGAGTTGCGATGTTCGCGACGTTGTTGGCTATAGCCTTGTTCCTGGCTACAAACAAGTCCATCTCTTTTTCAAGAAGAGGAATTCTGCTTCTGTCAAACAATCCTATTTTCATCTTCAGACTCCTAAGTGGTTTTCCATCTCTTCGTCCGTCTCCGCTGATATATCTTCGGCATCCTGAGTACCGGTTATGAATATCGCCAGCGTGTAAGCGAAAGCAATCAACGAAACCATTACCAGATATCTATTCATACCAACGCTCCTATGCTCTCCGCAACTAAATCAACGTCTGTGCCAACTCCGATGGTTGAATCCGGGCGGGAAATTGATGCATCCCTCCGTCGCTTGCTCAATATTCTCCATCGTTGTTCACTATTCGCCAGCCGCGGACTTCATCTGACGACCGCTGCCGTCACGATCATTAGTTAGAGTTGACATCGTCAACCTTATCCGTCCGATGCCCTGGCCTTGAACCTTCCCCGGCCCTTCCTATATATGGCGATTATTATTCAACCTACTGGCTAATATTCCTCCATTTCCGGGAAAATTAAGCCCTCACTATCGATTGCGTTCCAAAATCCGAAGAATAAAAGTGGCACGCCGATTGTGATTGAAAGCACGAAGGAGTATGGACACGATGTTTATAATTCATCGCAGCGCTGGACCGATGGCTTTGCGTCACCGGGGGAGGTCGCAAGACTCTGCGTCTGCAAATATTGCCGAAGCTATAAGCGCATTTATTCCGGGAGAGATGAAATCGATGGTACCGATGGAAGAACCATCTTCGGTGAACGCTCTTTCAAAGAGGAACGCAAAGTGAAATATCAATGCGTGAAGTCCGTGGCAATCGCGCACATACTCCCGATTGCAATGTCATTCTCTTATAAGAGAGCGAGGGGGCTTGAATAGCTTGCTCTCTTCAGTACGAAATGAAAACAATGGAAATGGCCTTAACAAGAAAACAAAGGAAGCGTCCAGATGCACTTGCTCAAAAAGATAGCCGTCCAGCTTTCCTTAGTGTTGCTAATATCAGCCGCTTTTTTCGGCACACCTGAGGCACTGGAGTCGAACGCAACACCGCTGCAATCATTATTCATGATAAAACAAATGCTGCCACAGGTAAAGACAGTTGGGCTGATCTACAAACAGTCCGCAGACAACAACGGGAATCTGCTTAACCAGGTAAAGAGAGCTTCCGCATCCTTCGGAGTGAAGATCGTTCTTGCGGATGTTGAGGCGCTCCCTGATGTAGCGGCGCAGTTTCGGGATCTCACCGGGAGTTACCATGTTCAGGCCCTTTGGGTCATCCAGAACAGCAGCTTGATCGGGAGTTCTATCGCCCGGGATTACCTCATAAAAAACGCCGCCTTACAGGGGATTCCTCTCTTTGCACCGAATACCTCCTGGGTCTCAGAGGGAGCATGCGCGGCTGTAGTCACCGACGGCGGAAATACAAAGCTCTACGTGAATCAAAAGACTCTTAATGCACTTGGACTCAAGGTCCCGGAAAAGTATGCTTCGGTCACACAAGTTTTGGCATCAAACTGAGGATTCAAGATGAACACTAACCAACGAATCGCGAACATTCGGCTGCGACGGAAATTTTCCATCCTTCTCATATCGTTTATCCTATTTGCTTGGACGCTCGTTTTTGTCTACTCGAGATACTCTGTCGGCGTTTCGGAGCGGCAGCTGAACGACAAAGCCAGCCTCCTTGCTCAGGCGGTCGGCGCACAATCACAATTTGGTCTCATGATGAGCGATTCGTCCGGCCTCTCGGACGCGCTGCGCAACCTCGTCGGTGCCGGCGATGCTGTGGCCGGTGCGTTCTTCACACCTTCCGGCCAAACGCTCGCTCAACTCGATTACAGTTCTATCAAACTGTCGAACCTGAATCCCCTCGCAATGGCAGGAACCGTCAAAAGCGCAAGTATGAACGACGGGACCCCCGTCGCCATTTCGACTGTCAAGGTCGAAAACAAAAACACTCATCAGCTCCTCGGCTATGTTTCGGTCGCGATCTCTTCTCAGTCTCTGTCATCTGAAAACACGACCAGCATTCTGATTTCCGTTTTCATATTTCTGTTGTTTGGCTTCTTCGGAATGGTGGCGATGTACCTGGTACGAAAAACGGTAATTCTGCCCGTGGATTTGCTCAAACAGTCCGTTCAAAAGGTTGCCGCGGGCGATTTCGATGTACGGGTCGATCTTAATCAGGGAGATGAAATAGGTCAGTTGGCGGCATCGTTCAACATAATGATTGAAAACAGTAAGAAAGCGCTCGACGAAGTAAACTTGAAGACCCAGCAGGCTGAGGAAGCGAGAAAACTGGCGGAGTCAATGCAGCAAGAGTCTGAAGAGAGACAGACCTATCTCAAAAAGCAATTCGAGAAAATATCCGATGTCGTGGAGGCAGTAACCAAAGGCGATCTCACCAAAGAGCTCACAATCGAAAACAACGACGAAGTGGCTGCTCTGATGGGAAAAGTCAACCAGATGATACGCGACCTGAACGGTCTGATCGGAGAGGTACACCACGCCGGGAATTCCCTGGCCGAAGCATCCGGGCAGATCTCATCTGCCGCCGAGGAAATGTCGACGGGCGCAGCCGAACAGGCGAACCAGACCCGTGAAGTCGCCACAGCAGTCGAGCAAATGTCCAAGACCGTCATAGAATCCTCAAAAAATGCGAACGAAGCCGCCGGTATGGCGAAAAAAGCATCCGACCTTGCCAATGCGGGAGAAAAAGTCTTCCAGGAAACCATCGAAGGAATGACAAAGATCGCCAAGCTTGTGAAGAAGTCTGCCGAGATAGTCGATACCCTCGGTAAGTCGAGTGCACAGATAGGTGAGATAATACAGGTGATTGACGATATCGCAGACCAGACGAACCTGCTGGCGTTGAACGCCGCTATTGAAGCGGCAAGAGCGGGCGAGCAAGGCCGCGGATTTGCAGTCGTCGCCGATGAAGTCAGAAAACTCGCGGAGCGTACCACGTCGGCAACGAAAGAAATTGCAGGCATGATCAAGAGAATCCAGCAGGAGACCACGCAAGTGGTATTAGCCATGACTGAGGGGAACACCGAAGCAGAAAACGGAATGAAGCTCGCCGACAAGGCTGCCGAATCCCTCTCCGAAATAATCTCCTCGGTGAACGGTGTCGTCGGCATGATCAATCAAATTGCCGCCGCCGGCGAAGAACAGTCGTCTGCAAGCGAACAGATTTCACATAACGTCGAGAGCATCTCATCAGTGTCCGGGCATGTCTCGGCGGCTACGGTGGACTTGGCCAGAACTGCCGAGAATCTGAATCGCCTGACGGAACACCTGCGTGAACTTATCGAACGGTTCCATCTCGATTCAAACCTGGAAGAAAGAAGCTCGTATGGAGTCAGGGAAAACGGCAAGATTGTCCCTATCACGAAGAGCGCATACAGGACCGACTCTCATTCAAACGGTTCCAACTCAAACGGTTCCAGGAGGAAATGAAAAATGACTGCCGTTAGCAGCAACCAGTCCAAAGAAACCATTTACCAACTGGTAAGCTTCGTAATCGAAAACGAAGAATTCGGCGTCGATATCCTGAAGGTCCAGGAAATTATCCGCACAGTGGACATCACACGGGTTCCCAAGTCGCCCGATTTTGTAGAAGGGGTTATCAACCTTCGCGGCAAAATAGTCCCGGTTATCGATCTCCGCAAGAGGTTCGGAATGGCGCGGAAAGACCGTGACAACGACACCAGGATAATTGTCGTCGAGCTCGTCGACAAAGTCGTCGGCTTCCTTGTGGACAAGGTGAAAGAAGTGATAAGGGTTGAGAAGACCGTCATCGAACCTCCTCCCGAATTGACTACATCCATCAACTCGAGTTACATCACCGGCGTAGCGAAGCTCCAGGACCGACTTCTTATCCTTCTCGATCTCGACAGGGTACTCTCTTCCGACGAACAAGAGAAACTCGCGGAAGTCGACGCCGAAGTGAACGCATGATTACCATTGACACACAATCAAAGAAAAAATCAGTTTAATCATCTCAGCGAGGCGGGCAGAAAGTGAAGTGGCTATATAACACACATTTATCGACGCGCATAATCCTCACTTTGGTGACGGCCGGCCCGCTGCTTATCATTTCAGCGGTTGTCATCGGGAACAATGCTAACGTATGCGCCCCCTCAGCATCGACCGGCCCCGGATATTCAGCCGACAACCGCCGCGGCCTCAATCACCTCAATCTCATTTCGCGAAGCACAGCCCTAATATTGACCGTCTCCGCGGGACCGGGCGAGAAAATGGCAGCGCAATCGGAAGTCGCCGCCGATTTTGTCGAATTAACCGATTGTTTCCAGAACCAAACAACGAGGTTCGGAAGGTACGAGCCTGAAGAATCGCTACAACGGGTGTAGTAATGGAAACGAACCACAGCATGAATGCAGAAGGACCATTTCTTGAATGATTGCAGAACTAAGAGTCACCACAAAAATAACCGCAGCTGTGCTACTCGTCTTAGGATTTTCACTCACGGCCGGATACACTCACAGCATCCTGATAATAGCTATCTCAGTCATATGTTTATCGGGATTGGGATTCATGCTTGCGGCAGGGATATCCAATCCGATTAGAACACTTGACGAAGATGCCGAGAAGATCGCCGCAGGCAATTACGACGTTGAAACACGCTTAGTGAAGGGCGCCGAACTTAAAAGTCTCGCCGCGTCGCTGCACAAAATCGCCTATCATGTTAAGGACGAAGCGGCGATTTCAAAGAGCATCCAGCTAAGCATCGAAAGTCCGTTTTTCATGGCCGACAAAGACACGACATTGACATTTATAAACAGAGCTGCATGTGAGCTCATGCAGGTGAACGCCGGAAATGCCATCGGGAAGATGAAGACACTGGAGTTGTTCGGGACAGATCATGCGACCAGAACCGCGCTTGCTGGTACGCCCGTCCCCGCTTTCGAGGTGAACATCCGCAATAAAGCAGATGAGTCAATACCGGTAATTGCAAGCGCGGGCCCGATCAAGAAAGCAAACGGCGAAATCGTCGGAGCTTTCCTGACATTCATCGATCTCAGAAACAGCATCGAGAGACAGAAGGAGTATCTCAAACAGCAGACCCGGCCGATCGAGGACGCGATCAAAGCTCTTGCCTCTGGAGACCTGACTACTGGTGTCGTTATCGAAGAGGACAGCCAGCTGTTTGGGCTTGGTACGGAGGTCAATAAGACGATTGTCAGCCTCAGGAACACGCTTCGGCAGGTCTCCGAAACTTCAACCGCTGCAGCCACCGCTTCGGCACAGATTAGCAGTTCGACGGAAGAACTCTCTGCTGGCGCTCAGGAACAATCCACCCAGACCGGCGAAGTTGCCGCTGCCGTCGAAGAGATGACCAGGACAGTCGTCGAAAATTCCAGGAATGCGACTTTGACTGCCGACATCGCGAAGAAAAACGGAATCGTCGCCAACGAGGGGAGCAAAATCGTCGACCAGACTGTGCTTAAAATAGGGGAGATCGCGGAGGTAGTTCAAAACTCTGCCGCTACCGTGGAACGACTCGGGTCGGCATCGCAAGCAATCGGCGAAATAGTACTGGTCATAGACGATATTGCAGACCAGACCAACCTCCTTGCCCTGAACGCCGCCATCGAGGCTGCCAGAGCGGGAGAAGAGGGACGCGGTTTTGCGGTAGTTGCCGATGAGGTGAAGAAGCTCGCCGAAAGGACAACGGCCGCAACCAAGCAAATCGCTGCGATGATAAAAAACGTTCAGGCCGAAGCTAGCGTAGCGGTCGCATCAATGAAACGCGGCAACATCGAAGTGGCTAAAGGGATTGAACTTGCAGACTTGGCAGGCAAGTCACTGAAGAACATCGTGAGCAACACCGACAATGTCGTCGATATGATGATGCAGATCGCCGCCGCGAGCGAAGAACAATCATCTACGAGCGAGCAAATATCACAGAACGTGGAGTCAATCTCGACGGTCTCGATTGAATCGGCAAAAGGTATTGCCCAGATAGCACGGGCCACAGAAGACCTATCCAGGCTTACCGGCGAACTGCAAAAGTTCACAACGAATTTCAAATTCGGCGGCAGCGGACAACATCACCGCAGCATGTCGATCGGCACAGATTCGATACGCCAGGAAGAACGCAAAGAAGCTCAACCTGCCGGCAAATCGTCACCGGTACTTACGATGAGAGGGCTATGACAAACATGAGTCAGTCAGAAAGCGAACGTGGAGATCGAATAAAAGTGGAGGTCGCGAACAGACAAGTCCAGCTCGATATTTCGAGCGACGGCTACGAAGCATACGCAATCGTGGAAAAGGAAGGTCTGGAACTGTCCGACATTCGGGCTATACTTGAGGCTGACGGAATCGTGTATGGTGTCGACTTGAATGCGGCACGCGCGGCCATCAAAGACCCCGGAGTACGAACATTGGTTGCACGCGGCTCGAGACATTCCGACGGTGGGGAGGGTTTTTTCAAACGGGTGGAATCCCGTCCGCGGTCCGATGGCGAAAAGAAATTCAACATCACCAACGTATTCGCTGAAGATGTGATAGGTGAGATCTATAAGCCCACTGCAGGAAGTGTCGGCATAGACATATTCGGCAGAAAAGTGCAGCCGAAGGAAGGTAAACCCCTTAACGTTTTCACAGGTCCCGAGATCAAACGGACCGACATGGAAGATAAGATTATCCTTGAAGCTGCCGCAGACGGGTACCTCCATGTTGGGGCGGCCAGTGTAGAGATCGTCCCGCAGCATACGATCCACGATGACGTCGACTATTCGGCAGGTGAGTTGGAGTTCGCCGGGTCACTGTTGGTCACCGGTGACATCAAAGGGAGCGGAAGCCTCAAGATCCGGCATGACCTTCGCGTCGAAGGATCGGTAGAGGACGCCAAGATAATCGTCGGCGGGAATGTTGTTGTGGAAAAGAGCTTTGTCGGTCGAGGTGACGGGTTGATCAGGGCCGGCGGGAATGTTGACGTCAACGTTGTCTTGAACCAGTTGATAGAGGCAGAAGGTTCCATAAAAATCGGGAGGGAATGTGTAAATGCTCACCTGATCGCCTCGGAAAAGGTAATTGGGACGAACGCCACGATCATGGGGGGTATAATAGCTGCGGGAGAAGCAATCGAAGCTCGTACGATCGGCGGGGAGCTTTATTCTACCACGAGGGTAAAAGTCGGCATGGCCGAGCTCCTGAGGGAAAACGCGATTGCTATAGATCGAGAGATTCAGCTGCAAGCCAAAACGATCGAACAGCTCAAGAACGACATCTATCTATTGGTCAGGGAGCGAATCGACAGCAACAATTTCACCGGCGAGAAGGCCGAGCAGCTCAAGCTTCTCCAGGACAAACTCCGCCGTCAAAACGATCTTGTGAAGGAGCTTTCCGTAAAGAAGCAGGATAAAGTGCTGGAAATGAGCCGCAAGAAATGTCCGAAACTTACCGTGCTTGGGACCATCCATCAAAGTGTAGTCGCCGAAATAAATGGCGTCAGGGTTCCTCTCAAACGGAGCTACAGCAACACTACTTTCGAAGAGTTGAGAAACGAAATCATTCGAACTAAGAACTTGTGAGCGATTATGATTGACGAACTGATCGAACAGCTACACACGCAGGATCCTTCGGGCAAAAGGAACGCGTTGGAAGCATTGTACGACTACTCGGAGGACGATCGCGTGATTGAAGCGGCCGCATATCTTCTAACTGACCCGGACCGGGGAGTCAGGGAAGCGGCCTCGCATGTCCTCGTGCTTTGTCTGAATGAGAAGGCGGCCTCGCTGACCGCTACTCACATACAGAGCATGAATATAGCAGTGAGGAACCTTGCCGGGGACGCCCTCGTCAGAATGCAGAGCGTGGCGGTCAACGCGCTCCTTCCCTACGTGGAATCTCCCGATAAAGACGTGAGAAAATTTGCAATCGACATCCTCGCTCAACTTCCCGCTACGACGGAAAGCGTGGAGAAGATTGCAACCCACCTGCGAGACACCGACCAAAATGTGGTTTGCGCTTCCGTCGACGCACTCGGCGCCCTCCATGCCAACCAGCATGTGGGAGAACTGCTCGAATTGTATGATGAAGCGGGGTACGCAAGACCTAACGTCGTGAACGCTGCAGCAAAGATCCAGGGTAACGCCGACCTTCAGTTTTTCGTCAAGGCGCTGTCCGACCAGGACCCGATCGTCCAGCTCGCGGCCGCCGATGCTTTGTCAACACGGAAGGACCGCGAGACAATGGACATCCTTCTGGAAAAACTGAACCAGGTGTCGGGCCTTGCAAAACCCGTGATCCTTCATTCGCTCGTTGTCCTGTTGGAATCGGCGGATAGAAAAGAAGCGATGCCTGAAGCGCTGAAGCCGGATCTGCTCGAAATGCTGGATGATCCCGATCCAACTTACGTTAGGACAGCCGTCCGCGGCCTCGCTCATCTTGTGGACGATGAAGTCCTTCACTCCCTAATTAACCACATCGGGAAAGCGGACTCCATAGACGCGGCGATATTAGCGGTTCTTACCGGGCAGGCTAAGAAATCCATCCCCATCGCACTGGCGCGCGCACAGGCAATTGACAATCCCGTATCGACAATAAAGATGATCGTGCTGCTGATTCAAAACTTGAGCGATACGAGCTTCAGGTTTTCCGAGGGTGAAGAGACCAGGGCGATGGCCGAATTCATAGGTAAGCACCTCAGCAGCCTGGACGTCGAAACAAGAATCATAGCCCTCAGCAAGTGCATCTCGCTTGGAAACGTCTGGGCGCAGCAGCTTGTCAGGGCAAGTCTCAACGACCCCGAGACCGCCGTCAAGATACTCGCGCTCGATCTGGCTGCGAAACTCGGACCGCGTCTTTTTGAGAAGGAGCTCGATACGCTCACCAGCGACGACGACGTAGAAATAAGATCGACTGCCATAATTTTGGTGACCCAATCGACATCGAACCGACGGAATTAGGACAGGCTGATGAGTTACCTCTCCTTTTCTAATACTATTCCTTCTCAAACCGTTTCCCTGACTGAAGATTTGTTCAGACTGATGCGAACATACATCTACGAACGCACGGGCATTTTCTTCGCGGACAACAAGAAGTACTTACTCGAAAGCAGGGTGAATCGAAGATTGTCCGCATTAGGGATCGGTTCTTTCGAAGAATACTACCGGGCATTGATGAACGGCTTCGGTTCGACGGAGCTCGCCCTTCTTATTAACAGCATCACGATAAACGAGACATTCTTCTTCCGGAACGAGCCGCAGTTTGCGACCATTGAAAACCACATCCTCCCCCAGCTTATCATGCGGCGAAGGCAGGAAGGCATCAACAGGATCAGGCTCTGGAGCGCCGCCGCCTCATCGGGAGAAGAGCCTTATACCCTGGCCCTGATCATAAAGGAAAAATTCCAGGCGCGTTTTCCGGCCTTTAAATTTGAAATAGTCGGCACCGACATAAATACACAGGTCCTCGATGTGGCAAAAAGGGGGATCTACAAAGAATACTCGGTACGTAACATACCTGCCGAGTATATGCAGAAGTATTTTAAGCACGAGGGCGACAAGTACTCCCTGAGCGAAGAGGTTAAGAAGCTGGTAGAGTACAGACAACTAAACCTGTTCGACAAAGCCTCGATGAGATTGATGAGAGACTTCGACGTAGTAATAGCTGCGAACGTATTGATCTACTTCGACTACAATTCAAAAGAAAGCGTCGTCTCATCAGTATACAACAGCTTGAACAAGGGAGGATACTTCTTCGTCGGATACTCGGAGACATTGTATGGTGTATCCCAGGCGTTGAAGCCTGTGCATTTCGAGAAAGCAATTGCGTACCGAAAGGAGTGAGGTAAATTGATGAAAGCTGTAATGGTAGTCGATGATTCCGAATCAGTCAGGAAATTCCTGGTCTTTGCGCTCCGGTCTCTCGGCCTCCTCGTTGTGGCAGCAAGAGACGGCATGGATGCGCTCGAGAAACTGTCGCAGAACAAAGTGGACCTGGTCATCACCGACCTCAATATGCCCAATATGGATGGGTTCGAATTTCTGAAAGCCTTACGGGAGGACAGCGAGTATTCCGACGTCCCCGTCATCATCTTGTCTTCGCTAAGCAACGAGAACGATATCGAAACCGGCATGCAACTGGGAGCGAACTCTTACCTTGTAAAACCATTCGATCAAAAAAGAATTCAATACGAAGTTGCAAAATACATTAACTAAGGAGAACGCCCATGAAATTCCTTGTAGTTGACGATTCACAGACCATGCGTCGAATCGTCAACAATGCCCTCAAGGGGATTGGCTATGACGACATAGTCGAAGCTGAAGATGGCAAGGATGCGCTAACGAAGCTCTATGTGGAAAAGATAGATTTTGTGATCACCGACTGGAACATGCCGAACATGAGCGGGTTGGAATTCACGAAAGCGGTACGCGCGGACGACCAGTTCCTCAACCTGCCGATCCTTATGGTTACCACAAGGGGGATGAAAGAAGACGTTATGGAAGCCCTGCAGGCCAGAGTAAACAACTATGTCGTGAAACCGTTTACTCCCCAGGTGCTGAAAGAAAAAATCGACCAAATTTTGAAAACGACTTAACAGAGGGGAATCATGAACACCAAAAATCTCGGCGGAATCCTCGATAAGATAAATGAACTCCGTGCTCTCTTCATATTCGGTCAGAGAGTAATACCGTTTCTTGAGGAGTTGTTTTACTTCGTCAACGATATCGTCCCGGTACTCGAGGACATTAACGAGTCCATCTATGAAAGCGCCAACAAAATGCCGCGCGCGTCTTCGCAGCTCAACAAAGTCACTCAGGCAACCGAATTGGCTACGACAGAGATATTGGACAACCTCGACGGAGTTCTGTCCAAGCTCAACGCTATCGGTTCCCATTTCCAGACTGCGACAAACGACATGGCGGCGATTGGGAGCCTCGACGAGCAGGAGCTTAAAATGCTCAAAGCGTCACTCAACGGCAGCCACAAGGAACTCCTCGATAAGCTGGCAGAAATTCATGAACAGAAAGACGCTCACCTTAGAGCCCTCAAGTCCAACGCGGGCGGACTCCAGGACAGTCTCCAGGATATCCGGAATAAATCGAACGACATAATGATATCCCTGCAGGTACAGGATATCACGACACAACAAATTGCGTCGGTCAATCACCTGATTCAGTCCGTCCAGGACAGGCTGGCCAACCTCATCGACCGTTTCAAGATCTCCGGAGCCGAGCTTGTCTCTGAAATCCAGAAGGTCGACGGACACACATTTGATCCGCAGGCAACGTACGACAGATCCGGGGACGCCCAGCGAGACGCGGACAAAGTCATAAGTTCAATTGAGAACACTACGCCCGCTCAGCCCACCTCCGGTATGACCGCTTCCGGTCACACATCCCAGGATGAAATCGACAAACTGTTCAGAAAGGGAGCCTGAATAGAGATGACGCAGCACGCGATGTTCTCGGACGACATGAAGGAAATCGTAGAGAGCTTCATCGTTGAGACAAACGAGATTTTCGAAAAGCTCGACAACGAACTCCTCGAGATTGAGAAAAGACCCGATGACAAAGAGCTGATAAACTCAATCTTCCGCGCCGTGCACACCGTCAAGGGAACAGCGGGCTTCCTGAGCTTCGAACAGATGAGTGTCCTCGCACACAGATTTGAGGATGTCCTCAACAAGATGAGGCGTGGCGAAATTTCCTTTCAGCCAGCCATGCTCGACGTCATGCTGGAAGCCTTCGACCTGATGAAAGTCTTGTTGAAGCAAGTCCTCGACCAAAACATCAGTGACGTTGACCTCGGCCCGACGATTAAGAAGCTGGAAGCACTTTCGAAGGGAGTTCTTCCTTCCGGGCAGCCGGATGCGAAGGCAGCGTCAAACGAACCCAAAGCTGAGCTATCCCCGTCCCAGACCGCAATACAGGAACAGCCGAAGGAGAGATCAGAAGAGAAAGTCCATGATAATCAGACCGAGTCCCATCAGGTAGACCAGGCCGAATCCCAGCCGCAGCACCAGCAGCCTCAGAAGGGTGAAAAGAACATCACCGACACCACGATACGGGTCGATGTTCAGCGGCTCGACCATCTCATGAATCTCGTCGGAGAGCTCGTGCTCGGCAGGAACCGCCTTTCCCAGATTGTTTCCATCGACAAGGACGAAGACAGTCGCGAAGACTTCTCTCATCAACTAAACGATACGGCGGCACAGATAGATTTCATTACCACGGAACTCCAGACTGCCGTGATGAAAACCAGGATGGTTCAGATTGGAAGGGTATTCAACAGGTTTCCGAGGCTCGTGCGCGATATCGCCCGCGAGTTTTCGAAGGACATCCGGCTCGTCATCAGCGGCGAGGAAACCGAACTCGATAAGTCTATAATAGAGGAAATAAGCGATCCGCTCGTTCATTTGATCAGGAATGCCGCCGATCATGGAGTCGAGTCTGCCGATGTCAGGGAGACGGCGGGCAAACCGCGGCAAGGTACCATACGCCTCACCGCGGGGCACGAAGGGAACCATGTCATAATTGAAGTGCAGGACGACGGAGCCGGGATCGACCCGGAGAAACTGAAGCAGAAGGCGCTGGAGAAAGGGATCATCACCCCAGAAGAGGCGCACGAGATGAAAACGGAAGATACTTACAGCCTCATATTCCTCCCGGGGTTCAGCACTGCCCAGAAGGTAAGCAGTGTCTCCGGTCGCGGAGTTGGGATGGATGTGGTGAAGACAAACATCACAAAATTGAACGGGATAATCGCAGTAGAATCCGAAGTGGGAAAAGGGACAAAATTCACTTTGAAACTCCCGCTTACCCTCGCCATCATCCAGGGCCTCCTCGTCGGAGTCGGGAACGAAACCTTTGCCATCCCATTAAGCTCGGTTCTCGAAGTCGTCCATACCCAACGATCCGAAGTCTCGACCGTAAACGGACGTGAAGTGACCAGACTTCGGGAGACGGTCCTGCCGCTTGTCGACATTTCAGAAATTCTCGATGTGCCGGGAAGAGACACCGAAGTCAAAGCGTTCTATACCGTTGTCGTCGGTGTTGCGAACAGGAAATTCGGAATCGTAGTCGACCGTCTGATCGGCCAGAAAGAAATCGTGATAAAACCTCTCGGCGCTTACCTGAAGAATATACCGGGTATAGCAGGTTCCACGATACTCGGCGACGGCAGAGTGATAATGATAATCGACGCAGGCGAACTGCTCCGCCTCGTCGAGAAGTCAGCAAGAGCTGCCGCAACAAGCGAAGCGAGAGCCTGACATGGCCATTAGAGTACTGGTTGTCGACGACTCCGCATTTATGCGCAAAGCGATATCCATGATGCTTGGAGACGATCCCGAAATAGAAGTTGTCGGCACCGCGAGGGATGGGATCGACGCGATCGAGAAAGTGAAATTGTTCCACCCGGATCTAATGACTCTCGATGTGGAGATGCCACGGATGGACGGAATCACTGCCTTGAAGAAGATAATGAAAGAGAATCCTCTTCCCGTGCTCATGGTCAGCTCGCTGACGGTCGAAGGCGCACGTGCGACTATCGACGCCCTTTCCGCAGGAGCGGTGGATTTTATCCCAAAACAACTCTCGTATGTCTCTCTCGATATAACTAAGATCAAAGGCGAGCTCGTAGCGAAAGTAAAGGCGATCACCACAAACAGGCTGAGAACATTTTCAAGGCCGCTCACTAACAGGGTTTCTGCCCTGAACAGGCTGTCACAGTTGAAGATGAGCGCCGCGCAGATCGTCACCATCGGCATCTCGACTGGCGGGCCCTTCTCGCTACAGAAAGTCGTGCCTTCGCTTCCCGTCGATTTCCCCGTCCCGGTCGCTATCGTCCAGCACATGCCTCCTCAGTTCACTAAGTCGCTTGCGGATCGACTCGACTCCATAAGCAGATTGGAGGTGTGCGAAGCGGAAGACGGAATGGATTTGACAAGAGGAAAGGTCTATATCGCACCGGGAGGACTTCATATGAAGTTCAGAAGGACCGGTGGGATTCCGAAAGTTGTCGTCTCCAAAGATCCCGGCGACACGCTCCATCGCCCTTCAGTCGACGTGATGTTCTCATCGGCGAACGAAGTATTCGAGGGGCGCGTGCTCGCAGCGGTGATGACCGGTATGGGCCATGATGGACTTGACGGAGCGAGATTGATAAAAGAGTCTGGCGGAAAACTTATTGCGCAAGACGAGGAAACATCGGTCGTATACGGCATGCCGAAATCCATAGTGGATGCCGAGCTTGCCGACGCAGTCTTACCACTCGATGCAATCGCATCCGCACTGACCACGGCACTGACGGCAACTGTGCCCGTCCACTAGCACACCCCGCTTCCCACCGGAATTGGAACAAGCAAGTCCCCCAAAAAACTTCAGCGAGCGAGCAGGCCTATCTCTTTTCCTCTGGTTGTACATCTCCCGAGACATAAGTTGGACTCAGCATGCGTTCGCACGTGTCGCAAAACTTCGCCAGTGGATTTTTCATCAGTTTCGAAAATTCTATCTCTTTCCTGCAAAACAGGCAATATCCGTATCGTCCCGAAAACACTTTCTCAAGTGCGTCGAACAAATCGAGTAGATCCTCATCTGCCTTGAATGATTCGACGCGCTTGATGCTCCTCACGACGATCTCCCCCTGAGATTCGTTTTCAACCAGCGGATCAGGCACGAACTCCCCATATCGTTCGTATAGAATTGACCTGACCCGGTTGAACATTTCGTTCCTAAGTACAGCCAGGTTCTTGGCTTCCATTTCGTACCCTCCCTTCTTTGATACCACGATAGTCAAGTCGTCATACATCGACATCGATATCAGTACCACTCCTGCCGCTGCCCGAAGCAACGCTGGTATCAGACGGGTATGTGAGTAGAGCATTGCACGGAACACTGCAACACTCTTTGGTCCGGAGTATCCCGGATTTTGTCGGTACAACTTTTACTACATAAAAAATCTCGGCAATTACATAATGAATGTCAACAGCGAACCGAACTGTCCCGGTTTTTTTTGACGGGTAGCAATATCGATGCCACCGAAAACCAGACTCAGTTGAGAAACCAAAATCGG
The DNA here is from genome assembly GCA_021845665.1 of Bacteroidota bacterium. GTDB lineage: Bacteria > Bacteroidota > Ignavibacteria > Kryptoniales > JAKASW01 > JAKASW01. The sequence continues at coordinate 21,891 of JAJZVO010000014.1, read as the reverse complement.
CTTATCCAGACCCGTCCCGGCATCTCGCATCTCGTTGCTTGCTGCTTCAGGAAGTCCACCATCCCCTCGGTACATTCTGGAAAGAAGTCAACGGTGCACGACAAAGGTCAAGAGGGACAGGTAGAGATTTGTCTTTTTGTTCGGTCTCAAACGAGGACTCTCAACATGAATCGATCCATTATCTTGAATTTTCCTCACCCAATATCGATAATGGATGACAAAAAGACTTTCAGGGCAAAGATGATCATCGAAGAATTCAAAGAAAAATGATTTCACGTTTCTCAGAAGCATTGGGGGACAGGTTCACGGGAACGCGCCGGAAAGTTCTTGGGCTCTACCTTTTCCTCATTTGCGTCAACTTCGGAGTATGGGCGATTGCAGTATCGACGTTCATTGGTTTTCCGCTTCTCATCGGCACATCGGTAATTGCTTACAGTTTCGGACTGAGGCACGCGGTGGATGCGGATCACATCGCCGCAATAGATAACGTAACGCGTAAGCTCATGCAGGATGGAAAGCGGCCTGCCGGGGTCGGTTTCTTCTTCTCGCTGGGGCATTCAACCGTTGTCGTGTTCGCATCTGTGGCAATAGCTCTGGCCACAACCGTGGTACAGAAGCGCTTTCCGCAATTTCAGCACATCGGAGGAGTGATAGGAACGCTCGTCTCGGCGGGATTCCTCTTCCTGATCGCGCTCCTTAACATGTTCATTCTGCGCGATGTATTCAAAGCATTCAGAAGGGTGAAGAAAGGAGGGGCCTACGACGAACAAACACTCGATGACCTTCTCGGGCGGCGCGGACTGATGTCGAGAATCTTCAGACCGTTCCATAGAATGATCAATGAGAGCTGGCATATGTACCCGCTTGGATTCCTTTTCGGTCTCGGTTTTGACACTGCAACGGAAATCGGGCTTCTCGGAATCACTGCAACCGAAGCGACGAAGGGGTTGCCCATATGGACGATACTCATCTTCCCGGCACTCTTCACTGCCGGGATGTCAATTGTCGATACCACCGACGGGGTCCTGATGCTTGCCGCGTACGGGTGGGCATACGTCAAGCCGTTAAGAAAGCTGTACTACAACCTTACGATCACTTTCGTATCTGTTCTCATCGCTCTCCTCGTCGGAGGGATTGAGGTGTTGAACATCATAGGCGACAAACTTCAATTAAGGGGTTGGTTCTGGGGCGCCGTCGGCCGGCTGAGCGGCGACTTCGGAATTATGGGATATTTTGTCATCGGAATCTTCGTGATGAGCTGGATAGCATCCACCATCATTTACAGAGTGCAGCGGTATGATGAGATAAAAGTCGACGTCAATAAGTCGGGTACCGAGAGGTAGTTTCTCTCAATTTCCCGGATCGGTTGTCAACTTGATTCAAATTCTCGATTGAATGTCCGGATGGATCCCCCGGAGACCCCCGCGTGAGCCCTCGCATTATTGGATTCCAACAACCGGCCGCAACTTGACCGCCGGATGGCGACTCATCCTACCCTTGCATGAGGTTATACTCTTTGATCTTCCTGTAAAGAGTCTTCCTGTCTATGCCGAGGATCTGTGCGGCCTTCGACTGGTGCCAGTTGGTCCGCTGAAGCACCTTCACGATGTATCGCTTCTCGACCTCCGACAGCGGCATATTGTCCGAGGCAAGATCGTCTATGAGGTCCGTCGACTTCATCTGGAAAAGATGCTCGGGGAGGTCCTTGCAGTCAATTACGTCGCCCCCCGCCAAAGCTATGCTTCGCTCGATTACGTTCTCAAGCTCGCGCACGTTTCCGGGCCACGAATATCTCATCAGGCATGCCATCGCTTCGTGTGTCACCTGGACATTTTGTTTCCCGAATTGCTCCCCGTATTTCTTCAGGAAATGGTCGGTAACAATTTGGATGTCTTCAGTTCTGTCTTTGAGATCCGGCACGTGTATCGAAATCACGTTGAGCCTGTAAAACAGGTCTTCCCTGAACTGATCGTGTTTTACCATCTCCTTCAAATCTCGGTGCGTCGCGGCAATCACGCGCACATCGATCTTCTTGATGTCGTCGCTGCCGACCGGCCTGACTTCACCCGTCTCAACGACCCTCAGGAGTTTGGCCTGGGAACCGAGCGGCATGTCTCCGATCTCATCGAGGAAAAGCGTACCGCCGTTCGCCGTCTCAAAGAGGCCGCGTCTGGATGTGATCGCTCCCGTGTAGGCACCCTTCTCGTGTCCGAACAGCTCGCTCTCCAGCAGCGACTCGGGGATCGCGCTGCAGTTCACGGTGACGAGGGGCATTGTCTTACGGTCGCTGTTATAATGAATGGCCTTCGCGATAAGCTCTTTTCCCGTCCCGCTCCGCCCGGTTATGAGAATGTTGCTCCTCGCGTGAGAGATCCGCTGTATAAGCGAGAAGATATCCTGCATCGGCTTGCTTTTCCCGATGATATTGGAGAAGGAGTACTTGTGTTCGACTTCCTGGCGGAGTAATTCGACTTCCCTTTGGAGCCTGCGCTGCTGCGTGGCGCGCTCGAGGAGGGCGAGTATCTCGTCGATATTGAATGGCTTGCTCACATAGTCATACGCGCCGGCTTTCATCGCATTGACTGCGGAATCCACCGACCCGAAAGCGGTTATCATGATGACCATCGAATCTTTTTCAAGATCCTTTACCCTTTTCAGAAGATCCATGCCCGATGCCCGCGGCATCTGGATATCTGTAATCACGATATCGTAGTTCTTATCATCAACCAGTGTCATGGCCTTCATGCTGTCGGAGACGGTCTCCACGGTGTAGCCCGCGCGCTTCAGAAACTTCTCGAGCATCGCGAGCATGTTTACATCATCGTCAACTGCAAGTATTGAAATGTCTGCTCTCATATATATTTCCGGTTTTATCTCTACCGTAAATGGTGCGTCCGGTCGAGTCTAATTTATTGAAACCTAAGTCTTTCCTGTTGGTGGAGTTTCGGCGGTATATATCGGGAACGACAGCCTGAAAACCGTTCCGGTGCCGACTGCGCTATCGACTGCAATCGTACCTTTGTGGTCCTGTACGATCCTCTGAGTAATCGCCAGACCGAGACCTGTTCCTTTCCCCACTTCCTTAGTCGTGAAAAACGGGTTAAAAATCTTCTGGAGATTTTCTTCGGGTATACCGCAGCCGGTATCTGCTATCGCCACCTCCAGTGTGCCACTATCGGCGGCACCGTTCACGGAGGTCGTGATGGTGAGTTCCCCACCTTTTTCCATCGAATGGATGGCATTTACTATCAAATTCACGAACACTTCCTGGAGTTGCGCCGCATCTCCGAACACATAAGGGAGCCCATCGGAAAGTTTCAGCATGAGTTTGATGGATGATTTATCAAGTTGGTTCTTCAGAAGCTGAAGGACACCCTCGATCTCAATGTTCAACAGAACCGGTTTCGATCTCATTCGCTTCGGCCGCGCGAAATCGAGAAGCTGCTGGATAAGTTTCGCAATCCTGTTTGTTTCTCCGATGATCATCTTGAGTTCATCGTAGTCCCTGTCGCCGGCCTTCACATCCATCATCAGGTATTCGGCATTCCCCAGTATTATGTTTAACGGAGTTCCTATCTCGTGTGCGATGCCGGTCGAGATCTGGCCGATGAATGAAAGTTTCTCGGTCTGGCGCAATTCCATCTCGTACTGCTTCAGCTGCGTCACGTCTCGCATGATGAGCGCAGTTCCAATGAATGTCCCGTGTTCGTCTTTGAGAACTGTCCCGGTGAGACTGACGATAATCCTCTGGCCGGAGATCGTCTCGCAGTCGAGCTCGAAGTTCTTTACGGAGCCTTCATCGTGAATCCGTCTGAGTATCACTTCATCGTCGCCGATCAGCCTCTTTTCCTGCGGAAGGAGAATTGAAAACGGTCGGCCCGTAGCCTGGTCGGGCTCGATGCCGAAAAGGAGAGCGGCTCCCTTATTCCAGGAGACGATCTTTCCGCTTACGTCGAGGCCGATTATTGCATCTGCAGAATTATCCGTCAACATGGAAATGTGGTGCTCTCTGGAGGTGACTTCCCCTTCGAGAAGGAATTTCATCAGCCCATATCCGAGCTGGTCCACCATGGCGAGGAGGATGCTCATGCTCTCCTCCTGGAGATCAACGACGCTGCTCTCCCGGAGGGGTACGGAAGGATAAGCGAGAAGCAAGAGCCCGAGAAGAAAATCACCGGCCGATACGGGAAGCATGACAACCAATCGCCTGTTGCCGAATATTTCCTGCATGACGGCATAGCTCCGGCGCGCACTGGCCTCGCCCGCAAACTGCGCAGCGAGTGCGTTCAGGAATCCACCGCTTGCTGTTGGCCCTTTCTCGGGCATTGAGAACCTGAATGTAAGCTGCTGAGAACTCTGATCGAAGGCGAAGAACTCGACGGCATTCGCTTTCGACTCTTCCTTTATGATTAAAGCCGCCGCGCCTAGCGCATCATCGTATGCATTTGCCGAACCCATCGCCCTGGTGAACCGCAGCAGCGTCTCGCGCTGGCGCTCGATAACTTTTCGCCGCGTCGCGCCTACTTCGCTCTGGTAGGTCTGGTAAGCGGCGGCGTATTGGTATATTATCTCGTGGAAACAGCCGTCGATCCTTCGGGAATACTCGAAAAGCTTGTTCTTGTCGACCATCTTCTCACGAACGACGGAGAGGATCGCATCCTCTCCCAGTAAAAATGTCTCGTGGACCGTCGTCAGGGTAAGCAATCCGTTGTACGGCGGTTTGACGATTCGGTCGGTGAATTTCACGAGTCGCGAGGGGCCGTGGTCTTCCAATAGATCGAGTATACACTGAAGCAGCTCGGTAATCTGGCTCTTGAAAAAAGGAATTTGCGAACTCCCGAAGTATTTCGGGAATGACCCGATCGTTCCCGCCCATCGATTCGTGATCTCTTCAAAATTGCCGGTTACTATTTCTACTATCTCATCCATAAACAATCATTTAATTCCACAATATGCCGTTGCTATGCCGAATGTCATCGGCACCGAGCGGATCTCTCTGAAGTTCACGCTTCTCATAAGCTCCGCGAAATCGTCACCATCCGGGAAAGCCGAGACCGATTCCGGCAGGTACGTATACGCACTCCCGTCTCCTGAAACTATCTTTCCTACGGCCGGGAGGATATGCCTGAAATACAGAAAGTAGATTTGCTTAACGGGGAACACTCTCGGCTTTGAAAATTCGAGGACCACTATTCTACCGCCGCTCTTCAGTACGCGGTGCATCTCAGCCAGACCTTTTCTAAGGTCACCAAAATTCCTCGCACCGAAGGCGACTGCGGCTACGTCGAACGCTCCCCCCGGAAACGGCAACTCCTCCGCGCTCGCCTGCAACATCTCAATCTTCCCGTCGAGACCGAAGCTCATTTTCTTAATGCGAAAACCGCTGAGCATGTTTTCAGCGAAGTCGACTCCCACGATCTTTCTCGGGTTCGATTTCGCCGCTTCGATGGATAAATCGCCTGTCCCGCAAGCAACATCCAGGAACATGTCTCCCTCGGCGAGCCCGGAAAGTTTCACAGCCTTCCTGCGCCAGAGGCGGTCAACACCGGCGCTCAGAAAATGGTTTAGAAAATCGTAGTGGCGAGAGATGTCGTTAAACATTCGCCTGACATACTGGTTCTTCGACGCAGCATCCCGTCTATCCTCCACAGGATCGAAGTTGTCAGCGCTGATCATTTGCCCTGGCTTCCAGCTCCGCGATCTTCCTGCGATAATAACCCGCCTGTTCCGGTTTCTTCTTCAAAAGTATGTTATATGCCTCAATAGCAGCCTTCAGCTGGCCCTGCTGTTCAAGTATCGCGGCGAGCGTGTCGGTGACTATCTCCGGCGTAAGTTCAATCCCGGCGTCTTCGTCACGGTCTTGGCCGGCCCTCTCCTGAGGTTGAATGGGACCCGCAGCATCCAGTTCGCGGGCGAGCGCTTCGAGATCAAAATCATCCGATTCTTCAGTAGGTTCTTTTTCGAGCCCCTCGGAACGAGTTCCCGGATCAGGCAAATCCGTGATTATCTTGTCCCCAAATTCACGCGTAACCCTGTCGATGATATCCCTCGCGTTTACGGATTCCGTCCCGGATTCGGAATCCTGCGCATCTTCTTCTGCCACATCGCCTTTACTTGGTTGTGGCCGGACAGGTTCAGGCCGCTTGGACAGCTTCGACGGCAAACCGGACAAGTCTTCGCCAATAATCGATTCAAGACCCGGTATCAGGAGGTCTTCGTCGGAAGTGGTTATCGGATTCGCCTTGAGCGTCTGCTCCACCGTTTTCATTATGTCGCTTCCCGCTCCATTGCGATACTGCTCGGCGATCTTTCTTCCTATGGAATCCGCTTGTTCCTGTTTGTCGACATCTTCCTTCAGTGACTCGACCATCTGTGAGCCTGGATGGAGATCTGCTGCCTTCAGGATCTCCTTCCTCGCTTCCCGATAGAATCTCGCTTTGATCATCGCCATCGCGAGAACGGCATGGCCCGTCGAATAATTCGGATGTGCGATGACTCCGCGCTGGGCGACTGAAAGCGCTTCCGCAACTCTGTCGATTTGCAGATAGAAATATGATAGCATGGCAAAAAAAGTCGAGCCCGGATCCTTCTTCACCTTGTCCTCCAGGTATTGAAGAAGGACGAGGTCTTTCCCGCCATATTGGTAATTCATTTCCACTACCGGACGAGTAGAATGATGATGATGGTCTTCGAGAACTTACACATAAAAAGTCGAAACCGAAGCCTCTGATCTCACTTTATGATTTGTTCCGCAACCGGCTGCGCTTTCGGCACAGTTCGGATTGCCGACTTCTTTGCAAGGAAAGCCTGCTTGATTGACAGGTATGAAATCGAGCCGAAGCCTGCGAAGAACAACAGTTCGAACGGTACTGCGGCAAACTCAAGGTCCGCAACTGACAGTGCTATTCCCGCCAGGCAGTAAAGTGCTAGGACAAACTCCGCAATGGACACCCAGTTGATCTTCCTCTGCGTGTACTTCTTGTCGGCCCAAGAGCCGCCTTTGGCCGTCATGCCGTACTTCGGCGTCCTGACGAACTCCGACTTCTTGTTGAACAAGCCCTCGAGCACAGCCTTAGTATTGTTTACCGAAAGTCCCATGCTTCCGGCCATGAAGACCGGGAAGAGGTAAATTCGCCGCCTCCAGTCGGCATATATGTCCTTCTGGCTGTAAAGATAGAACACGAATGTTCCGAAGAACGCGAAGATAAATCCTCCCATCAGCATGAATGTAACATCATACTGGCCGGTATGCTTAATCAAAACGGCCGGAAGCTGCAGTATAGCTATGAGAAGGACGAATGGATATACGAGGCTAGCGGTAAGATGTATGGTTGAGTGTATCTTAACCCGGAGTGGCAGCTTCGATTTCCAAACCTTCGGAAGCAACTTCTTCGATGCTTCTATCGCTCCCTTTGTCCAGCGGAATTGCTGCGACCTGAGTCCGTTCACATCGGCCGGGAGCTCGGCAGGCGAGGTGTATTCTTTCATGAAAACGAACTGCCAACCTTTAAGCTGTGCGCGGTAACTCAAGTCGAGATCTTCCGCGAGCGTGTCGGCTTCCCAGTTCCCCGACTCCTCTATGCAGCTCCGGCGCCAGATTCCTGCGGTGCCGTTGAAGTTCATGAAGAAGCCAGCCTTATTGCGAACCTGCTGCTCGATTACGAAGTGGCCGTCGAGCGCTATTGCCTGCGCACGCGTCAGGAGAGAATAGTCGCTGTTGATATGCTCCCACCGCGTCTGCACAAGTCCCACTTTCGAGTCTGCGAAATACGGAAGCGTCCTCTTCAGAAAATCGTGACGGGGGATGAAGTCGGCATCGAATATTGCGACATACTCACCACGGGCCTGTGCCAGTCCAATCTTCAATGCGCCCGCCTTGAATCCCTGCCTGTTTCCCCTGCGGATATGTTTGATGTCGAATCCCTGTCCCGATTTCTCGATGACTTTCTGGCCGATTATGGAAGTTGTCTCGTCCGTCGAGTCGTCCAGTATCTGTATCTCCAGCTTATCTTTCGGATAATCCAGGGCGCAGATCGAATCTATCGCCCTATTGACGACATAAAGCTCGTTGTAGACGGGAAGCTGGACCGTAACAGAAGGAAGCTCTTTCAATTCCCCCTTCTGGGCGACCTGCCTATTCCTGTACCGGAAGTAATAGTAGATCATCAGGAAACCGTTTGAGCCGAATACGAAAGGAAAGCTCAAAGCGATTATGTAAGAGATTAATATTGCGTCTTCAAGGCGCGGTGACATTTCCAATTGCTCCTTCCCGGATTTCTGCCCGGATGATGTTTACCAATTTGTAACCAAAGCCAATAAAATATCCTGGCTCAATTTATCTTCTGCCGAGCTCAGTCCCTGATTTCTGTTGGAAGGACCCGCACTGGGATTGTATTCACCCCAGTCCGAGAACTGCTTCGTCCAAATGTCCTTCTGAGTCTTCAGGTTCTCGAACCTGACCGTCACGTTTACGGTAATCTGCCACTTTCCGACCTGCTCGCTCCCGTTGATTGAAACCGGTTGAGTGGTCACGCTGTTGATCGTCCCAATGATAGCCGCATCTGCCGTTGACATGCTCGTCACCTGGTAAGTGTTGTCCGATATAAGCTGTTGCGTGAGCAAGTTCGTCAGATTGGTCCTTAAGCTTGGGTCACCGTAACCACTCTTGTCGTCGAACACTTCAACCGCAACCGAATGCACTCCGGGTGGAAGAGAGGCTCCACGAAAAGAATAAGTACAGCCGCTAATAGCCAGCAAAAGCGCCAAAAATGCGCAGTATTTCATCAAACGTCCTTCAATTTATACTCCTGGAGTTTGCGATACAAAGACCGCATACTTATCCCCAGGGCGTCGGCAGCCATCCTCTTATTCCCGTGGAACTTTTCTATGGCTGTTTTGATAAGGTCCTTTTCCACTTCTTTGAGATTCAACTCGGCACCGTCGCGAATTCTTCCGGCATCCGGTTCAGCCGATTGATAGGGTTGTGGAATTGGCAAGGAAAGCTTCCCTCCAACCACCCTGGGACCTATGACGCTCTTGATGTCGACAAGATCGTTCTTGATCTCCCACAGCGCACGAAGAATTAATTCTCGTTCCGATTCTTCCGGCGTCTTGTCCACATGCACAGGCAAAAGTCTGTTTGTCGATTCCCCGACATACAGCATCTCGTTTTTCGGAAGATATTTCACAATTGAATCCGAGTCCACCTTCTTCCCGCGCTCCAATATGATTATGCTTTCAACCAGATTCTTGAGTTCACGGACGTTGCCGGGCCATTCGAGACCTGACAACGTTTCAACGGCATCCCTTGTGAAACCGCCAAACTGAATCTTGTTGCGATCGGAAATTTCCCTGGCAAACTTCTCGACAAAGATCGGGATATCTTCCCGCCTTTCCCTGAGCGGCGGTATGTAAACGCTAACCGAGCGGAGCCGGAAATACAAATCCTGCCTGAAGTATCCCTTTGCTACCTCTTCTTCGAGCAGCTTGTTCGAAGCGGCAATAACTCTCACATCCGAAGTCTGCGTACTTGAAGAACCGACCCGCATGAACTCGCCCGTCTCGATCACGCGGAGAAGTTTCACCTGAGTCGGCAAAGGCATGTCGCCGATCTCATCGAGGAAAAGCGTTCCGCCATCCGCTATTTCGAAATAGCCCTTTCTCGACTCAATCGCTCCGGTGAATGCGCCACGCTGGTGGCCGAAAAGTTCCGACTCGAGTATCCCTTCCGGTATCGCTCCACAGTTGACCGCAACGATAGGCCTATCGGAGTGGTTGCTCGCACCGTGTATCGCGCGCGCTATCACTTCCTTCCCGGATCCGCTCTCTCCGCTTATCAGAACCGTAACGTCGGTGGGAGCGACCTGCATCACCTTTGTGACGACATCCTTCATCGCGGATGATTCGCCAATTATCCCGAACTTTTCCTGAAATTCTTCCGGAGTCATTTTTCTTCTTATAAGACTATCACTTGCCCGTCGCTGACGGAATTCATTTTTGCGATGCCGAATCTCGCCTTCAACTCAGCTCTCCATTCTCCTCCGTCCTCAAGTTCCATCGGAATGTGTGTGAGGTAAATGTCTATGTCCCTGCCTCTTGAAAGCGCGGCAACTTCTTCGAGCGTCGGATGGGTTGCTTCGACAAGGGATACGCCACCATCCAACAGACTCTTCACTTCATCAAGCGATGCGAGATCGCTGCTGAAGAAAAACTTCTTCGCACCTTCCCTGACTATAACCGAAAAACTCAGAGGGACTATTCCAAAGCCTTCGGCATACTCCGCGTATTTCTCGAGATGCCGGGTCTTGATGAACTCCAGCTCGACACCTCCGTATTTAAGGACTCCCGGGCGAAGAGAAACCAGTGCAACATCGAAAGACATTCTCCCATTATATATGAACATATTCGCCAGCCACCATCTGGCAAACTCAATTTGAGAGAACGGGATATAGACCGTGAGAGACTTCTTTCTCTCCAGCACGTGCATCGCGGTGAGTACGGCAGGCAGTCCGGCGGAATGATCGGCGTGCATGTGTGTAATGAATATCCGATCGACAGCGAAGAAGTCGACCTTCGCATCCTGCATCGCACGCATGGCATCGGAGCCGCAGTCGAGAAGGAACTTCTCCCCTCCGGCCTCCACGAAATAGCAGCTATTGTGCCGGCTCCGGCTTGAGAAGGCCGACCCCGAACCGAGTACGACTATCTTCACTTTTCCACCACGATGGCATTAATAGACCGGCTCTTCAGGTTGTTGACCATTGCCTGCGCGGCATCCTGGTCAGAGAAACTCCCCGCGCTAACACCATATAACGTTCTTCCCCCGATATCCTTCGGAAAAACTCTTCCGTTCACACCGTAGGCTTTCAAATCCTGGACGTACCTGCGCGCATTGTCGCGGGTGGTGAAAACTCCAACCTGAACCAGATAGATGCTCGGCGTGGCTTGAGTGGCCGCCGCCACGGCCTGGGCCGGTTCATTTATCTGATAATGCGGGATGATATCGAGCGAGTCGACAAGACCAAGCGGATCGCTGACGGGGGGAGGAAGCGCGAACTTCTTGAGTTCCACGTAATCGCGGTGAGCTGCCGCATACTGGCCCGTCGCATAGTGATACCTGTAAAGTTGAATAAGGGCTTCACGCGCAATGGGTGTCCCTTCATTTTCCGCAACAACCATCTTGTACATGTTCGCCGCGGCTACTCCATCCTGTGTGAAAGCGGCCCGAACGAACATCGCGTAAGGACTCTCCGGGTTTGCTCCTTTAAGGTAATTACGTGCGTCTTCAAGCTTGCCGGACCTCAACGCCTCAAACGCCAATTCACCCTTCACATCCGAAGTCTTATTCGCCGGTGGAGCCAACTCTGAGGGGTTCGGGCTGGTAAACCTTTGGGCGAATACGATTCGAGGCATCCAAAGAGCGCAGGAAATGCTTGCGAGCAGAAATATCCTGGTATATGCTTTCATTCTAATTGAGACTGCAGTCGACTTTGCCGAATAGAGTCGCTGACGTTGCCCTTTCAATTTTTACCGACACTATGTCGCCCGCCTGGTACGGCCCCGTCTGGAACACAACCGTCTTGTTCGTGTCCGTACGACCGCTCAGCTGGAGCTCAGATTTCTTGCTTGGCCCGTCAACCATTACCTCCAACGTATCGCCGACAAGCGACTGATTGACCTCCCTAGAGACCTTTTGCTGAAGTGAAATGATTTCACTGAGGCGGCTTGCCTTCACTTCTTCGGGCACATCATCGCCAAGCCTGTACGCCGGTGTACCCTCGCGCGGTGAATACTTGAACATGTACGCGCCGTCATACCGGACTTCCTCCATCAGGCTCAAAGTCTCCTTATGCTCATCTTCCGTCTCGGTCGGAAAGCCGGATATTATGTCTGTGGATAACGCGACACCGGGAATCCGCGCTCTGATCTTCCTTACAAGTTGGAGATAATGCTCTCTCGTGTAGGTCCGGTTCATCGCTTCAAGAATCCTGGTAGAACCCGACTGGACCGGTAAATGTATGTACTTGCACAAGTTGTCGTGATTCGAGATAACGGCGATCAACTTATCAGATAAATCCTGCGGATGAGACGTCGTGAAGCGGACCCGAAGTTCGGGGTCGACACCGGCTACCGCAGAGAGCAGGTCGGCAAAATCGCTGCCGTTATCCATGTATGAGTTCACGTTCTGTCCGAGAAGTGTAATCTCCCGGAATCCCTGCTTCACAAGCTGTTCCACCTCAGCGACGACACTTGTAAGCGTCCGGCTTCTCTCTCTCCCGCGCGTAAATGGGACGATGCAGAAAGTGCAAAACTTGTCGCAACCTCGCATCACCGAGAGCCATGCGGATATCCCTTCGCTTCTAAACGGTGTAATATCATTATATGTCTCGGTCTTGGAAAGCCGCACTCCTATTCCCTGCGAGCCGGCAAACGCGCCGTCGACAAGCTCTGGAAGCTTGCGGTACTCGTCAGGTCCGACTACGATGTCCACATTGTGTCTGTCCATCAAAGTCGAGCGAAGCCTCTCTGCCATGCAACCGAGCACTCCGACCACGAGTTCGGGTTTATCAGACGTCTGCTTCCTTATAACACCAAGCCTCTGGTGGATCTTCTCCTCGGCATGCTCACGGACACTGCAGGTGTTGAGCAAAACAACATCAGCCTCATCGATCGCTTGCGTAGGCGAGTACCCGCTCCTGTTTAAGATCCCCAAGACAATCTCGGTGTCGGCCAGGTTCATCTGGCATCCGTAGGTCTCTACATAAACCTTCCTGCCCGGAATCTCACCAGCCGATCTATCTTGAATGTTCATTTGCGCCAATTTGTCACTATTAGGTTTAATTTCGTCATGAATTTAGTTTCCTGTACAGGAATAAGCAATCCATGGAAAAATGAAACACGAAAAAGGGCCAATTCGCCTCATAAAATGAAATGGGCATGCTGAAAAAAACAGTGTTAGTCGCAGCCTTGTTCAATAATTCGGGAAGGACAATCGGAAAGGTTGGCGTCGAAAAATTGACTCCGATAACGTTTGAATTTTGGTGCCGGTTCGATATTTTACTAAAAATTAGGAGTATTAGTGAATATTGCTGTCCTGCTGGGCGGCAGCTCCCCGGAGCGGCTCGTTTCGATAGCTTCCGGCAAAGGAGTTATCAACGCCCTCCGTGAACTGGGACACGATGTGGTGGCAATTGACCCGTCCCTCGGCCCCGATCAGATTTCAGAAACCGAACTACTTTCACAGGCCGTCGGGGCGACTCCCCCGACGAAGGATTTCTTGAGCAAACTCTCTCCCAAGAATTACCTGGCGGCCGTAGGATCGAGACTTTTCAACGACATTGATCTTGCATTCATCATTCTACATGGGAAATGGGGAGAAGATGGAATCGTACAGTCGCTTCTTGAGCTGCGGGCTATTCCGTACACTGGTTCCGGGGTCATGGCAAGCGCAATCGCCATGGACAAAGTCATGTCCAAGAAGCTCTTCGCGCACCATGGCACACCAACGGCAGATTGGTACGACTACAAGGTCAATTCAAAGCGACGATCCGATTCGGTAAAACAGGAGATCTCCAAGCTCGGCTATCCGAGCGTTGTAAAGCCGAACGACCAGGGATCATCCGTCGCCATATCAATCGTCAACAGCGAAAACGAGCTCGACATCGCACTTAACGAAGCTGAAACATTCTCGGATGTCGTTCTGGTCGAGAAATTCATAAATGGAGCAGAGCTCACGGTTGGAATACTTGGAGACCAACCTCTTCCCGTTATTGAGATCAGGCCTCACGGTGGATTTTACGATTATCACCACAAATACACGAAGGGGATGACCGACTACCTTGTCCCGGCGCCTATCGACAAATCTCTTGCGTTGAAGCTGCAGGAAATATCGGTAAGGACTTTCTCGTCGTTAGGATGCAGGACATTCGGCAGGGTCGATTTCAGGATCGGGTCGGATGGGACACCGTATTGCCTTGAAGTTAACACAATACCGGGAATGACCGAAACCAGTCTCGTTCCAAAGGCCGCGGCGGCAGCGGGCATTACTTTCAAAGACCTAATCGGGAAAATCGTGAAACTGAGCGTGGAGGGAAATTGAAGCTTTTCAATTTCAGGAAATTCCTGAAAGAAATCTCACGCAAGAATGCCATTATCCTGCTCATAATTTCGCTGGGCCTCGTCTACATGCTGTTTGATCAGAAGGGACTCATTCAAAGGCTTCATCTCGCCGGCGAAAAGGCATCGTTGGAAAATCGGATCGAGCTGCTCCGGAAGGAAAACAAGTCGATGCAGGCGGAAATCCTTAAACTACAAACCAGTGACAAGGAAATTGAACGTATAGCCCGGGAGAAGTATTTTATGCATAGGAATGGTGAAGAAGTCATCAAAGTCGAGCCAAAGTGACTCGCGCGAATTGAACCGCGCTTCATCCGGCTTATTCTCCCCCCCAAAATCAGCAATACCTCTTGCCGAAAGAATCCGTCCTCAGAAGTTCGAGGATTTCGTAGGACAGAAGCATCTTGTCGGAGAACACGGAACCCTGAGGAAGATGATCGATGGCGGCAATATTCGCTCGATGATTCTCTGGGGTCCTCCAGGCACCGGCAAGACGACACTTGCACGGCTTGTTGCCTCTAAATTGCAGGCGGACTTTTACCAGATCAACGCAGTTTCGTCCGGAGTTCAGGAATTACGCGAAATCATCTCGACCGCGCGAAGATCACTCGAAGTGGGACGCCGAACCATACTCTTCATCGACGAAATCCACCGCTTCAACAAGGCGCAGCAGGACGCTCTCCTCGAGAGTGTGGAGAACGGCTCGGTGATACTCATCGGCGCGACGACCGAGAACCCGTCATTCGAAGTCATTTCCCCGCTTCTGTCGCGCAGTCAGGTATACGTACTCGAGACGCTTGGAGAAGAAGACCTTAAGGAGATACTGAGTCAGGCGATCGCGAACGATGAAGTCGTTGCCAAGATGCGCGGGGATGAAAAGAAGGAAGAGATCATCTCGCCGGATGCGGAGAAGGAGATGATAAGCCTCAGCGGCGGAGACGCGCGCGTAATGCTCAACGCGCTCGAAGTTGCAATCGACCTCGCTGGCAGACAGCATCCGCTGCGGTTGACGCTTGAGACGGTCCGGGAGGCTTACCAGATCAGGCACTACCGGTACGACAGGACCGGCGAAGAACATTACAATACAGTATCCGCGTTCATAAAGAGCGTTCGCGGGAGCGATCCGGACGCAGCGGTGTATTATCTCGCGAGGATGCTCGAAGCAGGAGAAGATCCGAAATTCATTGCGAGACGGCTCATCATTCTCGCATCTGAAGACATCGGAAACGCCGAGCCGTACGCGCTGACGCTTGCGACCGCCTGTTTCACTGCGGTGGATTACATAGGAATGCCCGAGGCACGCATCGTTCTCGCGCAGGCAACGACATACCTTTCGAGCTGTCCGAAGAGCAACGCGTCTTACCTCTCCATCGAGAAGGCTGCCGGAGACGTTCGCGAGAAGCCTTACCTCCCAGTCCCTCTTCATTTACGAAACGCGCCGACCAAGCTTATGAAAGAGCTCGGATATCACAAGGATTACAAATACGCTCACGATTTCGACGATCACTTTGTGGAACAACAATATCTGCCCGACGTATTGAAGGACAGAATTTATTACGATCCGTCCGAAATCGGCAGAGAAGCGACGTTGAAAAAATATCTCGATTCAATCTGGAAGAAAAGAAAAAAGTAGTGTCTCGCGAAAATGGCGGACCTCGGAAAGAAAGAGCCAAATGAACTACATAATCGGAATAGATCTCGGAGGGACGTACATCAAGGCCGGATCCGTGTCGAAAGAGGGAAAACTGCTGAAGGAAGTCTCATTGCCGTCTCAAGGAGAGATCGATCCACAGGCTGTAGTAAGCCAGATAGCAAAAGCTGTCGACAAATTGAGGAGTGCACACGCCGGCGACGAGCTCCTCGGCGTCGGAATCGGCTCGCCGGGCATCGTCGACCTGGATGGTGGTACGGTGAAGTACCCGCCCAACCTTGCCAACTGGAAAGTCTTCAGGCTCGGCGAAGAGGTGTCAAAAAAAATCGGCGTCCGTGCCGAGGTTGAGAACGACGCGAACGCCGCCGCGGTCGGAGAACAGAAATTCGGAGCAGGCAAAGGTCTGGATAACTTCATTATGATAACTCTCGGCACCGGTGTGGGCGGAGGTTTCATCGTCGACGGAAAAATCTTTCGCGGCGAAACCGGCGGCGCGGGAGAGCTCGGACACACAACCATCAACATGGACGGCCCCAAATGCGGATGCGGCAACCGCGGATGCGTCGAGGCATATGTTGGTCAAAGACACCTGTCGCGCCGAGTAGCAGAGCAACTGAAGGGTCACCCCGAATCTCTCATAAATAGACTCATCGACGGCGACCCGGAGAAGCTCGAGCCGAAAGTGATGAGCGAGGCCGCAAACCACGGCGACAAATTCGCGCTCGCTGTCTGGAAAGAAGCCGGAACATACATCGGGACCGCGGTGGCGTCGGCATTCAACCTCTTCGACATCGGAACCCTCATAATAGGAGGCGGAGTCGCAAAGGCGGGGCGTCCGTTGTTCGACTCCATCGAAGCGACAATTAAGGAGCGGGTGCTCTCATCCTTGAAGCCGCGCGTGAAGGTAATGAAAGCTCAACTCGAGAATTCCGCAGGCGTCCTTGGCGCAGCAGCCCTGATAGCCGAGTGATTTCGCTATCCCCCGGAAAACCGGTTCGCTGATTGCTGGTATGCCGTGAAATACACATTAGCCATAGTTATTGCCCTCTTTTGCGCCCCCGTCCTCCACGCCGCCGATGGTCCGAACGTCAGTTCATCGATGCAAATACGTGGAAGCTTTTCTCCTGACACGACGCTGAACGATACGTCCAAGGCGGCACCGCGGCTGCTTCCTGATTCGACATCCGCTTCCGACACCTCCGCCGTCTCTGATACCTCGAGGACAGCCACCGGCATCGACACTGTCGTGACCTACAGCGCGACCGACTCGATCGTCTACTCGATCTCAAATCGCGAGATGAAGCTGTACAAGAAGGGTACCATGAAGTACAGGGACTTCAAGCTCGACGCCGGGCACATCGCGATCAATTGGGACAATGCGATACTCACAGCAAAAGGGGTCAAGGATACTGCCGACAAGATCGTCGAGCAACCCGTCTTCACGGACGATGGAGAAACTTACGACGGCTCTCACGTTTCATATGATTTCAGAAGTAAGAAAGGGACCGTATCCGTCGCGAACACGACCATCGATAAGGGCCATTACCATGGTCAGCTTATTAAGAAGTATTCGAAGGACGTTCTGTACATAAAGAACGGAAGGTTCACGACGTGCGACAAGAATCCACCCGATTACTATTTTCAGAGTTCAAAAATGAAACTCATCGTCGGCAACGAGATCATTGCCGAGCCGATCGTCATGTATATCGACGGTGTGCCGGTATTCGCGCTGCCGTTCGGCGTGTTCCCGGCGAAGTCCGGAAGGCGCAGCGGGTTGATCACGCCATCATTCGGTCAGAGCGCGAACTTCGGCAGATATCTTTCGCATTTCGGTTACTTCTGGGCGATCAACGATTACATGGATCTGACCACGACCGCCGATTGGTGGACGAGAGGAAAGTACGACATAAAGACCGGTCTCCGCTACGACGTCCGCTACCAGTTCAACGGAAGCATCTACGCTTCCTATGCATATCAGGCCATAGGTCAGCCTGGAGATCCCAACAGGAGCGTACAGACAAACTGGGATCTCTCTATTAATCATCAGCAGACTATCGATCCGAATACCCAGCTAACCGCAAGCGTGAGGATGAGTTCGCAAAACTACTTCCAGACGACTGCGCTAAGTTATCCTGAACTTCTTCAACAAAACCTCGTGTCTGACGTGACATTGTACAGGAGCTGGCAGGGTTCAGGTAATTCATTGTCGCTCAACCTCCATAGGGATCAAAACCTGCAAAACGGTTCGATCACAGCTAACCTGCCGAACATCACCTTTTCACACAGTCAGAGCTATCCTTTCAGGCCCGCTGCGGATGCCAACAAGCCGCTCGATCAACTTGCCTGGTACGAGCTGATCGGATTTTCTTACAACGGCCAGTTCGAAAACAATACATCCAAGCTTGCCGATACGACTTCATCCACCGGGTTCGACAGGTTCAGCACGTACGGCATGGATCATTCCATCACGATCAACGCCTCGCCGAAGATCGGCTATTTCACACTCTCGCCGTTCGTTAATATTTCGGACATGATGTATCCCTCGCGCACGCTGCTCCATGTCGTCCCCAGCTCGACCGGTCAGGACAGCCTTGTCGGCGAAAAACAACACGGATTCTACGATGTCGGCTCCTTCAACACGGGATTATCAATAAACACTCGACTTTTCGGGCTGATGAACCCGAACATATTCGGCATCACCGCATTCAGACATACACTCCAGCCGAGCGTCACGGTCAGCTACCAGCCTGACTTCTCGAAACCGTTCTGGAATTTCTACGGTCACTATTACACACTGAACGATAGCCAGGTCACGTACAGCTACTACGGCGGCAACGAATACCTCTTCGGCGGTGCACCGCAAGGAGCATTCGGCGGGATGACGTTCTCGGTAAACAACAACTTCGAGGCGAAGGTCAAATCAAGTGATACTTCCCAGACCGAGCAGAAGCTGCAACTCCTGAACCTCGGCCTCAGCATGTCATATAATTTCCTTGCTCGCGGTTATAATCTCCCCTTGTCCGATCTGAGCGTCACCTACCGCACAAATGTAGCCGGTAAGGTCGACATCGGCGGGAGCAGCAGTTTCAGCTTCTACCAATACGACTATGCCGCCCAGAGAAGAATCAACCGGTTCCTTCCGGCCGAAGGAAAACTTCCCGACATGACCAACTTCAGCCTGAGTCTCTCTACCGCTTTCCACGGTCAGCAGACACAAAGGAGCGGGAGCGAGCACCAACAGCAATCCAAAGACTCACTGCAGGCCGAGCAAAGGTATAACGCTTTCTACCAGCAGATACAGCCGCCGGACCTGAGCATACCGTGGAATCTGAACCTCAGCCTGAACTTCGGCATCAGTAAGCCTACTCCGGTTTTCGTCAGCAAGTACGCCAGCCTTCAGTTCAACCTCGGATTCAATCTGACGCAGAACTGGAAGATCGGGTTCACCGGTGGATACGATTTCATTCAGCATGTTCTCGTCGTCCCGACGGTAACCGTCTACAGAGATCTGGACTGCTGGGAGATGACGCTCGCATGGAACCCGATTGGATACCTGCGCGGATTTAATCTTGAAATTAGGATAAAAGCTCCGCAACTTAGAGACATAAAAATAACGAAGAGAGAGTACCAAAATATTGGATTCTGATGTAAAAGTCCGGCGCGCGAAGGTCGGAGACGTACACCAAATCGTCGCACTAATCAACTCGTACGCTGAAAAAGGGGAAATGCTTTACAGGTCGCAGAGCCAGGTCCTGCAGCAGGTCAGGAATTATTTCGTGGCCGTGACACCCGGCACTAGCTCGTCGACAGACCAGTCGACCGAAGAGACAGTTGTGGCCTGCGGCTCTCTAGACATTACCTGGAACGATCTTGCAGAGCTCCGCTCGCTCGCAGTCAGCGATAGGGTTCAGGGAAAGGGGCTCGGCACGATGGTCGTGGAGGCACTCATGGACGACGCCGTCGAGCTCGGGATTAAGCACGTGTTTGCGCTGACCTACAAGCCGCATTTCTTCGAAAGGCTCGGCTTCAGGATAATTGACAAACAGCAGCTTCCCCACAAGGTGTGGAACATCTGTATCGACTGTCTGAAATTCCCAGTCTGCGACGAAGTCGCGATGCAGATCGAAGTCGAAGAGTGGGCTGGCAAGCGCGCCGGAACGGAAGTGAATTAGAAACCGCCCCGTAGAGATGCGGTCGAAAAGTCCTCGCCAAAAGATTGAACCGCGAAGGACGCAAAGGACACACAAAGACCGCGAAGAAAAGTACCGTTTCCGCAATATTATTTCCTTAGCGAACTCGTATGTTCCCTTTGTGCCCTTTGTCCGCAGGACGCTGCGCGTGGTTATGCTTTTCGGCCAGGTTTCCAGGCGATTCCGCGAACTCACCCGCTACTTCGCTCCCGATTTTTTGGCCTTTCTTGTCGCTGCTGCCTTGGCCGGCGCCACGCGCTGAGAGGCGGTCTTGGTCGTTCGGACGGATTTGCCGAGCTTTTCCAGAAGATTCTTCTTTTCGCTCAGAGCCACCTTCGCGATCTTCAAATATTGAGATGTCCAGTCGTTGAGCCTTTTCATCGCGGCATTGGCGTCCGAAGTTGCCTGCTGGTTGGCTCCCTTCGCCGCCTCCTGGACATCATCGGCGTTGTCATAAGCCTTGATCCTGGCGCGCTCCTGGGCGAGCTTCATATCGTCGTAGCCGCGAGTTGCCAGCTTCTGCTTGATGTCCGTATCGGCGGAGGCGTTGTCGAAGAGTGTATTTGCCGCCGATAGGAAGGCTGCAATTGTTCTCGGCATGGGGCGGTCCAGGCCGAGTTTCGCCAGTGACCCCTTGTCGTTCTGGAGTAGTGCCTTGGCGACGACGGACAGTTTCTGGTAAGCGGTCGTAGCATCACCGGGGCGTATTCAATCAAAAGACTTTATCGGATATTGCAGTTGCAAAGACCTCCGTCGAAGCGGTCCAGGAAGCTCGTCGAAAAAAGAGGAACTTTGAAAGATTTCGCGCCTGGTACCTCCTGAACGCGCGCCGGAGGAGATATCACGGCTGCTCCCGGCCGCAAAACGGTTGCTCCCTGTTACTACGGGACTGCTTCCGCCTACGCTATAATTGCTTCCCGTTACGTCGAAGCAACTTCCGGCTGCGCAGAGGCTGCTTCCTGCTGGACCATGATTGCTTCGCGTAACATCAAGACTGCTTCCAGCTACGCTACAACTGCTTCCAGTTGCAGAGACACTGCTTCTCGTTACACCAGGACTGCTTCCACTGCGATTTTGCGGTATCGTTTACATGGCACCGGCCAAACGTTGCTCAAATGCCATTGGACCGGTCGCCTACTTCGTTATCGGTAAGCTAAAGGGTGATACTCTTCCGTGTATCTGTATTTCTCTTCCGAATCTTTTTCCATTTTTCGCTCTCCTGTTTACTCCCTCGAAACCAACGCTCCGTTTGCGTCATCGCTATGGGGCTTCGCCCCCACTTCCAAAAGTGTTCCGGCGCTGCCAGTGATGGCTGGATTATATGCCCCCCCTCACAAAGTCAAGGCATGGGTTCCAAATTGCTTCCGATGTCCGGCATCCGTTTGAATCGGGCGGCACTTTCAATGTGGTGAGGGCCTTTCCAGAAAGGGGTCGTCACGCAAATGCGGGATTTTGTCCGACAGATAAAGCTGGTCTCATCCGAGGTACCCTCAAGATGTGTGCTATCAGTGTTGGACAAAACGGAGTTCATAATGAAGGCGAGGACGTCTCACGTATGCGGTTGTGATACATGGACTGATTGGTTTCGATACGAATGAGAAAATCTTCGGCTTCGGGGCTGTTTCACCCCTGCGAAGGGTTCCATGTTGATTTGTGTAATGTCTTCTACAAACATTTCGCCGCTACGTGACTCTTCGGGAATCGCCGAGAAAGAGTCGAAGGCCCAGATTCATTTCATGCGCCAGCAGATGACGTGAATGGATTCGACATGTCTGTCAAGATAGTATTATTACATGAAGACCTGAAAGCGACAGTGCGGATTGGGTCTGCGACAAATTTGTGAAACTATCGCCATTCATTAAAATGAACGGCTCAAAAAGTCTCAAAACCCCATTCGGGGTTTCGGGCACCTTCACAGGCGTCCATTTTTAATGG
>JAJZVO010000134.1 GCA_021845665.1 Bacteroidota bacterium | reverse complement strand
AAACAGATCTTCAATCCCGAGCGTGGGGGTCGGCCACAATTTGTTGTCGCGAGAGAACGCGTTGTTCGTAGGCGCAGCTTCCCTCTCTGTGCTGTCGCTTTTCGTCCTCGTTGGAACCTCCTCTCCCATAATCACTGGACTGCTCCAGGGAAAACCAACAGCGGTTGACTCCTCATACTACGTGACGACAAGCCTCCCGCTCGGGCTCCTTATTATCGCCTTGATAGGCGTGGCTCAGCTTGTTTGGTGGGACAAGTCTGATCCGAAAGTATTCAGAAACAGACTCACGTTGCCTGTTGCTGCAGCGTTATTCACGGTGATCGCGGCACTACTCATGTCTGTCAAGGACGTGTGGGTGATACTCATAATGGGTGCGGCGGCTTTTGCCTTCGTCGCCCATGCAGCCGCGGCGCTGAGAATAATCAGGGGAAATCCGAGATACATCGGCGGCCCGATCGCTCATGCTGGTTTGGCCCTGATGTTTATCGGGATCATGGCTTCGACAACGCTTGAAACAAAGAAGGTGGTCGAACTCCCTCAAGGCACCCCCGTGAAAGTCTTCGGCCAGGAGCTGACGTACACCGGGAACGAACAGGTTGACGGGAAAAGCGTTTACGCCGTGCACCTTCAGAACGGCAGCACTTCTGCCAACCTGAAACCGGTAATGTACTACAGCGATTACAACCAGGGCACGATGCGCGAGCCGGACATCAAACACTATTTCGGCTACGACTTCTATCTGAGCCCGATGGGCATCGACAATGGCACGGGCACCGGTATGTCGAACGCCAACGGCGTCACGGTTGTGACGCTCGTGAAAGGTCAGCCGACCACACTCGCAGACGGAACGCGGCTGACACTGGCAGGGTTCTCAATGAACTCTTCGGGTCATCAGGCCATGGAGGCGGGCGGAAGCTTCGGCGTCGGGGCGGTCGTGAACGCGACAAATGGCGGGAAGACGATCCGAATTGTGCCGGAACTGAATTTCGCAGATGGGAAGCAGAAGGCTGTGCCTGCTGAAGCGTTCGGCAACATGCTCATCATCATGGACATGAATGTCGGCATGGGCGGGGCGAGCAGCACGCCAAGCGTAAGAATGATTGTTCACTCGGGTGATATTGCAAAGGCAGCAGTAACACCTGTTTTAACCGCAGAAATAGACAGGAAGCCGCTCATCGACTTCCTCTGGGCTGGTACGGTATTACTCTTCATAGGGCTGATTATCTCGATGTACAGACGGTTCACAGAGGAAAGCGTGTCCAGGAAGTTGTCTTCCGTCAACCTGTCCGAAAATACCAGTAGTTCCTCCGCCGCAGTGCCTTCGGTTGCCGCGGTGGTGAATCCGCAGACCAGGGTGGATCCAAAGGATCCTGCGGAGAAGACCGAGGTGGAGAATGTCAAAGATTGATTTCCAGTACATCGATGGGATACGATCCCAGGTATGCAAAGAGTGCTCGAAGAGCGACGAGACCGGCAAATGCACAGCAGGTCCGGATGCGGAATGTGTTCTCGAGCTCTACCTGCCTCAGGTGACTAAAGCACTGGAGGCCGCGCACGGCGGGAGCCTCGGTGAGTATATGGTCGCGTTGAGAACTGAAGTTTGTGCGACATGTAAGTACAAGGGCGAGACTGGTTACTGCTATACAAGCGACGCTTTCGGTTGTCCTCTGGAGTCGTTCTTCCAGACGGTCGCCAACGCCGCCTTAAGACTGGACATGCATTGAGTCGAATGAAATTTTGAAGAGCCCGATCCTCCTCCCTGAGAATCGATCCGTCTGATTCTCATATCCAGATGGACTGCTCCTCTCCCGAAGGGATCCCTTCGGGACTAGACGCGGTCTGGCCTCCTCCGGGCCGCGTTTCCTTTTTTTGTAGGCCAACCTTGTCAAGGTTTCGAACCTTGACAAGGTTCCACTGGGTCAGCGGTCTGCCGATCCGTGGAAGAGCTTGTCCTGCCCCAACCCAATAATCCATGAATCCAACCATCCCCGCCGACATGCCGGCGAATTTGCCATTCTGGTTTTGACCGTGTATAATCCGGTTAAGCAAAGAGGGACAGCAATGGGTACGTAGATTTGCTTGGCGATTACTCTCCGGAGGGTCAGGCATGCGGATGCCACTTCGGCAGTTCTGGAGAAGACCTGATGTAAACGGTCAAGCACAATCGAAGCGGACACGGAAAAAGTGGAGAAGGAGCACAAAAGGGAGATTCATTTACCGCGCCGTCTTTTGAAAGAGAAACGTCTGAAGTGCAGGCGTTTCCAAATTACTGGGCGGAGAAGGCCAGTAATTTGATCGACGAGCACTACGCTGAGATTCAAGGCGCGGAGGATGTCTGTATTGTACTTGGGATATCTCCAAGCTATCTCAGACAAATCTTCAATGATGGGTTCAGGATGAGTGCGAAGACTTACATTACGTCAGTGAAGATTGAAAACGCCAAGGCACTTCTTGGGCGCAGGTCTGTATCAGTTAGGGAAGTTGCAAAAATAGTCGGATATCGACAAACGGTTACGTTTGAAAAGGCCATCAAGAAATTGGTCGGCGTTCCGCCGTCAAAATATCGAGGGGGGGGGTAGACATCGGCGATTTTTACAGGCGAAAATGACAGGCGATTTTGACGGGTTTTGGTTGACATAGTGGCCGAAGCAAATTAAATATGTTCAAGATCAGACATGGATGCCGTCGCGGTCTACTACTGATCGGATCGATGACAGTCGACATGGAGTTCACTGGATTATTGCAGTTAACGATGCGACCATGTGGTGGTTTGCAAGATCATAAGAAAGGTGGAATTCCCATGGTAAAGACAAGGTTTGTTTTGGGCTCCCTGGCATTGCTGTGCTTGTCCAGCGCGACTGCACAGGTCAATTCAGACTATCAACGAATCTTGACAAATGGGTGGAATTATCCGCTTAAGAACGGTTTTAGAATGTTGGCAGTAGAGTAAACAAAGGATTGAGAAGTAATTTATGGCCTTATCGGTCGCAAGTGGTTTAAACGTTATAAACGCATCCACTAAGAGGAGTAAATCAGTGATTTCCAAGATTCGAATTTCGAGACTTGTCTATGTTATATGTGTAATCGTTTCATTTCTCCCATTTCCTGTACTGGGACGCGGGAAGGTTGCCCCTCGTGTGATTGACAGACTAACCGTGTTTAACCAATACGGCAAACAATGGGTGGCGGAAGGTGTAAAACTTAACGACGAGCCGGATTTCGGCGGCTACCAGCGTATCGATCTCGCTACATATAGTTCTCCGACGGATTTCACTTCAGGTTCCGGCAAGGTCAGGTATCAGATCAAAGGTCTCCTCGGGCTGAAGTTGATTCGGGCGGAAGTGGTCGTCAATCTTGGCTTTCCAGGTTATGGAGTCTTATTGGAATATAGCTGGACGAATTCTCCTGCAACGCCGAGGGATTATTTCAAAACCGTTGAGATCCTCCGTATCGAAGGGAATATGGTTACCAGGGTCTGGAAATACAATACTGAGGAAGACGTGAATCAGGAAGGCAAGTATGTGTCCGCGCATCTTAATTTTCTGAGCACTTCTCAAGACGGAGCTTGGGATATCGTTGTAGATATAATGG
>JAJZVO010000013.1 GCA_021845665.1 Bacteroidota bacterium | reverse complement strand
CTTCAGGTGCCTCAATCCTTCTCCTATCTCAGAATTCCTTCTTCCCTTTCATCTTCCCCTGATCGCCACTCACCTCTCTTCGACACTTTGCTCAGTAGTTACGCAACTCTGTCCCCACCATTTTTTTGATGCCTACTCGCTCGGCGTTCCGCCTCGCGGGACGACGTTCTTGCTCCCTCTTATGAATCCCGACCTCGACCATGACGTTTAACGTGTTGCGGAAGAAAGTTGTGGCGCGCTCCTTGGGGGCTATAATGTGCGCGCCATGAAGCGACCACCTT
Organism: Bacteroidota bacterium; assembly: GCA_021845665.1. Lineage (GTDB taxonomy): Bacteria > Bacteroidota > Ignavibacteria > Kryptoniales > JAKASW01 > JAKASW01. Next base: position 81,541 of record JAJZVO010000013.1, on the reverse strand, counting down.
GCATATATAATGAGGAGCGTCTTTCTTCCGCATGTTATCTGTTCGTGCGCGGCGCATGGTATAGTGGAGACCCCCTTTATGCGAATGCTAAGATGATTGAAGTCACTATATAGGAACCGAGTGACGAGAACGATATGGTCGCGTTCTTTATAACAGCATCGGCTGGCATGGTGCTTTCGTCAAATAGGCCGTAGTCGGGTATCGATAGGTAGGCGGCTAAGAGGTAACCGAAAATGATTTTCACGACCAGGCCTGGGTCTTGCCACAATATCAGGAGATGAAGTAAATAGGCGATAGATACTCCCCACAAAAGGCAGGCGGGCACAGTAAATATGTTTGGGACCCAGTAAAGGATGTTCTTGGATAGGAACCAACCGAGTCTTCTGAAGGGGACGAGAGATAATATTGAAATGAGCACGAATGTCATTCAGATTATCCTTCTGGTTTAGCTACGCCGCGCATGACAGATAACGTCCTGCCGGACAAAGTCGTGGCGCGCACCCTTTGTTGGGGTACCATAATGAGCGCGCCATGAAGCGAGCTCCACATATACAAATCACGAGCGTCTTTGTCCGGCGTGTTAGGCGCAGCGCGTGGTTGAGTTTTGACATGAAGGCCTACACGACTCAATGAGTGTTTCCCTGTACCATTAAGGTCGTGTTGCCACTTTGCAACACTATCTTGCCATTCAGTGTCTTTAGGTGGTACAATTTCACATTCGGATTGATGAGGTCGCTTTGGGTGGCGGGTGCGTAAACGTCGCCCGTTACTTCATACCCCGCTGAAATTCCGCTGTACCACCTAATGTCAACGTTCGCCAAGTAAGTACCTTTACCAGCTTCCAGAGCTCTATTGACAGCGGTAGCAAGACTAGGGCGTCCAAAAGCGCGGACATCTTCCCCCGTATAACGCCCAACGAATACATACTTGGTGTTGGGGTCGTAACTCCGGGTTGTTATCATCGTGAACTGTCCAACGCTCCAGGAACATCCGCTTACTGCGAGTGCCACAAAAGTGAGGAACGAGGTAATGTGAATCAATTTGGTTGAGCTTCGCTTCATTGTTTGTACTCCTTTCAAGTTGAGAGTTAGTTGTTAAGTGTCAGTAGCCACGCGTTGCGCCTAACTCCTTGAACAACGTATTGCGTTTTTACGCAACTTGTGGTATAAAAAACGAACATTTATTTCGTTTTTGTACCTTTCGGCTGTATTATAGACTCTATCGGACTCCGTATCTGACCGATCTCCTTCCTGCTAACATGCGTGTATATCTCCGTCGTCCTCACGCTTTGATGGCCTAGCAATTCCTGGATGAATTTAATATCAGTCCCCTGTTCGAGCAAATGCGTAGCGAATGCATGCCTGAGCGAATGTATCGACACATCTTTGATTATCCCGGCCTTCGCCGCTGCTTTCTCAAAAACACGCTCCGCACTCCTTATCGAATATGGCTTCCCTTCAGTCTGCCCTTCGAATAGCCATCTCTTCGGATGATACGCAACCCAATAATCGCGCAATCCTTCCAATACTACCCCGGAAAGCACTGTGTACCTGTCCTTCTTGCCTTTACCGCTATGAATGTGAATCATCATACGGTCGCTGTCGATATCTTCCGGCTTCAATCGCACAACCTCGCCTACCCTGAGCCCGGCAGAGTATACCAGCATCAGCATTATTCTATGCTTTTCATTTCCCAATGCTGCAAATATGCTCTTCACTTCATCGAGCGATAAAACTACCGGCAATTTCCGCTCCTTCAATGGCCGGGGAATCCCTGCAATTGCAAAGGGGCGCTTGTAAAGCTCTACATACAGAAACCTTATCGCACTGATCACCTGACCTATCGTGCCTGAGGTGAAATTCCTATCATGGATGAGGTGCAAAAGGTAGTCGCGAACGTCTTGCTCGTTCAGCTCTCTCGGATGCTTCGGCGAAATGTACTTCGTAAACTCTCGCAGATGACTCCTGTAAGCTTTAAATGTCTTGTTGGAATAATTCCTCAATTTCAACTCCCGCCTCAATACCTCGAAGAGCCCCGGCCCTTTTCCCGAACCGGCATCTCCTCCCGATCCCTCCGTCGCCACGTTCATTGTCCCACCTCGCTCTCTTTGTTTATCTTGACTCCAATCCGTCCAAATTCCGGAATCCCTGGCGCGCGCCGAACACGCCCTCCCCTCTGAAAGATGCCGGGTAACCACCACCGGTTACGTGCCGGTATCCGATGGTCACCGCCCGGCCTCAACCGGTCGAACTTCAGCCTCCATCGACTCACATTCGGTCTCCGTTGATTCCATCCTGTTTCTCTGCCGGTTACCACCTGACCGAAATTGATCACCATCCTGATCTCCCATGATCACGCCGTGACTTCCGGCAATCACCTCGTAATCATTTTTGGCTCAAAGCCACTGTTTTTGCTCGGGGAGGATCGAGTCACTTCCGGAACCCTCTTAAGGCTCCTTTTCGGCCTACTTCCGCGCGGGTTGGACGGCAGAGACGGACTTCCCGGACTTACGCACGAAACATTGTCCGAACTCGTTCATCAGGTCTTCCAATCCTTCTCCCCTCAGACCGCTGTTCTGCCCCAGTTGGTAGACAGCCAGTGCATCGGAGGGACGATCTCGGGATGCTGCGTCACGAACTGCAGCACCTTCTCCCACCACGGCTGGGCACTCTCATAGATTCTTACAAGCCGCTTCCGCTGCTCCTTGGTCAGCTCGATGAGAAAGGGCATCTTACCTCTGGCGGTTGCGAATCCGCCCAGTACTACGCCGACATCCTCCTGCGGGAGCTTGGCGCTTACACGATTAGGAAAACCCATTCATAACTCCTTACTTTGCACATTTGTCGCACCGCAGTTACCTTACGGCAGAGCTGCGCTTTTCTATCTCCAAACCCGGACTCGAGCGGATAAGGCTCACGCCCGGACTCTTGCTGCGACACTCATGCCGCCGTTCATCATCGTAAATGGCGACACTGAACTACCACCGGCTTTGCTTGTGGCATCCTGAAAAAAGATGCTCAGCATTTCCTTCATCATGCTCCACGTGCTGGCATTCATCGACTGGCGAAACCATCCATGCATTACCACTGGCTCAGGCAGTGAGTTTCCTCGTTGCACTGAACCCGTTCCGGCTTCAACGGCCCTCTCAGGGAATGGTTCCCTCAAAGAGCCTTATCGATCGCTCTGCGAAAGAATGGGCAATAAGCCCGTTGTACGAACAATGTGTTTGATTTGGTAGAAGATGTTCGCCGGCACTCACCTTGCCGGCATCAGGTTAGCTATCTCTTTCCGTCCTGCTAAGGCACTTCGCCCGGCAAGACTGCCGCCGGACGTTATCTGAATTTATATCCTTTCATGGAACATGTCAAGAAGCGCGGCGCTATCAGCCCGCTCCAACCCCATGTTCCGCCGCAATGGCTATTTTGGGTGTGAAGGGCTTTGCGTTTCTTCGCGGTCTTGGCGGTTCATTTCAAACCCTCCCACAAAGCAAAATCACGTTCGGAAGCTGCCGACGCGTTCTGTCGAAGAGGCGTGAGCACGGCGGAGCACGCCTCAACATCAGCGCTAATGAGAATACGTTTCACTCTATCTGTCGGAACCCGTATCCCGTCAGCGTCCTCCGTGTGCAGGAATAGCCGAAGCGCTTTTACCTACTTCGTAGAGAGTATTGCGTCCACGACTTTGAGTACCTCCGCCGTCCTGTAAGGTTTTTGAATGAAGTAGCTGACGCCCATCTCCTCCAATTCATCCCTCACTTCCGGCGCAATAAAGCCGCTTGCCACCACCACCTTTGCCGTGCGAGATATATCCCTGATCCGTCTGACCACTTCCTCGCCGCCCAACTTGGGCAGGCCGAGGTCAGTGAGGACAATATCTATCCCGTCCTTCTGCTCGACGAATGTCGAGAGCCCTTCCTCACCGTCGTTGGCAAAGATCACGTTGTGCCCTCTCGCAGTCAGTATTGAACGAAGAAGCTCCCTGAGCATTTCCTCATCTTCGATCACCAGTATATTTCCCCTCTTGCCGCGGTCGGAGCCGGATGCATCGTCCTGGTGAGCGGCATCGACCGTCTCGTGCTTCAGGACCGGGAAGTATATGCGGAACGCAGTTCCGTTCCCCGGCTCCGTTTGCACATCGATGAAAGCTCTGTGGCTCTCGACTATCCCGTAGACAACGGACAAACCAAGCCCGGTTCCCTTCCCGACGCCTTTAGTCGTGAAGAAGGGCTCGAAGATCTTTTGCCTGATCGCTTCGTCCATCCCGGTTCCGTTATCTGCAATGCGGAGCTCAATATATTTATCCGATGCAGCTTCGTGATGGAATTGGCTGAGAGTGGAACCGGAAACGACATCCGTGGAAATGGAGAGTATTCCCCCTTTCGGCATCGCATCTCGTGCATTAAGGCAGATGTTCAAGATGACCTGGTGGATCTGAGTCGCATCGGCGAAGACGGGAGGAAGGTCGGTGGCGAGTTTCGTGCACACTTCCACTGTCTTCGGAAACGTCTCGCGCATAAGCTTTTCCATCTCCGCAACGGAATTGTTGAGATCGACCGACTCGAACTCGACTTCCGTTTTGCGCGCAAATGTCAGCAGCTGACGAACGAGGGACTTCCCCCTGTCGGCGGATTTCGCGATTGCCTCCATGCCCCTCTGAAATCTCTCCCTGCTATACTCCGACTGTCCGAGGAGATCCGAATAGCCGAGTATGACGCCGAGTATGTTGTTGAAGTCGTGGGCAATGCCTGCCGCAATGTTGCCGAGGCCCTCGAGCTTCTGAGTCTGTATGAATTGACGCTCAAGCGTCCGTATCTCCGTAATGTCCTTAGCCATTCCGGAGATGACGTCCTTCTCGAGCGACGCATTTATCAGGACATTCCGCACTTTGCCGGTCTTGGTCTTCAGCTCTATTTCCCTGTTCTGATCCGTCTTTCCGAATTTACGCAGCTCGTCTATGAGCCCGGCACTGTCTTCGAGATCATTATATAATGACGAGAAACTGACGGACATCAGCTCCTGGGGAGAATCGTACTCCAGCATGTCTGCCATAGCCTTGTTAATATAGACTATGGTGCCGCTGAGGTTGATCTTGTACACCCCGACGAGGGCATTTTCGACCAGCTCCCGGTATTTCTTCTCAGAGTCCGTAATTTCCTTTTCCATTTTCTTCCGCTCGCTTACATCGCGCGCGACCCAGAGAACGGTGCTCTCGTTCATGGGGGAGACAGTTGCCGACCGCCATCGCTCTTGTCCTTTGACAACCATCCTATACTCGAGTGTATGTATCTTACTTGTCAGGAGAGTCTCTTTGATGACGTTGAAGAACTGGTTAGCCTGGTCCCCGGGTAAAACGTCGAAGAGCGTCTTGCCGACGATTTCAGCGGCGGGTTTATATAAGAGCGAAGGATCGGTCGGGGCTACCTTAACGTACCTCCCCTCGGAGTCTATCGCCATCACCACGTCGTGCATCGATTCGAAGATTGCGCGGAGTTCCGCTTCAGAACGTTTCAATGCTTCATCAACTGTGCGTATCTCGGTAACGTCGAGCCCGATGCCCACCAGTCCATTGACGGCACCGTCATTCCCGCGCAACGGGACCTTCGTTGTCAAAATCCAATGCTCTTTCCCGTCTACGTCGGGCAGGAATTCTTGTTTGGCAACTATAGACTCGCCATTTTCTATCACCCTGCGGTCGTCTTCGAAATACTTTTCCGCAGTCTCCCGGGGATAGACATCGAAATCCGTCATACCGACGATCTCAGCTTCAGATGACAGGCCCGCGAACAGCCGAACGTCCACCGGGTTCGCTATCACCTTCCTGTAATTTCTGTCTTTGACGTAAATTGCGTGCGGGATGTTATCGATCAGTGTTCTGAGAAGCACGCGCTCTTTCTCGATCTCTTCCTCGGCGAGTTTTCTTACGGTGAAGTCTCTTAGTACGCCGTCGATCCTGACCAGGCGGCCTTCTTCATAGACCGGAACGGACTCGTCTTCGATGAAACGCCTCGCCCCGTCTTTGCACTTCCACCAGTTCTCCCATGTAGCCTGGTACTCCGCGTTTTCATATTGCATCTCTTCCATGACCGGATCTGCCGCGGTCGGGTCTGCACCCTCGATAACCGCTAAGAGAAAAGCCCACCTCCCGCCCATGGCTTTTATGTCGCTTGACGAATAACCGAGCGCTTTCTCGAACGCCGGACTCAGGTATTCGAACTCGCCTGTCCTTCCATTAACACTATAAATGATATCGCTTATCGAACCGGTGATCCTTGCAAGGGTCTCCTCGGAAGTTCTCAACTCCTTCTGGACGCGCTTCTGTTCGGTGATTTCGGTTGTGATCCCTACCAACCCCGTTATCTCACCGGCCTTGTCGCGTAAAGGTATTTTCGAGACAAGCTCCCAGCGTTCTTCGCCGTCCGGATCGATCGAATGATTCTCCCTGTTCAGTATCGCAACCCCTTCATTTATCACCCGCTGATCTTCGTCCATCAGACTCCTCGCAACAGTAGGCGAAAGGATTTCAATATCAGTCTTACCGATGATGTCGGACTCGGTGGCAATTTTTCCCCCGGTCAGAAGACTGATCCTTTTGACGTGAGACGGATTGGCAATCACCTTGCATAAATTCCTATCTTTCACAAAGACGGCGTTAGGGAGGTTATCGATGAGCGTCCTGAGGAGCTCCATCCCCCTCGCACTCTCTTCCTCGGCCTCTTTCTGTTTCGTGATATCGGTGACAATTCCCACGAGTCCTGTAGTCAGTCCGTATTCGTCGAGCAAAGGGACTTTCGAAACGAGCTGCCAGTGTCTGTTGCCATCTATGTCCACTACCAGCTCTTCCCGGTCGATGACCGACTTCCCATTTACTATCACTTCTCTGTCTTCAAGATTGTAAATCTTCGCCTTGTCCGGCGGGTACAAACCTGAGTCGGTTTTGCCGAGTAGATCGAACTCCGACGTGATTTTTTTTACTGCGAAAAGCGACATGCGTCCGATGTGGGCGCGGTTAACCAGAGTCTTTCTGTACGCCTTATCCTTGACCCACACTGAAGCGGGAAGGCGATCGATGATAGTCCGGAGGAGCAATCGTTCGCGGGACATGGCCTCCTCAGCAAGCTTCCTCGCTGTGATATCGGTCTTGATACCTAACAAACCCGAGATGTTTCCGTTTGAATCTCGCAGCGGTATCTTGGACACAAGGCTCCAGTGCCTTTTTCCTTCCGAGTCGAATTCCAATTCTTCCTGTTCCAGGATCGCCTCGCCGTTTCGGATCACCTTCTGGTCTTCCTGGAAATGGCGCTCAGCCAATTCCTTCGGCAATAGTTCAAAGTCGGTCTTACCCAGGACCTGAAATTCTTCGAGCTGTTTCTCTGCTCCAAGTTGAGCAGAGATATGCCGCAAATGCTCCTTGTTTGCCACGGTCTTCCGGTAATCCGTGTCCTTGACGAATACTGAGCTTGGAAGATTATCAATCAAAGTGCGCAGGAGACGGCGCTCCTCTTCACGCGTCTCTTCAAGGTGCTTTCTTTCTGTAATGTCTGTGCCGATTCCAATTAATCCCACTATCTTACCGTTCTTATCGCGCAGCGGTATCTTCGACGTCAACTGCCACTTCTTCTCTCCGCTTCCCGTGAATCCGTATTCTTCCGTTATAAGTATCGCCTTCCCGTCGCGGAGAACGGTCTGATCGTCCTCGCTGTATTTCTGCGCAAGTTCGAACGGATAAAGTTCAAAATCCGTCCTGCCAAGCACTTCCGATTCCGATTTCTTTCCAGCGTGCTGTACATTAGCCGGGTTTGCGAGGGTCTTCCTGCATTGCGTGTCCTTCACGTAAATCGAGTTGGGAAGATTGTCGATAAGGGTCATCAAGAGGATGTGCTCATTCCTGAAATCCTCCTCCGCACGCTTTCGCTCGGTTATGTCGTTGAAATTGGCAATCAGGTATCCGGGCTCATCATTGAAATTCCGTACCAGCGATACGGAAAACTCTACCCATATTATCTGTCCGTCCTTTCTGACATAGCGTTTCTCCAAGACACCGACGGTCTTCCCTGCAAACGCGTCGGATAGTACAACGTCAGTCGCTGCTGCATCATCGGGAAAAGTGAGATCCTTGCAGCTCAAGTTCATCAGCTCTTCTTTTGCGTATCCCATCATCTGGCTGAACTTCGCGTTCACCCATTGATATCTCCCGTAGGGAGCGAGCAATGCTATCCCTATAGATGAATTCTCGAAGGAGGTGTGAAACAGGTTTTCACTTTGAGCCAATGCATCCTCGGTCTGTTTGCGCCCCGTTATGTCCTGCATCGTACCGAACAACTTCGCGGGCTTTCCCGAGGCGTCGGTGCGAATCTCTGCGGTTGCCCACACCCACCTTACCTGTTTGTCCGAAGCCCTTACAACTCTAAACGCCTCCTCCAGCCGGTTATTCGGTCCCGACAGATTTCTTACTTTTGCGTTGAGCCACTCCCTGTCATCCGGATGGATTATATTCAGCAGGGAGTCCGGCTCACGATCAGAAACCCCGCCAAGACCGAGCAGATCACCGAGTTCCATTGTACCCGACCACTTTCGTTTCCCAAAGTCGTAGACATAAGAGCCGATATGCGCAACCCGCTGCGATTCATTCAACCAGAATTCCCGGTCGAGAATAGCTTCCGTGGCTGCCGCCTGTTCTGTCCTTGATCCTATCGCCCAGAGTGCACAGCCGATGTCGTCGGCAAGTTCCGAGAGAAGAAGGGATTCTTCCCGACCAAAGGATTTTTTTTCATCGGAACATATCCCGACGACACCTTCCACGGAACCCCGGATATGCATCGGAAAGAACCCCGCCGAAAGATAGCCGCGTTCCAGGTATTTCAAGCACCAACCTTCGCCGGCCGAGCCGTCGGTCAGGTCGTTGCATATGGAAGCTTCTTTTGAATCCACCGCGGCCTGTAACAGTACCTCGCCCGCCTTTCCCGGCCCGAGAGGAATCTCCTTCCCCTTCAGAAGTTCTTCGCCTCCATCGCTCCAGGTTACAGGTGTTACCCTTCTGCCGCCGTCGCCGACAAGTCCTATCCAGGCCAGCCGGTATTCACCGCCATCCACGATTGCGTTGCACACCTCCTGAAATAGCGAGTCGCGGTTCTCTTCACGGAGAATCAGCCGATTCACATTCGACAGCATTCGAAGAATCCGGTTCAACCGGGCAGTCTTCTCGTTTGATGCTGTTGAGTGCGGCGCTTCTTTGACCGTTTCAGCTCGGCTCTTCTTACCCGATCGCCCTTTGGACGATGAGATATCTACGACAGAACCGACAACCCCCACCACTTTATCACCCGCATCGAAACGGGGAGCCGTGCGGTCCTCTATCCATAAATACCTCGAATCCACGGCCGCCTTCATGCGGTATTCAATTGTCCGTGGTTTTTTCGACTCATACACCTTGCGCCAGTTCCCCGCAACTTTCTTTCTATCATCTGGATGTACGGAAGAAATCCACGCGTTCTCTTCCCCTGACAGATGCCCGGGATTGTATCCGAGTACCTTTTCGGCGTTCCCGCCGACGTAGTCGAGAGACTGCTCCGAATCCTGGCCGACGTTCAGTGTCGCGTAAATTATCTCTCTAGAGTATGCTCGGTACGAGATGGAAGGCTCGTTCTTTTTCATGCTCTTCTCCTTGAGAAGTCAACCCGTTCGATATAGGTCGATGTTTGCATAGTCAAATATCCCGCATACCGGAAGGTATGCGCCCGATGTCAATTAAGGTAACAAACTGGTGGAAGAAAGTCAGCAAAATCGTACTCCCTACCGACCATCCATCGGGTTGCAAGAACCGCCTCCCATACGGTTTATCGGCCTAATAAATTGCCTTGAATCCCGATCTACTCGCTGGCGCTCACCTTTGATGCGGATAGAACGGATAGACTCAGGTATCTTCGTTGTGCCGATATTACCCCTTGTGAATCTGTTGCCACCCGTGTACTCGGTGTTTCAATTTGGACATTGGCGCATGTCCGCTCGAATACTCATTTTCAACATAGCTTGCTACCCTGCCTTGAAAAACAATGTGCAATCGAATATCTTTGGTTCGTCGGTAGCAGAAGGAACAGGGATTAACATCCGTACGCTCGGATCCGATAAAGCGATCCGCTTTCAACGAATGCCGAATATTCCACTCATGTGAGGCCGGAAAATCCTCGGTTCTAATCGCCCTGCGGCTCAGGATGCATGAAAGTCGCGATGAATATAAAACCAGCGGCTAAATTGCGAATCACTCTAGACCATAAACCGCGATGTGCGCAGAACAATGATATATACCTTAACTGGAGGTAAGCAACGATAACATTTTCGGGAATGCTCGAAATTGAAAGAGGCCGTCCCAAGGGTCCGGACCATATGCGCGGCGAAAGACACAGCCGACAGCCTCGCGAAATGGGTTTCGTAAGGAACCTGACCCTCTCCCTCGGCGCGAACAAGAGCGACATTTTCGTACCTGAATCGATCATCTCGCGGTTTAAGCTTCGTCAGGGAGTTGTCATCTCCGGAAGTGCAGCCAACGGAAACGGCAAGGGGCTAGAAGCAAAGAATATCGATATGGTCAATGGAGTCAATCCCGATGAATGGAAAACGATTGCAGAGTTCTCGCAGCACGAGGCGGTTTCACCGAGTGAAATGATCAGACTCGAAGGGCCGGCTTCTGATCCTGCGATGCGCATAGTCGATCTCTTCTGCCCTCTCGGGAAAGGACAGCGTGCATTGATTGTCTCACCGCCGAAAGCGGGAAAGACCATTCTGATGCAGCAGATCGCCCACGCCGTAAGTCAGAACAATCCAGATGTCGAATTGATCGTTCTTCTTATCGATGAACGTCCCGAAGAAGTTACAGACATGAGACGGTCGGTGCGCGGAGAAGTCTTTGCCAGTTCCAACGACAACGACCTTTCGAGCCACGTTCGGCTGGCACAACTGGTTCCCGAATACGCGAAGAGAAAAGTCGAAACAGGCAAAGATGTAGTCCTCCTCCTGGATTCTTTGACGAGGCTCGGCCGCGCCTTTAATGTCCATCAAAAAAGCAGCGGCAGGACCATGTCCGGCGGAGTCGATATAAGGGCACTCGAAGTTCCCAAGAGAATATTCGGAGCAGCGAGAAAATTCGAAGGAGCCGGCTCGCTCACCATAATCGCCACTATACTTGTGGACACGAACTCTCGGATGGACGAGCTGATATTCCAGGAATTCAAGGGAACCGGCAACATGGAGCTCGTCCTCGAGAGGAATCTCGCAAATGAAAGGATATTTCCTGCGATCAACCTCGGCGTCTCAGGTACGCGGCGGGAAGAGTTGCTCTTCGGAGAATCTCTTAGAGAGCATCAGGAGCTGCGGAGATCTATCGCCCGAATGTCGCCCCGCGAAGCGATGCAGAATGTCCTTAAGCTAATCCACCGATATCCGACAAACGAAAAGCTTCTTTCTAATTTTTAGATTTGTAACAGTCGAATGAGGCGGTCCCAAAAGTAGCCATCCGATGATTCGGACAGATGCCAACTTCGGAAGACCTTCCGAGTTTGGTGTTCTTAGAAGCGTCGGTTTCAATAGACGCCACTTTGGCGTAGGGAAAGAGTAACATACAATTACAGAAATGTTACGGAAATCGTCGACATGATATTCAACACGCATCAATTTGGAAGAATTACTCGCGTTGATCTCGGCATACGCGTTGCATAATAATACGCGGACGCTCTCCACCGTACGCGCCGGCCGGCACACGGCGGTCTACTTGAGACCGTGCAAAGACTTTCGAGTCCTTGGAGGAAGCGGCATCGGTTAGTTATCACATGATTGTGATGCGGAATTTATGGAATGTAACTTACCAAATTGCGCGGAGATAAGATGAAAAAATATCTTTCAATCGCCTTTCTTCTCGTTGCTTTTTGGGAAACTAGTTCCTTTGCCCAGGTCTCGGGATCTGCCTCTGCCGCTGTAAACCTTACTGTTAACGCCCAGGTAACAGTCACGACAGTGCGGGATCTGAATTTCCCTTCCCATGTTCAGGATTCAACCGCAGCGGTAGTGAATCCCAACAATGATGGAACGGAAGCGGCTTACTTCACGCTGCAGACATCGGCAAACCACTCCTGCACAATCTCATATACCAGCACTCCGATGACCTTTGCCACCGGAAGCATCAGCTGGTCACCATCGGTTGTAGGAGCTACCTCGTCATCGAGTCAGACTTCCGCCACTGCAATCTCCAGCGGGTCAAGCGTAACAACCAATGCGACCGGTTACTATTATTTCTGGGTGGGCGGTACAACAGCTCCAATTACAAATACACTTCCAGCCGGAGCTTACCAGGGGACGTTCGACCTTACGGTGACTTACTGAAGCACGGATAACATCTTTCCATCCCTGAGATCAGCAGCGACAAACGGATTTGTTTTCTCCGGGAAGCTGTCGCTCCGGACACTCCTTGTTTAAACCGGACTAATCACTGATATTCAGAACGATGGAAAAAGAACACCCACCGTTCCATTTCAACAGAGAGAGCAGCTTTGTCGGACAGGCGTTGATCGCGGCCATGCTCGTCGTGAGCGGGACGAATGCGAATGCCCAAACAACAACCGCCTTCGCATCGGCAAACATCGTTGTCAAGGGGCTGGTCTCATTGTCCGCTTTACGCAATCTTGAGCTTGGGACGGTCGTACAGGGAATAACGCAGATTCAAGTCAACCCGATAACCGGGGGCGGCTCGGCGGCCTACTTCACATTCGCATCTTCACCGCATACTCCGATCATCGTGACTTTCTCATCAACTCGATTGACGTTCGACGGTAACTCGATAGAATTTTCCGGTGAACTGGCAGGAAGCCCATCTCCCGTACAGGCTCAGTCCATTATTATTAAGAACGGTACCGGCCTCGTCACAAATGCAAAGGGTCAGTACCATTTCTGGGTAGGGGGTTCGGCGAAACTTTCTCCCGATCAACCGCTGGGCTTCTATACAGGTAATTTCACCATGACCATCGCGTATTAGGCTCAATTCTCAAAGTTATTGCGGCATATACGGAATGTCCATCTGAGAATTCAGATGGAGCCACTTCGAGATGCACTTCTAAGCGATAAAAGGAAAGCAGATCCCAAGCTATTAGCGGCAATTCCTATTCCGGAACAAAGCGGCCCGCTACGACGCGTCGCATATCATTGAAATTCAGTCACATTTTGCCTAATATGGCAAATGTTAGGACTAAGCGCCGCTCTCGTTTCTTACCTGGTTGGATCATTTCCGACGGCGTACGTGATTGCGAATCACTTCCGCAAAGTCGATCTTTCAAGGAACGGAAGCGGGAATTTAGGCGCCATGAATGCTTATGAAGTCACAGGTTCAAAATCCATAGGGATCATTGTCGCTTCGATCGACATATCGAAGGGATTTCTGGTAACCTCGCTTTCTTTCTGGAATTTTGGAATCGTAGTAGGCATGATCGCCGCGCTTTTTGTTGTCGTCGGACACAACTATTCAGTGTATGTCCGATTTAAAGGTGGGAGGGGTCTCGCAACTGCGGCGGGAACACTGCTGGTGGTTCAACCATTGGCTGTGTTGTTATACTTGTTCATATATTTCCTGTTGAGAATGGTCGGGCTCAAGTTGTATTTATCAAGCGTAATCGGGATAGTACTTGCGTCTATACCGTTGTTCATGAAGACATATCATGCACCGTTGGCGTTCATTCTTTCCGCCGGGCTGATTGTTGTCGTGCTTTCGAAACATTTATCACCATTGAGGACCGAAATAGGTAATGCATAAAGAAACTTCACTTACACACTTTGCCTCCAGCAGGATCCGCCGAACTCCGGGCCCACAGGAGTTCCTTCCTTCGCGGCTTGTTGTGCTTATTCTTTTTGTCTGGCTTCTGACAGGAAATCTTTTTGCGGCACAGCGCCCATCCGACGACGGAGATCCTACGAGCAGCAGGCAGACCGCAATAACGAAAGCCGTGAAGGAGATTAGTCCGGCGGTGGTCGGAATAAATGTTACGGCGGTCCAGGAACAGCGGAGCCCGTTTTCCATGAACGACCCGATGCTCCGCGAGTTTTTCGGAAACGACCCCTTCTTCAGGCAGTTCTTCGGTTCACAAAAGATAGAGGTACGGAGCCTCGGATCGGGGTTCGTGATATCGCCGGACGGCTACATAGTCACGAACGAACACGTTGTGAAAAATGCCACGAAGATCATCGTCACGATGACCGATGGCAGCAAGCGAAGCGCCAAGATAATCGGTCAGGACGATCAGGCAGATGTAGCCCTTCTGAAGATCGACGGACACAACCTTCCCTACTGCAAACTCGGCGACAGCGACAGTATACTTGTCGGTGAATGGGTGGTTGCCTTCGGAAATCCATTCGGACTTTTCGACATAAACGACAAGCCGACCGTCACGGTCGGTGTTGTGAGTTCTCTCGGAATGAGCCTGGCAAGGATCGGCTCGAGGAATTACAGCAATATGATCGAGACGGACGCCGTGATAAATCCCGGTAATTCAGGAGGGCCGCTAGTCGATGCCAACGGGAGGGTCATCGGAATGAATACGATGATATACACGGCTGGTGTCAGCAACGCTTACATAGGTTACGGTTTCGCGATCCCGATAAACAGAGTGACGCGTGTCGTGGAAGAACTCAGAAAATATGGGAAGGTAATACATGACGCGTGGACGGGTTTACAGCTTCAATCTCTCGACGAACAGATGGCAAGATATTTCGGACTCAGCGAACCTACGGGCGCCCTGGTGAGCAACGTCGCCCCTGACAGCCCGGCGAGAAGAAGCGGCTTTGAAGCCGGAGACCTGATATTGAAGTATCAGGGCCGCCCGGTGAGAAGTGCCGGGTCCCTGCAGTCCCAGTTGGACGACTTGAGACCCGGAGAAAGGATCCGTTTCGAGATCTTGCGCGACAATAGGCTTTTGACTATAACACTTACGGTTGGAAGGAAACCTGCGAAATGATAAAGAGATACTCCCCCGCGGAGATGAGCGGGGTCTGGAGTGAAGAGAACAAATTCAGGATTTGGCTGGACGTAGAAATTGCAGCCATGGAAGCACAGGCAAATCTCGGAAGAGTCCCGAAAGAGGCGGTCGAGGAAGTGAAGCGAAAGGCAAAGTTCGAGGTCGCGAGGATTGACGAGATCGAAAGAACCGTCAAGCACGACGTCATAGCTTTTCTGACGAACGTCAGCGAGAATGTCGGACCGTCGGCGCGCTTTGTGCACCTCGGGATGACATCGTCCGACGTGCTCGACACAGCTTCCGCCATCCAGTTGAAGCAGGCCGGAGAGATAATCGAGAAGCACCTGTCGGAGCTTCGAGGGATGGTCGGGAAACTGAGCCTGAAATACAAGGATGCCCCGATGATCGGACGAACGCACGGGATCCATGCCGAGCCTGTGACATTCGGGTTGAAGATGGCCGTCTGGTACGATGAGCTCGGCCGCGACGTGGAGCGGATCAGGAATGCCAACGAGGAAGTTGCGGTAGCAAAGATATCGGGTGCGGTCGGCACTTACTCACACATTTCGCCCGAAGTCGAGAAGTATGTTGCCGGAAAATTCGGCCTCCGCCCTTCAATTGCATCTACACAAGTGATTCAGCGGGACCGGCATGCGCAATTCATGACTATTCTCGCCGTCGTCGCGGGCACGCTCGAAAAGATGGCACTCGAAGTCAGACACCTCCAGCGTACTGAGGTATTGGAAGCGGAGGAGCCTTTCACGAGGGGACAGAAGGGATCTTCCGCGATGCCACACAAGCGTAACCCTGTCAACGCGGAAAGGATCTGCGGGATAGCGCGCCTTATCAGGTCTTATGCCATGTCTGCGCTGGAAAACCAGGCACTCTGGCACGAGCGCGACATTTCTCACTCTTCGGTCGAGCGGGTTATATTCCCGGATGCTACGCTCGGTCTGGATTTCATGATACTGGAGTCACAGAAGATATTCAAAGACTTCGTAGTCTACCCTGAGAAAATGCAGAGGAATCTTCAGATCACACACGGACTCTTTTTCTCCGAAGACGTTCTCCTGAAACTGATCGAAAAAGGGCTTACCCGCGAACAGGCATACGCACTCGTACAGAGGAACGCAATGCATTGCTGGGAGACCGGCGAGGATTTTCTGACTGCGCTTTCCAGCGATTCCGAAGTCAGTGAGAAAATCCCGCGTAATGAGTTGGAGAAAGTCTTCGATCTGAAGTCGCTTCTCGGAAACGTGGATTATGTTTACAAGAGTCTTGGTTTGACAGAATGAAATCTTCGTCGCTGATGCAAAACAAGCCTTTCCTGGTGTGGCTAGGTGGATTCTACGGGCTACTGGCCGGACTGACTATTGCAATGGCGGCGCAAATAACATTCCTGAAGTTTTCGATGGGACCGATCAAGTCTATTACACTTGTAGTTCTTGCCGCGGGTTCTTCAGTTGCCGGTTCTCACCTTGTAAGCAAGCATCTTTTCCGGGACGACGAACTGGTGCTCAGCAGGCCGCTCCATTATATCCTTTTCTTCTCGCTGCTTCCGATACTAGTGCTGATACTTTCCATAGTACTTTTTTTCAGTCCCGACTAGGAGAACGGGTGCGCGACGGGCCGGAAGATCCCGGTTGCCGCGCCGAATGATCATGAATAACATGCGCCTGGTATTGAATTTAATCCGATCACCTCGAACGGGGGGAATGCCTCGCCCGGCAGTTCCGCTCTTCGAAACACATAGTACGATTTCAAGCAAGGGAACTAAGGCGATAAAGATGTAGAATATCGACAAAGAAAAAAATCGGTTTCATACTTAACCGGGAGCTCACGATGCTAAAAGCATTTAGAAATCTCATCGGCGGCAAGGAAACAGAGACCTTGTCGGGGAGAACATTCGAGAACCGAAATCCGGCCGAATGGGACGAAGTTGTAGGGATATTTCCGAAAAGCGACGCGAGGGACGTCGACGCGGCAGTGGACGCTGCTAAGCAAGCCTTCAGAGAGTGGAGCCTTTACCCTGCTCCACGAAGAGGAGACATTGTCAAGAAAGCGGGTGACATCATGGTCGCCCGCAAGGACGAAATCGCCAGGGAAATGACGCAAGAGATGGGGAAAGTGCTTCTCGAGACCCGCGGCGATGTCCAGGAAGGGATAGATACTGCATACTATTCAGCGAGCGAAGGAAGAAGGATGTTCGGGGTTACGGCACCAAGCGAGCTGAAGGACAAGTTCACGATGTCTATGAAGGTTCCGGTCGGTGTCGCGGGAGTGATAAGTCCGTGGAACTTCCCTATGGCGATCCCGACGTGGAAGATATTTCCTGCGCTCGTATCGGGCGATACAATCGTATTCAAGCCGGCATCGGACACGCCAGGAACCGCCGCAACGCTCGTCGAAATTCTCGTCGAGGCAGGAGTGCCCGACGGTGTCGTAAACATTGTCCATGGCGGAGGCAGTGAAGTCGGGATGGCGATTGTAGAACACAAGGACGTCGAGCTGGTAAGTTTCACGGGGTCGACGGAAGTGGGGAAGAAAATTTCCGGAATCGCGTCGAAGTCCCTCAAACGCGTTTCATTGGAACTTGGCGGGAAGAACGCGGAGATAGTCATGGACGACGCGAACCTTGATTTGGCTCTGGATGGTATTTTGTGGGGGGCATTCGGGACAACCGGGCAGCGGTGCACAGCAACCAGCCGCCTGATCGTTCACGAGAAGATATATGAGAAGTTTGTGGACATGCTGGCCGAGCGGGCATCAAGACTCAAGCTCGGAAACGGGCTTGACGAATCGGTGGAAGTCGGCCCTTGCGTCAACGAAGCACAGCGGGCGAAGGTGCACTCCTACGTCGAGATCGGAAAGGAAGAGGGCGCAAAGCTTGTAATCGGAGGCGAGGCAGCGACCGGCGGCGATCTTAAGAAGGGGTGGTTTTACAAACCGACAATATTCGCCGATGTTACGCCGGAGATGACGATAGCCCGCGAAGAGATCTTCGGGCCGGTTCTCAGCGTGATGAAGGCACATTCGATCGACCATGCGATCGAACTTCTCAACGGGACCATCTACGGATTGAGCTCAGCGGTTTACACGAGGGACATAAACGACGCGTTCAGAGCGATACGAGACATCAAAGCGGGAATAACATACATAAACGCGCCGACGATCGGTGCGGAAACACACATGCCGTTCGGCGGAGTCAAACAGACCGGGAACGGCCACCGCGAGGGCGGCGCCGGCGCTTTCGACTTCTTCACGGAGACAAAGACCGTGTACGTCGATTACAGCGACAAGCTGCAGCGAGCACAAATAGACACTTATTCAGCCAAACCCGGCAACAACCGGAAGAAAGACTAAACTCCCAAAAGGTGATTTATGATTATCAATGACACACGAAACAGAGCATCCGGAGCGAGAGAAAAGGAGCACGATGTCAGTGCCGGCACAATCGCATACTCCGAGAGCGTAACTCCGGAGAGGGTGATGGATGTTCTCCGCAGGCATCTTCTTGTCGACGGTTTCGACCTAGTCTTCGACCTGAAACGAAGCAAAGGCTCTTATGTGTTCGATTCAAGAAGGAAGAAGTATTTCCTCGACTTCTTCACGTTCTTTGCATCGTCCCCGGTCGGATTCAACCATCCCAAAATGACTTCTCCGGAGTTTCTGGAGAAACTCGCGAGAGTCTCGGTACACAAGCCGTCGAGCTCGGACTCATACACGGTCGAGATGGCCGAGTTTATGGAGACATTTTCCAGGATCGCGATCCCGGACTATCTCCCTCATGCTTTTCTCATCGAGGGAGGCGGACTCGCGGTCGAGAATGCATTGAAGGCTGCCTTCGACTACAGGATGAGAAAGAATCTCGAGGCGGGAATATATAGATCGGACAACGATGAAGACAGACTGAAAGTCGTTCACTTCAGGCGCGCATTCCACGGACGCACCGGTTACACACTCTCGCTGACAAACACCGACCCCGTGAAGACGAAATATTTTCCTAAATTCAGGTGGCCGCGAATTCACAATCCCGCGGTCCGTTTCCCGCTCAACGATGAAAACCTGAACTTCGTAAAGCACGAGGAAGAAATTTCTGTTAACCAGCTGAAACAGGCGGTATCGGAATTCGGCAAAGACCTGGCGGCCCTGATAATCGAGCCGATACAGGCGGAAGGAGGCGACAACCATTTCCGAAAGGAGTTCTTCGAAAAGCTCCGCGAGATTTGCTCCGAGGACGACATAATCATGATAATGGACGAAGTCCAGACAGGCATCGGCCTGACGGGCAGGATGTGGGCACACCAGCATTTCGTCGAGCCCGATGCGATATCGTTCGGAAAGAAAACTCAGGTCTGCGGTATGCTCGCGGGAAGAAAATTTGACGAAGTAAAGGACAATGTGTTCACGACCCCGGGAAGGCTCAACAGCACATTCGGCGGGAATCTCACTGATATGGTACGCTTTACAAAGTTCCTGGAAATCATTCATGAAGAGCGGCTTGTTGAGAATGCAGAAAAGGTAGGAGTCCATTTGTCGAAAAAGATATCGGAGCTGGGTGAGGAGTTCCCATCGCTGATAATCAATCCTCGCGGTCTCGGATTGTTCTGTGCATTCGACATGCCTTCAGCTGAAAAGAGACTTGAACTAAGGCGAAGGGTATTCGACAAGGGACTGCTATTGATCGGATGCGGTGAACGCACGATACGCTTCAGACCGCCGTTGAACCTGAGCCAGCCTGAGGTCGATGAAGGGATTGAGATTATCAGGAGGTCGCTTTCAGAAATGGAGCCTTAGGAAACGTTTAGAAGAGTGACCGTCGCTCTCGATTGCAGGAATCCGGCGGTCACCCTTCGTTCCATATCAACGCTTAGAGTTTTCCCTTACAGCGGCGAAGACTCCCTGTGGTTCGCCCAAATCATTACGATAAACGCTCCCACTGTAGACAACGCTGACGGGCAGCCCCGACCTGTGCCTGAGAGTCAGGGGCAAATCACGAACACTCCCTTCTGAAAGCACTCTTTTGTGTCCTTCCGCCGCCTTTTCGGGATCGAAGAAACAAGCTGAGAAATCGAATCCGAGGAGCTCCGCCCGCCTTTTACCTGTCGCTTCCTCCATAGCGAGATTGACATCCGTGATCTTTCCGGATGGGCTGACGGCGATAAGCGGGTCGACACTTGCTTCCAGCAGACTTCGGGCATATGCGGTGGACTCGCGCCCTTTCTTTTCCGCCATCGAACGCGCCGATTGATCCCTGAGCGAAGCCGTAGAGTAAGCAAGATCATCCGCTAATTCCTTCAGAAGCTCCACTTCACGATCATCGAAAGCATCCGCAACGGAGGAGTATACCATCAGCGCACCGTAAGTCCTTCCATCGTTTTTTAGTGGAAGTGTTGCGGACGAGCGATACCCCTTTTCTGCCGCACGGAACCGCCAGGGTTCGTAGCCGGGCTCTGTCGAAGTATCCCTCGCAATCACCAATTCACCGGTCCTTATACAAGTACCGGTCGGTCCGTGCCCTCTTTCGTTGTCTCCCCACGAGATCTTCGCATGTTCCACGTAATCGCCGTCATCGCCCGCATAAGCCATCGGGCGAACCGACTTATCCTTATCGCCGTCGGCATAACCTACCCAAGCCATTCTGTAACTTCCAATCTCGATGATGGCGCGGCAAACACTCTCAAGCAGCTGGCTCTCGTCAGCGGCACGGATTGCCGCAGACCTGCAGGCGTTCATCATCCTCAGCGCTCTGTTTGCCTTTGATCTTGCGATTCCTGCCGAACCGGCCTCCAGCACATAAGATGAGATCGTTCGGTTCAAATAGACGACGAGCACAGCGGCAATAAGGACACCTATGATCCCAAGGATCAGGAATTCACGAGACCTCAGAGCGGCATCATCTTCAGCGCGACCGACTATCTCACGCGCCCCGCGCAACTCCATGGTTTCCAGTTCTCCAGCGAGGAGGCGTATCCTGGCATAGTTATCCATTTGAGCCCCAAGGAATAATGCTTTTGCCTCGTCCAGTTTTCCGTCTGCCAGCAGCTTCAACTGGAAATCCTGTACCCTATTGTACCTATCCCTTGCGGCAATGAG
This sequence comes from Bacteroidota bacterium, assembly GCA_021845665.1. Taxonomy (GTDB): domain Bacteria; phylum Bacteroidota; class Ignavibacteria; order Kryptoniales; family JAKASW01; genus JAKASW01. The sequence goes on along the minus strand of JAJZVO010000013.1, from coordinate 60,459 downwards.
CACCCCGAGCCGCTCCGACTCAACAGGAAAGTCGCGGAATCTAAGGATGAGATTGTTGATTAGGCTGTCGGCCTTCTTGCGGCAACTATCGAACTGAGCCGCGAGCGTGTCCCAGCTCTCTTTCGGGCTCTCCAGAATAAGCGCTACCGCGAGGCGTTGCTCGTTAAGATTCGACCTGAAATCCGGAAGATCGTACAGGTTTCCGAAGTTATACTCAAGAATCCTTCTCTGTGCCCGCTGGGATTCGTCAAGAGCCAGATAGGCCGTTATCAAAATCACGAGAAGTACGACGACAAGAGCGCCGAAGCCGATAAATATCCTGACCCGTATGCCCGCGCCTGAGCCAAGTCTCATTTATTCTCCTAACCTTTTTCAATCTTCGATTTGATACGGTCTGTGATATCGAGTGAGAGGACGAAGATGCCTTCCGGGACAGGCGTAACCCTGAACTCATGCCAGTTCGTCGTGCCGTCCTCGAAAGTATCGCTCGACTCAAAACGTTGGGGAACGCGTTCATCCATGCAATGTCTGTACTGCATGAATACTTCGGATTTCTCGACGCCGGGATACACCGACGTCATTTTTCGTCCGAGGAGGTTGTCTCTCTCCTGGTATCCGTGACGGGCGGCAGCCTCGTTCACGTAAATGTATGTCCAGTCGAATCCTATCACCATGCATCCCTCCAGCATGCTATCGAGGACGCTCTTGTAGCGCTCACGGGATTGGATAAGGTCTTCCTCGGTAACCTTGCGGTCGGTTATGTCCTCGGCTATTCCTGCCATGGTAATGGTTCCCTCACCCGCCTCGACAAGTGCGACTCCCCTGTTGTGAATCCACCTCAGTTTCCCATCAGGTCTCACGTGATCGAGTGCCGTATGGATCCTTCCGAATCGCACTTTTGCCAGCGTGTCCAACGAAGACTCTTCGTATCCTTGTGTCATATTTCCCTCCCTCTTCAGCGGAAAAGGACAGAAATGATAGGAAGCTGTCGGAGTCCAGATTTTAGCCGTCAACGGACAATACGCGGTCTTCTCGATCAGGCAGCAGAGGACAACATGTCAGCAGCAAGAAGAATGTTCCTTCCAATCTGTACACGAGTAAAGGTGACGAATCACTGAGTTCGACGTTCTCAACGTGAATCGTTTGATGTCGCATAATGGTAAGAGGTGCTACATTGTGAGGTTCTGGCCTTTAGATTCAAGCCGGCAGTCCAGACGACCGTTGCAGAAGAATTTATCTCCGGCTTGAGGGAAAATCAAGATAGTCTTGCATTGCGAGTTGGGGTGGTCGGAACGAAATGATTCGCACGTCGATGAAGTGGAACTAACAGGGGAGAATCAAGGACAATTCTCGATTGAATCCTTATCCCCGGGAATGGCGCCCTTTTCAGGGTCTTGTGTGTGAAAGAAACGCGAGGGGGCCGCTACTTCAACGATTCCCAAAATCTTTTGAGGAGATCTTCTATTCCGCTCCCGGTAACCGCGCTGACAAAATGTATCTTAAGCTTTTTCGGAAAGGCAATCTTCCGGAGTTCTTTCAACGCATCCTGGTCGACGAGATCGGTCTTTGTGAAGACGACTGTCATTACTTTCTTAGGAAGGTCCCTGCTGTGGAGCCGCATTTCCTCCATAAGTTTGGCATAATCCCCTTCCGGATCAGTTGAGGTCGATTCGATCAGCACGGCTATCGCCTTTGTCCTCTCAATGTGTTTAAGGAAGGAGATACCGAGACCTTTTCCGCTGCTTGCACCTTCGATGAGCCCCGGCATGTCGGCAACGACGAACGACTTGTCGCGGAAGCTGGCTATCCCGAGAATAGGTGCAAGTGTAGTGAAAGGATAGTCTGCTATTTTCGGTTTTGCGGCCGATATGACGGAAAGCATAGTCGACTTCCCCGCATTGGGAAACCCGACAAGACCGATATCTGCGAGAAGCTTCAGCTCGAGTTTGAGGGTTTTCTCCTCTCCGGTCTCACCAGGGTCTGCCCTTCTCGGTGCGCGGTCAGTCGGAGTTGCGAACTCCGCATTGCCTCTTCCGCCTCTCCCGCCCCTGGCGATGATAAATTCCTGGCCGTCTTCGACCATATCGATTATCGTTTGTTCCGTTTCAGCATCCATTACCAGGGTACCCGTCGGAAGCTTTATAATAAGATCCTCGGCGCTCCTGCCGTACTTATTCGAGCCCTGCCCATGCTGGCCGCGGTTCGCCTTAAAGGAAGCCCTGTAATGAAAATCGAGAAGCGTGGTCAGGCTCTTGTCTGCGACAAGTATGATGCTTCCCCCCCGGCCGCCGTTTCCCCCATCCGGCCCGCCGCGCGGGATGAACTTTTCCCTTCTAAAGCTGACGCAGCCGTTCCCACCGTTGCCGGCCTTGACAAGAATAACCGCCTCGTCTACAAAATGTGCCATCGGCTACTTTTCGATCAGGATTTCTTGTCGATGGATCGGGGTCCGCGGAACTTCGCGCTCACGGCGTCGGTGAACGCGACCGCATACTTGGAAAAAGGATCGATGTCGTTATCTATGAACACTCCCTCGACAAGCCTCGAAGCGTTGTGCCAATCTGTACTCTCATCCAGCTTGTGGAGACAAATCTGGTAAGCGGACCTGCTGCCCCGGAATATCTTCTTGATGATTTTGTCTTCGAGTTTGGCCGACATATAGTTACGCACGGATGTGCTTGCGGTGTTCCGGTGGGGCTCCTGGCGGCGGGGCTGCTCAACTCGCGGCGGCTGAGGCTGCCGGGTTACAGGCATAGCCGGCTCAGGTGGGGTTGGGCCGCCTGGAGTCTCATTCAGCACGACGTCCGGGATATGCGGCGTGGGCGGCGCTTCGGGGTGGAGCGGATGCGTGACCTTCTGGCGCTCGAAGCTTCTGAACTCTTTCGCCGGCTCTTCGTTCTTCGGAAGCACCGCAATGTTCTGGTCGACATCGCGTGACGTGGCTTCGAGAATCATCGCGAGTGTCATGAGATCGACGGAACGTATACTCTTGACTTCCCTGGCAAATTCCAGTCTGTCCACGATTTCGTTTGCCGACTTGTCCTTGAAAAAGAGAGCAGCGGCATCCGTTGGTATCCGATCCGTGTCGGATGAGAACTTGAACATCCCGAACAGCGGTGCAGCGAGCGTATTCAGCTTGGCCGGAAGCGTGCTTACGAGGTGTTCGTCGATCTTCGCGTGCAGTTTCTTCCAAGTTTCGATATCGAGAGTAGTTTTGCCGTGAAAATCGAGATACTCCATTATCCCTTTCGGATAGTAGGCGTAGTAATGAAAGAACCTGGACGCTTTCCGGATGGAAACCGCATCGACGGAATTCTCGCCTTTGAACAGAAATTTCTCCAGAGTCCACTTCGGGCGAATCACGTAATTGAACAGGAACTTGGAGGCTTTGTCGGCGAGTTCCATGAATTCCTCGCGGGTGAATTCGTGAGAGATCTTGAGTATATGTCTTACTTCCTTCAACAGCGCCTGGATCTCAGGCTTGGACAGGTCGAATTTCCCGGTTCTGCTCCTGTCGAACTCCTCCATGTCGATGATGTCGTCGACCTCAGCCTCGGCAAATTTCCTGAATGCTTCGGGGAGTTCCACGTCAGACATGAGACCGCTCAGCTTCACGCGGTCGCCCGTATAGCGCTTCGTGACGTTGAACGCGTAGCTTGTGATTTCTTTCTCGAACATTATTTCAGCAGCGCCTTTACTCTGTTTATCTCTCTTTCCGCTCCGGCAATGAAAGTCGGATCGGTGTTCGGTTTGTGAACTATCTTCTCGTACATGGCAATCGCTTCGTTCGGCTTGTTCAGCTTCTCATAACACTTCCCTGCCATGTAGTATGACTGTGCGGCCCAGTCGACAACGGCGTTTCGTCTGACCAGGTAAGGGACCTTCAGGAATTCCAGGATCGCGTTTGCATATTCGCCCTTGTCATCATATATCGCTCCGACATAATAGTGAAGTTCCGCCTGATAATCACGGTTTGCTTCCTTTATGAGGCCCTTGAAAGTGAGAAGCGCCTGGTCGAAATATCTCAGTTCCTCATAGAGAATTCCGACCTGTATCCGTTTGTCCATGATCGATTTGTCTTCGGGAAACATCTTTATGAATTTCCGCGTGATGTCGAGCGCGGCGTCGTACATGCCGACCGACTCATAAGAGCTGATAAGGCGGCTCATCGCGTCGCGCACCAGCGTTTGCTCGGCGAGCGAATCGAGATAAACGGCCCGGAAATTATCGGCCGCATCCTGGTACTTCTGTTTAGCATAGTAAATATTGCCGAGTTCCAGATGTGCCTCGGGGGCGGCATCGGCGTCCGGAAATTTCGCGATGAGCGACTTCAGCCTTTGTTCGGCCACATCAAGCTCGCCGAGAGCAACTGATATCCTGGCTTCGTCAAGAAGCGAGCGCGGATAAGCCGGAGTCTTCTTGTAATTACGTCCTACATCTGCCAGGAGACGTTCGGCTTCGGCATAATTCTTACCGTGTATGAAGTATTCCGCCTTGTCGACGAGGAAGCGCGCCCAATATTTTCCTCCCGGGTCCTGATAGGTTCGCCTGAACCTTGCCGCATCGAGATCTGCGGTCTTGAGATTGCCTCCGAGGTAATCGATGTCTACAAGCCTGGCCGCTGAATATGCCCTGAGCGTGTCGGAACTTGCTTCAGATACTTCCTCACCGTATACCCTGGCGGCATCTGCGTAATCTTTCAAGGCAAAATAAATATCAGCCGCCTTCACCAAGGCGTCTGGCATCGAACTCCCTGCACGCTCGTAAAACGAAGCGCTCATCTTCCGGTCGCCAAGTGTAGCGTAGATATTCCCGAGCTGATAATATGATTCGAGAACGCGTGACGAGTCGGCGGAAGTAGTCGCAACTTCCTGGAAAAGATCCTTTGCGTTGTCAAGGTCGCCTGAATTGAGTTTACAGTAGGCCATCTTGTACAGGATCGACGGAGGTTTGCTGTACCAAAGCTCGTCCTCCCCGATACTCTTGTAGACGGTGTAAGCGCTGTCGTAGCGGCCTGTCGCGTAGAGATAATTTGCCAGGTGAGCGGCGACTTCATCCTTATAGTGGGAAGGCTGCAGCTGTTCGAGCATCCCGGAGTAAGTCGGCACCGCGTCCTTGCCCATCTTCTGGAGGACGTGGGCATAAAGCATGCTTCCTTCCAGCCAATACTTCTTAGGAGGGTTTGCGCCGATAAAAACTTGCAGAGTTTGTTGCGCGTCCCGGAGGGAATCGAGCGCGATCTCAGCCCTTGCCACAATCAGTTGCGCTTCAGGCCGGTTTCCTGCGAGTATACCCTGCGCCATAGCCTCGTGATAGGCCCCGCTCCCGTAGAGGGACTCAGCCAGAATCGTGTAGGCACGAGGCGTCTCCTGCGAAGTGGGGAATCGTTTCAGGAAGCTCAGTGCCGAGCCTTCCGCCGCAAGAGAATCGCCTGATAGAGCCTGCATCTCCGCGAGCCTGAGAAGCGAGCGTTCTGCGACGCTGTCCTTCTGGAGTCCGGTCGATAGTTGCTGATAGATCGGGTATGCTTGTGAAGACTCGCCCCTTCCGTCTCCAGGCATTTTCTCCAACGCCTCCGCATATTTGAATTCCGCGACCCTCTCGGTATCTCCCGCTGAGATCGAAGCGAGTTGTTTATAAACTCTTGCGGCCTTGCTGTAATCTTTCAATTCATTTTCATAAAGATTGCCCAAATGGAACAATGCGCTTATCCTGTCTGCCGATCCTTGCTCGAGAAGAATGTCTGCCATCGTGACGACGGCATCGCGGTAGTTCACGACCTTGTAATTCTTGTCGTATCTCGAGAGGCTGTCTGCGGCCCCGGCGTAATCCGATTCAGGATATTCGGCCGTCAAACCTTCGAAGTCGCGAATGGCTGCCTCATAATCGCCAACCTCTTCCTCGGATCGCGCCTTGTAGAAATCATAAAGATCGGGGCGCTGCTTCAGTACATTTTCGTAGCGGTAGAAGGTCTCCCTGATTTTCTCTGGATCATTGAGATAGCGGTTCTCGATCTCGAGCAGTTTCACAACAAGCCTGACATCGACGGGTTTCGACTCACCGATGGCTATTGTAAGCAGCGAATCCGCCAGCCGCATCCGCCCGGCTCTAAAAGCAAGTTCAGAATAGAGTCTCAGGATAGATTCTGTCGATTCGTTCTCCGCGAGGTTGCCGAGAATTGAAATGCCTGCATTGTACCTCCCCGTAGTATTCAGCAGGTGGGCGAGCCTCACCCTGTACTTCAACGGAAGGGTGTTCAGCGTACTTGCCGGATAAGAGGACTGATTGCCGAGGGCGATTCTCGAATACGCCTTCTCGAAAAGGAGCCATTCTTTCTGGGGCTGTGACAATTCCGTTGTATCGATCATGGCGGCCTGGCGGTCGGCGAGCGTGTAGCTTCCGGCAGAGAGGTCGATCTCTATCGATTCCAGCATCGCGTCGAAGCTTTGCGGTGCAATATTCAGGTCGGCGGCATCCTGCAGAAAGGCTTCGGCCTGCTGCGGCCTTCCTCTCAGCCGGTCGACTTTGCCCAGTGCGAGCAGCCCCATGACGCGCACGGAGTCGTCGTCCGAAGTAAGCAGAGCTTTGTATTGGTCTTCGGCCTTGGAAAGCTCACCGGAGAGGAAGTAGAGATTGCCGAGCCAGAGCGTGGCACCGAAGTAGCTTGAAGTAGTTGTGTAGTTCTGAACGATCGCGACGAGCGACTCCTCCGCACGAGCGGTATCGCCGGCGAGCTCAAAATATTTCGCTGCCTTGAGAAGCGCTCCCGGCGCCTTTACGTCGGTGGGGTAAAACACGCGGAATCTCTGGTAAGAGAGGGCGGCGTTCATATAGTCTTTTACTTTCGCGTACGATTCGCCGGCGGTCAGCCATGCTTTCGGGGCGAGAGGATCGTTCGGGTACTGTACAGCGAAAGCCTGAAAGTTTGCGGCAGCACTGCCAAACTTGTTTTCCTGGTACTGCGACATCGCAAGATAATATCTCGCCTGTCCAGCGGAGGTTGAGGCAGGATACTCCTGAAGAAACTTGGTGAATTGTTCCTCGGCGAGGTCATACATTTTGTTCTGGTAAAGTTCCATTCCGAATTTCAGGTCGGAGTCGGACTGATTTTGCTGTGCATATGAAATGGAGACCAGCATCATGAATAGCGTGATCGGCAAAAGCGTTCTCTTTAACATGGAATAATATAAATGGTTACGGAGGATTGCGAAAGGCTGAAAGTGCGACTCAACAGGAGAACGGAAGATTTCTTCATAATTACAAAGAAGGTAAGTCGCACTAGGAAAGGAGGTAAGTGGGAGTTTAGCGCAAAAAAGGCGGGCAAAGGGCCCGCCTTTCGCTTCACTTACTTGAAGCCATGGCTTACATTTCTCTTTCGGCGAGGCGCTTCTTCAGCTTCGAAATGTGCCATGTGATGTTTATTTCCTTCGGGCACGCTTCTACACAATTGAATATTGTATGACATCGCCAGGCACCGTCCGGAGTATCCACAACGTCGAGTCTTTCATCTGCGGCCTCGTCGCGCGTATCGAAGACGAATCTGTAAGCCTTCAAGAGGGCTGCCGGCCCGATGTAGTTCTCATCGGACCAGGACGACGGACACGAGGTCGTGCAACAACCGCAGAGTATGCACTTAGCGGACTCAAACAATTTTTCAGCGTCCTCGTTGCTCTGGTAGCGTTCATGTTCCGGCGGCGGTGAATTATTGACGAGATAAGGCTTCACCGCTTCATACTTCTTATAGAAGTCCGACATGTCGACAACGAGGTCCTTGATTATCGGGATCGAAGGAAGGGGCTCGATAACGATCGGCTTCTTGAAATTGACGTCTCTCAGGAGACTCGAGCAAGCCAGCCTGTTCTTTCCGTTTATCCTCATACCGTCGGAGCCGCAGATACCGTGGGCGCACGACCGCCGGAAAGTAAGGGTGCCGTCGAATTTCCATTTGACCTGGAGAAGGAGATCGAGTATCCTCTCTTTTTCGTCGCCGGCCTCGACAATGAATTCCTGATAATAGGGCTCGGAATCCCTCTCGGGATTATATCTCTGTATACGTAAGGTTACTTTCATTATTCGGCCGTCCTTTCAGTACTTTCTTTCCTTTGGCTGGAAACGAGTGATGGAGACAGGCTTGAGATCTATTTTAGGTTTCCCGTCGGTCTTATAGATAAGGGTATGCTTGAGCCACTTCTTATCGTCCCGATTCGGGAAATCTTCGCGCGAATGTGCGCCACGCGATTCCTGTCTCACCAGCGCACCATGTATGATAGGTTCGGCCGTGTCGATGAGGTTACCGAGCTCCAAAGCTTCCATGAGATCTGTGTTGAAGATTTTTCCCTTGTCGTCTATGGAGACTTCTTTGTATCGCTCACGCAGGCTCTTTATTTCAGCAGTCATTTCGGTAAGGTCTTTCTCGTTCCTGAAGACCCCTACCTTTTCCATCATCTTTTCCTGAAGCTCTGTACGAAGGGCACCGACTTTTTCTTTACCCTTGGAATTCATGAGAGTATCGATTCTCGCAATGGTCCTGTCAGCCGCGTCTTCCGGAAGCGGAGGGAATTCAGCATCCTTGATGAATTTCGCGATCGCCTTTCCGCCCCTACGCCCGAAGACGATCAGGTCGAGAAGAGAGTTCGTACCAAGCCGGTTCGAACCGTGTACGGAGACGCAGGCGGCCTCGCCCGCAGCGTACAAGCCAGTGACCTTTGTGCCCTTCTTATCGCGAGTAACTTCGGCGTCAACCGTAGTCGGTATTCCGCCCATTGCGTAGTGAGCAGTCGGCTGAACCGGTATCGGTTCTTTGGTTGGCTCCACGCCGAGATAAGTGCGCGCGAACCCGGTTATCTCAGGGAGCTTGTCGTTGAGGACTTCCTTAGGGAGATGCGAGACGTCCAGTTGGACATAGCTTGTTCCATCGCTTCCCTTGAAGCCCCTTCCCTCCCGAATCTCGGTTATGATAGCACGTGATACCATGTCCCTCGGCGCCAGGTCTTTCACTGTGGGAGCGTAGCGTTCCATGAAACGCTCTCCCTTGTTGTTCAGGAGTATTCCTCCTTCGCCGCGGGCCGCTTCTGAGATCAATATGCCGAGCTTCCAGAGCCCGGTCGGGTGAAATTGCACGAACTCCATATCCTGAAGAGGCAAACCGTTATTGTAGACGAAAGAGAATCCGTCTCCTGTACCGACGTGCGCGTTTGAAGTAATCCTGAAGACCCTTCCATATCCACCGGTGGCAAGCATAACGGCCTTGGCATGGAACACATGGATCTCATTTGTCGCTATATCCATGGCAACGACGCCAGCACAGGATTTGCCGGACATCACCAGATCGGTGACGAAAAATTCCGAGAAGAAATGTACCTTCTGCTTGATGCAGTTCTCGTAAAGGGTGTGCAGCATTACGTGCCCCGTCCTGTCGGCGGAATAGCATGAGCGTTTTACCGCGATCCTTTTGGAATCAGGGTCATTGGGATCTTCTGGCCGGGTGTGACCACCGAATTTCCGTTGCGCGATTTTTCCTTCAGGGGTTCTGGAGAAAGGCATGCCCATATGTTCGAGTTCGATGATTGCCCTGACGGCATCCTTCGCCATTATCTCGATTGCATCCTGGTCACCGAGGTAATCACTTCCCTTCACGGTATCGAACATGTGCCATTCCCAGCTATCTTCCTCCTCATTACCGAGCGAGGCGCCGATACCCCCCTGCGCCGCCCCGGTGTGCGAACGGGTTGGGAATACTTTGGAAAGGACGGCGCAGCTAAATCCTTCCGGTATTTCCAGCGCTGCGCGGAGTCCCGCCCCGCCCGCTCCGACTATAACCACATCATATTGATGCTTGATCATTATGAATTCCTTTTCGATTTAGAAAGAAAGAATTGTATTGACTCCGAGAACCCAGAAAGCGATCCCAGACAGAATGATTGCGCCGTAAATTGTCAGGCTGACGGCGGGCTTCATCTTATAGTCGCGGAACACTCCCCACGTCCCATTCAAACCGTGCCACAGTCCAACGGTTATGAAAGTCAGATCGAACATTTTCCAGAACGGATCGTGCATTCTCGCGAGGACCGCGGCATATGTGTGGCCGCTGGCAGGGTTGGCATGCATTACGAAAAAATGTGTGAGTACTACGACGAACAGAAGGACTCCCGTGATTCTTTGGAGTACCCATCCGGGAGCGCCGCTCCCTCTCGAACCAGTGTGATTATACATTTTTCACCTCACCTTAACGATGCAAACATGTTAGCAATAGGTTCCCTGAACATAAGGATTCCCATCCCGATGAAGAGAACAACTCCAAGTCCGTAGACTACCGCGAGCAACTTTTTGTGATACCTTGCCCCGTTTGCCCAGTCGACAATTACTATCCTCATACCGTTGAGCGCGTGATATATGACCAGCGAAAAAAGGAGCCATTCCAGAACATGAAATACGGGGGTCTGAAACAATTTCATTTCGTCGTCAAATGCTTTCGGCCCCTGAGTGAGAGAGGTGAGCGCATAAATGTGGACAAAGATGTATGCCGTAAGACCGAGTCCGGTGATCCGGTGAAGGATCCATGCCACACTTCCACGTTCTTTCGTGTACTTAATATTAGTTTTAACCCATCCATCGGGCGGTTTTGGTTGGTATGCCATCGTTATCTCCTTGAAAATTTTTGCTGGAAAAAGTTAACGAACACCCCCTTTTTATGCAACGATTCCACCTTTTTTGGAGAAATAAACGTCTTCGACCTAATTCGGAGAGACGGTGGGATAAATTGACGGCACTTATGACATCCACTAGCTGCCGGAGGCTTGTCAAATCAGATGAAAAAGAGGAATCTTTTTATTATACTAGACCCGGACGAAAGCGAAAGATAGTTCTGTGCGACGGGATACGAATGGCCTCGCTGGCCCTTATTGCATCTTCTTTCGTGCAAATGAGCAGATACCGAGATTCGCACCGTCTAACGGAAAAAAATAAAGAATTGACGAACCAAAATGGATACACTACGAGAGTTCTATGGACCAAATGCCGGTTATGTCCTGGAACTTTATGACAGATTTCTCAACGACCCATCTTCAGTAGAGCCGGAAACAAAGAAGTTTTTCCAGAATTGGAAACCGACCCAGGATCAGACGACTGCGCAACCAGCAACTTCCGGTCAGGCAGCGGCTGAGAATTGGCAGACCATACTGTCAGTAGCGAAGCTGGCGCAGGATATCAGACAGTTCGGCCACCTGGCGGCGAAGATCGATCCACTGGGCCTGTTACCGCTCGGCAGCGTAATCCCCGGGAAAGACTCGCACGGTTTAACTGACCGCGAGTTGCGCGCCCTTCCCGCGGATCTCGTGGGCGGGCCTATTACGGTCCGGTCGCAGAACGCGCTCGAAGCTATCGAGGCGCTCACTAGAATTTACACCTCAACGATCGGATTCGATTTTGAACACGTGAACGTCGCGGCCGAGCGGCTCTGGCTACGCGACGTGATAGAGGGAAAACAACTTGCGCCTCCGAACCTACACATAGATGAGAAGGCCCTCCTGCAGAGCCTGACTGAAGCTGAAGTTTTCGAGCAGTTCCTGCAGAGGTCTTTCCCAGGCAAATTCAGATTTTCAGGAGAAGGCGTCGATATGCTTGTACCGATGCTCGGCGAAGTAGTCCAGCTCGCCTCGCAATCCGGGATAGGCGCAATCGTGATTGGGATGGCGCATCGCGGGAGACTCAATGTGCTCGCCCACGTTCTTCAGCTTCCCTACACCGCCATACTCGCGGAGTTCAAGGATCCGACTCCACAAAAGCACTCGCGCGCGGATCTTGACTGGACCGGCGATGTGAAGTATCACCGCGGGGCAATCAAAGTGCAGAAGAACGGCACGGAACACGGCCTCTCGATATTCCTCGCGCCGAATCCGAGCCACCTTGAAGCGATAGATCCGGTCATCGAAGGGATGGCGAGAGCCGCCGGAACGGACGCGCACAAGCCGGGCAAGCCGGTATTCGACCCGGGAATCACGCTTCCCATTCTCATCCACGGCGACGCATCATTCCCCGGCCAGGGAATCGTCGCAGAGACGCTCAACCTCTCCATGCTGCAGGGGTATTCCGCTGGAGGGACGATTCATGTAATTACGAACAACCAACTCGGCTACACAGCCTCTCCCGACGAGACGAGAAGCACGAAATATGCAAGTGACCTGGCAAAGGGTTTCGAAATCCCGATAATCCACGTGAATGCCGACGACCCAATCGCCTGCATCGAATCGATCAGGATCGCGTCGGCCTACAGGGAAAGATTCCACAGAGATTTTCTAATCGACCTGGTAGGTTACCGGCGTCACGGCCACAATGAAAGCGACGAGCCGACCTTCACGCAGCCGCTCATGTACGAGACGATCAAGAATATGCCGACAGTTCGCCAAAAGTGGGCTACCGTGCTCGAGGAGCGCGGGATAGTTACAGCGACAGAGGCATCCGACATGGTGAAGGCGCAGTTCGACAAGCTACAGAATGCTCTCTCGTCTCTGGATGCCGACAAGGCGCGCATCGAATCACGGCCTACCGCCCCGCCTACCGGCGCTGCGAGAAGGATCAAGACTCAGGTAGACATCGACCGGCTACAGGCAATAAACAACAAGTTGTTGAGACTTCCAGAAGGATTCTCGCTTCATCCAAAGCTCGAGCGCCTCGTCGAAAAGCGAAAGCACATATTCGAGGACAACGGCGCTCCCACGGTGGATTGGGCCACTGCCGAGCTGTTTGCCTTCTCATCGATCCTGGAGGATGGGATACCGATCCGGTTTACCGGCCAGGACGTGGAACGCGGTACGTTCAGCCACAGGCATATGAAGTACCACGACGTAAAGACCGGGGCTGTCTACACTTCCCTCGAAGCTCTCGATTCGGCAAAGGCGTCATTCGAGGGACACAACAGCCCTCTTACAGAAAATGCCGCGATCGGTTTCGAATACGGTTACAACGTACAGGAACCGGGCAGACTCGTCATATGGGAAGCCCAATATGGAGATTTCATCAATGGCGCCCAGTTAATGGTGGACGAGTTCATAACTTCCGCGAGGGCGAAATGGGGACAGACCCCATCGCTTGTACTCCTACTCCCTCACGCCTACGAAGGCCAGGGCCCGGATCATTCGAGCGGGAGGCTGGAGCGTTTCCTCGACCTTGCCGCCGAGACGAACATGCGCGTAGCTAATTGTACAACGTCAGCTCAATACTTTCATTTACTCAGACGACAGGCCCTTCTGTTGAAAACCGATCCACTCCCGCTAGTCGTGATGACACCGAAAGGCCTTCTGAGGCATCCGAAGACGGCTTCCGCCCCGAATCAATTTGCGTCCGGAAAGTGGGAGCCGGTGCTTGACGATCCCGATTCATCGACGCTGAAGAACACAGCTGAGCGTCTGCTCCTCTGCAGCGGCAAAATCTTCGTCGACCTCGTGGACAGCAAATACAGAGAGGGAAACCACGAGACGGCAATAATCAGGATCGAGCAGCTTTATCCTTTCCCGTCCGATGAGGTCAGCGCGGTAATTTCAAGCTACAAGAAAGTTGAAGAGGTGGTTTGGGTTCAGGAGGAGCCCGAGAACATGGGGGCATGGAATTTCATACGACCGAGACTAGAGAACATACTTGGCGATGATGTTCCACTCGGGTATGTCGGCAGGACTCCGAACGCGAGTCCGGCGGAAGGCTCTACGGCGCTCCATTCGGCCCATCATGCTATCGTCATAGAGACGGCTTTCAAGGGAGGACCGGTAAAAGAAGGAGCCGCACAGGTCAAAGCCGCAAAGAGTCTGTTAAATTCATAAAGGCTATAGTATATGAAGAACAAGGTTGTAGTTCCCGCACTGGGAGAATCGGTAGTAGAAGCACGCATAGCACACTGGTTGAAAAAAGAGGGTGAAAAGGTAAATGTCGGCGATATACTCGTCGAGCTTGAAACGGAAAAAGTCAACGTCGAGGTTGCGGCGCAAAGCGACGGAGTTCTCACCAGGATAATCTCTGCAGAGGACGCTATGGTACACATAGGTGATGCGATCGCTGAGATTGATTCCTCGGCGCAACCGGTTGAAGTGTCCTCGAAAAAGGAACAGGCTGCACCAAAGGCCGAAGCGCAGGCCAAAACGTCACAAAATGGAGCCGAGGCTCATGCCGTTGCGGAGGCGGCGTCAAAAGATAAGGCGACCCCCCTCGCGAAACGCGTCGCCGAGGAGAGCGGTTTGGCAATTTCTCAGATTGCAGGCTCAGGATCTGGCGGCCGGGTCACAAGGCATGATGTGGAGACGTTTATCACGAGCCGGAGTGCGCCTTCACCGTCGCCAGTCCCTGCACCGAAAGGCAGAAACGGAAAATCACAGCCTTCTGGAGTCCCCCATAGAGCGGGAGATGAAGAGCGAGTGAAGATGTCTATGCGCCGGAAAACTATAGCCCGAAGGATGGTGGAGGCGCAGCAGAATGCGGCGATGCTTACCACTTTCAATGAGATCGACATGAGCCGCGTGATGGAGCTTAGGAAGAAATACAAAGAATACTTCAAACAGAAACATGGGATCAGCCTCGGGATCGTGTCATTCTTCGTCAGGGCAGTCGTCGCTGCACTGAATGAGTTTCCACGTCTAAATGCGGAGATCGACGGGGAGGAAATTCTCTACAAGTACTACTACGACATCGGCGTAGCCATCGGGGCCGAGGAAGGCCTCGTTGTACCCGTGCTCAGGAACGCGGACCGGATGTCGTTCGCACAGATCGACAGGACGATAAAGGACTTCTCCGACAAGTCAACTAAGGGGACTCTCACGCTGGACGACCTTCGCGGGGGTACATTCACCATCACGAACGGGGGAGTCTTCGGATCGATGATGAGCACGCCGATACTCAATCCGCCTCAGGTCGGGATACTCGGGCTCCATAAAATTACCGAGCGACCGGTCGTAATCGACGGGCAGATATCCGTGCGCCCCATGATGTATGTTGCACTCACTTACGATCACAGGATTGTTGACGGCCGCGAGTCGGTGCAATTCCTGGTGAAGGTCAAGGAATTCATCGAGGACCCCGCGTCTATGCTGCTGGAATAAGACGGCTGCACCAAGACAGCAGTCCACCTCTCGCCAATCCAGGAAAGTTGAAGCTTGGAAGGATCGGCGCAGCTACTGCGAACAATCTCCGCCGACGAGACGACAAAATTCACCTGGAAGTACCATCACATCAACGAGAGACTCGTGAATGAAGTTAGGGAGCAACCGGCATCTCGCACGGCGAAACCGCAAGCGTTATTGATGGATGTCGGCTTTTGGACCAGAAAATGGAGAGGGTTAGTATTGCGCTCGTATTCAATACAGAATTGGCAGTGTCGACTTAATTAGCGGACAATCCCTCAATTGGCTGCCATCGATATGCAGCATTTTATCGTTTGGCCAATTTGCGTACGACTGCCGGGCCTTGCAGTTCCCTGAGTGCATCAGATGCGATCCATTTTGCAACTTTCGAGTCGATCCGTAGAATTTCGTTTGCCGTTCTGATCGCAGACGTCCCAAGAATCGAAGTCGAGTGCCCACTTTCCATTTGGCTCGGCGTTACGGCTGCAGGCTCGTCGATGAAGCCCGCGAGAAGTCTCGCTTCATGAATGCCTGACCTCCAAAGTTCGAGAGCAAGCTGGTGGCTCCTCCCAATTTCGCTTGCCAGCGCTCTCACGGCCGGGACCGGGACACCGAGAGTGTTTTTGGAATTTATGCCGAAGCGTGCCATGCCCTTTACGTTGCCGGCGTCGGCCATTCCCTTCAGCGATGTAAGAACCTGAGATGCTTGCGGACTCTTCATTTCAACGATCCCCTCCGACAACTGAGTAGGCTGACAATGCATTATGAATTGCCGCCTTCAAGGACATTTTAATCCGCCTGACTGCGAAAGGCAAATGAGTATCCAACCACTCATGGGAAGGAATGGTTATACGACACAGGTAAAAACCCGACCGCAAATAGTTATCGGCCAGGGTTGATTCAACCTTCTCCAATTCTTAACTTTTTAATCGACAATTCACGAGGAGCTACGCAATCACTGTAAAACATTCTGCGTGGTGAAGTGTATATAAACCCAGGATAATAATTGCCTAGACGCGAAGATATAAAATCAATACTGATAATAGGTAGCGGACCGATCGTAATAGGACAGGCATGTGAGTTCGACTACTCTGGGACGCAAGCGTGCAAAGTTTTGCGTAAGCTCGGTTACAAGGTAATACTTGTCAACAGCAACCCTGCGACGATCATGACGGATCCGGAACTTGCGGACGTAACCTACATCGAGCCGCTGACGCCGGAGTTTGTTGCCAAGATCATTGAAGCCGAAAGACCCGACGCGATACTCCCTACGATGGGAGGACAGACTGCCCTTAACATCGGAGTCAATCTTGCCGAATCCGGACTGCTGGAGAAGTACGGTATTGAGATGATTGGCGCGAACCTGCAGGCTATCCAGAAAGCCGAGGATAGAGAGCTCTTCAAGGATACGGTGACAGGTATCGGGCTCGACGTTCCCAAGGGCGGTTTCGTAAGGACGATGGAACAGGCTATGGACATCATCGGTCATGTCGGGTTCCCGGCGATCATCCGCCCGTCATACACTCTCGGTGGAATGGGAGGCGGGATCGCATATAACATCGAAGAGTTCGGCGAAATCGCACGACACGGACTGACGTCCAGCCCTATCAGCGAGATACTGATAGAGGAGTCGGTTTTGGGCTGGAAGGAATTCGAGCTCGAAGTGATGAGGGACCGGCGCGACAATGTCGTGATAGTCTGCTCCATCGAAAATGTCGATCCGATGGGAGTTCACACGGGCGACTCGATAACCGTGGCACCTTCTCAGACTTTGACAGACCGCGAGTACCAGCAGATGAGAGATTGGGCAAAGAAGATTATACGCGCGGTCGGTGTTGAGACAGGTGGATCGAACATCCAGTTCGCCGTGGACCCGAAAGGCGGCCGAATGGTGGTGATTGAAATGAATCCGCGAGTATCGCGTTCAAGCGCGCTGGCCTCGAAAGCTACCGGCTTTCCCATTGCGAAGATAGCGGCTATGCTCGCCGTAGGCTACACACTTGACGAAATCCCGAATGATATCACCAAGAAGACCCCGGCGTCATTCGAGCCGTCGATAGACTACGTTGTAGTCAAGATACCGCGCTGGGACTTCGAGAAGTTCAAGGGTGCGGACGACACGCTGAGTGTCCAGATGAAATCGGTCGGCGAGGCGATGGCTTTCGGAAGCACGTTTAAGGAGGCACTCCAGAAAGGTCTGAGGTCACTCGAACAAGGACGGTTCGGAATTGGAAGTGACGGGAAAGATGTATATGAATACGGCAAGCTGAGAAGCTCCAAGTCTTCCGAGGCGAAGAAGGCGATCACCAACAAGCTTAAGCAACCGAAATCAGACAACATATTCTACATTCGTTACGCGCTCCAGGCAGGTCTGACCGTCGAAGAGATTCACGATCTGACTAAGATCGATCCCTGGTTCCTGGAAAACATAAAGGAGATCGTGGATTTCGAAACCACTCTTCGTGAAAACTACTTCCTTGAGGCTTGAAATGGTACCCCCAACAGACAAGAGTAAGCATTGAACCAGGATAAAATGAAGAAGAAACCCCTCGATACGGAAATTTTGTTGAAAGCCAAGCGTCTCGGTTACTCGGACCGGCAAATCGCGGAGATGCTCGGGAGATCGGAAAATGCAATAAGGGAATTTCGCAAGAAGAACAACATCATTCCGGTCTTCAAGACGGTGGACACATGTGCAGCTGAATTCGAAGCAGAGACGCCATACCATTTTTCGACATACCAGGAGGAGACCGAGTCTGTCCAGAGCGCGAAGAAGAAAGTGATCATTCTCGGGAGCGGCCCCAACAGGATCGGCCAGGGAATCGAATTCGACTACTGCTGCGTACACGGCGTGATAGCCGCCCGCGAAGAGGGTTACGAGGCGATCATGCTCAACTGCAACCCCGAGACGGTATCGACGGATTACGATACAGCCGACAAGCTTTACTTCGAGCCTCTGACATTCGAGGATGTCATGAACGTGATCGACGTCGAGAAGCCCGATGGGATCATCGTGAGCTTCGGCGGACAGACACCCCTCAAGCTTGCAAAGCCCCTGGAAGAGGCCGGCGTAAAGATTCTCGGCACGAGCTCGGATGGAATAGACGTGGCGGAGGACAGGAAACGGTTCGGTGAGCTTCTCAGGAAGCTGAAGATACCACACCCGGAATTCGGGACCGCATACTCGGTGGCAGAGGCGACAGACGTGGCTTCGCTTATTGGATACCCTGTGCTGGTTCGCCCATCGTATGTGCTTGGAGGCCGCGCCATGGAAATCTGCTACAACGAAGAGTCTCTCAGGCAATACATGCAGACCGCGGCAGACATCTCCCCCGGCAAGCCGGTGCTGATCGACAGGTTCCTGGAGGATGCGTTCGAGTTCGATGTAGACGCCGTCGCGGATGGCGACGATGTAGTGATCGGCGCCATAATGGAACACATCGAGGAAGCAGGGATACATTCCGGCGACAGCGCAGCGGTGATCCCTCCATATATGATAACCGACAAGTGTCTTCAGGAGCTGAAGGATTACACACACATGCTGGCGAAAGGGCTGAACGTCGTCGGGCTGATGAACATTCAGTTTGCGATGAAAGACGATGTCGTATACGTCATCGAAGTCAACCCTCGAGCAAGCCGGACCGTGCCTTTTGTAAGCAAGAGCATCGGGCTGCCGCTTGCCAAGATCGCCGCGAAGATAATGCTCGGAAAGAAACTCAAAGAGATGGGAGTCGGACCCGTTAACGGCGATTTCAAGCACATAGCGATAAAGGAGGCGGTGTTTCCCTTCAACAGGTTCACGCGCGTCAAAGTATTCCTCGGGCCCGAGATGAGATCCACTGGGGAGGTCATGGGGATCGACACAAATTTCGGGGCAGCGTACGCAAAGTCGCAGGCGGCTGCGGGCAATCCCCTTCCGAAGACAGGGTGCGTTCTGTTCAGCGTGAACGACAATGACAAGAATGGATCGACGATCGAGATCGCTCGCGATTTCATCGGACTCGGCTTCAAAGTTATAGCCACCGAGGGGACTGCCAGATTTTTCAGTGAGCATGGCATAGCTAACGAGAAGATATTCAAGGTTAGCGAAGGAAGGCCGAACATAGTCGACTTCATAAAGAACGGGAAGATACAGTTCATAGTAAACACGCCTTTCGGAGAAGAGGCGCGTTACGACGAATACGCGATCGGATGGGCAGCAATCGAGCACAAGGTCTCATTTGCGACTACCCTCTCGGCGGCATCCGCGGCGGTGAAGGCGATCAAATCGCTGCAGGCAGGCCAGCTCGGGGTGAAGCCGATCCAGAATTATCATAGGTAGGAAAGTCCGGGAGAATCGGCCCGGGCACCCTTCTTGAGGATAAGCGAGCATTGCCCGATGTTCGCCCCTGTTTCTTCTCATGTTCTCGCCTTATTTTCAAAATAGGATGAAGTTTCCTTTAGCAGTCGTTTTTTTATGTATCATTTTTGTTTTTGCGGCGGACTTGAGAGCGCAACCGAAAATAACATCGCTGAAGTTTGTAGGGACCTCTGCATTCAGCGATCCTACGCTTGCAGAAGATTTCCAGCCGCTCGGCTTCAGCGCCACCGATACTTCACGAATAAGATCCGGCATTTCTCAACTGAGCGAGACATATTACTCACACGGATACTTACTCTTCAGAGTCGATTCGTTCCGTGTCGAAGTACCGCAAGACTCCGGCCAGTCCCGCCTCGAAATTTTTGTGACGGAAGGTCCGCGCATCGTCGTCGGCAGGATTCTAATCCATGGAAACAAATTCATGTCCTACGCGAGGCTCACTGAAGAGATGAACACGAGACGAGGGCAACCATTCGACCAGGCCGTACTTGAAGGTGACTTCGACTATATCCTTAAGAGATACAATGCGGACGGATTTCCGCTTGCAAGGATATCCATCGACAGCCTGTATATATACAGGAACGACGGCCATGATTCTCTCTGTGTATCGCTCGGCGTTCACGAAGGTAAACGGATACGCATCGAGGCGGTCCGTATCGAAGGAAACACAGAGACTAGGAGCTACGTTATTCTCAGGGCGCTGAGCATTCCGCCAGGTTCTTACTACAATGAGAATGAATTGAGTCAGGCGAGACAGCGCGTCGAGAAACTCGGGTTCTTCAGGAGCGTCAGCGAGCCCGAGCTTTTCGAGAGCGGCGACACGACCGGGATATTGATGAGGGTCGCCGAGGGAAATACAAATACATTCGACGGAATAATCGGATATATGCCCGGCCAGTTCGGCCAACCGGGATATTTCACTGGAATGATCAACATTTCAATGCTGAACCTTTTCGGGACCGGAAGGAAGTTCAGTGCGCAGTGGCACCAGGAAACGAAGCTTACACAACAGCTTCAGATTGCGTACGCGGAGCCTTACATTTTCGGATTGCCGATAACGGCACAGTTGAGCTTCACTCAGCGCCAGCAGGATTCCACCTCGGTCACAAGAGACTTCGGCGTCAGCGGCATCTTCTCGTTCAACGATAACCTTAACGCCAACCTCTCCGTCAGTGACCTTGCCACAACGCCGCTACTTAGTTCCGAAAGCAATTACTCCGTTTACGAAAGCAGCGTTCTCAATCTTGGTATCGGCATAACCTACGATACCAGAAACGATTTTTACAGTCCCACAAAAGGCATACTGTACGACACGCAAGTCCAATTCGGTGAAAAGAGAATTTACGGGCCATCGCAGCTAATCCAGCCCGACACAAGACTGACCAACTACGTACAGCACCTGAACGTCGATCTTTCAATTTACCACGAGTTTCTGCCGAGGCAGATTCTGGCGATCAGCTTACATGGCGAGCAGGTCACCGGCACCGAGCTCGATCAGACCGACATGTACAGGATAGGCGGCACGAACACGATACGCGGCTACCTGGAAAACCAGTTTCTCGCCTCGAAGGCCGCCTGGACAAACATTGAGTACAGGTTCGCCACCGGCCGCGAGTCATTCCTGTTCACATTCGTCGATGCCGGGTACATTTACGAGCAGGCCGATCCGCTAGCGGATACGCCGGCCACATCGTTCACGCTTTACGGCTACGGCATCGGCGCACAAGTGGAAACGGGGCTCGGCATTCTGAAAGCCAGCTTTGCCCTGGGAAAAGGGGATTCCTTCACCCAAGGGAAAATACATTTCGGGCTGGTCAACCGGTTTTGAAAACACAAAGGGAATAAATGGCAGCGTACTTAAAGCTCGCTCGCATCGGGAACGTAGTAATAGCTTTCCTCAGTGTGGAAGTCGCCAGCATACTATGCGGAATTGACATCGGCCGGAGCTTGCCGGTTTTTGCGGCTGCGCTCGCCGCATCATTAATTACCGCCGGTGGGAACGCCGTCAATGATCTCTTCGACGTGGACATTGATACGATCAATCGACCTCAGCGTCCCATCGTTTCCGGAAAACTCACGACGAGACAGGCGGCGAATTTCTATATCATTACCACATTGTCGGGTCTTGTCATCAGCGCGGCGGTAAATGTCTGGACACTATCGATTGCATTAGCCGCCGGCGTGCTGGTGTTCATGTACAGTTTCAAATTCAAGCGGGTGATCTTCCTCGGCAACTTTGTTGTAGCAGCGGTTACCGGTCTCGCATTTCTCTACGGCGGCGCAGCGGTGGGGGATATCCGTGACGTGTACCCCGCTGCCGCCTTCGCTTTCCTAGCAAACCTCATTCGCGAAATAATCAAGGATGCAGAAGACGTTAAAGGCGACGGTGAAATCGGTGTTCGGACGATAGCCACCAGGTATGGGACCAGAACATCCGCGTGGCTTTCAATTATTCTGACAGTTATACTTCTGATCGTGGCTTGGGGGGCTTTTCAGTTGGGAATCCTGCCGATCCAGTTTCTAACAGTCTGTGGTCTGACGATTTTCCCAATCGGAATTTACATAACATACCTGCTTATCATGAGAGACGACTTTTCGGAAGCGAGCTTCGGCTACAAGCTGATGATGATTTTCGGCCTTGTGGCGCTGATAGTGGGAAAAGTCTGATAATTATTCACAACTTACGTCCGGTTCTCGCCCGACAAAAACCAGGAGAAGAGTGATGAAGAAGTACCTTTTGCCCTTATTTGTGATCCTGGCAGTTTCAATCGCATCTGCCCATACACTCCCGCCAGCGCATCACGCACCCAACAGGGAATTTCACATGTCCAACGTGATCATACGGCTGCACTTTGATATGACGACAAAGACGGTATTCGGAAAAGTCTCCGAAACAATTACACCGTTTCGGACTTCCCTCGACTCGATTCATCTCAATGCCGTGGACATGAAGATCAACAGGGTTACTATGAGAGGAGTCTCCCTTGATTACCGGTACGACGGGAAAGTATTGACGATATTTTTCCCGAGACCATACGGATTAAATGCGAGGCTCACTTACACAATTACCTATTCGACGCAGCCGTCGCGCGGATTGTTCTTCATTTCACCCGACAAGGGATATCCCAAGAGAAATCCAGAGGTCTGGAGCATGAGCGAACCGGAAGACGCCAGATACTGGTTCCCCTGTCACGACTATCCTGACGACTTCACGGCAAGTGAAATGATCGCGACAGTACCGGCAAGCTGGACCGTAATCTCCAACGGCTACTTGAAGAGGGTCACTGCTGTCAATGGCGGTACTGAAAAGAGATTCGATTGGGTCGAGCCGAGACCACACGTAGTTTACCTGATCTCCATAATTGCCGGAAAGTTCGAAGAATTTACGGATCACCTCGGAAGGCTCCCGATCGACTTTTACTGCGACCCAAGCTATGGATCGCTCATCAAGACCGACTTCGAGCGTGAGCCGGATATCGTAAGATTCTATTCGCACATAACAGGACAGCCTTTCCCATGGGAGAAACTCGCACTTACAACGGTAACCGACTTCACCTGGGGGGGCGAGGAAAACGTTTCAGCCATCACATTGACGGACGCCACGCTTCATGACGAATATGCGGAGCCACAGATTTCGAGCGTTCCGCTTATAGCCCATGAGACTGCGCACCAGTGGTTCGGCGATCTCCTGACCACACGAAATTGGGCTAACTCGTGGTTGAACGAAGGTTTCGCAACATATTTCGAAGCGCTTTACCAGGAACACGCTTTTGGAAAACAGGAATTCGAATATGAGATGTATAACAATCATAAGCAGGTAATAGCTGCCGACAATGTCCGGCGCCAGCCGACAGTTTGGAGACATTACGCCAGACCGGTCGACGTCTTCACTACATACATTTATCCGCGCGGCGCCTCGATGCTCAACATGCTGAGATTTTTCCTCGGTGACACGCTCTTCGACAGGGCGATTCGCCTGTATGTCAAAGAGTACAAATACAGAAACGTCGATACGCACGATTTCGCCCAGGCAATTACGGAGGCGACCGGCTACAACATGAACTGGTTCTTCAGAGAGTGGCTTTACAAGGGAGGCCATCCCGATTTCAACGTCAGCTACTCCTACCACCCGGGAAGTGAAACCGTCAAGATGCGCGTCGAACAAATTCAAACTGTCGACAGCCTGACTCCCGTCTATAAAATGCCTGTGGACATCCAGATAGTCACTCCACTTTCCACATATCTGAAAAGGGTATGGCTCGATTCCCTTTCGAACACATACCTATTCCACGTTAATGGAAAACCACTGATGTTAAACTTCGACCAGGGGCACTGGCTGCTTGACCAGGTTTACTTCTCAAAATCGGCTGCGATGCTGAAATACCAGCTCATGCACGACGCGGATGTCGTAGGAAGGATCCGTGCCGCCGAGGAGCTTGAGCGCGACTACAAGGATACTGCCGAGACTGCGCTCGCGAGTTCCCTTAAGGACGACGACTTCTGGGCGGTGAGGCAAGAGTGCGCTACGCTGCTCGGGAAATACAGGAATGATGAGGCGAAGACCTCGTTGCTCGCGGCGGTCAACGATAAAGATCCGAGGGTTCAGACAGCGGCGATAGAGGCTCTCGGCGAGTTCAAAAACGACAAGGCGATCGCCAGGCTCATGTGGGGAATCTTCTACAACAGGACAAACTATTTTGTCAGAGCTGCCGCCATCAACGCTATCTCGGAAGTCGATCCCCACATGGCTCTTCACGTCATATATACTGCTCTAGACAGGCGGTCCTACCATCAGATTCTGCGCACAACGGCTCTCCGTGACCTGACAAGTATCCGGCCCAATATGGCACACGAGATCGCGGTAAACTATTCATTATACGGTGAGCCTGAATATTTGCGAACTGCCGGAATAGCGGTGCTGGCAGACATGGATATGGACCACAAGGAGACGGTGGCATTGCTCTCGAAATACCTCACCGATCCTTACATATGGGTCCGGGCGGGGGCAATCAAGGGTCTCGGTAAAATCGGAGGGAGGTCTGTGATACCTCTTCTGAAGGAGCGAATGAAAGTCGAGTCCGACGGCCGCCTCGTCCAAATGGTGAAAGAAGCTATCGCTGAAATCAAAAGCAGAGCGAAGTAACCGGATTCGCCGGAGGTTGTTCCAAGTCCACCGTTCGATGACGATTTCGTGGGCGTGATAATGGATACATACGACGACCACCAGCGGGCTTACGAGGTGTTTGAAAACCCTTTTGGAGTTCAGATGGACGGCCTCAGGAACGGTAACAATGAAGACATGAGCTTCGATATGCTGTGGCATTCGAGAGCCGGCATGAACGACAGCGCCTACACGGCGGAAATGGCGATCCCATTCGCCAGCCTCCGTTTTCCCGCAAAGAAAGTTCAGAACTGGGGAATAGAATTCATCAGGAACATTCCGAGAGCAAGCAGGATCCAGATATCCTGGGTGAAACTCAATATGAATGATCCATGTCTCCTTTGCCAGATGGGAACGCTGAAAGGATTGAAGGGGCTCGAATCTACTGGGTCGGCGGAAATCCTTCCCTACGCAATGGGGCTCGAGAGTGGCAGCATAAACAACAACACAATACCGACCTCCGGCTTTTCCAACGGAGCCGTCCAGGGGAGATTCGGCGTCGGCTTGAAGTTCGTCCCGAATCCGACTCTGTCTTTGGAAGGCGTTGTAAATCCTGACTTCAGCCAGGTCGAATCGGATGCGGCGCAGATAAGCGTCAACAACACATTTGCCCTCTTCTATCCAGAGAAGAGGCCGTTCTTCATGGACGGCAGCGATATTTTCTCGACCCTGATACACGCTTATTATTCCAGGACAATCAACGATCCCGTTGGGGCAGCTAAAGTAGTCGAAAAGACAGGGCCACTCTCGATTGCCTATCTCGGGGCCGAGGACAGGAATTCCCCCTTCATCGTTGCAGGAGAGGAAGGAAGCGTATCGGACAACAGCGGCAACAACACGTTCCTGACGCCATTCAGATCATTCTCAAACATACTCCGCGCCAGCTACAATTTCGGTATCGATTCATACGTCGGCGCGCTTGCCACGGTGAGGAACTTCACGAAGGCACACAATTACGTCGGAGGTGTCGATTGGAGCCTGTTCTTCGACCACAGCTATACTTTCGAAGGACAATTCCTCCTTTCGAACACCCGCGAGTTGAATGACACGAGCCTCGTTTCAGATCGGAGCTATTACGGCAACAAGCATTTAAAAAAGGCATGCAACGGGCAGGAGTATGACGGGACCGGCTTCCTTGCCAGGATAAGGAGACTTGCGCGGACGTACAGTTTCAGCCTGACATATACGGACTACTCTCCGACCTTTCAGGCAGAAGACGGTTATGTTTTTTCGAACGACCTGAGAAATTTGGACATGATTCACAGCCTGGAGTTCTACCCTAACGACGGGCTGCTGGACAACTGGGGCGCCGATGTTGAATCGGCGATACAATTCGACTACCAGGGGACGAGGAAGCATGAATTCGTCGTACCGGATTTTTATTTGAATCTGAAAAGCCAGACTAATATTTATGTCAGTTATTTGCTCGTAAACAATGAGATGTTCAACTCCGTGGACTTCAAGGGCGTTCATCGCTGGAACTTCAGCGTTTACTCGGTTCCAACAAGCTCGATCACTTTAAGTCTGAACGCTGCGATCGGAAGTTTCGTATACCTCGCCGACCCGCCGGCCATCGGACGCGGCCACGACATCAGCGCGGAGGTCATCCTAAAACCAACAAACAAGCTCTCCGTAACTCTGGACTATTCGAGGTCGCGGTTATCAAACATTGTCGGCGGACAGCTCCTTTTCGACGGATACATCTCAAGAATCGTCAGCATCTACCAATTCAACACAAAACTTTTCGTCCGGCTGATCGGTCAGTACGATGAGTTCCAGAAGGAGATCGAGATCGATCCGTTATTCAGTTTCAAGCTGAATGCATTTGCTATTTTCTACGCGGGCTCAACGCACACTCTTGAAGGGTACGGAGCGCCTTACGGTTTCGTTCAGACCGGCAGAGAGTTTTTCGTAAAACTGCAATATCTCCTGAGAAGCTGAACCATGAAGGGTTCAGATACGATACCCCTTTTCCATGGTCCTTTCCGAAACGTGATGGAAGTACGCCATCAGGGTGCTCAAACCTGCAATGTCGCATCCAGCCAGCGCAGATATCGCGACGAGAAGTATTGCCGCCGTCATTTTCCCTCGCATAACACCTCCTGATTTCACGTGAAAATAAATTGCCGAAGTCAGAAGCTCAATACCCCTGAGCGCTCCCGGTCGTCCCCACGTTTCCAGGCAAATGCCTGAGGCGGGAAGTTGAGCGGGGAATTTTATACCCTGTTTATGATCGGTTTTTCAGTCGTTCCTGAGCGGGACTATCCACCAGGCGATCAGGTAAGTGATCACGACGGGCAACACTCCCGTGATAAAGCAGGTAAATACAACTCCGAGTCTTACAAGTGTTGGGTCCACATCGAGCATCTGCGCGAGTCCCCCGCATAAGCCCGCAATTTTCTTGTCCGTGGTGGAGCGATGGAATTTTGTCATCCTACTTTCCCCATGAATAAACACTGCTGAAAGCAATCAACGACACGAAGAGATTTGAGCTACACGGAGCCCCGGAGGATTAATCTTTTTCCATAAGAGAGCGGTATTTCTTCAGTTTCCCTTCAACAACAGCTGCCAGCATATCAGGGTCGACCGGCTTCGTCAGGTAATCATCGACGCCGAGCTGGATACCCGTGCGCACGAAGAAGCTTTCGTGCATTCCGCTCATCAGAATGAACGGTACCTTCTTAAGATGGGGGACCTTCTGTACCCTCTCATAGAACGAGAAGCCGTCGCCCTCGGTACCAGAGAACATGACGTCTGCGATGATCATGTCAACGTTTGTGGTTTCAAGAAGCTTCAACGCGTCAGTCGGGCTCTGCTTCGTAAGAACGCTGTAACCGTATCCTTCCAGAACGGGTCTTACCGTATCGAGGAAGCTTTGCTCGTCGTCGACGACCAGTATTACCGCCTTCATGACGGCTCTTTGGAAGGCCGTCAGTATGTGAGGTTCGAGCTTGCTCGACTCTTCGATGGTGATCTGGTATTTCTGCTTAAGATCGTTCAGGGTCTTGTCGTCGCCCGGCTTGACTTTTCCCCTTTTTATTTCCTTTTCCACCTCGGTAACGTAGACCTGGAGTCTAATATCGCCTTCGCATTCGATATGATCCTCGAAGGAGAGCTCAAGGACATCCCTCAGCTGCATCAATTCCCGTGCGACATCCGGCGTGATCGGAGGATGGGCCCAGGCTTCACGGAGGCGAGTCATGTAGATGCGAAGTTTCTCTTCACGGGTATCAGGGAGTTTGACGCCGAGCAGTTTAAGTTTCTCTTCGTAGCTGGCAGCGACAGAAAAGCGAGCGTCCGCGATTCTTCTTTCGATCTCTTTCTCCATCTCGAACCGCATCGAGGATCTTGCTTCGTTGAGCTTCTGCTGTTCTTCTTCGACTACTTTCTTTCGGTCGTCTTCCAGTCTTGACTGCTGGTCCTTAATTTCACTTTCGATCTTTTTTTCTATTTTTTCGCGCTGAGAGGCGAGCTCATTCACAAGCTTTTGCTCATAATCGTTTTCGAGCTGCTTTCGCATGTCATAATACTTCCGGTCAAACTCGAGTTGTTCTTTCTTCCTCAGCTCTTCCAGTCGCTTCTGCAATTCCGTCTCAGTCTGTGCCTGGAGTGTCCTGTAACGTTCATCGTAGGATTTCTCGACGTCGGTCTGCTGGGACTTGATCTGTTCTTCGATCTTGGCCTTTTCGGTTTCGAGTTTTTCCTCAAACTCTTTCTGGAGCCTCACGCGGGCCATCTCAGCAAGTTTCTCGCGTTCTTTCTCCTGCTCTTCCTGGCTCGAGGTTTTAACTCTCGCGAGCTCGGCTGCAAGCTGCTTCTCGAAATCGGCTTCCATCTGCTTTCTGCTGTCGGCAATGGCTTTACGCTCCTTCTCAAGGAGGGCGCGCTTTTCCCTGACGGCAGCCTCTTTCAGATCGAGCATCGACTTCTCATACAGGGCGCTCATTTCGGCCCGTGTATCTTCCTCGGCCTTCTTTCGTTCGCTCGCAAGCTGCTGCCTGTAAGTGGCCTCCATCTTGCCAATTTCCATTTCAAGCTTTTGCTTGGACTGCTTTTCGAGTTCCTGCTTGAACTTCTCCTTTTCTTTCTGGAGGTTCGTTATCAAGGAAGCCCTTTCTGCCTCCTGCCACTCGCGCTCTTTCTTCAAAGCGTCGGCGATTCGCTGTTCAGCTTTCCTGATCTCGTCGGTAAATTTCTTGTCATACTCGCTTTTAAGACGCGCTTCAATGTCCCGCCTGATAGCCTCCTCATCGACAGCAGGAGTTGGTGGTTCTACGGGAGCGGGCTCCGGTGTTACGGCCACGACTTGTGAGACCGGCGCCCCACCTGGCAGGGGGGACTGCGAAGGTTGGGATGTTTTAGATGGCTGGTTTTGCAGAGGTTGTTTCTGCTGTTGTCCTTTGGAAGCAGCAGCTTCCATTGCTTGTCTTCTTTCTTCAAGAGCTAAGGCATAGACATTGTTAGGCTCATTCGACCTTACGGCATCGAGCTCGTCCTTCGCTTCCGAGAATTTTCCTTCCCTGATATACTTGTCGGCCA
The DNA here is from genome assembly GCA_021845665.1 of Bacteroidota bacterium. Classification (GTDB taxonomy): domain Bacteria; phylum Bacteroidota; class Ignavibacteria; order Kryptoniales; family JAKASW01; genus JAKASW01. The sequence continues at coordinate 31,298 of JAJZVO010000013.1, read as the reverse complement.
TGCGCAGATGGGCCGCTACTTCCTGCCGTGCGTTATCCTGAGGTTGTGGTGAACCTGTTCTAGGGCTTTGAGTTTTCTTAAAAAGCATCGTTACTCCGCAGAATCCTGAAACAAGTTATGAAAGGCCCCCTTGATTAGCAACAAATGCCCTTGCGCGATAAATCAGCACGAAATTCCAGCGAACTTTTCCGTCAGGAACTGATAGATAGTACGGCTTAGCCCTTGTCGGCGGCGTGATGCTTGATGACCTTCGCGTCGACGAGAAAAACAACGTCTTCCGCAATGTTTGTAGCATGGTCGGCTACCCGCTCGATATGTTTCAGTGCAACTATGAGATGAGCGCCGGGTTCCACGATGTCCGGGTTCTTCTTCATCTCGACAATAACCAGTCGAAATTTCTGCCTGTTCATCTCATCCACGATATCGTCCTGCCTGCATATTCGCCGGGCAAGTTCCGCGTCGGCGTGTATGAAGGCATCTATGCTGTCATGAACCATTCTGCGGGCGACATCTCCCATCTCGAGAAGGGCGACACTCTGTACAAGGTCGTGGTAATTTTTCAACGGCTCGACCCGCTGCGCTATGTTCACGGCGACGTCGCCGATGCGTTCAAGCTCGTGGTTCATCTTGATGGCCGATACCACAAGCCTCAAGTCGGTAGCCACAGGCTGCTCAAGTGCCATTATCTCGTCCACCTGCTGATCGAGCAGGTTGTCGAAGTTGTTGACTCTTTTTTCTGTATCGTAGACTCTCTTTGTCGCCTCGAGGTCGCCGTCGTGAAGCGCGCGAAAAGCCAGATCAAGCTGTTCGTCGACAAGACTTCCCATCTTGATCAGGTTTACCCTCAACTCCTCCAGCAAATCTTCAAAATGTCTGTGCATTACTCTCTCCTCTACAATGATAGGAACATAATTCCTGTCCGCTAAATTTCCATCCTATTTTTTCAAAAGAAAACCGAATTCGGACCCTTTTCCGAGCTCACTCTTGACCTCTATTTTACCGTTGTGAGCTTCGACAATGTGCTTGACTATCGCCAATCCCAGACCGGTGCCTCCCACCTTCCTGCTGCGGTCCTTGTCCACTCTGTAGAACCTCTCGAAAATCCTGCCGAGATGCTCCTTGCCGATTCCGCTGCCATTGTCTCTGACGTAGACTCTGACCGAGTTCCGGAGCTCAATAGCCCCGACTTCGACTGCCCCACCTTCGTCGGTGTACTTGATGGAATTGTCGATAAGGTTCGACATCACCTGCCGTAGCCTGTCTTTGTCTCCCAGCACAAGCAGTTCATTCGAACCAACAGTCGTGGAGAGCTTAATCGATTTCTTCTCCGCCTTCGGCCGCATCTCATCAACAACATTCGTCAGAAATTCCGAGATATTGAAATACCTGAAACTCATCCTCATTTCTCCGCTTTCTATGCGGGAAATCTCGATGAGGTCGTTTAACAGAGTATTCAATCGTTCCGAGTGCTCGTACGCCTTCTGAAGGAATTCCCTGTTGACCTTCGGGTCATCGATCGCGCCGTCTATGAGAGTCTCGATGAAGCCCTGTATACTGAAGATCGGTGTGCGAAGTTCATGTGAGACGTTTGCAAGGAACTCGCTCCTAACCCTCTCCAGCTTCTCGAGTTTTCCGATATCGGCCTTAAGGTTTCCGACAATCTGATTGGTCAGGACGCTTACCTGTCTCAGCTCTACCGCCCCCGTTTCGGGGAGCTGGACAGAAAGATCGCCGGCACTTATTCGCCGGAGAGCATCGACAATCATGTTGAGGATCTTCGTCTGCCTTCGCCTGAACGCGACAAGGACTTCTTCGAAGAAAAAGAAAATCACGGTGCTCACAGCCGCCGTTATGAAGAGATGGTGCTCCAGAAGTGACGGCTGGAGCCGGAAGGCATTCTCCACACCCAGGAAGAGGAAATAGACCACCATCCCAACCAAAAGCGCCAGTGCAGTCCTGGCTTTGTACGAATAGATCAGCGTGTTCATTCGATTTTGAATTTGTAGCCTACACCCTTAATTGTCTCGATCATCTCAGCATGGCTGCCGAGCTTCTCGCGGATTTTCCGGATGTGGACATCGACCGTCCGGTCGCCGACGTAAACGTCGGCACCCCATACCCTGCTGAGGAGAGTTTCGCGGGAGATCACCTTCCCCTCGTGAGAAGCCAGGTAATACAGTATCTCAAATTCCTTTCGCGGGAAGAAGACCTGCTCTCCGCCGATCTTCACCATGTAACTTTCCCTGTCGATAATAACCGGGCCGAAGTCGAGATTCTTTCCCTCTTCAGACTTCACTCCCTCGTAGCGTCTGAGGACGGCACGTATTCGAGAAATCAGTTTCCTGGGACTGATCGGCTTCACGATGTAATCATCCGCGCCCAGCTCGAGACCGAGCACCTCATCAAATTCCGCGCTCTTGGCGGTAAGGAAAATCACAGGGACGTTGGCTGTCTTCTCGCTTTGATTGAGCGATTTCATGACTTCGTATCCGTCCTTTCCGGGGAGCATTATGTCGAGGAGGATGAGATCCGGCTTGACTTCGGCTGCTTTCTTAAGAGCTTCGATGCCGTCAGAGGCGGATTCGACCTTGAATCCCTCCCGTTCGAGGTTGTACCGAATCAACTGGACGATGTCCTTCTCATCGTCAACTACGAGGACACTTTTCATAAGAGACTCCTTTAGTTGAAGGGCAAGAGGATGGGGGTACTGGCCGGTTCCGCTTCTTCACTACCTGATCCGGTGTGAAGTTTGGAGGCGACGGGCGGATTCGAACCGCCGCATAAAGGTTTTGCAGACCTCTCCCTTACCACTTGGGTACGTCGCCGTCATTATATTAATAGCCCACAGTCGACACCAGTACTCACAACATACGGGGCACATTGCCATGAGCCAGGAGGATATCAGCTATGAGCTACCTTTCGAGCGGGAAACGGGACTCGAACCCGCGACATCAACCTTGGCAAGGTTGCGCTCTACCAACTGAGCTATTCCCGCGTTGTGGTAAAAATATAGCCGTAAAGCGAAGAAAAGTCAAGAACTTGCGGGCAGCGCAGCAGCGTGTCTAATGAAGAACAGGCGCGAGAGGCCGTCTCAAAAGTGGCTTCTATTGAAATAGACACCTCGATACACGTCCCGATAAGTTGAGTCCAACTTATCGGGATGCGCTGTTGGCAACCGTCCGATTCATCGGGTGGATACTTCTGTAACAGCCACCGACGGGCAGACGTTGTAGCATCTCACCCGCATCCATTGGAATCGGTATTTCTTCAGAGTCTTCTGCTTTCAACAATTCAGAATTTATAGCTAGTCGGGGTGAGAGGATTCGAACCTCCGACCCCCTGCGCCCAAGGCAGGTGCTCTAACCGGACTGAGCCACACCCCGAATAGAAATTACCAATTAATATAACCTTCCATCACCAAAATCGAAAGCAATTCCCCTTTTCGACATCGGCAATGCGCAGACGCATAAGAGAAACAAACGTGATCACATGGTAAGAAGCTCGAGATGACCACGGATATTATTCTACTCAATTCATATCAGCGGGAATCCGTGCTCCTATCCGTGTAATCCGTGTGCGATAGTCAGTCCAGGAACGGCCCCTAAATTGCAATTCACGCATCCGATTAATAACTTCATAAAAAACTTATCCCCCGCCATGCGGGACATTTTTTTCAATGGACGATGTTGCGCGACTTTTACAATAGATTCGATGCTTTCTGCAGAAAGCATCAGCTTATTTCTGACGGAGACAGGATACTTGCGGGCGTTTCGGGTGGAATAGATTCGGTAGTCTTGCTCGACCTTCTCATGGAAATGAAAAGCCACCGGAATACCGAAATATCGGTCGCACACATCAACCACCATCTCAGGGAAAAGGAATCGGACGAAGACGAGACCTTCGTGAAGACACTCGCGGACGGCTACGGAATAGAGTGTTTCGTTCATGGCGCCGACACGAGGGCATACATGCTCGAGCATAAGGCTTCCCTCCAGGCAGGGGCAAGGGATATCAGATACAAATTTTTCGAGACGGTGAAGATTCTCAAGAATTTCACCAGGATTGCCACGGCGCATAACGCCAACGATAACGCAGAGACAATACTCTTCAATCTCATCCGCGGTTCAGGTGCAAACGGTCTGGGCGGAATTCCGGTCAAGCGGGAAGCCATCATACGCCCTTTGTTGTTCGCCGAGAGAAGCGAGATCGAACGGTATGCGAAACTAAAGAGCCTGCAGTTCAGAGAAGACTCATCCAATCTCAAGAGTTATTACACGCGTAACTTCATCCGGCACTCCATACTTCCCCAGATAAAAGAAAAGGTAAATCCCGGGGTGATCAATACACTGAACCGGACGGGAGAAATCTTCCAGGAGCTCGGCACCTTCGTCAACAATGAAGTAAGGTCGCTGTACCAGAATCTCGCGAAGGATTTCGGAGAGGGAAAGCTCGTTCTAGATATCTTCAAGCTGCGGAACTCTCTCCTGTTCATCCAGGAGAACGTCATAATCCAGGCGCTTCGCAATTTCGTACACGGCGAGATTGACCGCGCCAGGGTTCACGCCATCATGGATCTCCTCGAAGCGGAGACGGGAACATCGATCGAAATCGGTAATGAAGTAGTGATTTACCGTGACAGGCATAATCTCGTCTTCATCAGAAATCCGAAGGAGCCATCGGGATTCGTTGCCGAGATTATCCCGGGAAAAAAGTACGAGTTTGACGACTTCTACTTTAGCAGCGAAGTAGTCGGGCGTGAAGAAGTGCACTTTTCTCTCTCTCCGGTTGTTGAGTTTATTGATGCAGATGGGGCCGGCGAGGTACTCACCTTACGAAACTGGCATCCGGGCGACTGGTTTATCCCCCTCGGAATGACAGGGCACAAGAAGATAAGCGATTTTTTGATCGACTCGAAGATGCCGCTGTATCAGAAGAATAGCGTGTTTGTATTATCTAACAAGGATGGAATAATCTGGGTCTGCGGTCTCAGGGTAGATGAGCGGTTTAAACTCAAAGATGAAACGAGGAGAATACTAAAACTTGAATTCGGTTACAAATGATCCCGTGCGCACAATAACCGTCAACAACGAAAGATTTCGTGTCTTCATCACGGAAGAAGAAATCCAAAAACGCGTTAAAGACCTTGCTGTGCAGATCAACAATGATTATTCCTCACGGACACCAATATTTATCGGCGTCTTAAATGGATCCTTCATATTTTTTTCCGATTTGATCCGCAACATAGAAGTGGACTGCGAAATCGATTTTTTCAAGCTGTCAAGTTACGGAGATGCGAAAATTTCTTCAGGAAACGTGAAACTTTTGAAGGACCTGAACTGTCAAGTTACTGAAAGGGATATAATAATAGTGGAGGACATCATCGATTCCGGTTTATCGATGGACTTCATTAAGAAGCTGATTAGCAAACAGAATCCGCGGTCATTCGCGGTCGTAACCCTCCTTTACAAGAGTGATTGCGTTAAAATCGATTTTAAGGTAGATTATATAGGTTTCCAAATTCCCAACCACTTCGTCATCGGCTACGGACTGGATTATGCGCAGAGAGCAAGAAACCTACGATCTATATATATATTGGATAAATAGCTCGACCGCAAAAGGCGGGATATAAACAGGAGTTTTTCTTAAATGCCAAATTCGCAGAACGACAAGAATAAGAGCGGCCAACAGCAGAAGAGACGGGTTGCACCTCCGAACCTTAAGCGAAAACAAAACCAGCCGCCTGAGGACGATTTCAACTGGCGGACAGGCAAGATTATCATCGGGTGGGCGACAATTATTCTGGCGGTTTTTCTTATAATGACACTCTTTCGCGGGAACAGCAACCCTGAGACAGAGATAACATATACTCAGTACCAGACTCTTCTAGATTCAAACCTCATCAAAGAGGCGGTCATTAAAAAATCCGGTGTCAACAATTATGACTTTCACGGCGTGTTGAAGGAGCCAACCGAAATCACGACGGACACCGGAAAGAGAATCAAGATAACACGCTTCGTCGTGTTCCTCCCGCAGGCCTCAGACCAGAACGTTATAGATTCGTGGGAAAAGGCCGGGGTGAAATTTAACTTCGTCAAAGAAAGCGACGAATGGGTAAACGGTCTGATCAATTTCCTCCCGTGGGTGCTCATCCTCGGGATATGGCTGGTTTTCATGCGCAGGATGCAGGGGAACAACACGAAAGGGATATTCAGTTTCGGGAAGAGCCGCGCGAAATTGATGACCGAAAACCAGGTGAAAGTGACGTTCCATGATGTTGCCGGTGCTGATGAAGCGAAGGAAGAGCTGGCGGAAATAATAGAGTTTCTGAAAGAGCCGGCCAAGTTCCAGCGTCTTGGCGGCAAGATCCCGCGCGGCGTATTGCTCCTTGGCCCTCCAGGAACCGGAAAAACGCTCCTTGCGCGCGCGGTTGCCGGCGAAGCGGGAGTTCCATTCTTCTCGATCAGCGGTGCAGACTTCGTCGAGATGTTTGTCGGCGTCGGAGCCAGCCGTGTGAGAGACCTATTCGATACTGCGAAGAAGAATTCACCGTGCATCGTATTCATAGATGAGATCGATGCTGTCGGCAGGCACCGAGGCGCGGGCCTCGGAGGCGGCCACGACGAGCGTGAGCAGACTCTGAACCAGCTCCTCGTCGAGATGGATGGCTTCGAACAGAACAGCGGTACGATCATCATCGCCGCGACAAACCGCCCCGACGTGCTCGACCCTGCCCTTCTCCGCCCCGGTAGATTCGACCGACAAGTGGTTGTGGACCGGCCGGATGTCAAGGGAAGAGAAGGGATACTCAAAGTTCATACGCGCAACATACCGCTTGGACCGGACGTCGATCTGGGCATCATAGCGAAGGAGACGCCGGGATTTGCCGGTGCAGAACTCGCGAATCTTGTCAACGAGGCGGCGCTCCTCGCTGCACGGAAGAACAGCGCAAGTGTTACCATGACGGATTTGGAAGAGGCCAAGGACAAAGTGATGATGGGTCCCGAAAGAAAGAGCACCATCATTTCCGACGAAGAAAAAAGGGTCACGGCATTCCATGAATCTGGTCACGTGCTCGTGGCGCGGATGGTTCCCGAGGCAGACCCTGTTCACAAGGTCACGATCATACCTCGCGGCAGAGCTCTCGGCGTGACGACCTATCTCCCGATAGACGAGAAGCACACGTATTCGCGCGAATATCTACTGGCCATGATAACGTATGCTCTTGGCGGGCGTGCCGCAGAGAAAATCATTTTTGATAAGTTCACCACCGGAGCCGGCAACGATATCGAGAAGGCGACTAATATCGCACGGAAGATGGTATGTGAATGGGGAATGAGCGACAAGCTCGGCCCGCTAACCTGGGGAGAAAACGAGCAGGAAATCTTCCTCGGGCGGGAAATAACGAAGCACCGCAATTACAGCGAGAAGACCGCCATCGAGATCGACGAGGAAATAAGGTCGCTCGTTCTCAAATGCATGAATCGCGCTGAAGGAATTATCGTGGAGCACAAGGATGCCCTGAACAGACTTGCGAATGCACTGCTCGAACGAGAAATACTGGATGCGGATGAAATCAATAAGTGCATCAAGGACGAGGAACTCCCTCCGTTCGTGAAGCAGCCCAACGGCAACGGCAAGAACCAGGAAGCGATTTCAGAAATCAAAGTCGCTTCTGCTCCGGGCACGGCCAAGACCGTCTGAGGCGCTCACCGGACCTCATTCTCTAATGGACAGCGGGCATCTACGGGCGAGATTTACGAGTGCGGACTCATCGAATAATCTGATGGAGCAGGCCGTGGTACAGGACACCATCGACTTCAAGGCAGAGCTGGTGAGAAAGGGGATTCACCTTTTCTCGCTGATAATCCCGGCGGCCTACTATTTCATCCCGAAGACGGCAGCACTGTGCATCATCGTCCCTATGACTCTCGTTTTCGTAGCGATAGACCTCGCCCGTTATGACGTCCCCGTAATCTCAAAATTCTTCTACAGGTTCTTTGGCTTCCTCCTCAGGAGGCACGAGATGGACCGCAAAAAGCGCGCACTCAACGGTGCCACGAACCTGCTGATCTCTGCCGTTATCTGCATCATCATATTTCCAAAGTTCATAATGATAAGCAGTTTCACCGTCCTGATACTGGCAGACGCGTCATCAGCCGTTTTCGGGAAGAGGTTCGGCAGGCACAGGATATTTCCCGACAAGGCAATCCCGAAAAGCTACGAGGGAAGTCTGGCCTTCGTGATAGCCGGCATAGCGGCAGTAGCACTCACACCCAAGGCGGATTACTTACCGGTTGAATTTTTGATTGGAATCACTGCCGCTATTGTCGCAGCAGCGGCAGAAGCATTGTCCTACAATATCGTAGATGACAACATCGCGGTGCCGATTGCATTCGGGCTAAGCATGTGGGCGCTGTATATCATATTCCTGCCGCACGTCAACGTTTATTTCCTCGGTTGACGCCTGCTGACGAACTCGTTCCCACGCAGGAAGTATCTCCATTCGGATTCCGTCCCTACCCTTATGCCTATCCTCGTGGAGGATAACACGTAGCTCTCATCAATCACGAATCCATCGTCCAGAATAAAGATACCTTTGCCATCGAGTCTCATCCCATTACATTTACGGTCGATCCCCATAGCCTGGCACAGCTTCGCCGGACCATTCGTCAGATTTGTCAGGAGATCGGTTCCTCTTCGCCGCTTCATTTCCTCGAAACCTTCCAACGGTTCAAGTGCACGAACCAGCAGTGCCGCCGGAAATCCCTCTCTACCAGTGACGATGTTGAAACAGAAATGCATTCCGTACGTGAAGTAGACGTACGCAACGCCGCCGGCTTCGAACATCACCTTGTTTCTTTCGGTCATCCCGTTGGCGGCGTGGCTGGCGGGATCGCTCCCGACGTAGGCTTCAACCTCGACTATTCTCCCCGCCAGGGCCCTCCTCCCGATTCTGTGTACCAGGACTTTGCCGAGAATCTTTGGAACAAGCGCGAAAGTATCCTGCCGGTAAAATTCGAGAGGGAGCGGCTTGTATTCGTTGAACGAACGCCGGCCGTTCTCAACTTTGTCAGATGATCGGGTGGGCATCAGCTTGATTTTGGGAATCGAATATCCGGATCAGGCATCCGGCTTTTTTGCCGGGTCGCTAATCGGGAGTTCTTCCTGCCGGGAAGCGACGTTTCTCTTTTCTTTCCCGAGGAATTCGTAGGCCTTCTCCGTAGCTTCACGCCCCCTCATAGTCCTTCTTAAGTAGCCCTTTTGGAGAAGAAACGGTTCGTAAACCTCTTCGATTGTACCGGCGTCTTCGCTGACAACGGCGGCTATGGAATTGACGCCGACAGGACCTCCTTTGTAGTAATCGACAATTGTGGCAAGAATTTTCCTGTCCATCTCGTCGAGACCGGTCTTGTCTACTTCGAGCTGGTCGAGAGCGTGCCTGGCAATTTCGATGTCTATCGAGTTTTTTCCCTTCACGTCGGAATAATCCCTCGTGCGCCGAAGAAGCCTGTTGGCAACCCTAGGCGTTCCCCTGCTTCTCCTGGCTATCTCGAAGGCGGCGTCGCCCTCGATACTGACTTTAAGTATCGAGGCGGATCTTTTGACAATTTTCTCGAGATATTCGTCGTCATAATACTCCAGCCGCTCGATGATTCCGAATCGCGACCTGAAAGGATTGCTGAGGAGTCCGGCCCTCGTAGTTGCTGCGACAAGCGTGAACGGGCTTACGTTCAGCTGAACATTTCTGGCGCCCGGTCCGCGGTCCACGACTATGGAAAGCTTGTAGTCTTCCATCGCGCCGTAGAGCATCTCCTCGACAGCGGCCGGCATCCTGTGTACCTCGTCGATGAACACGACGACCTTCCCGCTGATCGATGTAAGTATACCCGCCAGATCGCCCGCCTTTTCGAGCGACGGTCCGGTTGTGGAGATGATTTCACACTCAAGCTCGTTGGCTATTATGTTCGCCAGCGTGGTCTTGCCGAGCCCGGGCGGCCCCATCAGAAGAACATGGTCGAGAGCTTCGCGGCGCTTCCGCGCGGCCTTGATAAAAACTTCGAGTTTGTCGACGATCTTCTTCTGTCCGACAAACTCGTTCAGGAACCTCGGGCGAAGCGCCCTGTCGAAGTTGACGTCGTCGCCGACCTGTTCCGGTGACACACCGCGGTCCGTTCTCGCGTCCTTCGGACTTCTTTCTTTTGACTTACTCATGGTATCAATTTAAACCCGAGCGGCCAACCTTGTCAAGGTTTTGAACCCCGGCAGGTTACTTTGTCTGCATTATGAACACGCCGTTCCATTCGTCAGGCGGCGGTTCCATTTCGTAGAGCATGCACCTTTCCAGATACATTTCGGAAGGATAGTCTGCGGGATCTTTTGAAAGGACTCTTTCGAACAGGTCTTTCGCCGCCTTCCATCGGCGTTTGCGATATGCCGCCAACCCGGCGCAATAGATGTCGACGAGGTTTTTCTTTTCTTCGGATACATTGTCAGTTCGGTCCGATATGAGCTCGTATATTTTTACCGGCCTGGTCTTCCCTTTCACGATAATCAGATCCAGTTCACGAACATAGACCGTATCCTTTACGAGCTCGTAGGTGTATTCGCTCATGAGCAGCCTGGTGCGGTACATCTTATTTGCGGATTCAAGCCGCGAGGCAAGGTTAACATTGTCGCCGATGACGGTATAATCGAAACGATCCCGGCCGCCGACATTTCCGACGACCATCTCACCGGAATTTATACCAATCCTGAAGTTCAGGAGAGGCTTCCCTTCGCTTGTCCATTTCTCGTGGAGCTTGTCCAGCCTCCTCGTCATCTCGATCGCCGTCTGACAAGCACGGCAGGCATGATCTTTAACATCCAGCGGTGCTCCCCAGAAAGCGATTATCGCATCCCCGATGTATTTATCGAGAGTTCCCGAATTCTTGAAGACAACTTCCGTCATGGAAGTCAGGTAATCGTTCAGGTGGGTAACTAGATCCTCGGGGGAGAGCTTCTCACTTACAGATGTGAAACTAGCAATATCTGAAAAGAGTACGGTAAGCTCCTTGCGTTCTCCTCCGAGTCGAACGAGGTCGGGGTTACCGACAAGCTGATTCACGACGGAGGGATCGACATACCTGCTGAAGAGGGACTTGATCGCAGCTTTAGCTTTTCGCTCGGACACAAACTGATAAACCACTACTGCGACATAGCTGAACGAATACGCGAGAATGGGATATATGATCTTCAGGATCAGCCTGTTCCTGATGAAAAGTGCGAAGGCGGCCTCATAGGACGCTGCTACGACTCCTGCTGTTACAATGAGGGGGATGAAAATGACGAGGAACATCCTCGAGTGTTTGGCGGACTTGAAGAGAAAGGATGTCAGAGCAATCAAGGATGCTCCAAGAAACATCTCGAGGAAATCCACCCAGACAGCAGAAGTATGATAGAAGTGTCCGTCCAAAAGAGTCTGAATAGCCGCGGCATGAATCTCAACTCCGTAAGCCATGTTGCTCTGGTCGTTTAATTTGTTCTTCAAGAAAGGTATCGGGCGTAGATCTCCCGACTCCGGATACTCGGCACCTATGAGGACGATTTTGTTCTTGAACACTCCGCTCTGTTTCAGCGGATAATAAGCGTTTATCTGGAGTCCGAAGTCTTTCTCGTCCCGGGTCTGGAAAGAAGAATCATCGAGCACCTGCCAGAAATCGTACGTAGGGAAACTCCCTGCCGGCCCCGGAAAGTTAATGAGCATTGATGAACGGTTGTACTTAGGAATTCTTATCCCTCCCAACTTGAAAAACGCCGGGCGGTTCGAGGCCACGCGATTCCCGAGTCCCAAATATTTCGATACAGCTTCGAAGCCGAAAGAAGGCACCTGAGTATAGCTGCCCGCCCCGGTGCGGAAATCGACGTATGGCATATATCTCCGGTAAACGCCATCAGGGTCGTTCGGAAGTAATACGGACCCCATTGAACTGTCATACTTGAGAAATAAATTATGGAAGTAATCGCGGCTCTTAAGAACCGTTACCCTGCCAGAAATTGAAATAGTATTTCGGACAGCGAGCACCGTCGACGGGTACTTTTTCAGGACCGCTGCCAATGTGCTGTCATCTCCTTTAAGAGGCGAGCGGCCATCAAAGACAACGTCCACGCAAACCACCTTTGCCCCTGCGGCGTACAAGTTCGCTATCGCCATTGCGTAATAGCTCCGCGGGAAGACTATCTCGTCGGGCAGCGCGCGGAACGACTGATCGTCCAGGGCCACTATCACCACTTTGGAACTGTCCATGATGTCCACCGGCCCTCTCGCTTCGAATCTCTGGTCCAACGTCCTCAGTTGAGCCGTCTTCAAAAATGGAACGTCGAAGGGAATATCACGCGAAAGAAGGAAAGCGATACCCGAGGAAAGTAAGGCGATAAGAAGCGGCAAAAGGAACTTTCGGGTCCTCGTAATTGTGCTGCCGATCGTCTTCATCGTTTAAATCTAACAACTGGGCCCATCAAAAATCCACGGCATAGACGAGGGAACCTATGAGGTCATTCGAACTGGTAGAGGCAAAATAGTTGATGTTGAGATCGATGGATTGGGCTTTTGCGACCAGGAGGATTGCGATGAAACCGTAGCCGTTCCTTGTGAACGCGCCGAAGGTGGGCGTGTAGTTGGCTCCGACGCTCAGCCTTTCGTGGAACAATCCATAAGTGGCCCCGATCGTGATGAATGTGTAGTTGAAAGTCTGGATTTGTTCGTAAAGTGCTAGAGCTGTAGTGTCCTTCATGGCACTCCTGTTGCCGTTCAAGTTGAAGCCTACCGACGTTTTCAGAGGGGCGACACCGAAATTTGAGTTGAGCATTAAAGACACGTTGGAGTTATTTATGTTCGTGCCGAGGAGGACCTTGTCCCGTCGCTTACTGATCCCGACGCTCACGGCAAGATTTTGCTGCCCGAGACATTGGAATGAATAGTCCGACTCTACATAGTATCTGTAAGTCAGGTTGTCGACTGCGTACGCGGAATCTGGAGAGATCGAATTCGTATTGTAATAAGAGGAGTACCCCAACGTCAGTCCCGGGAGGGATGCAATTGGGAAATAAGAGAGGGAGACGTTAGAGTTGACGAAATTCGTCGTGGTGACTTTTTGATGCTGCAAGTTATCGAACAGGTTCTCGTAGGAAATGGAAAGGAGCACCTGGTTACTGAACAATCGCGGGCGCAGGAAGACGTTCACCCCGCGGACGTCCGTATTTATGAACGGCTGACCGAAAGACGTGTAGTCTGGTCCCCGGTAGATGTATCCAACTTTCGCAAAAGTGTTGAGGTAATTGAGGCTGAGGCTAACATCCCACGCGAGCGACGAAAGCTTGGTCGGGTCGAGGGGTACGAGGTACTCGTTGATTGTGATGAGGCTGGATAGCGTTGTCAAGGGGACGATATTGTTGATCTGCGTGCCGATATCTGACTGTGCTACAGAATCTATAAACGCTGCGGATCTGTTTCCGACGGCTGTGTTCTGATTCAGCATGCTCATCGCTCCCTCGGCCAGGAAGTTTATCCTCCTATTGTCGAAATTCATGGAGAAATCGCTTCCGACCACCAAGTTCTGGTTGGGATTACTCCCGAGGTTTATAGAGCTGAGAACGTCGGAGGATTTGAGAAACGTGAAGCCGAGGCTCGCGTGGTTCCCGAAATCGAACGAGGGCCGAACTGCAAACAGATTTCGCGAATAAGTACCGTAGTTTACATTTATGAAAGTTGAATCGTTAAGCCTAATGTAGTTGGCTCCTGTGAGTTGAAGTCCCGAGCCTGGCGCCACGACGAGGGTATCGAGGTACTGGCCGTTGATGCCTCTCACGGTCTGGCCGTACGCCGCTTCCAGCTTGAAGAAGCCGAGCGATAATCTCCCCGACACTCCGCGAACGCGGAGGCCGTTCATAATTAGCGGGCTGAACGCCGGGTAGCCGTCGCCGAGTTTCAGGCTGAGCCATGATGTGGAGGCATAGAGGCCGAACCGGTCCTGCGGCTGACGGTAGGACTTTTCCTCGGATGTTATGTGCACAATCGCGCCCATATTCATACCGAACCCCGTTCCGCCGAGGTTCAAATCGCCTCTGTTGTACCACGTTGAAACACCGCTGATAGTCTCATTGCTGAGCTCGATCTTTCCAGATCCCTGGTAGGAAAAACTTGGACGCTGATTTTCGCCAAGGGCGATAATGTAAAAATGCCACTCGAGACTTGCGGCCCGTGCACCGCTTGAATCGTACAACACGACCTTCGCCGTGTGGACCCCGCCCGATACCGGCACTGGAAACTTCGTGGGGGAATAGACGATAACCTGTCCGCTCACCACGGCGTCCGATGTAACATCCAGTCCATCGAAGTATAGTTGGGTTTTTTGCCTCTCTACGGACTTCGGCGCAAAGAGCATGGAGACGGCAATCATGAGGTTGTCGACGGTCAACCGCTGGTCACGGTCCGGGCTTATTATGAGGATATCCTTCTCCGATTCCGACCTGCGGACACTTATGCGTACAGGGTTCTCCGTGGGATTTTCTGTGGGATAAGTTTCGATCGACCCGTCCCTCATCATTAATCTGACATATACTTCAATATAGGGGCTGATCACGTAGGAGGAAGGCACGGTCCCCGAGAGAGACATCGATGATTCCTGAAAACTCATTTCGGTTTGCTGGAAGTCAGTAGAAAGATCGTTCCTGTAGAAGAGGAGCGCCTGTGAGATGTTCGTCAGACTTTTCATATCAGCCATTATCACAACAGGGCTGTTTTCGACAGCCCCGGTTGCGGCTGTCACATTAATCACGAGCCCCTGCTGTGCAGAAGCGGGCCGCGCGAGAAAAAGGACGGATACGGACACAAGGGTGAGTGCACTCCTGCCCCCCGCAACCAACTTGCTAGATTTGCTCACAATGCCTCCGACCAACACTGCTCTATAGTTAGGGCAGAAAAAGACTATTTCTGAGTATCGATTATGATCTCATGCATTTGTCCATCGCTGCCTCGGAATTGGATCTTAAGTTCATGTTTCCAGCCAAACTGGTCATTCAACTGCGCGAGCCTTTCCAGATCGGCCTCGGTAGACTTGTGGACAATCAAGCCGCCGTTCGAGGAGGAGACTCCGGTTTGCCCGGCTCCGACGTTCACGGAATCGTGGGAAATGTTGTTCACGAATGAGACGAGCCCTTCAACTATGGTAAGGAAATCCGAGTTGTTGAGCCCGACAACCAGGATACCCTGGGTCCCTCGAATTGAGGCGACGCTGGTTGGTGTCGTAAACTCGAATGGCTTGTCCTTTCGTTTAGCCATCGAAAATCCCACATCGCCCTTGTTGACGAACATGTTCGACGGATTGTCGACCCCGTTGACCTGCACCTCCGACTCGGGTCCAAGGCGCAAAGTACTGGAATCATTGAACTTTATCAGCGTGAAGGACTTGGGAAGCGTCCTGACGTAGTCGCCGCCGTAAATCAACTCCCCTTTCTTCGCGCCTTTCCATACTTCTGAGTTTGGACTCTTCTCGACCTCATTCTTTATTATCCAGAAAAGCGCCACGTTGCTGCGCGCCGCCACTTTAAAAGAAAGCGTTGCCGCAAAGGCAAGCAGCGCGAAAGCGATAATAAGATTCCTCTTTTCCATGGCCGCCTCCCTAATGGACTATCACACTTGTGACTTTCGACCGATCCATGTTCTTGAGGATGTCTATGAGTTCGTCGATCGAAATTTCATTGCCGTCGTATGTGGCCTGTCCCGTCAGCATGCTGATCTGAGAGACGAGATAACTGTAAGGTGTGCCAGTAAGGAAACTTTTCAACGCGGCAGTCGCCATGCTATTGATGTTGCCGCCCTGTGTCCCCTCCAGTTCGGCAGAATCCATGCTCCCGATGGTGAAGCTCCAGATGTCGCTTCTCAGACCGCTCCCGCGCGAAGCGGAGCCGGGTATTTGTACATACCAATAATAAGTTCTCCCGTTTTTCAAAGGTCTCACACCCGGACCGTATGGCGGGTAATTGAACGACCCCGGCACCGGTGAAGTCGAGTTCGGCACGGTCATTCGCAGGTACGGAACACCGGACACTACATCTTCAGGACTAACCTGGCTTGGAAGTTTTTCGTAGACGGACAAGACTACAGTATCGACATTCGCCATCCATTGGAAATGCGGGAAGAGCGTCGAGACGGATCCCTGATCCATAGGGAGCGCAAGCTCTATCCTGCTTGGATTCGTTACAATGATGTTCCCCTGAGACTGTTCGGAAACCGGCATGTTATCCTGGTCGAGACATTGCAGCACGAACTGATACACTCCGGCCGGAGCTTTACCTGTGGCTAGCGCGACATTCTTCAGCTGGTCCAGCTGGTTGGAATTGTAGTGCGAGCTCTCGACGCTAATCGACGGATTGCTGCCGGAAAGGTCGACATTAGTTATGACGCGCACCTGTCCGGGCGCCAGCGTGAAGGGGTTGGTCGTTGCATCCGCGATATCGGGATACGATGTTCCATCGGCGAGCGTTACATTAACCGTCATCCTCAGCTTAACCTTGATACGAGCTGAAGCAAGTGACTGGAGCGTCGCGGAAAAGAGAACCCCGGAGCTTTGGATGTGCTGGATATCCAGATCGGCTACGTAAATCTGATTGGTCTGCGGAACGGTAAGGACGATACTGACGAGATTTGTAGAAGTCTGCGCGTTCACTGAGGCTGAAAGAGCAATCAGACTGGTGAACAACACGGTAATGTTGAAGCGTCTCATAAGCTCCTCCCTTTTTGCCGGAATGCGGTATATCCGTCAAAAACTTATAGTTTGACAATTATGTCGGACGCATTCTTCAAAACAAGCCGGAGCCAGCCCCCTCTCATAGGTACACGGCATCAGGCATGTAACAAAACGAAAGCCATCCGATTTATCGGAAGGCAGGGTACAACTTAGAAATGTACAATATCGTTGTAAATGACAAATGCCATGAACAGGAGAAGCACTGCGAAGCCGATCTGTTGGGCTACGAGTTTCACCTTCGTGGGCACTTCCCTTCTGAATATCGACTCGTACACAAGAAACGCGAGATGTCCTCCGTCAAGTGCCGGGAAAGGAAGTATGTTAAGTACAGCCAGACTAATGCTGAGCAATGCCATGAAACCAAGGAAACTGACCAGTCCCATTTCAGCGCTTTGTGTGGCGAGCTGCGCGATCTTGATTGGTCCGCCGATTGACTTCGTGAACGATACTTTTCCGTCGATCATTTGATAAATTGATTTCAGAAGCAGACCAGTCGCACCGACAGTCTGGTCAAAACCGGCGGGTATAGCAGAGATGACGTTATACTTAAACCTTTCGATCGGACCGGTGTAGGCCATGATGATTCCCACTCCGATCTTTCCGTCCGAGTTAGGCATCACCGAAATATTCTTTACCTCATTCCCTCTCTCGATGCCTAGCTGAATCAACTTCCCCTTATTTGACTTTACGATCTGAACGAGTTGAGTGTCGGTAACAACACGATCTCCGTCCACAGATAGGACATAATCGCCCGGCAAGATGCCGACTTTTGAGGCGGGCATTCCAGGTTCAACAGCATCAATCTGAACCCGCATATGGTTCGGGTACAGGCCGAAGTCTTTATCAGGCCGCACCACCCCTTTAGCAACAGTGATGTCCGCAGTCTTTCCGCCACGATAGAGCTTTACCGACAAAGGGTTGGCGACGTTGTCAAGGTAGAGATCTGTCAAAACATTTTCCCAGTTCTTAACAGCCTTACCATTGATGGACATGAGCCTGTCGCCGCCCTCGAAGCCAAGTTTCTGAGCGGGAGTACCCGGGCGTACCATCCCGACAGTCGTGGTCGCCTGATACATCTTGCCGTTGACCAGGTTTATACCGTAGAAGATCAGGAAGGTAAGGAGGAAATTCATTATCACGCCGGCCGAGACGACAATCATTCTCTGGTACATCGGCTTCGAGCGGAACTCGTTTGGCTGCGGAGGCTTGTTCACGAAATCGGTATCGAAACTCTCATCGATCATCCCGGCGATTTTGACGTACCCTCCGATGGGAATCCATGACACGCAATAGTCGGTATCACCGATTTTCTTGCCGAAGGCGCGGGGCGGGAAGCCGATCGAAAAGGTGTCCACCTTCATCCCGGACAATTTGGCGGCAATGAAATGGCCGAACTCATGCACCAAGACAAGAACTCCGACGGTGATTATGAAATAAAGTATATAAGCCATCCACAATTCTCTGGTTTAGATTTCAAATTCTCTAATCACGGCAGCCCGACGCTGCCTGAATAGAAGCTGACTTCAAACGTGCTCCGCCTCCGCATACACAAACTTTCTGGCATCCCGATCCGCTTCGAATATCTCGTCTAAGTCGGGAAAGTTTTTCGACTCGATGGCTCCGAGTGCAGCGTCGACAAACTCAGATATCTGCATGAACCTTATCCTGCGGCGGAGAAAGAGATCGACAGCCGCCTCATTCGCTGCATTCAAAATAGCCGTAGAGGTTCCGCCCTGACGCAAAGCCTCATAAGCCGAATTGATAAGGGTAAATTTCTCCATATCCGGCGGCATGAACGTGAGCTGCCCGATCTTGTTGAAATCTATTCTTTGATATTTTGACTCGACACGTTCCGGGTACGTGAGCGCGTATTGAATTGGAATCTTCATATCAGGCATGCCGAGCTGCGCTTTTATGGAGCCGTCTACAAATTCGACCATCGAATGTATGATAGACTGAGGATGGACGACAATCTCAATCTTATCCGCCGGCAAGCTGAAGAGATAATGAGCTTCAATGACTTCCAGCCCTTTGTTCATTAACGTCGCGGAATCGATCGTGATCTTGTTTCCCATTTTCCAATTCGGATGATTGAGGGCTTCTTCCACAGTCACGTTTTCGAGTTCCTCTTTGCTCCGATTCAGGAACGGGCCTCCGGAAGCCGTAAGAATCAGTTTCGCAATCGATTTCTTCCCCTCACCCGAGAAGCATTGGAGGATCGCGCTGTGCTCGCTGTCGACGGGGAGCAGGTTTGCATGATACTTACTTGCAGTCTGGTTGACGATCTCGCCTGCTACAACCATCGTCTCCTTATTTGCAAGCGCAACAGTCTTCCCTGCCTCCAGCGCCTTCAACGTAGGGCGAAGTCCCGCAAAGCCGACGAGCGAGCTTATTAGGACGTCAAATTCCTCGCCCGACATTACATCCATGAGACCCGACTCTCCGGAATAGACCTTCAGTTTTTCGCCGTTCAAATAGGACCTGAATTGATCGGCTCTCTTCTCATCGATTATGACGACCCCGGCAGGAGTGTACTTCTTTACCTGCTGATAAAGCAAATCTACGTTTTTGTTCGTGACAAGATAAGCGACATGATAGTCTTCGCCATGCTCGTTCATGCTGGTGATAACGTCCAGACTGTTTCTTCCAATCGACCCAGTGGAGCCGAGTATAGCGATACTTGTCCTTTTACTCATCAAATTTGCCGTTGATCAATTTAAATAAGCCCATTTCGCAAAGCAAGAAACGAAGGAGTACGTAAACCTCGATGTACTAAAGGATCACTGCATATCAGGGAAGGAAGCATGATCTGTTCAGCCCGTCCGCTCCTTGAACGTGGCAAGTTTGACATTGAATCAGTCAGATGACTTTTTGAAATTCGAATATGAAAAGATTGATGACGGTAACTATTTACTCGATTGCGATGGGATACGTCGAAGCTGCGGTAGTAATTTACCTTCGCGAGATGTTGTTTGCGAACCCACGGCAGCTTTTCCCTCTCAGGGCCCTGGATCCACAGCTTGCGATGGTCGAGATAGTCAGGGAAGCTATGACTATCATAATGCTCGCGATGGTCGCAATACTTGCAGGGAAGAAGAAGTTTGACAGAAGCATGTACTTCATATATGCATTCGCGGTATGGGATATATTTTACTACGTATTCCTTAGGGCGGCGGTAGGCTGGCCACCGTCGTTCACAACATTCGACGTCCTTTTCCTCATACCGGTGATGTGGGTAGGGCCGGTGATCGCTCCCCTGATGATTGCGGCATTGCTCGCATTCGCCTCAGCGTCGCTAATCGTCCTTCACGGGAGAGTGCCAGATATAAGCATCAGGGGAGTAGATATAGTGATCTTTGTTGTAGGTTGTGTCTTAGCTCTGTACTCGTTTACTGCTGGAGTTTTTCATATCTTAAATGTCAGCGGCCCAAAAGGCCTGGAAAGCTACACGCCGAAGACATACGATTGGATGCTCTTCTTCATCGGCTACCTTTCGATATGTGCGGCGGTTTTCAGAACATTAACGGATTCATTCCACAAGTTGAGATCCGCTAGTCCCAATACCACGGGAGATAGACCTTACAAGGTGAATTGATGAAACGGTCGGCTGAGGAATTCGAAAGACGGAAGCGGGAATGGGAGAGCAAAGCCAATGAGAGTAAGATCCGTCCGGTGAAGTTTACGACTGTGAGCGGTGAACCGGTCGAAATGCTTTACACGCCGGAGCATACCGCCCAAATGGATTTCGAAAACGAGATCGGTTTCCCCGGTGAATTCCCATATACGCGGGGCATTCACGCGACGATGTACCGCGGGAAGTTGTGGACCATGAGGCAGTTCGCCGGCTTCGGCACGCCGGAGGATTCCAACAGCCGTTACCACTACCTACTCGGGAATGGGCAAACAGGTCTGAGTGTCGCTTTCGACCTCCCGACACTTATGGGACGAGACGCGGACGATCCCCTTTCGGAAGGTGAGGTCGGCGTGTGTGGAGTTTCCGTGAGTTCGCTTTCAGATATGGAAATTCTCTTCAAAGGAATCCCACTTGATAAGGTGTCGACTTCGATGACTATAAACGCTCCGGCGGCGATGCTCCTCGCCTTCTACATTGTGATCGCCGAAAAGCAGGGAGTCAAGCCGAGTCAGCTTCGCGGCACAATTCAGAACGATATCCTGAAGGAATACATCGCACAGAAGGAATGGATATATCCACCTGTGCCCTCGATGCGAATCATCACCGA
This sequence comes from Bacteroidota bacterium, assembly GCA_021845665.1. GTDB lineage: Bacteria > Bacteroidota > Ignavibacteria > Kryptoniales > JAKASW01 > JAKASW01. The sequence continues at coordinate 10,273 of JAJZVO010000013.1, read as the reverse complement.
CATGTTCAGTTACGCCGTGAAGGAGATGCCGAAGTGGAACCCGATATCCGTGAGCGGTTATCACATTAGAGAAGCGGGATCGACGGCGGCGCAGGAGCTCGCCTTCACGCTTGCGGACGGTTTCGCCTACGTCGAAGCGGGAATCGCAGCGGGCCTAGACGTCGACGAGTTCGTCCCACAAATCTCCTTCTTCTTCAATTCACATGTCGATTTCTTCGAAGAGGTAGCGAAGTACCGTGCGGCTCGGAGAATCTGGGCCAAGAGGATGAGGGACAAGTACGGAGCTAAGAATCCACGGACGCTCGCGCTCAGGTTTCATACGCAGACTGCCGGTTGTTCCCTGACCGCACAGCAACCTGAGAACAACATGGTGCGCACGGCATATCAGGCACTTGCCGCCGTGCTTGGAGGGACCCAGTCGTTGCATACGAATTCGATGGACGAGACGCTTGCCCTTCCCAGCGAAAAGGCGGTAACGATAGCGCTTCGTACACAGCAGATACTGGCGTACGAGACGGGAGTCGCAAACACCGTCGATCCTTTGGCAGGTAGCTACTTCGTTGAGAGCATGACCAACAGGCTTGAGGCCGAGGCGGTGGATTATTTTGAAAAAATCGAATCACTCGGCGGCGTGATCCCCGCTATCGAACAAGGTTTCTTCCAGAGAGAGATTGCCGAGGCCGCTTACAGGTATCAGCAGGAGCTCGACAGGAAGGAAAAAATTATCGTTGGGGTAAACGAGTTTGTTCAGGAGGATGAACGTCTCTCTATTCCGATCCTCGAGATCTCGAAGGATGTGGAAACCAAGCAGCGCAGGCGTGTTGCGGAAGTGAAAGCGGGTCGGAGCGACGCGGATGCTAGGAGAGCGATTGAAGGTCTCAGGCGGGCTGCCGGGGACGGGAGCAATCTTATGCCAGAGTTGCTTCAGGCAACCCGGGCATATGTCACAATCGGCGAGATGTGTGAGATATTAAAGGAAGTATTCGGAGTATACGAAGAACCGGTTGTGTTCTAAGCCATTGCAGTATCGCATCAAAAATCCGATATTTGGATTAGGCGAGGGCTAAGTCATCGTCGGATAATCAGTTTCGCCCAACAGTTAAACTCGTTCTTGACAAAGCCATGTCGTGGTCATATATTTGAAAGAATTTCTCAAATGAATGAGGCAGATGCTTAAAAATCGATTAGTTTTACTAGTACTGGGGGGGCTATTTGCGGTCGTTTCGTTTTCCTGCTCCACAAATCGGGGAGTAGAGAAGCCATCCGGCGATCGGCTCGCAGCGATGGATACAATGAGTTTAAGATCTTCAATCGAAATGAGCCGGAAAGCGATAGTCCAGCAATCGAGGCTTCAATCGTTGTATCGAAATGGGCTTGATTCGATCATAACGGATGACGATGCGGTGGACAGGCTGATGGGTATCGCGCGAAGTAGATACGCCAGCGCACTCAGGCTTCAGGGAATCGGGAATCAGGATTCCTCTGCCGTGGAGTTCGAAAGAGCGATAACTGTTCTCAACGACTTGAGTTATTACCCCGGCATTGAGAGCGACTCCGATTTTGTAGACCTCAGCCAGAGGATCATCGGAGATTATGAGAAATACATCTCAACCATTCAAACCCTCGGCCCTGGCACTTCGGTATTTGCCCTTCAGGAGAAGTTGTCCCAGATAGTCGACTCGATAAACGTAAACGGGGTCAAGTTTCCTAAGCCGGAACATCTCGCCACCGGAAAGGTGCCGCTCGTGATGAACAGGTTTGTCGAACAGAACCTGAAGTTCTTCACTACGAGAGGAAGATGGCACATGCAGGAATGGATATACCGATCGGGCAGGTATATTCCGATGATGAAGAGGATTTTCATTGCGGACTCTCTGCCTCCAGAAATTGCGTACCTCTCGATGCCTGAAAGTGGTCTTAACCCCGATGCACGTTCGTGGGCTAGAGCTGTGGGCTTATGGCAGTTCATCCGTTCTACGGGTGCGCTTTACGGACTTCGATCCAACTGGTGGTACGATGAGAGGCGCAATCCGGTTCTTGCGACCGAAGCAGCGGCGAGCCATCTGAAGGATTTATACAACTACTACAAGAATTGGTACCTGGCAATTGCCGCGTACAACTGCGGCACAGGCTCAGTAAACAGGGCTATCTGGCGAAGTGGAGGATACAGGGACTTCTGGAAGATCGAAAGGTTTCTCCCGCGAGAGACAAGAAATTACGTGCCTCAGTACATAGCGGTCACGATGATTGCCATGAATCCAAAGGAATATGGATTCGCAGACAGTCTCGCGCCGGCACCGCCGCCATGCGATACGGTCAGGATCCCGGAGAGTGTCGATCTCAGGGTCCTCGCCGACGCGGCAGGCATGGATTACGATTCTCTCATCGCAATGAACCCTGAGCTCGTCCATGGTGTGACACCGCCCGAATACGGCGACAATGGATACCCCTTGCTAGTGCCAAAGGGAATGGAACGGATTTTTGCAGCTGATTATCAGAAGCTCCCTGCTTCTGAAAGGCTTACGTGGGCGTTCCACACTGTAAGATACGGCGAGACCCTTTGGACCATCGCCCGCGATTACGGAGTAGGCCTGACGTCGCTTCGAATGGCAAACCATCTTTCCTGGCGGAGCAGCCGGATATATCCGGGGATGCGTTTGATTATCCCGGTTAACAGCTCATACTACCAGCGCGAAGCTCAAGTCAGGTTCGGTCGCCTCGCTTCTGCAAGGCGAAGCAACTTCGGTGTCTATGTCGTACGAAGAGGTGAGACTCTCAGCGGCATAGCTGCGGCGTATGGCATATCGGTCGCGAAGTTGAAGCGACTCAATCATTTGAGCAGTTCACTTATTAAACCAAGGGAGAGGCTATTGGTAGCCGCCGTAACGCCGGATCCACCCAGCCGCAAAAGAGCAAGAGCATCGATAGTCCAGCACAGCGATCCGCCGGGACCGCGCTCTATATATCATATTATCCGGCGTGGTGAAACCCTCAGCAGCATTGCGTTTCGTTACGGAGTCACGGTCGCAGATCTCAAAGATTGGAACAATCTTGGCGGTAGCAGGATACAGGCCGGTGCCCGCATCCGGATAAGCTCGCCATACGCGGCAGGCCACAAAGGAACAGGTAACATGCTTGCTGAAACGACGGACTCTAGGACCATTTACAGGGTTCGCCGCGGCGACTCGCTTTGGAGTATCGCCAGAAAGTTTGGAGTCAGTCTCAACAAACTGCGAGAATGGAACGATACGGCTCCGGATATCCATCCGGGTCAGAGGCTAGTAATTTACAACTGACGCTCGTGTCTGAACCAGGCCAAACAATCTCCCCTGTTCCCGGAAAGATAGTCACAATCTTCGGGAGCAGCAAACCCGTAGAGGGGTCTCCCGAATACGAAGATGCGGTCGTAATTGGGCGTCGCCTCGCCTCCAGGGGGATATCTGTTTGCACCGGCGGATATCGCGGGATAATGGAAGGGGTTTCCAGGGGTGCCTCCGAATCGGAAGTGAAGATAATAGGCGTGACTTCTGCCGTGTTCTCACCTTCCCCGAACCGATATGTTAACGTCCAGGTACACACCAAAACCATATTTGAGCGCTTGCAGAAGCTAGTCGAACTTGGAGACGGATACATTGTTCTGAAAGGTGGAACAGGAACCATGGTAGAGTTCGCCATGGTGTGGGAGCTTATCAACAAGGAAAGGATGGCAAAAAAGCCGATCGTACTGGCAACCGGTTTCTGGAAGCCTGCGGTCGATCTGATGGTACAGGAACTTGCCTCCGAGGGAAATGAATCGGGCGCACGGTGTGTTAGGATAGCGAAAGATGCCGCCGATGCAGCAGATCTAGTGATCAAGTCGCTTCTAAACGGGTAGCGGTATCTCAACCTCTAAGGGACGGTTTGGAATTTCTCCCTTATCTCTTCAGCCAGGCTGCCAGCGTTTCGCCCGTCCGCGCTCAACCAGATTATTCTTGAGTCTTTCCTGAACCATGTCATTTGCCGCTTGGCATATCTACGGGTGTTCATCTTTATAAGTGATACCATGTCTTCGAACCTGAGTTTTCCCTGCACGTATCCGATCGACTCCTTATAACCGACGGTCTGAAGGGAATTCAGATCGGGGTCAAATCCTCTTCGGAGTAGATCCTTTACTTCATCCACAAGTCCATTCGCGATTATTTCGTCGACACGAGTTTCGATTCTTCCGTAGAGTTCTTTTCTTTCCAGCAAAATGCCGAACTGAATTGTCTCGAATTCAGGTTTCTGGGTGCGTTCTAGACGAAGGGTCGATATCTTAATTCCGGAAGAGCGATAAACTTCGAGGGACCGAAGAATTCTCTTGTAGTTCTGAGGAAGGAGCCCTTCAGCTGCGTCGGGATCCACCTGTTTCAATTCTTCGAGCAGTTTCCCGGCCCCTTCTGACTTGAGTCTCTTTCCCAGCTCATCTCTTATCCCGCGGTCAATCACGGGAGAATCGAAAAGTCCATCGACCACGGCTCTGACATACAGTCCTGAACCTCCGACTATGACCGGCAACTTATGCCTGGATAAGATGTCGGCGACCGCATCACGAGCCAGCTTACCGTATATCCCGGCACTTACAACTTCGTCGAGAGGAGCAATGTCGACAAGGTGGTGATGAACGATGGACATTTCCTCCTTCGTCGGCTTTGCGGTGCCGATATTTATGAGCCTGTAGATCTGTCGTGAATCGGCGGAGATTATCTCGCTTTCGACAAGTTTCGAGAGTTCAATTCCGACGGCCGTCTTTCCGCTGCAAGTCGGACCGACGATAGCCACTGCGAATTTTTGATTTGCGATGTCCGCACTTTCAACCATTGCGTTCAGGCCAGCCATCCCTGCCTATCAACGGGACGAACTTAAAATCCGATTTTTCTTCGATCGAGTAGTCGTTCCCCTCGCCGGTCTTTGTAACGATCTTCATCTGCTGAAAATCCTGCGTTCCAACCGGCACGACCAGCCTGCCACCGACCTTGAGTTGTTCGACAAGCGACTTCGGGATGCCAGGGCTGCCGGCAGTTACGACTATTCCATCGAAAGGAGCAAATTCTTTCCACCCTATCGTGCCATCGCTCGATTTGGAGATGTAGCGGACGTTCATACTGTCCAGGACCTGTCTTGCACTTTTAAGGAGAGAGGGTATCCTTTCGATTGTAAAGACCCTCACGCCCATAGCGGCGAGGACTGCCGTTTGATAACCGCTCCCGGTACCTATTTCCAGGACCTTATCCAATTCCTGGACACGGAGCGATTCCGTCATAAATGCAACCGTGAACGGCTGTGAAATCGTCTGCCCTTCACCTATGGGAAGGGCCGCGTCGTCATAGGCATGGTTGCGCAGCGGGATAGGAATGAAAAGATGTCTCTCTACGTTAATCATCGCGGTGAGCACACGCTCGTCGGAGATTCCACGGTCGACGAGCAACTGTACCATCTCCTCGCGTGCATCGCGGTATTTGTCAAGCAGTCCGGATTTTACCATTTAGAACAGGGAAAGATTTCAAATACACTTTTATGAAACGAAGTATGTCGATCACCCTGATGTAGCTCACGGAACCGTTATAGATCGTCCTGATTGGAATGAATCCAACTCGGTAACCTGCCAAGACCGCTTTGAGGAGCATGTCGGACTCATAATCGAAATGGCGGCAAGTCGAATCTACATTCCTCAAAATTTCCGACTTATAGAGGCGGTAACCGGATTGGCTGTCTTCAATATTGGTTCTCGTCCTCGATGAGAGAATTCGCGATGTCAGGGTATTCGACACAAATCTATGGACAGGCATATCGTTTGTGGAGATGCTTCGTTTGCCGACAACCAAGTCGAACCTTGCAGCAGCATCGAGGAAAGCCGGAATCTCTGCCGGGTCATGTTGCAAATCTGAATCCATAGTGATGATCAATTCAGCGTTCAGCTCAAGGGCTTTCATTGTGCCGTTTCTCAGAGCGGCTCCTTTTCCCTTTCTTCTTGAATGCTTGAGGAGCCAGACTCCAAGATCGCGCGCTATGAATTCCGTTTCATCGGTCGAACCGTCATCGACGACAAAGATGTTATCGGGCTTTACTTGCCGGGAAACGCGGGAAAGGAGCTCCCCCAGAGTTCGGGCCGCATTGTGAGCGGGAATGACTACAGCAACCTTAGGCATCTTCGGTTGCGTGCTTAAGAATCGACTTAGCTCCCTTGTCGGACGGCCTCGGCAGTGTCTCCTTTAGCCGTCGACGCAACCCTTCGGGCGACAAGCCGCGGGTGAGGATGCCATCCTCTGCAACGGAAATAGTCCCGGTCTCTTCCGAGACGATGACGACCAGGGCATCGCTCTGTTCCGACATGCCCAGCCCCGCGCGGTGCCGCATCCCGAGAACATAGCCGCCAAGTTTTGTCGTGGAGCTCAATGGAAGTGTGCATCTTGCGGCTTCTATCGTGTCTCCTCTCACAACGATTGCCCCGTCGTGAAGCGGAGCCTTGGGATTGAAAATTGTCACGAGAAGTCCCTTGGAAACCTTCGCGCGTATTTCCTCGCCCGTTTCTATGATGGTACGGAGCGCACTTCCGCGAACAATGACAATAAGAGCGCCATGCTGCCTGTTGCTCAACTCTGTAGCGGCGTCGGCGATCTCGTCCACCGTCTCGCTGATGTCGATATGAATGAAGAACCTTACAAAGCTGTTCTTCCCAAAGTAAAGGAACAATCTCCTCAGCTCGGGCTGGAATAGCACTATGAACGCAATGACCCAAATATTTGTCAGCGTTCCGAGAAGCCAGCCGAGCGCGCGCATACCGAGCGCCTGCGCCGCGAACGAAAGCGCGAGAATCATAAGCAGCCCGATAAATATCTGGGCAGCGACGGTGCCGCGCATGACCTGGTAAAGCTTGTAAAAAATGAATGCGACAATAGCGATATCGATAATGTCAATTACCGAGACGGGAATAAACCCGATATGAAAAAGGTCCATCAGGCCTTCTGCCTCCGTATCGCGTCTGCTACCAACGCAACTCTGCGCATTTCTCTTACGTCATGGACTCGGACGATATCCGCTCCGTGCAGGATGCTCGCCGTGATCGCGGCTGCGGTCCCTTCAAGGCGTGCCTCCACCGCCGTATCGAGTATCTTCCCGATGAAAGATTTTCTCGACACGCCTATCAGGATCGGTACACCTATTCTCCTGAATTCGGAAAGGCGGTTTATCAGTTCCAAATTATGGTCGGCAGTCTTTCCGAAACCTATTCCAGGATCCACCATTATCTGTTTGATGCCTTTTGAGCGCGCTGTCTCAACCGCACGCGATAGATAATCATACACCTCCCCTACGAGGTCGTCATATGAAGGATTAATCTGCATGTCCTTCGGAGTTCCTTTGATGTGCATGATGACGACCGATGCACCGGCTCCGGCAACGACATCTGCCATTTCCGGTTCGGCACGTAGCCCAGAGATATCATTTACAATATTTGCACCGGCATTCAACGCCTCGGAAGCGACCTTAGCCTTATATGTGTCCACCGACAAGGGGATCTTAGTCTTCTGCCTTAGTTTCTGAACGACCGGGACCACACGTTTTATCTCTTCCTCTAGTGTAACGCTCTCCGCCCCCGGGCGAGTGGATTCCCCCCCAACATCTATTATGTCAGCCCCGTCCTTCACCATTTGGAAGGCATGAAGCACCGCATCGGTCTGGTCGAAAAACATCCCACCGTCCGAGAACGAATCCGGAGTGACGTTCAGTATTCCCATAATGTAAGTGCGGCATCCGAACTCAACCGTCGCACTGCCGAATCGATATGTGAGTTTTGTGTCGTTCATTGAACTCTTTTCGATTTAAATATAAGAATTGAGCCCCAGACTTTCATCGTTGTGTGACCCGTGATAAGCCATGTAGTCGTTCCCTCTGTGAACAATCATAAGTAGAGCCAGGTAGGCGGTATTCGGTCGTTTGTCCTCAACTTCATTTAAGTAAGGTGGCCGTGAGCAAAAGGCAGATAAACGGCCGAGTGGTCATGACTAGAAAGGGCTTCTCGTGGGACAAAGTACCGTGAAGGAGACTTCATCCGAAATTGGCAGTAAGCTCCCCCCCTCAAATTGCCGGTGTCAATCGCATCAAGCCATCATCGAGGGTTTGGGACAGGGTGAAATTGTTGTATCTTCAGGATCGGATGGTTATCTTCTTACAGAAGTTCCTAACAAAAAAACAAAGGAAGGTGATTCGATTGGTCGGCGTCGTTGTTCAAGAGAATGAGCCGATCGACAGAGCACTGAGGCGTTTCAAGAAGAAGTATGAGCGCTCGGGAATTCTCAAAGAATTCAAGAAGAGAACTTACTTCACGAAGCCCTCGGTTCGCAAGCGGATGAAGCGAGTGAAAGCAATACGTCGCTCTCAGAAACTTGCATCGGAACTCAGTTGATTCGTATCCGTCCCGGGGTCTCCCGGGACGGCCTTTTTAAGGGGAAGGTTACAAGCGCTTACCGGTAGCATCAGTTCATAATGGTTATCGCGACAGAATCGGGCAGGACAGTTGCATACGCTTTCACTGCCCTCCGGTTATCGTTTCCCGTTTCCTTTCCGCAACCAATGATGTAGATCTCGCTGGCCGGAATATTGATCGGCAGCGTGCTCCCTCTTTTAAAATCCGCATCGTTGGGCGGTTGAGTGCTCAGAGAAAAACTCCCGTCGGCATTTCCTGAGTCAACCGGAGAAAGGGCAAATCCCATGAAGTTCATCCCGCCTCCATTCATGCTGGACGGTTTCCTGTAGTACTCCTGAGCCACCGAAGCGAGCCTTTCAAGATCGGTTATTAGATCATTGCGGTTCGAACTCTGGCTTTCGCTCCTGAATACTGCAAGACCGACCGCAATGGCAATGCCCACGATTATCACCCCCAATACAATTAGCAATAATTGCTGCTGTCCCAATGTGCTACTCCTTCAACTAACGATGGATCCCCTGCCGGTATCTCGACCGACCAGGACCCTGGTTTCAGCATTTGTAATGGTTTCGATAGTTAAGATAAGGAGGAACGTTGCTCACATTCAACGCACGCCGAGATAATCAAGCGGCGCTGTACTGGAGTGAAGGGACCGGCTATTGTTAGGAGGGAAGCTCACGGATGAAACGGTACAAGAGACGGCTCGACCACCGATCAGATTCTATCCAAATCACGTCCGAGTGATACCTGAATTGCTTCTGTGTTCTCCGCGTGTGGGAATCCAGTCATGATACACCACATGCCGGAATTCAGAAGGCCTTCCGATCAGCGGAGGCCGAACATCCTTACAGACTGCTCCGCCCAACTCAATATCGGAGTAAAATAGATCATAAGAGCAATGTTAGGGACCATAAGGATCGTCATCATCAGGTTCGTACCGAAACCGAATTCGATCCTCGTATTCTCCGCAGGCTGGACGAGGTACATGCTCCTGACAACTTTCGCATAGTAATAAAGAGACACTACGCTGTTCAGCACTCCGACTATCGCCAGCCAAATGTAGTTGGTTTTTATGAGTGCGGCGAAGAGATAGAGCTTTCCCACAAACCCGAACGTGGGTGGAATACCGGTAAGAGAGAATAGGCAGACTGCGAGCGTGAAAGCTGCGTACGGCGAACGGTAGCCGAGCCCGGCATAACCATCGATTTCCTCGGTATGATACTTATTCGCAACCAGCATCACGATGTAGAAGGCCCCGAGGTTCATGAGAAGATATGCGACGAAGTACATCAGCATCGCCGATATGCCCTGGTCAGTCAGGGTTACGAAGCCCATCAGGATGTACCCCGCGTGGGCTATGCTGGAGTAAGCGAGGAGGCGCTTCATGTTCGACTGCCAAAGCGCAACCAGGTTGCCGACTGTCATCGTCAGGACGGAGAGCACGGCAATTATGTCCGTCCAGTTAAGCCCGCGGAAAATTTCCCACATCCCTGCGACGGCGGGCTGCGCTGCGACATCGATGAAGCCAATCTTGAAAAACCTTATAAGAAGTGCGAACCCGGCTGCTTTGGAAGTAACCGAAAGGAAAGCGGTCACTGTCACGGGCGCTCCTTCGTATACGTCGGGCGTCCAAAAATGGAAAGGGACGGCGCTGATTTTGTATCCGAGCCCGACCAGCATAAGAACAATAGCAACGAGTACGGCAGCCTGAGAGGAGGTGCCGGAAGCCAACGATTGATTCAACGCGTAGAAGTTCAAACTTCCCGTCAGTCCATATAGTATGGAAATTCCGTAAAGCATGAGGCCCGATGAAAGCGCGCTGTAAGTCAC
>JAJZVO010000073.1 GCA_021845665.1 Bacteroidota bacterium | reverse complement strand
CTCCCTCTTGCCCATCGTGTCCTTCCGCTGCATCTTTGACTCCAAGCCGTCCCGCTTCATCCATATCTCCAAGGTATGCAACTGTCCGCTGCCGCGGCCCTGAACTCGTCCTGTACGTCTCAACCAGTGACCAATAAAAATGCGCCTTCCCATCCTTGTGTCTGCATTTGCGTCGCAAGAACATGCTACAAAGTTAACACTCGCCTCTACCCCTTTACAATAACCAAGGTCGGCACTACATCGACTTTTCCAGCCTCATCCGCTCATCCAAATCAAATTGCCACAAAAAATATTTCTTCTGTACCACTACCGTCGAACTTGGGCTAATACTGAGAAGTATATTTTGGTACCAAAGCGTGTTGGTCATGTGGCATATTTGTGGCACGCTAATGTAGGCCAACTTGGACCAGCACGTTCATGACTCGAGGGAACGCGAGAAGTTCCTTCTCTAAAAGTAAACAGAAAACCCGCTTCGGCAGGGGATTGCCGGAGCGGGTTTATCATGAGGGATTGTATGACACCACTTAACTCATCTTGTCTCCACAGTCCAGCTGGAGTCTTTTCGATCGTAACTGTAAGTGACTCTCTGGTCGTTCACTTCGATAATCTTGACGCCGTCGATCGTATCGCCTTGAGCCAGGAAAAAGGTCTGACCGCTTCCATTTGTGAGAATAGCTGTCCTCTTGCCGCCTCCAAGCATCACTCCTTCAAAATAAATTGGAGGTGGTGCCCAGATATGCACGATGAGCGGAACGACCTTGGGATCTCTTCGAACATGGATAACCGGATGGAAGAAGGCGAACGGATCACGAGCGTTGTCTTTGAAGACATAGGGTACTCTTGCGTTGTTCGCGTGTATCAAGCTGTAGGAAGGCGCTGCGGATGTTGCCACGTGAGGCTGATGCTTGCTCTTCACCAACTGATAGGCGACTTCACCCCAAATCAGGAGAACAAGTACTGCCAGAATTCTAGTTAAGAGCTTAGTGTTCTTTCGGACCGAAGCCATGATACAATACGGCTGTTGCTTTAAGTGTCGACTTGAGCATCGCTTCTCCGATGGGATTTGAGTTTATCTGCAATTCTTCTATCCGGAACGGCATCGCTGAGCGTTCGAGGCCGTCTATGAATGCACACAGCCTCGAAAAAGGTGCCTCGAGGGAGATTTCGAAGTCGAAGCGGCTGGACTGTCCCGTAATTCGTTTGGCCCCAGGCGAGAACGATCGGACAAGAACGTGATTCCGGCGAGCATTGTCTGTGACGCATTGAATGACACCAATCTCGCTCTGACTGTATTTGCCTCGCGAAGCAAGTATGTCGCGAGATAGAGTGTCGCGTTCAGTTATGAGATTTGCTCTTTCGGCTGGAAGAGCCTCCGGATCGATCAGCGACTCGCTTCTTTTCGTGATTCGCAAGTACATATGAATGGCGGTCGAATAGCCCGGCACGACATCATTCACGAGTATATAGAAAAAGACGAACGCCAGGAGCCCGGTAAGGATGAGGTATGGACGTTTCATGGAGCTATCTTCAGATCGACTTCGAATGTCACAAACGATTTTTGTTCAGTAGAGGCGAAGGAAGCGAGCTCGAGCTGTGTCGGAGCGCCCACCCGAACTACCCTGACCCCATAAAAGAAACGGGAAGTTTGCAGGCCTGACAGAAAGTCTGCGGCATCTTCGTTTGACCGGGAATACCCCCAGATGTCCACATTCGTTCCCGTAGTGTCGGGATGCGAATAGATCAGCTTGTACAGCCATACACCTTTGGGAGTCGAGGCAGCAATCTCGTGCAGCGCTCTCGCAACGGATGGCCTCTGCCTGACGGCATCATCACCGCTAAGCTCGAGCTTCAGAGCATCAACCTGTCTTTGCAGCCCTCTCACCTGCGCATAAACGGGACCGACTTTCTGCAGTTTGCGGTCAAGGCGCGCTGAATCATTTTTCACGTATGTTTGCAGACCGGACTGCAGTCCGAGCAGGACAAAGAGGATAGTACCCATCGTGATCAAAGCAACCTTGAAGAGCGCTTTGTCGAACTGTTCCAGAGAAGAAGCCTTCGCTTTCTCAGGGAGAAAGTCGATAAGCTGTTCAGACCCCGATATTGGGGAAGCAAAAAGGAACCCCTGGACCGCTAGACCGACCGCAAGTGCATATTCCGGCGGCAGGCCGAGCGGTTCCCAGACGGTTGCTGGAGGAGGAACGTGTTCAGTTGCCCCCGGCCCTGAGATAAATATGCTGCCTATTTCTACGGATCCCTTCGCCATTGATATCATAATGTCTTTGAGTGAAGAGTTCCGATGGCTCGTCCTTTGAATACTCTCCCGGCTGTCGGAGTCATCATGCCAGTGGTAAACGGTGCTGGTAACTCCATCCTCACCGGCAAAGACAAAAGTAAAATCCTCGGCTGGAGATATGTTGTTTGTGGAAAGAAAGCCCAGTTCGGTGCTTCTGCTCTCGATAGTAAGAAAGAGCACATGAAGGCCGGCCGATTGAAGGAGATCGAGGATTTCATCCCTGTCTGACGTACGAACGAACGCGACTTCAATCCGTATGGATTCAGTTGTTTGAGAGATGATCTGAAAGTCGAAGGAAAGATCCTTGAGTGGGATCGGGACGCGTACGAGCTTCTGGTAATTTTCGCGGATCCAATTCTCGATTTCCTCCTTTGATATCGTATCTGCCGCCACTATAGGCATATCCGCCGTTACTACCCTGCTGTTGGAAGACCTAACGGTCGAGACAGAGAATCGGGTCTTTATGCCATTCTTCTTAAGAGCTTCAGATAGAAGATTACCGCGCTCAGCGGCTGACATATTGCCGGGAAAATCAACGGTGATATGGCGAGATGCGCCATGTTTCGCCGTGAATTTATTGAGAATGCCTCCGTGGGTCTTAACCTCTACAACCCGGACTCGATTCTTATAGAGATCGATTCCAAGTAATGAATGTATCCCTGAGATTCTGAGAAGATTGATCTGTTGGATGCGGAATTCCATTACTGTTCCTGAGTTGGCGACGGTATAGATACGTCGCGGAATTCAGACCCGTACGATATATGCGGCGTAATGTATATGATTAACTCAGACTTATCGTTGGACTTCGTGGTTGACGAGAAGAGCGCACCGAGTATCGGTATGTCTCCAAGTATGGGCGTGGCCGTCTTGTTGACAGAAGTCGTATTCTGGATCATCCCACCCAAGACTATGGTTTCCCCGTTTTTCATTTCGAGTGTTGAGCTTAATGATCGGTGCTCGATTGTGGGAGGCACGTTAGGCGACAACTGCCCTACCGGGCTTTCGAAATCCGGTTTGATATCCACGAAAATCATCCCATTGGCACCGACATACGGGGTTATCTCCAGTTTAACGTCAGCCTCAATCTTCTGGAAGCTCTGGCTCTGCTGGAAGACCGTCGTGTTGTTTTGTCCGTTGTATGGGATCGTTGTAGAAAGCTCATAGTATTGTGTGGTACCTATACTTAGGGTTGCCTCATGGCCGTTCAGAGTCGCAAGAAGGGGACGCGAGCGGACATCCGCTATCCCCTTCTCTTCAAGTGCCTGCAAGTTGAGGTAGAAGTTTGCAGGAAGCACTCCTAAATTTGCGACTCCAAGACTTGTACCAAAGACATTTATGGTGCCGATCTGTTTTAAGTCGGCGTTGATGCGGAGTCCGGTAGTCGTATAGTTGATACCCGGTATTACCGTATAGTTTTGAACTGAGGTGTCAGGGGCGTTCTGTATCCCGGCGTTTATTCCCAGCTGACTGCTCTTTGTCAGGTTATAGTCGACGACCAGTGCCTCAATCAGGACCTGTGGCACTGGTTTGTCGATATCCCTGACTAAATGCACAAACTGCGATACGACGTCGTTAGCTGCCATTATGACAACGGCGTTCTCCTCGGGCACGGGCCTAATTGTTGCTTCGGAGGTAATGTACTTCGGAATCATCTTGATGAGGTCTTTGGGACGCATATACTTGAGCTTGACCAGCTTTACGGATGTCATCGTCTTATCGGATCTATTACCGATGAAGTATTTCCCGCCGGAGATTCTGTAAGTATCCGTAGTATTCATCAGAAGGAGATTGAGCGCGTCGGTGAGCGACACGTTGGACACCCTTGCTGTTATGTCGCCGGGGACGTCATTGTAGAAGACCGCGTCTGAATTGGTCTGATGTACCAAGTCGGAAATCACACGCTGTATGGGCACATTGGTCACATCGATCGTCACGAGAGAGTCTTTTGCGCTGATCCAATAAGGCCCGGAAGCGGCGGGCGGACCGTTTTTCCCCTTCCCCCCGACATAATATTGCAGGCGGCTTACTATGTATATGCCGTCGCGCTTTTCGACGGCGAAGCCGTTGTTGTTCATGAACTGCGTAAAGCCGACATCGAAATTTATATCGTTCAGCTGCCCGGTGACGGGCCCGGATGTCCCTTCCGTGATGAGAATGTTTTTGTCGGACTTGTCTCTGATCGCCTGGACAACGGACCTGAGGCTGACGTTGTTAGCTGCAATCCATAGGTCTCCATCGTTGTATGCAACATAAGGTTTCGGTTTCGGAGGAGGAACAATCTCAGGAGGTGGCGGAACGGTGATTTCGAAAATCCCTCCTTTGAGTCTTAAGTCGAGGTCGTTCTGCTTGCAAAGGAATTTAATAGCATAGTAGACAGGGACTTCGTTCAGTGAGATTGTGACATGTTTGTCGATTGAGTTTTGGACAAATATGTTGAGGCCATGCTGGTACGCAAGTCCCCTGAAGATGTCACGGAGGTCGGTGTTTTTGAAGCTGATAGTGGTAGTGTCGAGAGCACCGGGAGGAAGATTGGCGGGCAGACTCTTGTGTGCACTTGTCGGCTGAACGCTAAGTGAGACATCATTCCCTGATTCATCGGCAGAAGACAAATTGAGGCTGTCGGCATGTTGCGGGATGGAATGAGGTGGTACGGTGTGGACGGAGTCGGCTTGGCGAGACGAATCAGACTGAGAGGCATTTCCACCCCCGAATCCGGAAGGATGTGGCGGATTTACGATCGGGACAGGCGTTGAAATATGGCTCAGGGAATCGGTAAGGATAATTGACTTACGAACAGAGTCGCGCGAGGGCCTCACCTGCGCGAGAAGCACCGTTGCGGATAGTAAAGTCAACAGCGTTGGCAGATACAATATTTTGCGCATCATTTCGATCCTTCTCTTAGGAGACACCCTCACGGTGCAGAGTCACTACCAGTGGAGGATACCCAAGTACAGATGTTCCATGATATGGGTCCATTTTCTCTTGCTCGCCCAAGAGAAAATGGACGAAAAGTCCCGATCCCGACAAAGTCGGGACCGGGATCCCGCTACATCTATATAACTAGAATGACGAAGCGGGAAAAAGGGCGCCCTGCGAAAATGGGGAGGCCTTCGTGATGTCCCGTCCCCGGTAAAGAGAGGTGATTTCAATATACGGCGGTTGATATGTACCGGAGGAGACTCCTGAAATCGCCTCTTCAGGAGTCAACGATCTTTATCGAAACGGGGACGGGACGCCATTTTCGCGAAGGGACTTCATACATAGCTGTCTATCTATGGTTTCTTTGAGTACTTCGTAAAGGAGGTTGGAACTTGCTGCACTACTATTGTTGGACCCCGCTGGAGTGATGGGACCTCTTTCTCTGTGACTCTGTCACTCTCGTGCCTGCACACCGCAGTTCGAGAAAAGAGGCTCCACAATTCAGCAAACCATTTCAGCACGCATGTACGGTTAAGTTCAAACCTGAAGCAATCACACGGCAGTCTCACGGAGGACCTCTTCGAGCGAAGTTTCGCCGCGGGCAGCTTTCTTCAGTGCAGCCTCACGAAGAGTATGCAATCCGCCCTCCTTCGCCTTGCGACGAATATCAGATGCGCTGGCATTGTGCGCGATCATGTCCGATAGCGCGTCCTGTACGGAAAACATTTCATACACAGCAGATCTCCCCTTGTAGCCGACACTGTTGCACGAAGGACATCCTCCAGGCTTGTAAAACGTACCATCGGTAGAATCTAGTATTTGCATCTCGCCCAGCTCTTCAGCAGACGGATGATATCCCTTCCGGCACCTTGGACAAAGCTTTCTGAGCAGCCTCTGTGCAATTATCATTTTGATGGATGACGCGACCAGAAACGGTTCGACACCCATGTCGATCAGCCGCGTGACTGCCGACGGTGCGTCGTTCGTGTGAAGTGTTGAGAAAACAAGATGCCCGGTGAGTGCGGCACGGATCGCTATCTCCGCCGTCTCCGAATCCCTGATTTCACCAATCATGATGACATTAGGATCCTGCCGAAGGATAGACCGAAGCGCTGCGGAAAATGTCACTCCGATCTCGGAACGCATCTGCGTCTGGTTTATTCCGGTCAGGTTGTATTCGATCGGATCCTCAATCGTGGTTATGTTGACCCTCGGATCGTTGATCTGTTGTAGAGCGGCGTAGAGTGTGGTCGTTTTGCCTGATCCCGTCGGACCAGTCATAAGTATCATCCCAAAGGGGAGTCTAATTGTCTGCTGAAAGGCTCGAAGGTCTTCCGGTTCGAATCCGAGCTTGGACAGATCGAGCTGGAGCTGGGACTTGTCGAGTATTCTGAGCACGACTTTCTCGCCGAAGTCGGTGGGAAGTGTGGACACCCGTATGTCAATTGTCCGTCCTTGTTCATTGACACGGATCCTTCCATCCTGCGGCCGGCGCTTCTCCGCTATGTCGAGTTCAGACATAATCTTAAGGCGTGAGATTATAGGCTTAGACCTTTCGATGGGAAGCTGCTCGACCTCGTGGAGCACTCCGTCAAGCCTGTATCGTACCCGCATAATCTTCTCATATGGCTCGACGTGTATATCGCTTGCCTTCAGACGTACGGCTTGTGTAATGATTCTGTCTACAGTCGCAACAGTCGACCCGTCGGTTGACGCTTCGCCCCGCTTGGCTACTTCGGTTAGTGGTTCCCCGTTAGTGTCCCCGGCACTTGCAGGAGACTGAGATTGATTGGTATTGTTTGTTTGTGATTTTGCGAGGTCTATTTCGCTGATGCCGTAGAAGTGCTGCAATGCATCGATTATGTTTTCAGCCGGGACCATCTCGGGAACTACGTCCCTACCGAGAAAGAACGATATATCATCAATGGTCTGTTCATCGCACGCAAGAGGAACGGCAATGCGTACGGCCTCCCCTCTCATCGAAATGGGAACGACGCGATAGCTTACGGCGACATCTTTCGGGATGAGGCTTAGCACTTCGGAGGGAATATCGAGAGCCGTGAGGTCAGGCATAGAATGGGAATAAGGGAATGATGGAATCGTGGAATAATGGATAAATGGATTTCGGGATTAGTGGATTTATGGAGCGCAAAGGGCATGGGGCATAGAGCATTGGGCAGCCACTTGTGCACTCAACGGATAAATGAGATCGACGGTGCAGGGGCCAAGTAGATTATAATCGCCGTCACGGATAGAAATGTACCGAAAGGAAGGCGTGAGTCCTTGGCAGTTCGATTTAGTACTCGCTGTATTGACCAGTAAATGATTCCGAGGATAGCGGCGAGCCAGACGGCGACGAGGAAGTGCTCAAAGCCAATGAAGAGGCCAATCAGGCCTGCGAGCTTGATGTCGCCAATACCCATAGTATCTTTCTTGAAAATCTGATTTCCTGCTGCCCTGGCGACAAAAGTAAAAGCTGAAGCAAGAGCGGCAGAGAGAGCGGCGCTCAGCAACATGTGAACTGAGAAAAATGAATAATCGATGACGCCAAGAAGAAGGCCGGCGATGACAAGGCTGTTCGGAATGATGAGGGAAGTCCAGTCTATAACGGCTATTACAAGGAACAGAATGAAGAGCGCTATCGCGATGAGTGTCTTCGGGGTCGCACCGAAATGAAAATAGAGCAACACGGCAAAGGCTCCGGTAGTAAGTTCCACCAAAGGATATTGGACGGATATCCGGCTTTTACAGGTCCGGCATCTCCCTTTCAGAAGTACAAACGAAAGGATGGGCACGAGTTCGTACCATGCGAGAGACCTTTGACAGTTGGGACAGAATGAGCGCGGTGCCACTATGGATAGCTTCCGCGGAATCCTGTAGATGCAAACGTTGGCGAAGCTGCCGAGGGATAGGCCGAGGAGGGCCGAAAGAAATAGCATCATTGCGAGTGGGAAATTCTAAGCACGAAAATCTAAACTCTAAACAAATCCAAAATTAGAAAGATCGAACAGCACAATTCGGACATGTCCCTTATTGAGTTTAGAGTTTTGAACATTGTTTAGAATTTCGAATTTAGTGCTTAGAATTTGGCTAGTCCGGTACTTTCTGCACAATATCGCCTGATTGATCGACAGTCCAGACGTTGTATCGGCCGTCGCCGTTGAAGTCGACAACAGCGGTGGCTTCAGCGAGGAAGCTGTTAGCGTCTGCAGATACGATAGTGATCCTGTACCTCGCCCTCCCGCCCTGAGTAACGAGCTTGCGCTGCTCGAAGCCGATAGCAGACAAGGATGTGGTGTAAGTATCGTACTGATATTTATAGCTCTTCTCCAGGGTGTAGACCTGCTTAAGCATAAGCTTGGCTTCCGTCTCTTTGGCTTTAGTTACGACGGGCTCAAGACGGGGCAATGCGAGGAGAACGAGTATGCCGATGATGACAAGTACTACCATGAGCTCGACCATGGAGAAACCGGAGGCGTCGTTGAGACAGTGTTTGATTTTCATATTAATACCTGAGGTGGGCTATGAAACGGTTGAAAGTTTAGATGAGCGAACACGACGCAAGAGCCAACTTAAGGATTGGACACGAAGCGCCCCTTCTTCGCATCCCAAGAGACATTAGCTTCGTTCTTCTGCCACTGTTGAAGCCTATATTGTGTCAGTGTCATGCCGAGCCTCTTTTCTTCTTTCGCTTTAATGGACTCCGGTGGGATCTGGCCGTAGTCTTTACCGGTCCAATTCTTGAGGCCCCTTCTCGCGATAGTACCGATCCGGCAGCCGTACTGTGCGATATAAGTAGTGTCGTCCAAGTCCTGAAGAAGGAGACCAATGACGGCTTTGTCGGGGACAAGACTGTCTTGCCTTGCCCTATAATAGTAGCTTTGAGCAAGTGAATTCAGAGCGGCTCCACGAAGCTGGCTGTCAGAATCGGACTGTGCCACACTTGCGAGGACCTGGTACGCGAGTGGCGTTCCAATAAGATCGAGCGCCATAACGCCGTAGAGTTTGTTGGGAGGCGGTGCCGTGACACTGTCGACGGTTTTCCCGTCCGGAGACAACACCGCTTCCTTGATAACCGGCGTATCGAAGAGGAAAGTCTTCAGTGCTGGGACTACACTGTTCCCCATCGAACCGATTTTCCTGAGTACCATGAACGGGTCGTGGATGCCTTCGGTGGTTTCAATGAAGAGTGTAGTGATCTGGCGGGCTGTCGGATTGGCCGGAATGGTGAAGGGCATGTAACCGCCTAAGGCCATATTGTTGGTACCGGCGAATAACGGAAGCGTGGATAGGAGCAAAAGTGCTCCGATAAATAGTGTTTTCATGATGGACCTCGTGAGGTTAGGTGTGATTCGAAAATTGTGGAGTTAGTTCTAGCGCTGAGAGTTAATTACAGTGTAGATGGCGCAAGCGGCAGAGAGACAACCGGATGCTACGTTCGAAAATACAGAATGAATAGAAGGTTGCGACCATTTATAGGTCGGCGCTCCCTCGACATCTTTCGGAAGTAATTGGAACCAAATTGAAAGAGCGGACGCGGATGCTTAAAACATTCGCGAGGTGGTTCAGTAGACTCACTTCAGATTGAGAATTTTGAGCATGTTTACGCCGAAGGGTTTCTTTGAGTTGATGAGGATGATGTAGAAGCTCTTCTTGGTTTTGTACATCACGAAAAGCGTTGGCATGATCCTTCTCGTGTAGTCTCTCATAGCCAAGATCTGTCCTTTCCCGTTCTCGAAAGCGATTTTGCTCGCAGTGCCGTAGAAGCCCCTGTAATATGAGGTCTCAAAAGTCTTGAAGACCTTTGAATATTCATCGAGATCTACAACAATCTTATCCTTGAAGAATGGCCCATATCTTACTTTGGTTTCCAACCCAGTTCCAGCGTCTAGGATTTCTCCTCGCATTTCAACGTGGTCGAGGTAAACGCCATGGTTGATCACCACATTTTTCAAGTTGACGTTCCTAAGGGCAGGGATATTCCATGCCAATATGTAGTAGTCATGCTCGTAAACATAGGTGTAGATCTGGTCGTTGTTCCTGATCCAGCCAGACAAGAACATAGATTCAATTCCTGTCTTCGCAGAATCCGCGAATAACCAAGGACATGGCATCTTTTTGAAGAACTCAGCATGGTAGTTGTACTTCCTGTCGATGGAGATGTAGTGGTCAGCAACAGACCATATAGCGATTACGATTATGATTAAGGCAGCTATGACTGACCATCTACGTCTACTTCGATTCATGGAAGGGCAGGGGGTTCAGGTTCCATGGAGGGCTCTGATGACGGTGTTACGCCCTGTCCTTTCGCAAAAGAATTGAAGAACGATTTTGCGACGTTCACGAACCCTTGCGCTGCCTGATGAGCAAGCGCTTCCGGGCTATCTATTTGAATAGTTAGCCCCATTCTTGAGTTGCCGAGACCTTGCGTAGAAAGGTCCACAATGTATTTTCCTCTTGCACTTTCTCCAAACTGCAGAGATGAGGTACCTATTGTCCACCACGCTTTCTCCGCACCTATGGTCGTTACTTCGCCGCCAGGAGTTGTATAGCTGTTGCTATTCAAATTGCCAGTCACTTCGTCAAAGGTTTGACCGGCGTACTTGCTCCCCTTTTTTGTTGTTGCTGAGGTATATGTAGCTACCTTAAGGAAAGGCAGATTCGTTCTGACTTTTGTTCTTTGAACTGTTATGGTAGGCGCCACACTGGCACTTCCCGACTCACTCCCATGCATCGTCGCGCCATTTATTGGCACAACATTTGGGTGCAACTTCATCGGGCGATGTTTCCTCATGCCGTTAGGATCAACCAATCCGGTCGGGTCATCGCCAACGTAGTTGTAGGGACTCATTGACGGATATTTGCTCACCAGCGGGTCGACACTCATCCAGCGGCTCCGCTTTGCGAGATCTTCGACTGAACAGGAATCGTAGTAGCGGACAGCCCCGCCTTTGGCGAGATAAACTCCTCAATACATCCTCGTCTCTGGAGCATGCTCCTTCCTGGTAAACTTATACTTCTTATGTCCCACCTCATAGCTCTTCCTCCTGATTGGCACCGTTTCCCAGCACGGGTAGTAATCATCGCAACGACGCGTTCACTACTCGCTTGTAGCGTCAAACCAACAAAATGACAAGTCCTATTCCGACCGTCAGGATGCCTCCCCAAAGTAGAGTTCGCTTCTGGACCTTTGTTCCTGCTGACAACAGAGTGTCTGGTACACCCTCTGGTACAAACGGATGCAACGCAATGCTAGACAATCCGCCGAACAGTAGAAAACAGCCGAACATAGTCTTGTCTAATGGCCAGAGAATCAGGAGTATCGTAGCAAGGAAAACTGTATACCCGAAAGTTAGCAAATAGCTATACAGTACCTTTTTCTTGTTAGAGTAGGTCATGCTATTTCCCTATCGGCTGAGGTGGTGGGAGAAGCCATTGATATGCAGCTTGGCCATATCTAAAGCCGCTGTAGAATCCTCCTAGCGGAACTTTCGTCTGATGTGAGATAGCTGCTAGCGAACCACCTATAAGAACATCATAGTACTTCGAACCGGTGAGGTAGTCCCGGCCTGCCTTGATGCCAATGCTGGCGATTGTCATGGGAATCGACCCAGCACCTAATGCTGCAGAGCCAGCGGCGAATAATGTGGCCCCCGCACCTGCGGCAGCGCCCATCCCCTCCGCATACATGAAATTCGAAACTGCGTGAAACCCCAGCGCAGACATCTGCTTTGCCGACGGCACCATGGGAGCAGAGCTCTGCGATTCAGCTTGCGACTGCATTTGTTCCTGGCTTGCATTTTGGTATCCCATCGAATTTATAATGGAATTCTGAGCGCCGCTGAATTCGTTCTCAATCCAACTGCCCACTTCAACGCCGAGTAGCGCCCAGTTGGGCCACTTACCTGTTGGTCTTTGAACCTTATCGGATTATCGAAAGAGTACTGGTACGGCGACCATGGAGTCAGCGTGCTGTCGCTTGCCATCGGATCGACACTGAAGAATCTCCCGCTCCACGCGTCGTACGACCTGGCGCCCAGGTGATACAGCCCGGTCTCGGCGTCGAGCTCCTTGGAGGTGAACTTATACCTTCCATCCGCGGAGCCGGTGAGGTTCATCTGAGGACTCGGGCCCGGCATCTGCTCGCCAAGGGGAATCAATCGTGCCAAATCCCAAAGAGTGTCAGAACGCAGGCAAGCAGCAAACCGATTACTACGGCAAACGCATTAACGAAACTTATCTTTTTTGCTGCGCTCTGCTCGTCCCATTTTCTGAGTTCTCTTCGGTTCGACCACAGGAAATATATCAGAGGGGGAACCAGCACGAGTGTATAGAAGTATGTCGGAGATATTCCGATCGATGTGAGGTACTTTGACAGGTGGTCAAAGAATGAATTGCTCATAGTTCAACGACTTCTCAAATTCTCACTTCGGCATAACTTGGCTAATGGTCAACTTAAGAGCTGTCTTAAATACGGGATCATCTGCAATCTGTGCACCAGCCTCAGAGGTTTTCAGTATGTTTAATGTGGCTAGGCTTACACCGGTTTTACCCAACTGATCTATGAAGGCTTGTCTGGAACCTCCCGTTAGTACGTCAAGCCCCTTTGCCGAGAGAGATACGAAATCTGCTATTCGCCCAATTGTGAACGATACGGGGAGAGCTTCCTCCTGTCCAAAGAGAACTTCCCCAGCCATTGAGTAATTCTGGCTCTCCGAGACTTTGTCGGCAATGTTCGCTGTCCCGTTAAAGAATCCATGATAGAATGCTTTCGTCTCAGCTTTGGCCTGCCTGTCAGCCTGACGTTGAATACGGTCTACGTATGCTTGTTCTTGGTCAAGCATCTCTTGAAGTGTCACAAGAGACCCAGACTGCTGGCCCTGGTTTTCGGGTGTTACGATGTTGTCTGGAATCCATTGCGGGACCCAACTGTAGCTACCGTTTTTCCCGGGCATTTGCGTGTACATCGTATCGAGCCCAAACGGATCAGAATAAGTTAGAGGTATAGCCTGATCTCTATCTCTTAACTTTAACGGCTGCATCGTTCACTTTCTTGTCCAAGGCGTAAGCTTTCGTTTCATTATCCCACACATACACCTCGACCCAACTCCGAATGTGTTTTATGACGTGACCAGCAGCAAAATCGAAATTTTTAACTCCATCCATGCTGATCACATCCTCGCTGACCTCTTTCCTGATGCGGGGTAAGCTATCACCATTGTTATCGACAAAGGTTATTTTGGCTGTCCAGCGGTCAAAATAATTCGACGTATCTGTTGGCGACATCGTCCAATCGTTAGCCTGAAGCAGGTCGGTGGAGAACAGGTTGTGAAACTTCTTATCGATTATCCCTATAAGAACTTCCTGCTCATCTAGATAACCCGTTCCATGGACAGACTGACGGAGTCGGATTATGCTGTGGCCGTTGAGTTGAAGGAAATCAAATTCAGCATTGTTTTTGGGATTAAAACATAAAGTATCCAACAATTCATGATTATTCTTGCCGTCATCGAATAAAAAGAGCCTTTCAAGTCCATAAAGCGGGTATGATGCAGCCAAGAGAAAAAGTTTATGCTTGTCGTCAAATGACCATACCTGATACAGGTCGTATGGCAAGTAGTAGTTGAATGATTCGACTGCATCCTTCGGTTTAACATCGGATACGCGAAATAACTCGCTGAATTGGGTCGCCTGATTGAAATCTTCCAAACTAAGGAGCGATCTTGCAGCCTGTGTACGTTCTAAGAAATCGAGTACAAATTTATACTTAAGCTTCGCTCTAAGGTCCGCAAAGCGTATAGAATCCAGCGGCATTTTACCGTATTTTTTGGATAGATACATCTCTTTACTAATCAGACCATGACGGTATAAAATAGAGAGTGCGCTGTCGTTGAATACTCCATTCTTATACTCTTTATAGTTTCGTATAAGAAGGCTATCGCTCTCTTGCGAATAGACAATAGATGTCAGCACAAAGGAAAGAATAGCAACCCGTCTCAGGCCATTGACGCCAATCATAAGAACTCCTCCCCGTTCCTCATTTGAGACCATTCCAGTTTATGAATACTGTATTACCATAAAGATATTGTTCCCAACCTGGAGAAGTCGCTTCACCGCCAGTAAGATAGATTGCATTGAGGTATCTTACATAGGTGTCCCATGGTGGAGTGTTCCATTGTCCTGCGTTTAGCGCATGGTAAAACATGGAGTTACCTACTGGATTCTGGATGGAGCCATTTATTATGCCGTTTAAAACGTTCCGAACCGTACTGATTCGATAATCAAATCTATTAAAGATGTATGCTGGGCCTAGTCTATTCCAGTCAGATTCGAATCCTTTTCCCCAATTTCTAGTCAAAGGGATATACCCATTCAGTGCATAGAAGAAGATTGCCGTGTTTATTCCATTGTACGCACCTGAGTAATAAACAACATCGCTCATCGACTTTGCATTGCCATAACCAGTAGCTAAGCGGTTAAACACAGTGAAAAGTATCCCGGCGATTTCCTTTGCTGATGCGGCACTCGCACTCGCTTCAGAAGCGCCTAAGGCTGTCAAGAGATTCTGATCTCCGGCGCTGAGGTTATGAATTATCTGACTTACCTGGTTCTGCTCTTGATACTGTCGAGCCTGTTGCGCCAGCTGATATTGTCCGATATCCGCAGAGCTCATAAAAGACTGTCCCACTTGGTTTGACACGGGCACGCCATTGATCTCATAACTATATTCGCCGCTTGGATCCGAGAACTCAACCGGATTATCGTGCGAGTAGCTATAGGGGGACTCTCCGAAGGACAAATCACCAAGGGGATCTGTCTCCAAGAACCTTCCGCTCCACGGGTCGTATGACCTGGCACCCAGGTGATACAGCCCGGTCTCGGCGTCGAGCTCCTTGGAGGTGAATCCGTATCTATCATCCGGCCCCGCATTCACAATATTCAAGCCTGGCATCTCTTCACCGAATGGGTAATAATTGTTCCACACCTGCGGGTTGTCGTTTTCATCTATTATCATCCTCACGTCGCCAAGATGATCCTTGATGTAATAGTAATGACTGAATAACTGGTTCGTCCAATCCACCTGCGCGATATTGTCTCCGTTTGCTATCGTGTTGAAAATATCGTTGTCGCTGGAGAGGTCAAGAAGAATCACATCAGTATGACCGCCTTTTCCTCTTATGTAACAATTATAAGAACTCCCGATCTCTTTCTCAACACGGGCGCCATTGGCGTCGTATCCATACTGAATGACATCCCCGTTATTGTCGTAGACTTCCACAGGATGATTGTAAATATCATAAAGAATGAAACCGACGCTGTCCCTGGAATTTGAAATAACGTTTCCGCTCGAATCAAAAGTGTAAGCGGCACCGGTACCAGCAGAATTCGTAATGAGAGTATCCAGATCGGTACCGGGTCTGTAGGAGTAGGTCAAGTTATCGTTCAAAGTCGCGTTGTCGCCATAGCGGGTTAATCCCGTGATGTTGCCGTTGCCGTCGTATGCGACAGTATCACCATAGGAAACTGCCTGGCCCCATTCCCCATCAAGCTGGAACTCGAATGAGGCTAACGTCAGCCTGTTCGCGCCGTCGTAAGTATATGAATATCCCATCGTATTTGTCGGAGCAGGCTGAAGGCCGGATAAATCCTGCATATCTGGTGATGACGGCGTAAACGCGTCGCCGCTTATGTAATAGTTGACGTAGCTTATGTTTCCGTTGTACTCGGGCGTGCCGCCGATTTGAGAAGACTGGTCATAACCTAGTTGTTCCCAAAAATCGGCTGAACTATCGGATGTCAGCCAGTTTCGCTGATTATAATGATAATTGATCGTGGTGGTTGCAGGCACGTCCGAGTCGAGAACCAGCTGCTGCGAATTCCCTGCCGCAAAGTACTGATAGCTCGTGGTACCCGAATAGTCGCCTTCCAATTGGTCGCTGGTCGATATGCTGGAAAGGCGCCCGGAATTATCGTAGTAGTAATTCCATGTGAAGTAATTACCAAAATAAACGGCATCATTAGCGTTATCGTAATAGTCTTTCAGCGTAGGTTGTCCCTGGAGGTTATAAGAGTAGGATACTCTCTTGTAGGACGACCACGGGCCGGCCTCTACAATCCAGGTGATTCTCCCCATGTCATCGTACGAATATGAGTCCCGCTCGACAAGGTTTCCGTTGACATCGTACGACTCGGTGTACGACAGTCTTCCAATGATATTTGTCTGTCCGATGGCATTCGGGTCGGGGCTGGGTGTGTCATAGAAATAGGCTCGCCTGAATATGGCGTTATATCCGCCACTTTCGTTAGGAAGGCCGTCGTCATCTGCATTGGGTTGAGTGAAGTCGCCGCTTGCAGTTGCACCGCTGTACATACCTTCTTGCGTTAGGCGATTGAAGGCGTCATATTTCCTGAAAACGAATTCGTAATCACCAGTCGGGTAAATATCGTAGTTGAATCCGTCCGGGTCATTCCCTGTAATAACGCAGGCGTAAGTACCGGCAGGCAAGTACGTGATGGCGGAATTCATGTCGCCGTCGTTGTCGTTACAGGAAACGGTCAGTAATGGCGTTCCGCTAGTGGTTTCGAGAACAGCGGTCTCGGTATCATTTGCAAAATACATATCGGTTGACAAATCTATTTCCACCGACGTAGGCATGGTAGCCGTAAACTGGACCGTGTTTGAACCGGGGCCCATAAACGAGCTGTTTGCGAACGAAGAGGGATCCGTGGCGCCGTCGTGATCGGCATCTTTGATGAAGCGGAGGTTGCCGTTATTATCGTAGAGATATTGAGTGGTTCCTCCGTCAGGTGTAGTTTTCCCGGTGAGTTCGCAGAGTGTGTTATAGAAGTGGTACGTCGTGTCGCTGTCTGGCGAAATCGACTGCGTCATATTTCCCAATGCGTCGTATGTGAAGTTCGTGGTCAAATTCAAACTACCTAATCTTGGACCTCCGGAGTCAACGATAGTCTGCACAAGATCCCCAAATTTGTCCTTATACTCGACTTTTTTCACGCCGTTTTCATTCGTCATGGTAGTCCTGTAGAGTGATGCCGCAGGATAGTTGTTTACTTTTGAAGGATTTGTGCCATAGGTGTAAGTGATTGGACGCGATTGCCAGGGGGCTCCAGGCGGCACAAAATCCTCGATGCGTCCTAACGGATCGGGGTAATATAAGTTCGTTGAATATGGACAGCTGTCAGAGAACCCGTCGTAAACGTTCGAGTTGTAATAATTCTGGTCGTAATAATCGACCAAATAGCCGGTAACATACCCTGAGCCAGTTGATGAAAGGAATGGCTTATACGTAACGGAGTCCCTATTCATTTGGTCGTACTTTATTCCGGAGACCATCGGTTCGGCACCGTCCTGCGTTAAGGTCTGAATGTTTCTGCCTAATCCGTCAAAGTAAGTGGTAGTAGTCGTGGAGTCGGTCGCATCACGATATAGCGTAGTGGCGGTCCAGTTTGGGTTTCCGTAGCTGATTGAGCTACCCGCAAGGTAGTACCTCAGGCTCCTAACAACTTGATTCTGATCGTTTTGTACAGTGCTGAGCCTCTGAAATGAATCATAGGTATAATATGCCGGTATGTTGTTTGGACCGTTCTTGTTGGTTAATTCAAGGGTTACCGGATCGTATCCGTAAGAGTACGTCATACCTCCGTATGGGTAGCACCGGAAATCGTCGAACTCGGTAGCAGTGTAAAATGTGTAGAGAGCCACATAACCCGCTGCAGGAGCCGAGGATAGGTTGTAATTAATTCCTAGATGTCCATCGATAAACACTTCGACGTTAGATCCGTTTACAGATACGGTGAGACGTCGCCAAGATGAGGCTGGAATCCCGGTTGAATCAGTGGCGAGGACACCCGTGGCATTGCTCCACAAATCCACATTTCCGTTATATCGCATATAGACGAGGTAGCCCGAAGACCATGGATTCGTTGAAGTGCTTCCGAAGTACAACGCGGACCAGTCGTACGAACTTCCGCCATCATTTGTAATCTGCAATCTCACATCGGCAGTAAAATTCTGAAATGACGAGTTTGTGTTCGCAGCATACCCGCCAGCGTTCGACACTAAGACGCCGTTTGACACCGTCCAATCCCCGGGGTTAACAGTGGTCCATGTGAAAGGGTCGCCATCGGTTATGCTCCCGTCATTGAAATCATCAAACAAGTACGGCCCACCTCCACTGTTCTTAACGACTCCCATCAGCGTCGAGCCTCCATACCCGTACTCGTAGCCCGTCGCGATCCCGTTGGCGTCGGTCGTCTCAAGAGGATCGCCATACTGATTATAGCTGTTGAAAGTCTCTTCCGTTAGATATCGAGAGTCATACGAAAAGATCGAGATTCCCGTACCACTGACATCGACGGTCGAGGGAGTAAAAGAGGACACAGTTTTGGGATCTTCAGCGAAAAACCTCATTGACTGATATGGCAGTATTTGCCCGGAAGTTGACACTTCGTAAGTAGTAAGATGTGCCGATGCGACATACTCTGAGCCCAGCGAATCTGATACCACCCATTGTTCGATGACCGGGCTGATATCATTCGAAATATTTATCATGTTGTATAAGGCTTCAGACATTGCATCTCCAGTAGAGGTCGTTGTATAGTCCAGCGGATGCTGCATATGTATAATCCGCTCTACACCGTTGCCGTTAGATTGGATTTCTTCCGTGACCATAAAGTTACCCGCAGCGCCGTCGTAAGAATATGTGGTCGTGTCTTTCACACCGTCTAATGAATCAATTTTTGAAAGAAGTTCCTGGTCGAAAACGCCATTTGTGGGATCGACACCAACGGCGGTCCATGTATTTTCCACCGATCTGACGGGTGAGCCCGAGCTATTGTAGTCGACGACTTGATAAGGAAAGCCTTCGAGGAATTTATAGTTGATACCATTTGCCGTGGAATCTTTGTGAACATAATAGGAAGTCGAAATACTTCCATTCGCTCCAGGGAGAGTCTCAGTGACATTTTCAAATTCGGGTGTGAGATACTGATTCAAAATGCCACCAGTGAAGGCATAGTCGTAGGTTGCGCTGTGATCGCGACCGTCTTCTACTGTTGTCTGACTGAGAACTGGGACAGTAGGATTTCCGGTGAATTGAAGGGAATCGCCAGGATCTTGTACGAATGAGTAAGCCTCGACGGAATCAGGAGCAAAGAAATAGCTTCCCGCTACACCTGGTCTACTTAGGGCGACAAAATCGTTCCCCGGTTGCATCACCCAAAGCGATGGGTCTTCGTCTAAAGTGTCCCCTCCAGCTATTTGCCACTTTACAGGAATCGGCTTAGGCACGCAAGGAGCAACCATATCTTCTCGGAATTGATAGATCTGAAGATACGCGTTGGTCACGCTTGAAGAGTTGACCTGTTCCTGAAACCACAGTTCAGCGAAACTATTCTGGTTAATCGCAGCTCCGTATGATCGCCATTCGTTGTTCTTATCATATAAAGTACTATCAATCATTACCAATGGCCCCCATGAATGTGTCGCAGGTGTCAGGACCATGTATGCAAGCTTGGCGACATACCCATAGGGTCTGCGACAAATTTGTGAGTGGTCTTGCATTTTTCGATGGTTTTGGGCATATTCTGGATGCTTGTAGGCAACCAGAAGAGAGGAGATCTATGGGAAATATCATCGAAAGCTTGCTGGGGAAACGGGAGGAGATTTTAAGAGAGATATCGGGGTTAGGAGAATTTCGCCGAGGAACGGTGTCGGCAAGTTACCGTAGGTGCGGGAAACCGGGGTGCCGGTGCGCACGG
>JAJZVO010000133.1 GCA_021845665.1 Bacteroidota bacterium | reverse complement strand
ATAAGCTGATCGAGAAACTGTGACGCAACAGGCGGGAGAAAAGTGATTGTGCGGCTAACGTGGTCGTGGCCGCAAAAGAAAAAACAGGATCAGGAACGACCTGATTGAAGCTTGAAATAAATGAAGTGCTAAATAAAAGGAGACATCGTTATGAAAAAGGGACTTTTATTCGGAATGGTTTTGAGTACAGTTGTGATCTTTGCGAAGCCGGTTGCAGCACAGGACCGCGGATTTGGGATCGGAATAATGTTTGGAGCACCAACGGGGTTGAGCGCAAAACTCTGGACGTCAAGAGTGAACGCCTTTGATTTCGGTCTCGGTTTGCCTTTGGGCAGCGAGAACGGAGGCAGCCGATTCCATTTTCATATGGATTACCTCTGGCACTCGTTCAACGTAATAAGTTCAACCGAAAGATTTCCTATCTATTACGGATTCGGCGGAAGGTACAACGGCGGCGGCAACGGTTATGATGGCTCATTTGGTATAAGAGGCGTAATTGGCATAGCCTGGTTCCCCCATTCAACTCCCATAGACATATTCGCCGAGTTAGCGCCGGTGCTTCAGCTTACCTCATCTATCGGCCTGGGTCTCGAGGGCGGCGTAGGCATAAGATACTTCTTCGAATGATAAGAACTAATTGTTGCAGGTTGTCAAAGGAAGTATGAGATGGAACTGTTTGACTTAGAACCGCTAATCCCTCCGGAAATTGCTCGGTTCAAAATGGAGCGGGATTCGGTACAGACTTTAAAGCAAAGATCCGGTTCCCGTTCATTTGGCATTGCCGCAGAAACTGCACAGCCCGTGTTGGTGCACATCAATTATCACAAAGGACCTTAGTGTCATGAAGACGACATCGATCGCATCGTTCATCGTCGCATCTGTGTTTTTAGTAGTCTATTTCCTGCTCTGCGGTGGAGAGTCGAGCGCCGGCATAGTCCTGCTCGGTTGGATGCTCATCGCAAGGAGGGCGCAGATTGCCCGGTGGGTGTCCGCAAAAGCGCACAGACTTACGTCGCCGATCAACCGCGCAAGAGCCGGACAAATTTCCCGGGAAGACTTTCAGCATGAGGCGATGCATCGCGACAATCAGACGCAAAGGAGACTAGCGAGATGAATAAGATAAACGGCGGAGGCATAGCCATCTTTTTTGTAACGGTCACAGCGCTCAATCGGTATCCCTGTTCCGGAGCGCTGCTTCATATCAACGCCTCTGACATGGAGATGAACTAATCGAGGTTACGACTATGCAAGAAACAAATATCGAAACCCGGCTTCACCCCGCCAATGCCGAGTTAAGCAGGCGAATCGCGGTACTGTTAGAAACACTCCTTGAAAAAGAGAAGACTGTGGAGGCGCTGCAGGATTCCGAGAAACGCTACCGGCGGCTCTTTGAATCAGCGAAGGACGGTATACTTATTCTCGATGCAGAAACCGGAAGTGTGGTTGACGTCAATCCTTTCCTGTTGCAGTTGCTCGGATATTCTTACGACGCCTTGATCGGAAGGTATATCTGGGAAATAGGCGTATTCAAAGACATTGCCGCATCCAAGGAAGCTTTCAAGATACTGCAGGATAACGAGTACATCCGTTACGAGGATTTGCCGCTGGAAGCGTTCGACGGGCGTCCCATCGCCGTGGAGTTTGTCAGCAATGTCTACCTCGTGGACCGTAGGAAGGTGATCCAGTGTAACATCCGTGACATCACCGCGCGCAAGGGGGCCGAAGCCGAGCACAAGCGTTTGATGGCGGCCGTAGAGCAGGTCGAAGAGGCCATTGTTGTGACCGATGCCAAAGGGATCATCGAGTTTGTGAACCCGGCTTTCGAGCGGACGACGGGCTACAGCCGAGAGGACGCCGTCGGCCAGAATCCGCGTATGCTCAATAGCGGTGAGCAGGACGAGTTATTTTACCGTAATCTTTGGGATACTATCTCAGGCGGCAGAACCTGGGCGGGCCGTATGATCAATAAGCGCAAGGATGGAACTCTCTACACTGAGGAATCGACGGTTTCGCCGGTACACGACGCTTCGGGCCGGATCGTCAACTACGTTGGTGTCCAACGGGACATCACCGAGGAACTTCGACTGGCGGCCAGGTCTCAGCAGTCTCAGAAGATGGAAGCGGTAGGGTTGCTGGCGGGCGGCGTGGCCCACGATTACAATAATATGCTCGGCGTGATCCTCGGCTATACGGAACTGGCCATGAAGAAGGTGGAACCAGCCCAGCCGCTCTATACCGACCTCCGACACATTCTCAATGCCGCAAAACGTTCCGCAGACATAACACGGCAATTGCTGGCCTTTGCCCGCAAGGAGACAATCGTTCCCGTGGCGCTTGACCTTAACAGGAGCGTGGAGAGCATACTCGAGATGCTCCAGCGACTCATCCGTGAGGAAATCGATCTGGCCTGGCTGCCGTCGGTTGGCCAGTGTCCGGTCAAGATGGACCCCATCCAGGTTGAGCAAATACTGATGAATCTCTGCCTCAACGCAAGGGATGCAATCACCGGAGTCGGCAAGGTCACTATCGAAACGGGAAGCACCATCTTTGATGAGACTTACTGCACAGATCATGCCGGATTCGTGCCGGGAAAGTATGTGGTGCTGGCCGTCAGCGACAATGGAGACGGCATGGACAAAGAGATAATCGACCATATTTTCGATCCCTTCTTTACCACGAAAGATGTGGGCCAGGGGACCGGCCTGGGGCTGTCGATGGTGTATGGCATCGTCAGTCAGAACAACGGACTAATCAACGTCTACAGCGAGCCAGGGAAAGGAACGACCTTTAGAATTTATCTACCCTGGTACGCGAACCAAGGCGTCGAGAACCGGACGGAAATGTCGGAAGACATTTCTCCAAGCCGCGGCGAGACGGTTCTGGTGGTGGAAGACGAACTGGCGCTTTTGATGATCGCCAAAATGATGCTGGAAAAATTAGGATATCGGGTGCTGTCTGCCGGTACGCCGGCTGAAGCAATCGGGCTGGCCGAGAAACACGCGAGTGAGATAGACCTTGTCATCACCGACGTAGTCATGCCGGAAATGAACGGCCGCGACCTGGCGGAACGATTGCACTCTCTCTACCCGGACATAAAAATTCTCTTTGCATCGGGCTATACAGCGAACGTGATCGGCCACAGGGGTGTGCTGGACGAAGGTGTGAGCTTCATCCAGAAGCCATATTCTATGAAGGATCTGGCCGTCAAAGTGCGGGAAGCCCTGAGAGAAATGTGAGCAATGCAGTGAAGTCGAGAGCGGCAAGCAGATATCAAACTCAAAGGAGGCTGGCCAAATGAATAAGAAACATAACAGGAGCATAGTAGTCTTTTTTGTGACGATTGCGGCGTTTCTTCTGCTTTTCGGGGGGATGGCCCTCGGAAGGGGAACACCAAACGGCGTGATGGCTGGAAGTCAGTGGACGGGCGGCGCCGCTTTAATGTGGCTTACCGTCATGCTTGCTTCCGTTCTTTGTGTCTTGCTGGATCGGATGCTCTTCATTAAAAAAACGTAATCCACCAGCGATGTACGAAAGTGTAATTTTAGGAACAAACATGGAGGAAAGGTATGAAAGGCAACGAAAAGGTACTCACGTCACTTAACAAGCTTCTGGCTGAAGAGTTAACTGCCATCAACCAGTATATGGTGCATTCTGAGATGTGCGACAACTGGGGTTATAAAAAGCTTCACGTGGAAATTAGAAGATC
>JAJZVO010000132.1 GCA_021845665.1 Bacteroidota bacterium | reverse complement strand
CATTGCCCTGCGTGATGAACCCAAGCCGACGGCTAAAGGTGTCGTTGAGCAGCTTCGCCAAAAAGGGATAAGGGTGGTGATACTGACCGGAGATAACGAGATGACCGCAAAAGCCATAGGAGAAGAATTAGGTGTGGATCAAGTCAGAGCAGGTTTGAAACCGGAGGACAAAATAAAAGTTGTCGAAGAGCTCGGGAAGAAGTACGGAGGTGTTGCAATGGTCGGAGATGGCATCAATGACGCCCCTGCACTCGCACGAGCGACCGTGGGCATCGCGATGGGCATTGCCGGCACCGACGCTGCCATCGAGGCCGCCGACACCGCTCTCATGGCAGACGACCTGACAAAAGTTGTCTATGCACTCTCTCTCGGCAGGAAATCCAGAATCGTCAGCACACAGAACATTGTCTTCTCGCTTCTTATTCTCGGCGTGCTAATTCCATCCGCTCTCATCGGCATTATGACTGTCGCTGCTGCGGTGCTATTCCACGAATCGGCAGAGCTTATCGCGGTCGCGAACGGTCTCCGTGCAGGACGGGCTTAAAGAATAATGCCCATAACGTTTTCTACCCCATCCGCGTCATTATATGCGAGAGAAGTTTTTGGAGCTACCTGAAGAGGAATTACAGGCAGTGTTAGAACAGGCACGGCGTCTTGAGCCAAAGGCGATAGCGAAGCTGTCGGAATACTGCTATCCAAAGGTGTTCAGTTATATCTACTATCGCGTGAACAATCCCGCCGACGTGGAGGACCTCACGGGTGAAGTGTGCCTCCGCATGGTCCAATCAATGCAGCAGCAAAAAGGATCCTTCAATGGTTGGGTTTACCGAGTGGCGTCCAACGTTGTCACTGATTTCTACAGGCGCCGAGCAGTGCGCCAGGTTGTCGAGCCGGCATCTGATTCGGTCGAAGATATCGTGGATGATAAAGATGAGACTGCTCACCTCCTGAATCAAGCGCAGGTGAAGGAGGGGTTGTCCCAATTGACAGATGAACAGCGGGAAGTCATAATACTCAAGTTCATCGAGGGATACGAGACGGAAGAAATAGGTCGCATGCTTAAGAAGTCGAACGAAGCCGTCAGGGCGCTTCAGTTCAGAGGCCTTGCAATGCTAAAGAAGATACTTCAAGAGGAAAAGCATTAGAACCCGATGGAAAATGATTTCGAAAAAATATTGGACGATTGCATCGGCGAGCTTAGAAACGGCGGAAGCATCGAGTCAATTGTTGAGAGGTATCCGGAGCATGCTTCAGAGCTTAAAGCGCTGCTCGAGTTAGTACAGGCTATACAGCAACTTCCTAAACCGGAGCCAGCCGCCGATGCACTTTCAAGCGCTTTAGTTGCCATGGGACAAGAGCTTGCGCTCCTGCGTCCCGTGGAATCACCGAGACCTGAAAAGGGACGCCATTCCGCCTTGCGAAGGCTCTTTCAACAGCCGCGATTAGCCTGGACACTCAGTGTGGCTTTCGCGCTTGTACTCCTGTTTGTAGGGATCGGCACTGTCTCTGCCAATAGTGTCCCAGGCGACATTCTCTATCCGTTGAAGCTGGCAACCGAGAAGGTCAGCTTTCTCCTCGCATTCAGTTCAGAAAGGAAAGCAGAACTCCGGCTGACTTTTTCCGAGCAGCGAACGAAGGAGATAAAACAGGTTCTGCAGAAATCGGGGAAGCTCGATGAAAGACTTCTGAACTCGATGCTGAGGGAGGCTCAGTCGGCCCTGGAAGAAGCGCCTGTCGACACCTCGGCTCTCTTCCTTGCGAAGCTAAATGCCGTAAACACCTACCAGAAGGACGTATTGGAGAGCTTTCGTCCGCGGGTCGATTCGGCAAATGAGCAAATCGTGAATAAAGCAATAGGAGTATGTGATATGCGAGGTCAATGGATCAGAGGGATGATGCGCGGAAGTTGGGACGAGACACCGGAACGCCGGTCGCCTGCGCCTCATCAAGAAAGGGATCGCGGTGAGAGGCGAGGATGGGGTCCCGGCTGTGATTGGATGAGATGAAATTGAAGTGTCTTTTTATTGTTATGGGAACGCGTGCGTGCGCTACGATGCTTTGCTCGATCGCTTCGGTAAGAAAGTACTCGCTTCCTCCCACCATTTCCTGAATCGACTTCTCTGCACTGCATCCCGGAAGTACTCAATCTGCTGCTCAGGCGTCAAGTCCTTGGTCTCCTCATAGATCTGAGTCTGGGCTTCCCGCTTGACAGCAATACAGTCAAGTTCTTTCTTATTGGCTTTGTTCATCGTAATTCACCTCCTTAGGCGATATGATCGTTAGAATACCGTAACCGTTTGCAAGGTTCACTTGATTGTAAGCGCGCATCTTGTCGAGCCGAACGATATGATGGAAATTCCAGGATACAATTGCGTCGGAACGGGCAACGGTGGCCGCGGCTACATGGAGCGCATCGTCCTTCCAGCGGCGCGAGATTATCTCCGCCGATAAGTAAGCCTCATGCAACATAAATATTTCCTCGGTCAGCTCGACTCTCTCAAGGGCGCTGCTTGGTATAGAAAGTAATACATCTTGGACGTGCGCAGGTGCCTTAAGTATTTCCTGAATTACCACCTCGCTTATCAAGACAGTGATTCTCTCGCTTCGAGCGTATCCAACAATGCGCTGTGAATCCTTAGCGAACTCGGAGTCGTAATATCCGCCGATCACCGAAGAGTCAAGATACAGTCTCTCTCTGCGCCCTGTCGCCATCCGGGACCTCCATTTAACGAATTCCTCGCTTCAATATACGAATCGGCAAGCGGTTTTGCATTATGCCTGACCGAACAAATGATTTCGACGGGATTTCCTCTTGTTCAGCAAGTATCTTTGTGGCGATTGATAGCTGCGGTGCGCTTGCAATCCAATTTGAGCTGCGTAAGGGGAGTGTGGGGCAGAGCCTTGCAACATAACAGATCGACAAGCCTGTGCGTCTTTATATGTGAGGTTCGAAAGATTGAACTCTCATATAACAAGAAGTTTTAGCAACTTATTAGAAGGAATACTCAAATGTCTAAAAAGAAGTTTGTTCTTAGCGCTCTGATACTCGGAGCCGCGGCTGTGCCACTGTTCTTTTCCAGTTCAGCATTCGCTCAGTGGTGGGGCTACGGAATGGGCGGGCATTATGGTATGCTGGGTTCCTACCGTGGAACGGGCATGATGGGATGGAACCAAAATGTTCCTGAAAAGTATTGGCTTACTGCTCAACAGATTGACAATGTCAGACAGATACGGTCAGACTATGGTGACAAAATTGTCCCTCTTCAACAAAGACTCTACTCTTTGAGGATCGAAGCACGAGGTTACGCCTCTGATCCTGATGCCGATCTTGGAAAGATCAGGGACTACAGGGAAGAAATAAGAGGACTTGAGGGAAAGATCGACGATCTTCGCCTGGATGCGAGAGGCGAAATCAACAAAGTTCTTACTAAGGAGCAAAGAGTATATTTTAGTGATAACTTTGATTGGTGGGACGGTGGACGTGGCATGATGAGTGGTATGAGAGGTATGGACAACGGATATGGCATGATGAACAATATGAGAGGTATGTGTCCGATGATGTCCGGTGGGCGAGGTTGGTGAGAGAGAATCACGAGTTCCGGGTTCCGTGTTGCTCAAGTCAAAACGCGGAATCTGAGCTTTTTAACAAAACTAAAAGGAAGCACTCACAATGTGGAATCCATTTTGCGGTTCATGGTGGGGACCGGGAATGTTCTTCGGCGGTCCGCTGGGTATGCTAATGATGTTTCTCTTCTGGGCAT
>JAJZVO010000072.1 GCA_021845665.1 Bacteroidota bacterium | reverse complement strand
CCCGAAACCCCGAATGGGGTTTTGAGACTTTTTGAGCCGTTCATTTTAATGAATGGCGATAGTTTCACAAATTTGTCGCAGACCCAAGGCGACTCAAAGGAATCCCTTCGCATCATGGTACAGCCTCAGTTCCTTTTCAGAGGGTGATAATCGAAGAATTTAGACTGATTTCTAATGTTTTTGTTATTTGAAACGAAAACGAACTGCCTTTCTACCCATTGGTATATACCCCGATTTAGCGCCTTTCGTGCCCGCTTGCAAAAGGCCCTGGAAGTACCTTTTGACTTATTCTTGCAGCGTCCTCCGCGTCAAAATGACTACTCGAACAAGTCTGCATGCGTGCCGGTACGGATTAGAACAAGCTCGGTCTCAGTCACTTGATAGATTAACAGCCAGTCCGGTTCACTGTGACATTCCCGGCAGTCTTCGTATTCACCGTGAAGAGAATGGTTCCTGTATCTCGCATCAAGGTTCCTGCTTTGCATCAATGTCTCCAGAACGGAATGAAGTTTATTCACTTCATAGCCGCGTTTCAAACAGCGTTTATAATCCTTCCTGAACCTCGATAGTCGCCGGATATTCAGCATTACTTGTTCAGGTCAGCAATCAGCTCCCTGGTTGAACGGAACTTCTTTCCCTTGCCTGCCCGTGCTTCTTCAATCGCCTTTCGTGTCTCTTCATTCGGAATCTTCACGTCGAACGGAATCCCTTTCTCAAGTTGGACGCGCCTGAAGAATACATTGACCGCCTCAGCAGTACTCAACCCGACCTTGCTCAATATCTTCTCCACCTCGCGTTTCACCTCCGGCTCAATCCTTACCGCTATCGTTGCTGTCTTAGGCATACGCTCACCTTCCTTTGTTTCCGTCAATGTATCACATCCGTTAGACACAATCAATGACAAGCGGTAATGGAGGCAT
The DNA here is from genome assembly GCA_021845665.1 of Bacteroidota bacterium. Lineage (GTDB taxonomy): Bacteria > Bacteroidota > Ignavibacteria > Kryptoniales > JAKASW01 > JAKASW01. The sequence continues at coordinate 19,661 of JAJZVO010000072.1, read as the reverse complement.
TCGTGAAAGAATGTCGGAGGGAATGGAAGTGCAGCTTATCATTGAGACCGGCACGGCGGACGTACCGCTTGATCCGCTGTGACGCTGTTCCTTCCTTCATTGGTTGTCCTTTTGCATCATGGAACACCGTATCAGCTTCATGCCGGATGTTTCCTTTACGTTCAGTCAGAAGTCTCCGCAGCTCCTCACTCATTGGAACGACACGGGAACGTTTGCTCTTCGTTGTGATTCCCTCGCTGTTTTGAATGAGAATGGTTTTTGCGGCAAAGTCAATATCCGGCCAGCGGAGTGCAAGCAGCTCACCAAGCCTGAAGCCCGTGAGAAGTCCAGTGATGCACAATTCCCGAAAGTCTTTATCCTCCACAGCGGAAAGGAACAGCGCAAATTCCTTTTCGTTGAAGTAAGCAGGTATCACATCCGGTGGTCTCGGCTTCTTGACCTTGCGGAACGGATTCTCTTTGATAAGCTCCCACTGGATAGCCTTCTCGAATGCAGACCGCAGACCAATGTAATATTTCCTTGAAGTCCACTCGGACGCTTCCAATTTCTTTACGCTAAGGTAATACACGCCGCGACATTTGGAGAGGAACATGACTCACCTCGTTTCATCGGAGGCGAGAATCAGAATCGGAGTGCCACACAAGGTGTCACATTGGCAGGAATGAATTGAAACATAGGGGTTTTTCGCAGGACGTAGGGAGTTAGCAAACCGTTGCCTTCAGCCACTCGGCCACGTCATAGACCTACTCATTCCATTCCTCGATCAGGCAGCTTTCCGCTCGAACCAGCTTTCACCGTATTTCGCGTGATACCGATTCACAAGCCAGATTCCTGCCACTGTAGCGTTAATGCTCGAGAAGAAAATGTCTGAGAACCAATGGGCCGTATAGTATAGTCTCGAAAAGGCATCGAGGACCGCGATCAATATCCATAGGGATTTCCAGAGTTTATTCTTGAAGAACCCCGCCATTACAATCGCCAGCGCAAATGAGACGGCGGCATCGCCGGATGGAAAAGACAGGTACGCATTCGGTCCGGTTATCAGAGGGCTGAACGTCAAATGGCCGTGCCATTGGTTCGGCCTCCATCGCCCTACAAGCGACTTGAGGGCTATCGTAATTGCTCCGGAATAAAGGAACGACTGAGCCACGAGCAATCCACCGGCGCGAATCTTTTCTGAGTTAATCAGAAGGCCGAAGACATATAGACCGGCGAATAGCCAGAGTGTCACTTTTCCCGTTCCGAAGATGTGAACGAATCCGGCAATCTTGTTTTCGATTGGGTAGTGTATTGTCATGAAGTAATACCTGAGCGGCTCGTCGAAATAAGCCGAGATAAATACGACAAGCAGGATTTCGATGAAGATCAGCCACTGCTTCAACTGCCACTTCTTCGGTGTGGAGTAGTACTTTCCCCATTGGACCCAAAGTTCCTTGAAATCCTGTCCGATTGCTTTTAGGCGGCTTTTCAAATCTGCTCCTTTTAGTATGATGGTACTTAGTTCGCAGTCACTGAAATAAGAGTCACTAGTTTAATGAAATTCAATCAATAGATGTACGGTATGAACCTTTTCGTTCGCTGTTTGTAAGCTTTATAGGGCTCTCCGAATTTCTTCTCATCGATTTCCTCCTCGGCGTTTACGGTGGCGGATATCGTGAAGCCGACACCGACCAGCAACAACGCCCAGAATTCGGACGGCTTCTTAAAGAAAAGGCCCAACGATAGGGATAAAAGAGCCGAATAAAGAGGGTGCCTGATGATGCGATATACCCCGGTTTCGATGAGCCTGGCCTCTGTATCCGGATCAGCGCGCCTCCGCTCGAATAATATGTTAATGCCTGTGATGCCGAGGTACAATGCTATGGCAATTAAAGACCAGGAGATTATCTGCAGCGGCGAGAACGGATTCTTGAGCCACACCGGGATGCTCGACATGATAAGAAGCAAAACAAACTCGAATGCGAAAAACCTATAGTAGCCGTACGAGCCTCTATTGCGCAGATCGTTCCAACATAGGCAAACGATTCCCAGGGAAAGGACAAAGAATATGGACAACGATGTCGCTTTGTCGCCCATTGCCTGATTCAGCGATAAGAGTTTTTTCGGTAAACGTCGTAATAGAAAGTCACGAAAGTAAGTGGCACTCCTCCTGATGACTCGATATTTTCACGGACAAATTAGTACTACACCCCATGATTACCAAGCGATGGCGTATCGAAGGGAAAAACAGCCTGCGGAGAATTTCACCGCAGGCTGTTTGAGTTACTTGCTTAGTGTTCAGGCGGGAAAGCCGGCGTAAAAGGAGGCGGAGGGGGAATTGTTTTCGGTTTCTCTTTTATCTCCTTCATTAGATGCTTCACCGCTTCATCGATCTGCGGGTCCTGCCCTTCCATTACAAGCTTCGGTGTCTCGTCGACCTTTATGTCGGGATCGACGCCATGGTTCTCAATGATCCACTCGCTCTTCATCCCGTAAAGGGAGAATTGAGGCGTAGTCACGTATCCGCCGTCGACGAGAGGTCTGTAACCGACTATCCCTCTGACACCTCCCCAGGTCCGGGTGCCGATGAGCGGACCGAGTCCGTACTTTCTGAAATAGTACGGGAAGATATCGCCGTCGGAGGCAGAGTAATGATTAATCAGGCAGGCCATGTAGCCATTGAATACCGGCTGTGGGATTGTTGTAGGAGCTCCATGCCGCGACATCGACATGCCGACGAGAATTCGCCTCAGTCGTTCGAGGAGGAGCTGGTCCACGAAGCCGCCGCCATTATAGCGCTCGTCGATTATCAGACCTTGCTTGGTAATTTGCGGGTAGTATTGCTGCACAAAAGCGTTCAAACCGGCAGCTTCCATGTCCGGCAGATAGATGTAACCGATCTCTCCGTGCGACAGACTGTCGACCAACCTTCGATTACTCACGATCCAGTTGTTGTATCTAAGGTCAAGTTCACTCGCTATCGGGTTTACTTCGATCGTCCAGGCGCCCTTGAGTTCCGGTTTCGAGTTTACAAGGAGCGAGACGGTTGTTCCGACTGTATTCTCCATCACGCTGTCGATACTCATCGGGAATTTCACCGGAAGGTTGTTGATCGCGAGTATATAGTCGCCCTGCTTAATGTTAACACCCGGCATCGTCAGAGGTGATCTCCTGTTCGGGTTTGTATTCAACCCGATCATAATCTTGCTTATCTGGTAGTAGCCGGTTGCCTTGTCGAGAGAGTAGTTGGCACCGAGGAGGCCGGTTACAGTTCGGTGAATCTCCGGATAATATCCTCCGCCGACGTAGGTGTGTGAATTCTGCAGCTCGCCAATCATGTTGCTTATGATGCCGGTCAGGTCATAGCGGTTGTTGACATACGGGAGAAGGACTTCGTATTTCTGCTTTTCGGCTTCCCAGTTCACGCCGTTCATATCGGGAGAATAGAAGAACTGGCGCTCGAGGCGCCACGCCTGATCGAAAATCTCCCTCCACTCCTGGTGAAAGTGGACAAACATTTTCATGTTGGAAAGATCAAGCTTGCCGTCACCGACCTGGTGCTCCGCCGGTTTGGAGCTGATAATGCCGAAGGTCTTACCGCTCTGATACATTATGCTTTCGCCGTTCGCAGACAGGTCATAGTTGTCGACAGGTGAAATCATTTTTGTATCCTTACGGTCCGTGAGGCTGTAGCAACGCAGGGCCGATTCTTCCCCAGATGCGTTTCCGGACAGTCCCATTGTTGGGAAAGTGACATAGTAGATGTCCCCATTGGCTTCGCTCAACCCGCCTATATTGTTCGCGGAGATCGGCACCTGCACCGCTCTTGATCGCAAACCTTCGAAATCTATTTTCACTTCTTTAGACATCTCAGGTTTGGATGGTTTTTTCTCTTCTGCGGCTTTGGCCGTCGAGTTCTCCAGACCGGTAACCTTGACCTCATCGTTCACAGGGGTGAAGGGGGAAGTGCTGTCTGCCTGTAAGGTAGCGATATAAATTCCAGTAGTCTTCGTGTTAGTGAATTCCATATCAAAGTTCCCGATCACGCCGTTGTAGGTTCGATCGGACAGGAAGATGAGGTATTTACCCGCCTCGTCGAAAATCGGGTCGTAGTCGTTGGTATATCCGTTTGTGACTTCGTGAATCTTGGCGTCCGCAAGCGAATAGATATAAATTGATGTGAACGTGTTCGCGTGGTGTTTGGCGTAAGTGACGTAACGGCTGTCAGGGGACCACGAATAGCCGTTAAACTGCCAAATGGAATCTTTGTCGATCAAGACTGGTTTCTTGTCGGCGATATTCACATACCACAGTCTGAAGCTCTGATCGGCATAAAGGATCTTCTTGCTGTCAGGCGACCAGACCATATGATCGAGATATTCTTTGTTGCCATGAGTAACCTGGATAGCTTCAGAATTCAGTTTGTCCTCGCGAAGGTAAATCTCTTCTTCGCCGGTCCGGTCGGAAATGTAAGCGACATATTTCCCGTTGGGCGACCAGACGGGATCTTTGTCGTCGACGCCGGAAGTGTTGGTAATGTCTCTGGTGTTGCCGGATTTTTTCGGGACTGTGAAGATATCGCCTCGTGCCTGGAAGACGGCTCTCTCTCCATCGGGAGCCAGGGCAAAGTCCACGATGTCTTTGGCGGCATCGACCCATTTCGGCATAGCGAGCGCTTCGTCGTTAGGTATCGAGATGTCGAGCTTTCTCATTTTGTCGCCGGGCAAATCGAGGACATACAGGTACCCGCCATTCTCGAAGACTATCTCGTTGGTATTGAGAGACGCCCAGCTACAATCGAAATCCTTGAAGAACGTGATCTGCTTGAATTCCCTGGTTGAGATGTCGTACGACCAGATGTTCTTTCGCCGGTTAGTGCCCCTGTCAGATATGAAGTAAATGGTATTCTTGTACCACATCGGGTCCGTATCAGTACCTTTCCAGTCGCCGATCTGTTCTTCATCCATCGTCTGCATGTTATGGATGTATATCTTCTGGGCCATTCCTCCGTAATAGCGTTTACGAGCCCTGAAATTCCTGAAGATTCTGTTGTAGGCAAATTCCTTACCATTTGGTGAGAAACTCAGGAGGCCTCCCTTTGGGACCGGGAATTGAACGGGCATACCACCTTCGACCGATATCGTAAAGAGACTTCCGAACCACGTGTTGAAAGTGTGCATGCGCGAGAGAAAGACGATATTTTTTCCATCAGGGGTCCAAGTTATGACCTCATTATTGGGACCCATTCGTTCAGGAACTCCCTCGTCGTCCTGTCTGAATGTAAGCTGGCGCGGCTGGCCGCCTTCGGCGGGCATGACAAACACATTAAAATTGCCGTCATACTGGCCGGTGAATGCTATCCATTTCCCGTCCGGGCTGAATTTTGGAAACAGCTCGAGGCCCGGGCCGGAAGTAAGTCTTCTAGCAACGCCGCCCTGAGCGGAGACTTCATAGATGTTGCCCGCATAGACAAATGCAATTTCGTTGCCATAAATATCTGGGAATCTCAAGAGCCTTGCGTCGTTCATCGCGAAGGCGGATGAGGCAAGAAAGAAAAAAGCTATAACAAGCTTTTTCATTATTAACCTCCTGGTTTTGATTAATCTAAAGTGAACCATGATGAGAATAAAGGTAGGAACTGGGAACGATCGCCTCCCCCGGGCGGCGATCGCATTGTGCTTATCAAACTTCAAGACAGCTTCGGTAAATCAGTATCGTTCTACTTTAACAGATGAGATCCCCGCATCTGCTTCGATGAAGATTTTCTTCTTAGCGGTTTCGTAATTTGGCGACCTGTAATAATCGTCGCCCCCTTTCACGAACCCGTCAAAGGATTTACTGGACAATTCGACCTTGTCTTTTATGCGGCAACCGACGGTGGAAGGCACATAAACCGTAAGCGACGAGACTCCGGTCTCCAGGTACAATCTCGTGGTATCGGACATGGCTCCCAGCCTGATTTTTATGGAAGACGCACCCGCCTTAATGGTGGCACGCTTGACGACGTACGGCGTGAGATTAAGATTCGCCTTGCAGGCACCGACATTGAGATTGAGGTCCCAGGCAGGTTTGGTGTTGAGACTGAGATCGACGGTATTCCTTGAGTGTCCGAAGCTCCACATGTCATCCCTCCCTTTCAAGGCAAGCTCCATCGTCTGCATCGACCCATTCTTGTCCGAATCGAAAGTGTAGCGGCCGATATTAGATTCTGTGCTGGCCTGAAACAGTTCGGATGTGGTATCGGCAAGGGTAAATGAACCCGCACCAGCTTTGATGGAAAGGGCTGCGTTATCCACTCCCTTACCGAGGTCCTGAGTGAACTGTTGTGATTGTACGTCTCCTCCGCGGCCCTCGAAGAGGTTGCTGATACGTCCCCATCCCTCCGAGGCGGCCGAGACTATCCAAGCGATTACAAGTATCAAAGTAAGCGCGTAGAGAGCCGCTCTCCATTTGGGATTCGAAACAAGAACAGAAATCCCGGCAAGTACGAGGAGTATCGGCCACAACCTGAAGATGAAATGCCAGTCGAGGCGGAGGATATCGAAGTTTGAGAGAAATATTGCTATGCCCAGGAGAACGATGAGCACGCCTGCGAACAATCGGCTAACTTTCATGGGTTTCTCCCTTCTCGTTCCTGTGGACAGAGTTCATTATCATGGCGGCTCCGATGCCGACGAGAATCAGCGGCCATGTATCGGAGAAATCGAAATTCGGCAGGTAGTTATTGGCAAGGAAAAGCGCACCGAGAACCACCAGCACTGTACCACCCACCATGCTGTGACGGTGTTTTCGTTCCTGGTAATCACGCACCGGATTTTTCTCATCCATAACCGTATCTCCTTCTGTAGACTTCGATTGGGATTCAAAATAGATTTTGTCTTTAGGGACGACTATCCACAAGATTATGTACGCAAGGACTCCCCATCCACCTGCGACTGTTGCAAGCACGAAAATAACCCTGACAAAGACAGGGTCGATGTCGAAATACTCTCCGAGTCCGCCCGCGACTCCGCCAACGACCCGATTTCTTCTAGACCGATACAATCTGCGTTCCATATTCCGACTCCTTTTGAAAGGGCTTACGAACGCTTTCGGGAAAGGTTTCCCCGGTTCTACACTCGGCGCACATCCGAGGATGCTCGGCGTTCGAGCATGATAAAAAAAAATCCCGGCTGACGTTGATCAACCGGGATATGAAAGCATGGGCAGCTTATATCTTCTTAACCTTCGCTGCCTGCAACCCTTTGGGGCCTTGTTCAACTTCGAATTGAACTTTGTCGCCCTCTTTCAAAGTCTTGTAGCCTTCACCGATAATGGCTTTGAAATGAACAAACACGTCATCGCCGCCCTCACGGGAGATGAAGCCGTATCCTTTGGTTGCGTTGAACCATTTTACGGTTCCTTGCTCCATTGCTGGATCCTTTCAGTAATGTTACTAAATGCGTACCCGAGCCGTCGCGCCAGATGTTCTTGGCTTATACAGTATTGTCCCGACTACAGTCGGGATCCCGCTTAAGAGTCGGGACCGGTGAAGACCATGACAAGAAGAGAACTTCACCTCTGCATATGATGCTACGCCTCGTGTCATCAGGATCCTGCGGGTGTTGAACCCGCAACAACGGAGCCCACCCACGGGGAATTACATCTGCAGCTACAACCTATAAAAGCATGACCGCATCAACCATGAATGATAGACCGGCCACCACCGCCGCGTTCGACGACGAGTCGAAACACGGCCCGGCGCCTTGAGCGCCATTTGGCGCAAACAACGGTGTACTGTTATTTGCGGATAAATAATAGCTTCTTGAAATGTCAAAAGCAAACGAAGTTTATTCTCATCCAACGCCGCCACCCTCAAAGACAGCTTAAAACAGCACATTACGCATTCCTGGACCAACTCAAGGCTGTGCTTCCGCGAAGTTGCAGGCTATTTGCCTTCTTCAGAAGTCCCTGGCGCGAGTTCACGGTAACGATCGACGAGTTGCAGCTTCAGTTCACCTAATGCGAACGGCTTGTGCAATACTCCGAGGCCGCCGTTGTCCATTATGTCCTGTACTTTTCCTTCAGAGCTGTAGCCGGTCGACACGAACACGGGAAGACCGGGACGAATCTTTTTCATTTCGAAATATGTTTCTCGCCCGTCGATTCCCGGCATAATCATGTCGAGGACGACAAGATCGATCGTTCGTCCCCGACGCAGAATCTCCAGCGCCTTCTCGCCACTCTCAGCCGACACGACGGTGAAGCCGAACCTTGCCAGCGAATCGGAAAGCATCTCACGGAATTCGCTCTCGTCGTCGACGACAAGGCACGTTTTGTCCGACACCAGTTTTTCGACTTCTCCATCTCGTTTCGGAGTTCTCGAAGAAATTTTCTGTGAAGATACGGGGAGATAGATTCTGAATGTCGTGCCCTTGTTGACCTGGCTGTTGACGTCTATCTCGCCTCCGTGGTTTTTGATTATTCCGTAGACCATAGACAGACCAAGGCCTGTTCCCTTTCCCTTCGGCTTTGTTGTAAAGAAGGGCTCGAAGATTCTCACCAAATTTCCCTTAGATATCCCGTGTCCGCTGTCAGCCACTTCGACGACGACGTATTCTCTTTTTTCAAGATTCGGATTGTAGCCTGGTGCCCGATTCGCTTTGACCACGGAGGTTGAGATTCGCAAGCTGCCGCCGTTCGGAATCGCATCCCGGGCATTGATGGCGAGATTCATCATTACCTGCGAGAGCTGGGACTCGTCTCCTTCGACTGCCGGTAGGTCCGGATAAAGATCGAGAGAGACAACGACGTTTTTTTCGATCATCTTCTTTGTCAGCTCGACGGTTTCCCTGCAGATGCGGTTGAAGTCGACGCTCATCACTGAAGTTTTGCCGCCGCGCGCAAATCCGAGCAATTGCTTCGTCAGCTCCGAAGCCCGACGCGCAGATCTCTCAATAGTCTCGATGTATTTCGTAAGTTTCTCGTTGTTCTTTAATTCGAGGCGCAGAAGGCCTGCGTAGCCGAGAATGGCCCCTAAAATATTATTGAAGTCGTGCGCCACACCGCCCGCGAGAGTACCGAGGCTCTCCATCTTTTGCGATTGTCTCAACTGCTCTTCCAGGCGTCGGGTCTCAGCTTCGTTTACCTGACGTTCGTACTCGAATGCGAGTCTCTGCTTGACAAGCTTCAGGATACTCATCTGGGCCCGGCCGCTATTGAGCACGCGTTCGCTTGCCAGAACGATCAGGCCGACGCATTTATCGTTTACCTCGATCTGAGTCGCGTAGTACGACCTCCACCCTTTTTCGCTTTTGAAAATCCGGTCGACACAGGCAACTTTCTCAGGGTCATTACTCAAGAGATCGCTGACTCCCTTAAACGCCAGAGTGTGCAAATATCTGTCTCCAACCCTGGCCGCTTGTGCAATACTGGAATCGCTGTCCGTATCGCACTCACCGATATATACCAGTTCAGTGTTGAAGACGTCTGCGAGCAGGTCGGTATAGCTTTCAAGCATCTCGACACCGCTGCGTTTGAGGCCGACCTCATAGGCTCTCTCCATCCAATCTCCTGTCCTAACGATATCGGACACGTCGTTTAGAAAGAGTATCTGCCTGTGCACGCCTAATTCGATCTTGATTCGTCTCGCCGCGACATCGAAGTGGCGTTGTACCCCTTCGATTCTGGCAGTGACCCGGTATTTCTTATCGGGGCTGTCCGTCTTGACTATCTCTGAAATGACCTGTCGCGAGGCAGGCTCAAAAAAATCTGCAATCATTTTTCCTCGTGCGAAGTCTGCCTTCACTCCGAAAGTCTGGAAGAACCGGTCGTTGCAGAAATCAATCTTCCCCCGATCGTCGACCATGACGATCAAATCGCTGCTCGATTCTGTGATTGTACGGTACCGTGATTCCGATTCTTTCATTTCACCGTGCATCTGTTCCTTCTTGAGTCCAAGCGCCGCCTGATGAGCGATCGTCTCAAGAAGCTGCAACTGCTCATCACCGAATGCCCGGGCCCTTGTGAAACTCTCAAGAGAAATCACGCCGAGCACCTCATTCTCGATCATCAGCGGTGCGGCGACGCAAGACTTCATCCTGTAATTGGGTGGGAAATTGGCGATCGCCTTGGGAAGCGGATAGGAATCCGAATCCTCTATTATGATCGAAGTACCGCCGCGGAAGACTTTTTTGATCCAGCTTTCGTCCGGGTCAAGGTTAAGGGCTTCGCGAAGTTCCTTCGGGTAGCCGATAGTCGCAGCCGGTGAAAGCCTGGCAGAAGCGCGGTCATGGATGAGAACGACGCCTGCATCGGCTTGCGGGACCGCACCGCGTGCGGCGGCGATCAGTTTGTCCAGCAATTCTGCGAAGTTACTGCTGTGCATCAGGAGCATATTGATATCGAGCAGCTGCTGGAGCTGTTTCGTTTTAAGCTCCAGGTTATTCCGCGCCGCGATATCATCGGTAACGTCACGTGCTACCGCGAGGACGCCGGTCAATCTACCATTTTCGGAGATCGCGGTGACGTTGTAGTCCACCACTCTCACTTCACCGGATTTTTTGACGAACCTGATCTCATATCTCCCGGGAGCGGACTTTGCGCCGATCCTCGAAAGATAGTATCGTTTTGCCATCGTAAGATCATCTGGATGAATGAGAAAATCGAATTTCTTCCCGAGGACTTCGACGGCAGTATATCCGGTGAGCTCTTCGAATTTCGGATTCACAAAGCGGAGACTTCCATCGGTCCCGACAAAGATCACGGGGTCGTTCACGTTTTCGAGGACAAGGCGATAAAGGCTTTCGCTCCTTTGAAGGTCTTCATACAGCCTGGAATTATGGAAAGCTATTCCAAACTGCGAAGTGAATATTTCCAGTGCTTCCCTGTCCGTTTCCGAAAACGGTTCGTCCGTCAGCCTGGTCATCGCGATCATGCCGAGCAATTCGCCATGATGAATGATCGGAACAGCTAGGAGATGCTCCAAGTCGGGCCGTCCGGTGGCATAAACGGACAGAGGATTGTTGTGCGCATTGTTTTCAAGTACCGAGCGCCTGTCGCTCGCCGCAAGACCTATCAGTCCGGATCCTACAGGGATTTCGGGGACCATGAACCCCGGGATCCTTCCCTTCTTCGTGATCGACTTTCTCTCGACCAGAGAATTCGAGGAGGCGTTGTAAACGAAGAGTCTTACCACGTCGGCGGGTACAATGGTGTTCAACTTCGCCTGTATGATATCGAATATTTTTCCCGGATCGAGATTTTCGTGAAGTTGAGAGCTGATTTCGTGAATAGCCTGGAGCTTGTGGTTCTGTACAATCTGGGCTTTAGCAGCTTCATTATACTCGAAAAGCAGCGAGCTTATGTGAACAATGGCGTCGAACGCTTCGAGTTCCTCGTCTGTGAAACTCTTCCTGACATTTCCGACGATAATTCCGCCGAGGAGCTGATCCTTGCTATAGAAGGGGGCGTTGTAGATTGAGCGAACGCCTGCGAATTTCTGAATCATACGCGAAGCCTGGGCAGGCATCGTGGTGCCGAAAACGTCGACAAAATCGTTTCCGATCCATGCTTTCCGCTCGAGCGTATACTGATCCACTATGCAGTGCGCGGGATCGAAGGGGAATACAAAAGTATCGAGAGAGATGCCAAAGAACATCTGGGCAAACTTAACGAGTTTGCCCTGCGGATACATGCCGTAAACGGCAAAGCCGTTCTGTCGGGGGAAAAACCTTTGAAGGCTGACGACTTTCATGTCGAGTTTCTTCACGACCTGCTCGGCCATTTCCTGCATGACCGACTTGAGATCGTGGGTTTCCACCATCTTGCGCACAAGAGAGGCAAGGATTTCGATCTGATACGATTTCAGAGTGGATTGGTGGCGAGCTTCGATCGCCTCCCTTACAAATCCGATACCTTCAATCCTCTCAAGCAGGATATGGGGAAACATTTTCATCGATACCGGAGTCATCGGGACATACCAGTCTGCGCCCATCTGCTGGGTCTCCATGTAAATTCCCTCGGTGAAATCTCTCGACACGATTATTGCGGGAAGGAACGGATCGATTTCTTTTGTCGACTTCAGAATGGCGCCAGGGTCACCGACCGAAAGATCATAATCGACGACGAGAGCATCGTATTTCCTTGAGGTGAGACGCCTGTTGAGACCTACGGAGCTGGGGATGGTCTCGATAATAAAACCGAGTTTGGATGCTTCCAGGACTCTCGTGAACTGTTCACGAAGATCCGATGAATCTTCCACGATAAGGACATGTAATTCCTGGAACGAACGCTTACTCGTAATCAGATGGCCTTTTTTTCAGAAAAAGTTAACAAGGTGGTAAACGTTTTCAAAAGAGGAGAGGCTATCCCCACAGCGGCACCTAATGAAATCCACGCCTGCCAAAACACGTCCCGGTAGGTCGGGTCCAACTGAATTATCGGGAGGCGCTGTTGGTACCCGTCCGATTCATCGGATGGCTATACTTGGGAAAGCCTCAGAAATTCCGGCCGAGTAACTCAGCCCAGATATGCGCGGAGGGCTTTGCTTCTTGTAGCGTGTCTCAGTCTCCGTATGGCTTTTTCCTTAATCTGCCTTACGCGCTCCCTGGTGAGATTGAATTTCTCCCCGATCTCTTCAAGAGTCAGAGGATGTTCGCGCTCGATTCCGAAGTACAACCGTATTACTTCCGCTTCCCGGTCGGTCAACGACTTCAATGCACGTTCGACTTCCGTCCTCAAGGATTCCTTCATCAGCGTATAGTCAGGGGGAAGCTGATTATCGTCCGCCATGACATCGAGCAGTTTATTGTCCTCGCCCTGCACAAAGGGTTGGTCGACTGAGAGGTGCCTGCCGGATATCTGAAGAGTCTTATCGACCTCATAAAGACTCATGTCGAGTTGTTCTGCGATTTCGGACGGGCTCGGTTCGCGTTCGAATTCCTGTTCCAGTTCGCTGAACTTTTTTCCTATCTTATTGAGCGCACCGACGCGGTTTAAAGGAAGGCGTACGATCCTAGACTGTTCGGCAAGAGCCTGCAGTATGGACTGACGAATCCACCATACCGCGTACGAGATAAACTTGAAACCCCTTGTTGGATCGAAACGCTTCGCTGCTTTGATTAATCCTAGATTCCCTTCATTGATCAGATCTCCGAGAGAAAGCCCCTGGTTCTGGTACTGTTTCGCAACGCTGACAACGAATCTCAGGTTTGCCTTGATCAATTTCTCAAGAGATTTCTGATCGTTTTCTCTTACCTTGATCGCCAGCTCAATCTCCTCCTCAGGCGTGAGCAGATCGACCTTTCCAATTTCCTGAAGGTATTTATCGATCGTTTGATTCTCACGGGAAGGATATTGCTTACCGACTTTTATCATTTAATTACCTCTCTTGTTGGCAAAAAGTCCTCTTCTTCTCATACTCGAACAATAGAATTTGACAGCCGAAATGTCCAATAAGTTCAACACTGATAACAAAATTACCGCCCTTAAGGCTCCCCGTCGTGAGGAAAGCTTGCTAAGAGACAAGGTACCTGTTTGAAGTCCTCGCAGGGTCAAATACACTTCCGGCGGGGTGCTTTCCAAACTCGTTCAGGGGCGGAAATGGCTGTCAGGCGTACACCTCTTTTTCGTTGCATTTGCAGACTTTGACGAAATGCTGGTTGTACTTGTAGCTTGACTTTTCGCTTTTCTCTGCCGCGATCACGAGGACGTTCTGCAAGGTCTCTCCACATTTCGGGCATTCGGACCCTCTTTTCCCCGCCAAAGCCTTAGCCGCTTTTTCCGCGAAACTCGTTGTTTTAGCCATTCTATTCTCCTTTTTTTATAAAATCTTCACGACATTGCCGCCGCTCGTATGAGCACGCTGCAAGACTTTCTGAGCCGTAATAATCAACTCTGATGAATCGTTTTTGCTGCCTACGTTCAGCACCGCAACGCTGATTGTTGCCATATAGTTTCTTGCGCCGATGGCGTAAACCTTTGTGGCCAAATTCTTGCGGAACTTTTCTCCCCAGGCAAGCGCTTCGTGCTGAGAAAATCCTTCCAGGATAATACCGAAGGCATGTGCCGAAACTTTTCCGATAGCGTCGTAAGGCTTGAGCCATCCTCGAACGGTCTCTGCAACGTCCGTGAGTATGTAGTCCACGCCTTCGACAGAAAATCTGTTTCTAATCTCATCGACCCTGTCCAGACCCATGAGTACGAGCGCGCTCTTGATCCCGAGGTCAGTGACACGCCCTATCTCTTCATCCAGCCTCTCGAGAAAGAAACGCTTGTTCAGTGTTCCGGTGGTCCGGTCGAACACAACAAACTTATCAAGGAGCTGGTACGCCTGACTTATCTCTGCGGCAAGCGCGCCGAGGTTGACGAGTTGCTTCATGCCGTCTACTTCGAGCGACGAAAACCTGGCAGGCGTCAGGCTCTCAACGGTGATCACCCCGAAGCATGAATTCAGACCTGATATCGGCATCGCCACGAACGAACCTTTCCCGAGCGGTTCGCTTTGGTTGAATCTGTGTTCCTCAACACGCGAAAGGTCCTCCATATATAGAGGCCTGTTTTCACGCAACGCGCGGCCAGCTATCGAGTCGCTCAAGCCGACTTTGCACCCCTCTTCCACGTATTCGGATCCCGAACGTTTCACGATTCTTGAAACTGCCCACGAGTGAAGTTCACTTTGAGAAACGAGGCTTACAAACTCAGCGTCTACCGTGTCGGAGATCGCTGTAGCGATCGTCGACAGAATAGCATTGACGTCGCCTTTCGACATCAATTCGTTCCCGAGCCACTTCAACGAATTGAAAGCGCTTTTGACGACGGCGAGGTCGTACTTGTCGGTGACTGCGCGAATGATCGCCGAGAGCAGTCGGGTGAAATTTCCGAGAAGCGGAACGGTCTCCCTACCGAAGCCCTCGTCGGTCAGACTGTCAGCCGCAAGGACAGCAATTACTTCATCCCTGAAGAAAATCGGGACACCGATAAGGCTCTTCACTCCCGCCGGCTCGTCGTAATAAGGGATGACATCAATCTCTGCGGCGGGATTAATCTCAGAGATTATTTCCGGCTTTCCGCTGAGTGCGATCCTGCTGATCACGTCGTTCCCGATTGCGAGACGAAGCTGCTTAGTGAAAGCTGTCGACAGTGTCATTTTGTCTGCGACGGCGAGGATATGCCTTTCTCTATTCACCCAAAAGAGGACCGCGGTGTTCGCGAACAAAACTTCCTGAACAAGTTCGAGCAGTTTGTGGAGGATCGAATGAAATTCTGCCCTTGGCTCAGCGGGGGCCTGTTCCTCCGGCTTGAAGTAGAAAGTGTCGATGATGCTCGACCTCGGACCATCCTTCTTCGGCGTGTAAGTCCGCTGAGGTTCAGGCGGGATGGGCGTAACCGGCTGGCGGGGGATATCTTTCTCGGAGCGTGCAACTTGTGGCTCCTCATACTCCGCATAGTATTCGGAACTAATATCGTCAAAAACGTACCGCTTTACCGGTTTCTTCTGTTCTTCGTTCACTTGAGGAAATTACCAGAGGTTATGGCCACAATTCTTCATTTTGCATTGAATATAATAGGTTTGAGGGCAAAATTACAAAACCTCTGAGTTGGTAGCGTGTTAGTTAGAGATTCCGATTGAGAAAATGACAGGTAAAATACGAGCGCGTCAAGCTCCTCAACACATGAAACAGACTCTCCAGGATGAGGTCCATCCAGGCCGGACTTCAGCCGGTTTAGTACAGCGCTCACGCATCGTCTTCCTGCCGCAAAAGGACCGTGAGGGGGCACTTGCCTGCCTTATGAAGGTTGCGGGGTATTTCTTGCGAACGGCTCTTCTTTCCGTGAAGGCCGGATATACGCGGTCTTGGACAGTAAACCGAGAATATGATGAAAGTGTCACACAAAAGCGGAGTTAATTGATCCAATTGTTTGAAAACCGAGAAGCTAAGACGTAAATTCGTGCGTGCTAATCGAGTCGTTAAACCCAGAAGATCGCGGATAAATTTATCGAAGTGCTCAAGAAGAAGACAGCAGCGCTGCGCACGGGGGCGGGCACGGAAAGCGGTACTGACATAGGTGCGATCACACATAAGGCACAATACGATATTATCAAACGACACATAAGCGATGCGACATCGAAGGGCGCTCGTGTCGTCGCGGGCGCCGAATTTACCGAAGGAGAAGGTCGTCATTTCGTGAAGCCTACGATCCTGGCAGATGTTCCGATGGATTGCCTCCTGATGAAAGAGGAGACACTCGGTCCGGTGCTTCCGATAGTGGAATTCAAGAATGAGCGGGAGGCGGTTGAGCTTGCCAATGCCTCGAAGTTTGGCCTCTCTGCCAGCGTCTGGACCGCAGACTCAAAGCACGGTTTGGAGATAGCCGGCAAGTTACGCGCGGGCGCCGTCACGGTGAACGATGTGATAAGCTATTACGGCATAAGCGATGGGGTCGTCGGAGGTGTAAAAGAAAGCGGCACAGGCCGGGTACACGGGAGAGAGGGTCTTCTTGAAATGGTATCGCCGAAATATTACGAGGTCGAGCGGGCCCCGCGCGTAAAGAAATTATGGTGGCACAGATATGACGCCTCGCTACTCTCTTTTTTTGAGACTGCCACCGATTTCTTATTTTTCAAGAACATTTTCCGGAAAGTCGGATCGTTATTCAAACTTGCATCAAAAATCCTGAGGATTAGAAAGTCATGAAGTTATACGCACTTGCATTCGGAGCCCATCCGGACGATATCGAGATGAGTGCCGGTGGCACGCTGTCAATGTTACATAGAAACGGCAAGCCATTCGGGATGGTCGATTTCACACGCGGCGAGATGGGGACGAGAGGAAACGCCACAATAAGAGCAGGCGAGGCAAAAGCTGCCGCAAAAGTACTCGGCGCAGAAGTGAGAGTGAATCTCGGTATCGGAGACTCCAATATAGAGCTCAACCGTAAGAACCTGCTGAAGGTCGTGACCGTCATAAGAAAGTACCAGCCGGAAATAGTTTTCGCGCCATACCGCGAGGAGCGCCACCCGGACCATGTCCACGCGCATCAGCTTGTCAGCGATGCCATGTTCTACGCAGGACTGAGGAAGCTTAAAACCGGGAATCTCGCGCCGTACAGGCCGAAGCACGCATACTTTTATATGCAGCACAGGACCTTCATCCCGACGCTCTATGTCGATATTTCGAACGACTTCGACACGAAGGTGGCGGCGATCAAGGCTCACAAGTCCCAATTCTTCGATCCGAAGAGCAAAGATCCGCAGACCATGCTATCGACGCCGGAGTTTATGGACTACCTGCTCGGAAGGATGAGATACCACGGGAGGCTTGCCGGAGTAAGATACGCCGAACCTTTCTGGACGCAGGAACCGGTCACGATATCCGATTTCAACTCCGTGGTATGAGGGATTTCTCTCGCTCTTTGTGTCGTTCGTGATTTGTTTTTACGGCCTCTGTGGTTAAGTCTTTCCCCTGGACATCAAGCCAATTCAGAAGTTGGCGCCGCTCTTTAAACACTAAGAGCGCGCAGATAGTTGTCCGATTGTCTAGGTTCTTGGGATCAGGTTGTTAATAAAAGCGAGGATATCGCTCTCGGTATTGTAGAAGTGCGGTGAAACCCTGATCCAGCCCTGCCTCAACGCGACTTCAACCTTCGACTGAGACAGTTGTGCGAACGCACGATCGGGGTCGCTAACTTTCACAGATACAATACCCGCCCTTTCGGCCCGCGGCCCGTCGGCGAAAACCGGCACTCCGATTTTGTCCAACTCGATCATCAACCTATCGCCAAGATCAAGTACGTGTTCTTCGATCTTATCGATACCGGTCTCGAGGAGAGTGGAAAGCGTCTCGTGGAGAGACAATATACCTATTTGATTGAGCGTACCGCTTTCATACCTGCTCGCGGTGTCGTCAGGTTCGATGCGGTAACTGGTGAGGTCTCCGAAGAAATTTTTCATACTCGTCCATCCGAGGTACGCCTGATGAATCATTGATTGTACCCTCTCCGAGACAAAAGCGAATCCG
Organism: Bacteroidota bacterium; assembly: GCA_021845665.1. Classification (GTDB taxonomy): domain Bacteria; phylum Bacteroidota; class Ignavibacteria; order Kryptoniales; family JAKASW01; genus JAKASW01. The sequence continues at coordinate 1,683 of JAJZVO010000072.1, read as the reverse complement.
ATTCCCTGGGGAGCCATAAGCCACTTCTGGCCTCCTGCGGCAAGGAAGTCGATTTTCATTTTCTGAACATCGACAGGAACAACTCCGGCGGATTGAATAGCGTCCACGGAAAATAGAATTCCGTGCTTCTCACACAGGCTGCCGATCAGTTCAAGATCGGCTCTGTACCCGGACAAAAACTGGACATGACTAATGGAGAGAAGCCTGGTGCGATCGGTCATCGCGGCCTCGATGTCTTCGGGCAGAACCCTACCCACGCGGCTCTTAACGAAATCCACCTCGACACCTCGGCGCTTAAGGTTCAGAAACGGATAGACATTTGCCGGGAACTCGATGTCGTTGAGTATGATTCTGTCGCCTTGCCTCCATTCGAGTCCGGCGGCAAGGATATTGAGGGCGTTGCTCGTATTATCGCAGAAGGCTATCCTGTCGGGAGTAGACTTGATAAGTTTAGCGATGGACTCCTTTGTCTCGTTACTTATCTTGACTAAATGGCCAAAGTTATCGACACGAGTCTCGCTCCGTTCGAGCAAGTAGTTATCGACGGCAGCGACGACCTTTGTGGATAAGGGCGATGTTGCAGCGTGATTCAGATAAACAGTCCCGGCGCCGATTGCGGGAAAAAGACCTCGATACTTCTCAATGTCATACCTCAACATTTGAACCTCTCCTCAGATAGCGGACTAAGTGGAACATAGCAGGGAACGATATAATTAGCAGTTGTTCGGTCTGCAAGCGACTCAACTAAAAATAGCAAATAAGCAGCGACGATGAAACGTAAATCCGGGACTACTTGGTTGTTACCTGATTTCCCGGCTCTCGTGTGGTGCTGGGTGTGCGACAAAAATATAACGCACCATCGGCATCCATTGAAAATGGACGCCTGTGAAGGTGCCCGAAACCCCGAATGGGGTTTTGAGACTTTTTGAGCCGTTCATTTTAATGAATGGCGATAGTTTCACAAATTTGTCGCAGACCCGGGGGTGCTCTTCGTCTTGGTTAAAACGCCGTCGCTGATTAACTTTAGACCAATGGTGGCGAAGTCTTCTCTCGGTGTTCTTCTATCTCCCGCGGAGCTTTCCGGTAAGGAGTTCCCGAAGGCCGGAGTCGACGGTACCGAGACACCATTTTCCATCTCGCTTCCCGGCAGGTGGAGAGACAGCGTAACAGTCTGCGTGGGATACGCCGTGAACTACGACCGACTCGTTTTCATCAAATCAAGCGACGGGGCTTTCTTTGCGTCTCTCACCTTCTCGATAGATGCTACGGACTTCGTCGCAGGCTTAGACCATCACCGCTCGAAATCGAAGGAGATAGTCGCCTCAGCATACGAACAGACACGCTCTAAGAGGAACCGGGCCGCAGACTTTGTAATGCTGCGACTTCCCCGTTCAGTCTTTCACATTACTGCGAAACTCCGAGATGACACACTGAAGATCACGTATACAAAGACGCCGGTCAGGAAAGATTTTAATAACGTAGAGACACCCGGATTGGGCCCGATAATCTTCTTCGACTCGGCTTCAGGCTTGCGGTGCTTCCCGGTCATGCGGTCGGAGGTTGCCATATTTCCGAATCCAATAAAGTTTGGAATCGTTTCCTGGAATTCTTCCTTCAAAGCGACTCGTGCCAATTTGTTCAGCCACTGGGGAGATTCGATCACGAGCACGACGGCCCTCACCC
>JAJZVO010000071.1 GCA_021845665.1 Bacteroidota bacterium | reverse complement strand
ACTAGGAACATTTATGACCGAGACAGCCGACCATACCAAAGGTGATTTGCCGATGGGCGAGGCTGTGGAATTCCTATATAGCCTTGAGAAATTTGGCATGAAGATGGACCTCGAGAATATCGGTGCCCTGATGAAATACTCGGGGGATGTCCACAGGGATTTGAAAGTCATACATGTGGCCGGCACAAACGGCAAGGGGAGCACCTGTGCCATGATCGCAAGCATTCTTACCTCACAGGGGTACAAGGTGGGATTATACACATCCCCGCATATCGTCAGCTTCACGGAGAGGATCAAGATAAATGGTGTCCCGATTTCGTCCGCCGGCCTTGCAAGGCTTACAGATTTCTTTCGCGATGAAGTCATCCGGCTCCGGGCCACTTTCTTCGAAGCCACGACCGCCATTATGTTCAGGTACTTCGCCGAGATGGATGTAGATTACGCCGTCGTGGAAACAGGCCTGGGCGGCAGACTCGACGCCACGAACATCGTAGACCCCCTCGTCTCTGTCATCACCGGCATCAGCTTCGATCATATGGATATTCTCGGTGACACGCTGGATAAGATCGCATACGAGAAGGCGGGCATCATTAAACGAGGTAGACCAGCCGTGGTAAATGTGTCCTCGGACGTTTTGCGCGATGTCTTTTCTGAAGTTGCTTCGTCAAAGGAAGCGGAACTCTTTTTTGTAGAGGACGAAGCGAAATTGTCACGGGTTGAAGTCGGCGTCGAAGCTTCAGTTTTCAAAGCGGCGGTGTTTGGGAAGGAATACGACGGTATGAGAATCGATTTAGGGGGGAGTCACCAAATTTCGAATGCGTTGACCGCTCTGACTGCGATTCACCTTCTCGCCCGGGGCGGTGTTACAATCCAGCAAGAGGCCGTTCGTAGAGGGCTTGCATCGGTGAAGTCAAATACCGGGCATAGGGGGAGGCTGGAGATACTCTCGCACGATCCGCTTATCATCCTGGATGTCGCTCACAATCCCGATGGCATCCGGGCTTCGATTGAGAGCCTTAGGCCGCTTCTTGGAGCCAGGCGTGGGATTGTCCTATTTGCCGTGATGAAGGACAAAGATGCGACAACGATGCTAAATAGCTTGCGGGATAAGTTTACGCGTGTTATCTTGACCCAGCTTGAGATAAGCCGCTCGATGGGTGCCAATGATTTGAAGAAGTTGTGTAACGATATTAAATTAGAATCGCAAGTTTTCAACAATTCCACAGACGCGTTAAGAGCTGCATTAAGCCAAACCGACAATGATAGTTTTCTCTTGGTAACGGGATCGCATTATTTGGCTGGCGAGGTATTGCCGGTGCTGGATAAATCGGTAATTAAACTTGAGAGCCTGTAGTTTTATTGACCCGTTCTTTTTGAACCCCAATCCATCGAATCCCCGGATCGAACCTTATGAAGGGTATTTAGATTAAACGCACCGAGTCTCGTTTGCGGTTGTCCTGTGCCGAAGCCAGGAAGTTTTTCAATATATCAAAAGTGATAAAATCTCGTAGGAGGTAGTTTTCAATGACTGTAGATCTTGCGGAGCTGCAGGGAATGAAGGTAGCAGAGTTGCATAAGTTAGCAAGAGAACTTGAGATTCCCGGTTATAGCGGGCTAAGGAAAGAGGAAGTCATATTCAAGATTATGGAGAAGCAGAGCAGCATGGTGAAGGAGTCCGCTCCCGTACCGGAAACTGCTACCCAGGCGGCGCCGGAGCCCCCCGGGATTTCGGTCAGCGCCGGAGTACTGGATGTACATAGTGACGGGTACGGATTCCTCAGGTCTCCTAAGTACAATTATCTCTCTTCTCCAGACGATATCTACGTCTCTCCCTCGCAGATCAAGAAGTTCGGCTTAATGACAGGAGACACGGTGAGCGGGCAGATCAGGCCGCCGAAAGAAGGCGAAAAGTTCTTCGCCCTGCTGAGAGTGGAACGGGTAAACTTCCGCGATCCGGAGTTCACACGCGAACGGGTGATGTTCGATAATCTCACCCCGCTCTATCCCAACCAGAGGCTGCACCTCGAGTCGGTACCGGGCGAGTACTCGATGAGGATCATCGATCTCCTGGCACCCATCGGCATGGGACAACGCGGTATGATTGTTTCCCCACCGAAGGCAGGCAAGACCATACTCCTTCAGAAGATCGCGAACAGCATCACTCGCAATCATCCGGATGTGAGGCTGATCGTTCTTCTCATAGACGAACGGCCCGAGGAAGTCACCGACATGGAGCGCTCGGTAAACGCCGAGGTGGTAAGCTCTACGTTTGACGAGGAGCCCCAGAGGCACACCCAGGTTGCCGAAATGGTGCTTGAGAAAGCCAAGAGACTTGTGGAGGCGAAGAACGATGTTGTGATTCTCCTCGACAGCATTACCCGCCTGGCGAGGGCATACAACGCAACCGTACCCCACAGCGGTAAGATCCTCTCCGGCGGAATCGATTCCAATGCGCTGATAAAGCCGAAGAGATTCTTCGGAGCGGCGAGGAATATCGAAGAGGGAGGAAGCCTGACCATAATTGCGACGGCGCTCATTGAAACCGGAAGCAGGATGGACGAGGTGATATTCGAAGAGTTCAAGGGCACGGGTAACATGGAAGTTGTGCTTACACGTGAACTAGCGGACAAGAGAATATTCCCTGCCATAGATGTGAACCGAAGCGGTACGAGGCACGAAGAGCTGCTTCTGTCACCGGATGAACTGAACCGAATCTGGGTTTTGAGGAAGATATTGAGCGATTACTCACCGGTAGATGCGATGGACTTTCTGCTAGACAAGATGCGCGGAACAAAGAGCAACAAGGAATTTCTCAAGGCAATGAACAGCTAAAAGAGGAGGTCCATATGAGACAGGTAGTCATTACGGGCGCCTGTCGCACTCCGATAGGCTCATTTCAGGGGGCACTCAGCACTCTTTCTGCGCCGAAGCTTGGCTCGCTCGCGATCCGAGAAGCCGTAAGAAGGTCGGGCCTATCACCCGACCAGGTCGAAGAAGTTTTCATGGGATGTGTCCTGACCGCGGGGGTCGGTCAGGCCCCCGCAAGACAGGCGGCCATCTTTGCGGGCATACCCAACACCGTTCCATGTACCACCATCAACAAAGTCTGCGGTTCCGGCCTAAAATCGGTGATGCTCGGATCATTGACTATCCTGGGCGGCGAAGCCGAGGTGGTCGTGGCCGGCGGAATGGAGAGCATGTCCAACGCCCCTTATTTGCTTGAGAAGGCGCGGACCGGTTATAGAATGGGCGACGGTAAAATCGTCGACTCAATGGTCAAGGATGGCTTGTGGGATGTCTACAACGATTATCACATGGGGAGTGCGGCAGAGCTTTGTTCGAGGGAGTGCCACATTTCAAGGGAAGCGCAGGACGAATTTGCCGCGATGAGCTACCGCAGAGCACTCGACGCAATGGACAGGGGGTATTTCAAGGATGAAATTGTTCCGGTAGAGATACCGGCGAAGGATAGAACATTTACGGTCGTCTCGGAGGATGAAGAGCCGAGGAAATTCAGGTTCGAGAAGATGCCGCAGTTGAGACCGGCGTTCGAGAAGAACGGCACGGTTACGGCGGCAAATGCGAGCAAGCTTAACGATGGTGCTTCGGCGCTGGTGTTGATGTCTGAAGAGAAGGCAAGAGAGCTCAGCTTGAAGCCGCTGGCCCGGCTGGTGACGCAGGCATCCACGGCTCAGGCCCCTGAGTGGTTTACTACCGCACCGGCGAAGGTTATTGAGCGGTTGTTCAAGAAGACGAATTTAAGTAATGCAGACATCGACCTTTACGAGATAAACGAAGCCTTTTCGGTTGTCTCACTGGCGGTAACCAAAATGCTCGGCCTCGATATGGATCGAGTCGACGTGCATGGCGGTGCCGTCGCATTAGGTCACCCGATAGGCGCAAGCGGCGCACGTATCCTCACTACGCTCATCTATGCTTTGCAGAGGCGAAATGCCCATAGAGGAATAGCAGCGATATGCATTGGCGGCGGTGAAGCGGCAGGAGTAATAATTGAAAGGTGAATGATGGAAATTAACAACGTAGCAGTAATCGGTGCGGGAACCATGGGGAATGGAATTGCCCATGTGCTCGCGCTCTCGAAGTTCAGCGTGATTCTAATAGATGTCAGACGCGACGCGGTAGAGAAAGGCATGGGGTATATCAGGCACAACATGGACCGGCAGGTGAGCAAAGGCTTCCTTACGGAGGATCAGAAGAACGAAGCGCTTGCGAGGATAGCCCAGTCGACATCTCTGGAAGGAGGAGTCCGGGATGCCGACTTCGTAATCGAGGCGGCTACAGAAAACGTGAAGGTCAAGAAGGACGTATTCCACACTCTTAGTGATATATGCAAACCTGGAACCATTCTCGCGAGCAACACATCCTCGATATCGATTACGGACCTGGCAGCTGCCACACCGAAACCTGACAAGATTATCGGGATGCATTTCTTTAACCCCGTACCGGTAATGAAGCTCATCGAGATCGTTCGGGGGCTTGCCACCTCCAACGAGACATTTGAGGCGGTACGTAATCTGTCTTACAAGCTTGACAAGGTGCCAGTTGAGGTGCAAGACTTCCCTGGTTTTGTTTCAAACCGCATACTCATGCCGATGATAAACGAGGCAATCTTCTGCTTGATGGAAGGAGTCGCTACGGCAGAGGCAATCGATACGGTCATGAAGCTCGGGATGAACCATCCCATGGGACCGCTCGCACTGGCCGACCTCATCGGGCTCGATGTCTGTCTCGACATAATGAATGTGCTCTTTTACGGAACAGGCGACACTAAATACAGGCCCTGCCCACTTCTCAAAAAGATGGTAGCGGCGGGTTATCTTGGCAGGAAAACCGGAAAAGGATTCTACACCTACGAACCAAAAAATTCGTAGCACCTTTTGCGGCATTCACAACCTCAAAACAGGAGTGTGAAATGGTAGACTTCGAGTTCACCGAAGAACAGGCAATGATCAGGGATGCTGCGCGCGAGTTTGCGGACAAAGAACTTGCTGCAGGAGCGGCGGAGCGTGATGAAAAGGAACAGTTCCCCTTCGAACAAATCAGGAAAATGGCGGAACTTGGTTTCATGGGTATGATGGTCCCGGAGGATTCGGGAGGTGCTGGTATGGATACCGTAAGTTACGTGCTGGCTCTCGAAGAGATAAGCCGAGCCGATGCCTCAGCCGGAGTGATAATGAGCGTCAACAATTCTCTGGTCTGCTGGGGTCTTGAGAGGTTCGGCAATGATGAGCAGAAAGAGAAGTATCTTAAGCCGCTCGCTTCCGGTAAGAAGCTCGGCGCCTTCTGTCTTTCCGAACCGGAGGCTGGAAGCGACGCAGTCAACCAGCGGACAACGGCAGTCCGGGACAGCGGCCATTACGTTCTAAACGGTACGAAGAATTTCATCACGAATGGGGCCAACGCCGATATTTTGCTTGTGATGGCAACGACCGACAAGTCCAGGGGAGCAAAAGGCGTAAGTGCATTCATAGTTGAAAAGTCTTTTCCCGGTGTGATGGTCTCCAAAAAAGAACACAAGCTCGGCATCCGAAGCTCCGACACTGCACAAATAACGTTTCAGGACTGCAGGGTTCCGGCTGATAATATCATCAAAGAGGAGGGGTTTGGTTTCAAGTTTGCAATGATGACGCTTGACGGTGGAAGGATCGGCATAGCCTCCCAGGCGATTGGCATCGCGAGGGCAGCCCTCGACGCATCTTTGAAATATGTGAAGGAGCGTAAAGCTTTCGATCAGTACCTACGCGAATTCCAGGCGATTCAATTCAAGCTTGCCGAAATGCATACGAACATCGAGGCGGCCCACCTTCTCACCCTTAACGCGGCCATTAAGAAGGATCGTGGTGAAAAATTCACTAAGGAAGCCGCTATGGCAAAACTATTCGCGTCAAAAGCCGCCGTTGATTGTGCTCTTGAGGCGATACAGATACATGGCGGCTACGGGTATTTGAAGGACTTTCCGGTGGAAAGATATCTGCGGGACGCGAAGATCACGGAAATTTACGAAGGCACGTCCGAGATTCAGCGAATCGTCATAGCAAGAGAAGTATTGGGTTTGAAATGAGCCATGTCTGCATATCCGATTCTTTTGGCCTCCGGTGGATCAGCATCAGATATCACGATAAAATACGGCACATAAAAGGCCGGGCTATGGGCTCGCTTGCTGGTACACATTTTACCTGCGGCCTTCTCAATGGTCTTTCTCTCAAGCTCGCTATCGATGACTGAAATCAGCATAGTCCCATCACCCAAATATTCAAAGAAGGGAAGAGCGGCTTTCCGCTTCGTGACTCTCTCCATAGACTTCCCGGCTCAGGCCAGAGATCCGGCTGCCATCACTGAGCTGAAGAGATTCTTCGGTAAGTCCCTTGTCGAAGGAGAGGTCCCTGGAACCGGCGGTCTTACCATACATGCCGGGCTGGTCGGCAGTGACTCTTTCATCGATTCTGATATTCCGTCGGCTGCGGTGGAGACTACCTTGCACACCGACGAAGGATATGTGCTCCTTGTGAGAAGTCGAAGGGTCGACGTCCTTGCAAAAAGGAAGGCAGGAGTCTTCTACGCGATTGCCACACTTCTTCAGCTTGTTGAAGGCGATGGAAGGGGGTACATCTTGCCCGAGATTGGCATCGCTGAGTATCCGTCGATGACGATTCGCGGCATCAGTGACGACATTAGCCGCGGCCAGATTTCCACTATGGCTAATTTCAGGAAGATTATTCGATTCCTGGCCATGCACAAGATGAACGTTTATATGCCGTACATTGAGAACCAATTCGCGTTCAAGTCGTACCCTGGTTTCAGCAAGGGAAGAGACCCACTGACTGCAGAGGAGGTGGCCGGATTAGATGCCTATGCTGAGAAGTACCACGTGCAAATCATACCTGCCTTTGAGACTTTGGGTCACATGGAGGATGTCCTTCAAAGGCCAGAATTCGAGAAGTACGCAGAGTTCCCGGGTTCGGCATCTCTGAACATCTCAGACGATTCAGCCTCTGATTTCATGAAAACTCTCCTCACCGAAATCGCGGCAGCGTTCTCAAGTCCGTATTTCAATATGACGGCTGACGAAAGTTTTGACGTCGGATTGGGAGGCAGTAAGAAGCTCGTGGAATCGTCGGGCATTGCCGAGGCACACGCTCGATTCTACCTCAAGTTGTACGATGTCCTGAAATCACACGGCAAGAATGTCATGATATACGGAGACATTCTCCTTCAGAATCCCAAAATCCTGGAGGTGATTCCAAAGGACATCATCATAATCGACTGGCATTACAGATCTGCCTTCGATTACCCGAGTATTAAAGTATTTAAAGACGCAGGCTTCAACTTCATCGCGTGCCCGGCTGTTTGGAACTTCAGTGGTCCTTTCCCGAATTTTCACAACAGTTTCTCGAACATCCAGAACTTCACGCGACAGAGCTACCATGCCGGCGCACTTGGGGTGATAGTGTCGACCTGGAACGATAACGGTGGTGCAGCGCTGCGTGAGCTGAATTATCCCGGATATGCCTGGGGAGCGGAGTGCGCCTGGAATCCGGACGGCACCGACCCGGCACGCTTCGAGGCGGTTTTCTTCCGCCATTTTTTCAAGACAGAGTCTTTCGTTCCGAGGATTGCGCACGAATTGTTAAGCTCGGTCAACAACCAGATTGCATGGAACGAATTCTGGCGGGCTCCATTCCTGCATGTCCCGGCGCAGGATGCTGCGCTGCGTGTGGAAAGCATAAGTGCCACTATGCCGGTGGTGCATGCCCTTGCGGCGGAAGCCGGCGCCCTGGTCGGAGCGAACCGGGACTTGCTGGGTGTTTATCAGCTTGTTGCAAGGATGAATGCGTATTGGGCCGATAGGGTAAAAGGTATCAGGCGAATGCGTGAAGTGGTGCGCGATTCGTCTCTTTCCAGGGACCGGAGAGATGATGAAATCCAGAAGATCGAGAGGAGGCTCCTCAGTCAACTCGCACAGATCAGGAAGGACTATGTCAGAACGTATCTTCGCACAAATCGCCGGCCCATGCTTCACCTTATCGAGAGTCGATTCGAAGAGCAGTCGGCTCAACTGATGTCCGGTACGAGGCAGATGCTGAGGGGAAATGGCGAATATAATCAGACACTCGAGTCGAAATTTATATCCTACCCGAATAGCCGTCCGCACATAACGGGAGGCATGAGGGTCGACTCCGCGACATTCATGAAGACAATCGATCTGCCGCGAAAACCCGCGACCGCAATAGTACAGCTCATAGGAGATACTTGCTGCAAGATGTATGTGAACGGAAGATTCGCCGGGGGTGTTGAAGCCCGGCGAAGCCTCACATGGAACGTCGAGTTCATGCGTGTTAGGCTTTTCGATATCTCGAAGCTACTTAAGAGAGGTTCGAACACAATTGAAATTCAGGCTGAGAATTATGACAGTAATGGATTAGCCGGGTGTAACATCTATGCTGTCATCGGAGATGATACGATCATGAGCGACAGCAGCTGGCAGGTCGTAAAAGGGATCGTCCCTCCCCGGCGAGCCAAGAAAACACGACGGCTCAGTGCGATGTCATACGACAATGGTTGGACCATTTCGGCGCCCGACTTTTCGTTGGGTTTGAAATCGTGGATAGAACGCTGACTCGTTTGCATCTAAAATCAACCAGCAGGGACAATTAGGCATACAATGGGACTATTCAGAAAGGTGACATCTGAGGAGCTGAACAAGCTCGGCTTAAATACTATGGCGGAACGTATCGGCATTGAGATTACCGAGGTTGGAGAAGATTATTTGAAGGGACGGATGCCGGTAGATTCGCGGACAGTTCAGACATACGGAATATTACACGGTGGAGCATCGGCTGCGCTCGCGGAGACTCTGGGAAGCATTGCGGGGGTGCTCGCGATAGATCCCGAGAACGAATATTGCGTCGGAATGGAGATCAATGCCAACCACGTTAGAAGTGTCAGAGGCGGGTACGTTTACGGGAAAGCGACTCCTCTTCATATCGGGAAGAGGTCCCATGTCTGGGAAATCCGGATCGAGGATGGAGAGGGAAAACTGGTATGTATCAGCCGTCTTACGCTCGCAGTGATTGCTGGAAAACAGGAATCGATCAGGTAGGGCTTCCCGCTCCATCGCCGAGAATTTCGGAAACCATCACTACAACAGCTTGGGAGTCTTCGTATCCACCCGACTTCAGCTTCGAGTCTATGTCAAGGAGAACCGCGACGGCCTTCTTAAGTTCTGGGCCTGAGTAAGCATTTGCGGCAGCTAAATATTCAGAGATAAAAGGGTTCCATCTCCCGAAAACCGCGGCAGATATATCTTTCGGGTTCATATGCTTCCCCAAGTCGTGTTTTACCTCGAGCAGATTGAGAAAGTATCGGGCGAGCATGAAGTTTATATACACAGGCTTTTCGCCATTTGCCAGCATTTTGTAGGCAATCTCCTGAGCACGTGCAGCTTTCCTCTCGCCTATTGCGCGCTGGAGCTCGAAAATATTGAATGCTCTGGACTTTCCGACGGCAGTGGTTACATCTTCGATCTCGATCACCTTGCTGTCTCCAACGTAGAGCGATAGTTTCTCCAGTTCCGAAATTGCATCTCCTACCGAATCGCCGATCATATCCACGAGAAGGTCCGCCGCTCCGGGACCAAGCTCCTTGCCGAGAGAGCGGGCAGTATCTTTCAGGAATTCCGAAAGCTCCGGTCCTTTCAAGTGATTGAAAGTAACCACTTCAGCACTGCCGGAAATTCTTCTGAATGTTTCGTCGGTGGTTTTGACATCGCCGGCAAGCAGGCATACGACGTTTGAGTCGGGGACGTCGCCGAGGTGATCCGCGACATCGATCCTCTGTTTTTTGTCCATCTTATCGAATCGTCTCACGACAGTCAGCCTCCGATCGCCTACGAACGGGAAGCTGAGAATTGACGAAAGGATTGCTTCGGAATTACTCTCGGCTCCGTCGAAGAGATCGAGATTGAACGACCGCTGATCTGATGGTACCAGATTTTCGAGAAGAAGGTCGACCGAGCGAGAGAGAAAATATTCCTCGTTTCCGTGGATGAAATATATTTTCGAGAATTTCCCGTTTTTGACTGAAGCAGCGAACTTCCCAAAATCGCTCATTATTCGACGTAGGCCTTCAGAATATATACGGGTTTCAGCGGAATGTCCCTTTCATCGTGAGGCACTTGTGCGATGCTGTCGACGACGTCCATTCCTTTCACCACTTTCCCGAAAACGGTGTATTGTCCGTCAAGTTGCGGCAGGTCGCGGAGGCAAATGTAGAACTGGCTCCCGTTCGACCTTTTCTCGGGGTTAACCTGATCGGGCTGGCGCGCCATGGCGACCGAGCCGCGGAGATCCGGCTCTTGAATTTCCGCCGGAAGCGTGTAGCCAGGTCCACCCATGCCCCATGTTGCCTTGTTAGCAGTGCGGGTGTTCGGATCGCCTCCCTGAATGACGAATCCAGGTACGACACGGTGGAACTGCAGGCTGTCATAGAAGCCTTCCGAGACCAGTTTCCTGAAATTCTCGCACGTCACCGGTGCAGCGTCGTCGAAGAGCTTGATTTCAATGTTTCCATAGTTTGTTTCGAGTACCACGTTATGACCTTTCATGCTGCACCCCGCGAAAGTAAGCGCGGCCGCGAGTGCGAAAACTAGTCGTTTCATTTTTCCTCACCTAATATAAAAGAAGATAATGATTACTCCGGCAAAGATAAACCTGTACCATACGAAGAGGTTCATCGTGTGTCTCTGGAGATATCTCATGAAGTACTTGATTGCGAGGAATCCGAAAAGTGCTGAGAAGAATGTCCCGATGAGGAGGGGTGCGATATCGTTTGCTGGGATTCCGTGTACGAACACTCTCAGCTTGAGTATTGCCGCACCCGCGATGACCGGTATGGAAAGCAAGAAAGAGAAGCGGGCGGCTTCTTCACGATCATATCCGAGAAAGAGTCCGGTTGAGATGGTTATTCCGGATCTTGATGTTCCCGGAACGAGTGCGAGTGCCTGAGCGAAACCTATCATGAAAGCGTCCCACGTGCTCAAAGAATCATTCTTCTTGATCCGACTGGCGGTTCGTTCGGCGTACCACATCACGACGCCCACCACTATGAGCGACCCTGCAAGGACACCCGGGGTCCGGAATTTCGTTTCGACCCACTTCTCAAGGAGTATTCCGAGGAAGCCGGCGGGTAACGTCCCGATGAGTACCAGCAGCGACAACCGTGACTTCCGATCCGAACTAAAGTTCCGTTTGTGAATCCCCTGGAAGAAGCCTGCGATAAGCTCGACCGTATCCCTGAAAAAATAAGATATGACCGCAATAAGCGTTCCAAGATGCAGAGCCACGTCGAAAGTAAGACTGTTGAGGAGCACGGTGTGCCAACCGAAGATCCTCGGTATGATTACGAGATGCGCCGTGCTGCTTATCGGTAGAAATTCCGTCAGCCCCTGGATTACTCCGAGCACAGTACTCTCTAATGATGTGCCCATTCAGCCTCCTGATTTTGTTTGCCCTAATTTTAGAAGTAATAAACAATCCCGAACGAAATTCCAACCCCGACAAGATCCATGTTAACAGGAACGAACTTACCGGAATTGTAATCAAGATAAGTGAGCGTTGAACCGTCCTTCGACTTAAGATCGCCGATGAATTCCGCATCGCCATTGAATCCTATTCTGGCGTAGAGACGCTTGTCGAGCGGAGTGTCGACCGATCCGTTCAATTTGAGACCGAATCCGGCTGCCGAATAATCCAGAGTCTGGCTCGAATATGGCGAGGAAACACTCACACTCCCGAAATGGTAACCTACCTCGCCTCCCAGCCTGATCGAGAACCCTTTCTCTCTCAAGATTTTCCTGACTGTCAGCGAAGGGAGGGAATAAGCAATGTTCACCTGCTGGGAGCCGATCGAGTTGTTTCCGCTCACGCTCTTGGTTATGTAGCCGTAGTCTATGCCCAGTGCCCAATCTCGGGTGACGGCGTATTCTCCCCCGACGAAAAATCTTATCGCACTCGTGAAACTTTTCGGGAGTACACTTCCCGGGGCTGCGTAGTTGAGATAATTGGATAGTCCGTCCGCTCTGTAGTAGATAACGCCCATTCCGCCGTACGCGGAGAACTTCTGCTGTGCTTCCGCTGGTCCAATAGAGAATAAAACGATCGCAATGGCGAGAGGAAGTAGCGTCTTGACCTGTATTGTTCTTCTGCGCATAAGTGATTCAGTCTCCCTGAGTCTATCTATTGGTTGATGAAAAGCACAACAATTTCTTTCGGTCCGTGGACACCTTTCACGAGCTGCTTTTCTATATCGGCAGTTCTACTCGGTCCTGTTATCAGGAACAAGTTACTTGCATCGGTGTTCCCGAAACTGTCTGTAAAGAATTCGTCGAGGGATGCCAGCAGCTGGCCACTGTCGACTACAACGAAGAGCTTAGGAGCCAGCGCAGCGGGCAGCCGCATGTCGGTTCGAATGACAACGGTCCCGGTTTCGGCCACGCAGGCCGCGCAGCCGGTCACGGCGGCATCGAAGGCCGCGGCATCCCGCTTGTCATACCCGACAGGGAATTCGAGTCCGAATCTCACGTGTCTTGACTCGCTGAGCGATTCCACAAGCGACCTGTGGAGGTTAGCGATCTCGTTATAAATGAAAATCGATGATGCTGGTCCGGTGTGCTCAGCGATAAATTCCGAGGCATCGGCGTCGGAGTTCAGGGCTTCGGCAAGCCCGCCGAGAGACTCAAGCTCAGCCTTGAATTTCCCGAACTGCGACTCGAAATCTCCTTGAGGCATCGATGTCAGTGGCGAGGCAGGGTTCCTCGCCGCGTCAAACTTATCGGTCCCGCGCAGGCTGCGCCTGATCGCGGCGAGTATTTTTTCACGGTCGTCGGTCACCCTTTTCCTCCTTCGGATTTGTAGATTTCTCTGAAGGATCTGGAGGGCAATTGCGGGAGGTCGCGATAGCCTGTCCATCCTTTGAGGATTTTCCGGACGATCGAAGTCGATGAAAATACACGCGCAAGTCTGGTCAAGAGTTTGTACCGGCCCGGTCGGAGCATTGTCTTCCTGAAATTTCTAAATACGAAACTTTCCAATCCGTGCTTGGACCCGGGTTTTATTTCTTGCCTCATGGAAAGAAGTTGATGGTGAATCCCTATGCCGACGGGGCAGACTTCTGTGCAGCTGCCGCATAACGAAGAGGCGAATGGCAGGTCCGGTGCATTCTCCGGTCCAAAAAACAGCGGGGTAACCAGCGAGCCGATCGGCCCGGGATAGACCGACCCATAAGCGTGTCCACCGATGCTACGGTAAACCGGGCAGACGTTTAGGCAGGCGCCGCACCGAATGCAGTGAAGAACTTCCTGGTGGTCGGTCCCGAGCAGGCGGCTTCTGCCGTTGTCTACGAGGACGATATGTACCTCTTCGGGACCATCCTTTTCCTTCTCCTTGCGGGGTCCACGTATGAGCGACACATAACTTGTAAGCTTCTGTCCCGTTGCGCTGCGGCCCAGGAGTCGCATGAAAATCCTCAGATCGGAAAATTTCGGGATTACTTTTTCAATGCCCGTCACGATGACGTGTACCTTCACAGCCGAAGTGGAAAGACGGGCGTTGCCTTCGTTTTCAACGACTACCACAGCTCCATTTTCGGCGATAAGGAAATTTGCACCGGAGATTCCCATTTCTGCGGAGAGAAATTTCTCCCTTAAAACTCTTCTTGCTTCACCTGTAAGGAAAGCCGGGTCATCGTTCTGCTCAATTCCGATTTTCTCATGAAGGAGGCGTGCGATTTCGGTTCTCGACTTATGAATCGCCGGTGCTGTAATGTGCGATGGTGTTTCACCTGCGAGCTGGATTATGTATTCGCCGAGATCGGTCTCGACGGTTTCAATACCGTACTTTTCAAGGAAAGGCACGAGCTGAATCTCTTCCGTCACCATCGATTTGGATTTCACAATCTTCTTAATCTCATGTTTCCGGGCGACATCGAGTATATACGCGTTCGCTTTCTCGGGGGATTCAGCGTAAAATACCGTGCAACCGTTCTCGTGAGCATTGTCTTCGAATTGCGAAAGGAGATCGTTCAAATGTGAAATGGATTCCTGCTTAATTTTCTTTGCTTCATCTCTCAGGAAAACGAAATCGACCTCCGAAAAAGAATCGTTTCGCTTACCTGAAGCCTGAATTGTTGCCTTCCTTAAATTCTCCCGGAGCTTTTGATCGGCAATCTCTTTCTTATAGAGTCGCTTGAAATTTCTGGATTTCAGTTCCGTCATTCAGTTAGCTTCCCGTCGATGCTTTGAAACATGATCTCGGCGATATGCATGAAGCGTTTCGTCGATCCCATCCGACGCGCGCGTCCTTCAAGATGCATAAGGCAGCTCGAGTCGCCGGATACAAGAATATCAGCGCCTGTCTCATAGAAAGTTTTAAGCTTCTCGTCTCCCATCGCCGTCGAGATTTCCGGGAACTTCACGGCGAACGTTCCTCCGAATCCGCAGCAGACTTCGTTGTATGGAAGCTCGATGATGCGCAAGCCATTGATTCGTTTCAGTATCTCTCTCGGTCCGTCCTTAACGCCGAGCTCGCGAAGCGCATGACAGGAATCGTGAAATGAAACCGTTGCATCCAGTTTTCCGCTGAACTTGTCTACGCCGATCACCTTTGTTATGAACTCCGAAAACTCTAAAGTCCGTTTCGCCATGTCCTGCGAAACTTGTTCAAACCGCGGATCGTCTGCGAGGAGTTCAGGATAGAAATTTCTTATCATTGCCACACAAGAGCCTGATGGGCCGACGATGTAGTCGTGTTTAAAATCGAAGTCGTACTTAGTTGCAGGAGCGGGGGAGGGCTTGATGGTAAGGAGCGCACTAACCTCATGCATCGCCATAAGGCGGGCCTCGTCTCGATAGCCGGAATTGTACGCAGGTTGACCGCAGCATGTCTGGTGCTCCGGGAAGACGACTTCACATCCAAGGTGCTGAATGACCTTCATAGAGCTGGCGGCGACGTTCGGAAAAACCTGGTCGACGAAACAGGGAACAAAAAGAAATACGCGCATTGAATTTGAAAAAATATAAAATCACAGAGGCTAAGATTCAATAAAATGACAAATTGCCACGATTTGCCACATTGGCATTAACCCGTTAGTAACTGGCAAAATCTCAAGGAGTTTGCATTAAGGGTGGTTTCAAAACGTCTCAGAATCGTCGATTCTTCGTCGGCATAACCATTGCAGGATGTAATATCAAAGAATCAAAAATATCCAAGCAAAGGAGAGATTTGAGATGGCAAAAATAATTGGAATTGACCTTGGTACGACGAATTCGTGCGTCGCGGTGATGGAAGGCAACACTCCCACTGTGATCGCGAACTCTGAGGGAGCAAGAACAACTCCTTCGGTCGTTGCCCAGTCGAAAACGGGAGAATGGCTTGTTGGCGCGCCGGCAAAACGGCAGGCGATAACTAATCCGCAGAATACGATATTCTCCATCAAGAGGTTTATGGGACGTTTCTACAACGAAGTGACCGAGGAAATGTCTCGCGTACCGTATAAGGTGGTCGCGGGTCAGAACAATTCGGCACGGGTCGAGGTGGGCGGCCGCGTATATTCTCCGCCGGAGATAAGCGCGATGGTGCTTCAGAAGATGAAGCAGACTGCCGAGGATTTTCTCGGTGAGAAGATAACAGAAGCCGTCATTACGGTGCCCGCATACTTCAACGATGCGCAGCGCCAGGCAACCAAGGAAGCAGGCGAGATTGCCGGATTGAATGTTCGCCGCATAATCAACGAGCCGACCGCGGCCGCTCTATCATACGGACTCGACAAGAAGAACAAGAACCTGAAGGTGGCGGTATACGACCTCGGCGGTGGGACGTTCGATATATCGATTCTTGAATTGGGCGAAGGCGTGTTTGAAGTTAAGTCCACCAACGGCGATACGCACCTCGGCGGCGATGACTTCGACATGAAGATAATGGACTTCATAGCTGACGAATTCCAGAAGCAGGAGCACATAGATCTCAGGAAAGATCCGATGGCGCTCCAAAGACTGAAAGAAGCAGCCGAGAAGGCTAAGATGGAACTTTCATCTCAGCTGCAGACGGAGGTCAATCTTCCGTTCATAACCGCCACGCAAGACGGACCGAAGCACCTCAACCTCACACTGACGCGGGCGAAGCTCGAGCAGCTTGTAGACGACTTGGTTCAGCGCACGGTAATTCCAGTAAAGAAGGCTCTCGAGGATGCGAAGCTTACCCCGTCGGAAATTGACGAAGTCATTCTCGTCGGGGGCATGACTCGGATGCCGAAGGTCCAGGAGATCGTGAAGACATACTTCAACCGCGAGCCCCACAGGGGTGTCAACCCTGATGAAGTGGTCGCAGTTGGAGCGAGCATACAGGGCGCGGTTCTCACCGGCGACATAAAGGACGTGCTACTGCTCGATGTGACGCCGCTTTCGCTCGGTATCGAGACACTCGGAGGAGTGATGACCCCGCTCATTCCCGCGAACACGACTATACCGACGAGAAAGAGCGAAGTGTTCTCGACGGCGGCTGATAGCCAAACCTCAGTCGAGATCCACGTCCTTCAGGGCGAACGACCTATGGCTATGGACAACAGGACCCTCGGGCGCTTCATACTTGACGGGCTTCCTCCCGCTCCGCGCGGAGTCCCACAGATCGAAGTAGCGTTCGACATCGACGCGAACGGGCTCCTCCATGTCGCCGCGAAAGATAAGGCAACCGGTAAAGAGCAAAGCATTAGGATTACCTCGTCAAGCGGACTCAGCCGGGAAGAGATCGAGCACATGAAGAAAGCAGCTGAGGAGCACGCCGCAGATGATAAATCGAAGCGAGAGGAAGTAGAGACCAGGAATCAGGCGGATAACCTCGTTTTCCAGAGCAAGAAACAGCTGCAGGATTTCGGAGACAAAATTCCGGCGGACAAGAAGAAGTCATTGGAGGATGCTATACAGAAGCTTGAAGCTTCTGCGAAGACAGCTTCGATAACACAGCTCAAGGTTGAAATAGAAGCCCTCAACAAAGTCTGGGGGGAGGCTGCCACATACATGTACCAGCAGCAAGCTCAGGCGGGTCAGCAACAGCCCGGTACAGGTCCGGGTCAACAACAAGGACCGCAAGAGGGCCAGGCTGAACCGAAAGCCCAGACGGCTGAGAACGCAGACTATGAAATAATCGACGATAAGGACAAGAAGTAATGAAGTAAGAAGGAGACCGCCCTGACAAAAGGGCGGCTCCTTTTCCAGAGACGCCGGAGTGAAAAGGGAAACACCGGTGGTATTCCAACGCGTCTCGGTGAGTAGAGGAGAAAATGAACTTAGATAAACTGACAATTAAATCGCAGGAAGCGTTGCAGCAGGCCCAAGCTGTGGCATCAGACAATGCACAGCAGGCGATCGAGCCGGACCATCTGCTTGTAGCTCTTCTGAAGGATGACGAAGGATTACCGGCGCTAGTTCTGAAAAAGGCCGGTGCAAACATGGAGTACCTAAGACAGAAAGCTGATGAATCGCTCCGGAGATTTCCGAAGATTTCAGGAGGAGGAGTCGGAAACCAGTACCTGTCTCAGCCTTTGGCCAAAGTGATAGACACGGCAGAGAAAGAAGCGTCCGAGATGAAGGACGAATTCGTCAGCACGGAACACCTCTTCTTAGGCTTGCTGAGCGACCGCGGTGGAGATCCCTTCAAGATACTTAGCTCGCAGGGTGTAACGCGCGAAATCGTCTTGAAAGCCCTTCAGGAAATCAGAGGCACCCAGAGGGTAATTGACCAGAACCCGGAAGAGAAATATCGTTCGTTGCAAAAGTTCGGCAGAGACTTAACGGATCTTGCCCGCAAGGGAAAGCTCGACCCCGTTATCGGCCGTGACGACGAAATCAGGAGAGTCCTCCAGGTTCTCGAAAGGCGCACGAAGAACAACCCCGTCCTTATAGGTGATCCGGGCGTCGGCAAGACTGCCGTCGTCGAAGGTATTGCCCGGAGAATAGCGAGCGGCGACGTACCGGATGGGCTGAAGTCGAAGAGGATTGTCGAGCTTGACATGGGAAGCCTTGTTGCAGGCACTTCATACCGAGGCCAGTTCGAAGACAGGCTGAAATCGATTATCAAGGAAGTCGTCGAGTCCGAAGGTGAAATAATACTTTTCATGGATGAGCTGCATACGCTGGTTGGCGCTGGAGCGGCGCAGGGATCGGTGGACGCATCGAATATGCTCAAACCGGCGCTCGCGAGAGGTGAGCTTCGTGCAATCGGTGCGACGACAATCAAGGAATACAGAAATTACATAGAGAAAGACCCTGCACTCGAGCGGAGGTTCCAGCCTATATTAATAGACGAGCCGAGCGTCGAAGACACAATCTCGATACTCCGGGGCCTTAAGGAACGCTACGAAGTGCATCACGGCGTCAGGATAACGGACGGCGCGATTGTGGCGGCGGCGCAGTTGAGCAACCGGTACATAACCGAACGCTTCCTTCCCGACAAGGCGATCGACCTTATCGACGAAGCGGCATCCAAGCTTCGCATCGAGATGGATTCACTCCCTGAGGATCTCGACGAGGTCGAGAGGAAAATCAAGCAGCTTGAGATCGAGAAAGAGGCCATCAGGCGAGAAAAGGACGAGGAGTCATTCAAGAGACTCAATGTGATAGAGCAGGAACTCGCCAATCTTCGTGAGCAAAGCGCGCAGCTGCGAACTCACTGGCAAATCGAGAAGGATCTGATACAGACGATCCAGAAGTCGAAGGAAGACATAGAGCATCTGAAAGTAGAGGCTGACAAAGCTGAGCGCCAGGGCGATCTCGGAAAAGTCGCCGAGATAAGGTACGGCAGGATCACGGCAATCGAGAAAAAGCTCAAAGAGTCCACCCAGCGCCTGGCCGAAGCACAGAAGAACAGTAAGATGTTGAAGGAGGAGGTCGAGTCCGAAGACATCGCCGAGATAGTTTCGAGATGGACCGGCATACCGGTATCCCGGATGCTCGAGAGCGAGAGGTCGAAGCTCCTTCACCTTGAAGAGAAGATTCACGAGAGGATGGTAGACCAGGAAGAGGCGGTGTCTGCAGTCGCGAACGCGGTACGGCGTGCCCGGGCAGGCATGCAGGACGAGAAACGCCCGATCGGATCGTTCATATTCATAGGCTCGACGGGAGTAGGCAAGACCGAGCTCGCACGTGCGCTCGCCGAGACGCTCTTCGACGACGAGGACGCGATGGTGCGAATAGATATGTCAGAGTACACCGAAAAGTTCTCGGTCTCGAGACTGACCGGAGCACCTCCGGGATACGTCGGCTACGAGGAAGGCGGACAGTTGACTGAGGCGGTGCGGCGAAAGCCGTATTCGGTTGTGCTTCTTGACGAGATCGAGAAGGCGCATCCTGAAATCTTCAATGTCCTCCTGCAGGTGTTGGACGACGGCAGGCTGACAGACAGCAAGGGAAGGATGGTCAACTTCAAGAACACAATCATCATCATGACCTCCAACCTCGGCTCGCAGCTTGTCCAGCAGAAGATAGAGACGACGAGCGAGCGCGACAGGTCGGAAATGATGGAGAGCCTGAGGAGCGAGCTCTTCACGCTGCTCAAGCAGACGATCAAGCCGGAGTTCCTTAACAGGCTCGATGAGATAATCGTCTTCAAGCCGCTCGCCAGGGCCGATATACGAAAGATTGTCGAGCTGCAGCTTGACAGAATTATCTCCAGGATAAAGGAAAACAACAACATAAGACTGGAAGCAAGCGACCGCGCGAAGATGTTCCTGGCCGATGCCGGTTACGATCCGATATACGGTGCGCGGCCTCTCAAACGGACGATTCAGAAATACTTGGCTAACCCGCTCGCGCAAAAGGTTCTGGCAGGTGATTTCGCCCCTGGCGATGTCATAGCTGTCGACATTCCCGAGTCCGGCAAGATAGAGCTTACCAAGGTGAATGAGCCGTCTCAAGAACAGAACCCCGGCACGTTGTTGCTCGAAAAGGGAGTTGCAAGATAGAAGAGATCGAAGAACGAGGTCTCAATATCTCTCCACAATCCGCCCGAAAGCCCGGGCGGATTTTTTTGTGTGGTTTCGGAGAGCATAGCATGACTTCAAATGGAAGTTCCCGTTTGGCTTTCAACAAGTCAGGGTATTGATGCGGTCCGATGCAGGCGCCAGAATCAAAGGAGCCGAAATCGGTAAACGAATAAGAGTTAAAAGAAGGTCGTGCACAGTTCTCTATGAATTCTACAGTACGTGCTAAGGAGGAGTGCAATGCGACGATCTAAGATGGCTTTATTCTTCTGGATTGTTTTCCTTCTCATCTTCCAACCAGAATGTAATATCCTGCGTTTAGGTTGAGGTCGCTCCGCAATTTTTGTAAGAAGTGAGACCCATGAGTCTACAGGCAAGCGTGGGTCTGCGACAAATTTGTGAGTGGTCTTGCATTTTTCGATGGTTCTGGGCATATTCTGGATGCTTATAGGCAACCAGAAGAGAGGAGATCTATGGGAAATACCATCGAAAGCTTGCTGGGGAAACGGGAGGAGATTTTAAGAGAGATATCGGGGTTAGGAGAATTTCGCCGAGGAACGGTGTCGG
>JAJZVO010000012.1 GCA_021845665.1 Bacteroidota bacterium | reverse complement strand
AGGCTCTGTTTCTCTGACGGTCGTCCGTGCTGCGTCGCATCTTCGCTAAGCATATCGGCAAGCTCTTTATTCTCGATCATCGTCTCGCTATCCAATATTCCTTTTGCCCGTAATTGGTTTATATACTTCCTCACGGTCTTTCTGTCGTACCCCATCGTACTTGCGATAGACCTGATTGTTTGACCGGCCCTGTAACGCCGGATAATCTCTCGAATATCCATTATGCAAATCCTCTTGTACGCCACTTCCGTCCTTTCTTTTGTCCGGGACAAAATGGCGTCGCTATCGAAATTGTTAAAGTTACAGGGTGGGGAATATTTATGGCCCTGGGGGTGGGGAATACTTATGGCCCCACACCTGGGGAATTATTATGGCCCTAACTTACCCTAACGTGGGGAATATTTCTGGCCCTCGACAGGCCCAGATATTATATGCACGCGCTGAGGGAAATTAAACGGGAGAACCGAATCTGAGTGTGAAACATTGAAGTCGATCTCCAATCGCAGACCAAAAGTGAGGATCAGGGACATGGTTGTGTTCTGCTTCTATCGACTTACATCTCCGACATATTCCAAAGTCTTGAAGATGTTGATGTTGAAGTAATTCCCCGCAAAATAGAAGTATGTGAAATGTCCCGTCGATTTGGCGGGACTTTTTTTATCCGCTCTTTTAAACAAATGGTTTCCACAACTACTGAAACGACAAAAGAAAAGAGCTTGAATATTGCGGCCTAATCGAATATTCTAAACCGGTATGCAAAATAAGGGAGGCTGTTAGTGGACAGACGTACATTCGTAAAACAAACACTCGGTGCGTCGATAGCTTTCGGCGCGTTCATGAAGACCGGGAGCGTGTTCGGCGCGTTTGCAGATAATCCCTTGCCTTATGACCTCGTCGCGATCCGCGGCGGCGAGCCCGGCGCCATGTTCGACGCCGGCATCAAGGCTCTCGGCGGTATGAAGTCTTTCGTGAAGAAGGGCGACAAGGTCGTCGTCAAGCCGAACATCGGCTGGGACGTATCGCCCGAGAGAGCGGGAAATACCAATCCGCAACTTGTCGCCAGGATAATCGAGCACTGCTTCGAGGCGGGCGCGAAACAGGTGAGCGTGGTCGATCATACCTGTGACCAGTGGCAGCGGTGCTATTCTAACAGCGGGATCCAGAAGGCCGCGAGCGAAACGGGCGCAAGAGTCGTCCCGGGCGCTTCCGCAAGCTACTATCATGATGTGGAAGTCCCTCATGGGAAATCGCTGACGTCCACCCAGGAACACGAGGTCATACTCGACGCCGACGTCTTCATCAATGTCCCGGTCCTGAAAAACCACAGCGGTCCGAAGCTGACTATGGCCATGAAGAACCTGATGGGCAATGTATGGGACCGCGAGTACTGGCACAGGACGGACCTCGACCAGTGCATTGCCGACTTCGCGACATACAGGAAGCCGACGCTGAATATTCTGGACGCTTACTATGTAATGAAGCAGAACGGGCCGCGCGGCATATCGGTCGGCGATCTCGTAGAGATGAAGTCGCAGGTGATTTCGACAGATATAGTTGCGATAGATGTGGCAGGCGCGAAGCTGTTCGGGATCGATCCCTTCTCCGTGCGCTACCTGAAGACTGCTGCGGAGATGAAGATTGGCCGGGCAGACCTGGAGAACCTCAGGATCAAAAGAATTACAATCTGATGACGGGGAAACAGATAAATAGGTTTCTCATGGAGAATCGTATTTGAGACTGCTCTAAAAGTACTAGTCATCGCGAGTCCCCGTTTTGTGGCTTCATTGAGGAGATTGTTTCGTCCTCTCCGCTTTGCTCAGAGTCCTCGCAATGACGGGTTTTCCCATTTTGCGTAACTTCAACCGAAGAGCCATCGACCGAGCAGACCATTTTAACGGTTTAAACGAGCCTAACAAATTGACAAGACAATTCTGGAAAAAGATAAAGCAGGTGAGAGTAGTCGCCGCGCTTGTTTTCTTCGGGGCCTTCACACTTCTCTTTCTCGATGCCTGGCACCTTGTGCCGCTAAGCATCGCGAGGACGCTGACATCTTTTCAATTAATTCCCTCACTTCTGAAAGTCAGTATGGTCGGCGGAACGGTCAGCGCGATCGGCGTAATGTTCGTCGTTTTGATGACTCTGACGCTTGGCCGGGTCTACTGCTCGACTATTTGTCCGCTGGGAATTCTCCAGGACCTCATGATTCGCATCGCGCGGAAACTCAACCGCCGCAAGCGGTTCAAGTACTCGAAGGCTCCCCAATGGCTGCACTACTCGGTTCTTGCGCTGTCAGCGTTATTGCTGCTTCTCGGGAGCAGCATGCTGATAGGCGATCTTCTCGAGCCGTTCAGCAGCTTCGGCAGGATCGTTAACACCTTCGCGCTGCCGGCGATTGTGCTGTCCAACAACGCTGCCTCCGATCTCCTCGCACGCTTCGGGATTTACTTCCTGTACAATGTCCCGCTTCATCTCGAAGGTGTCGGGGCATTGTCGCTGGGACTTCTCTTTTTTGCGACGATCGGCTACATGAGCATGACTGAAGGGAGGCTCTTCTGCAACACCTTCTGCCCGGCGGGTGCGATCCTCAGCCTGCTAACCCGAGTCTCGCTGTTCAAGCTGGCGATCAATAAAGGCGCCTGCAACGACTGCGGGGCCTGCGACAAAGTGTGCAAGGCACAGTGCATCGACAGCAAGTCGAAAGAGATAGATTTCAGCGCGTGCGTCGGGTGCTTCAATTGTCTTCGCTCATGCCCGGAAGAAGCGATACAGTACGAGAGAAGGACTCTGCCAGCTGCACAGCCCGTTAGAGTGGAATTCAGTCAAGGAAGAAGGGATTTCTTCAGGAACGTGACTGTTCCGGCGGCGACCCTCCTTGTTGCTCCGGGGCTCGTACAGGGGGGAAGCGTGCTTTCGGGCGGGACAAAACCGATTACTCCGCCGGGCTCGCTCGGCATCAGGCACTTCACGAGCGTTTGCACCGCTTGCCATCTTTGCGTCACATCTTGTCCGACCGGCGTGCTCAGGCCGAGCTTCATGGAGTACGGACTGGCAGGCATGTTCCAGCCGAAGATGGATTACTCGGTCAACTACTGTAACTACGACTGCGTCATCTGCGGAGAAGTCTGCCCGACGGGGGCGATTACGCCGCTTGACATGCAGACAAAGAAGCTGGTACAGATAGGGAAGTCGACTTTCAATAAGGACGACTGCGTAGTCGTGTCGAAGAAGAAGGACTGCGCAGCCTGCTCGGAACATTGTCCGACGAAGGCGGTGCATACTGTGCCGTACGAGAACGGATTGCTCCTTCCTGAGATCGACAATGAATTGTGCATAGGCTGCGGAGCATGCGAGCACGCGTGTCCCGTTACTCCGAAGAAGGCGATTACGGTGGTATCAAATTCGGTTCATCTTAAGGCGAAGAAGCCGGAGGTTGATAAGGTAAAGAAGCCTGCTGTGCCTGCTGCGGGAGGAGAAGATTTTCCATTCTGATAGGCATTGACTTCATCAACTCGCAGAACTATACATCGCGTAACATTATTAGCTGCCGCGCACTCAAGGTACCGGTACTAAGAAACAAAAAGGAGGGACGAATTCAGCTCCACTGACAAGGTATTGAAAGCTAAAGTATTTTTGCGGCGGACCAATGGAAAGGCAGACGTTATGAAAGCAATATCGTTGGGAGCTATCTTCGTTCCAGTTCTCATCTGGGTTTCACAGGCTTCCGCTCAATCTGTCGGAGATTTGCCATTTTCTGTAGGCGCGATCGGGATGGGAGGCGTGTCTGCCTCGGTGCCATCCGACAATGCCATGGCATTGAGCAGCAACCCGGCACAAGCGGGACTCTTCACGTATATAGTGGACCATATCGATTTGGAATACGATTACAGCAGGGTCAATTACAGCAAGAGTGTCAGCCAGTCATTCTACGAGCTGAGCCTGGTGATCAGTTAGGGGGTCACTCTTCTTCGCACGAAGTTAAGCTCTTCCCTGGTCGCAAACCTGGACAGGAACAGCATGATGAAGAACGACAGTAACGCGGCGAACTTGAACAGCTGCTCGCCGAGTCCGGGGAAGAGAACGTGCCTGAATGCATGCGCGAGAACGACCACGACGAGTGCGAGCCAGATCTTCAAAAGCCTGGCGTACTCGTAGTGAACCGGGTAGAACCTGTGCGAAACAAAGTATAGCACCAGAGCCATAGCGGCATATGCGAAGAGTGTCGCCCATGCGGCACCGAGCATGCCATATTTGGGTATCATCAGGAGGTTGGCGACAACGTTAACCGCCGCGCCGATGCCGGTGATGTATGGAAGGTGCGATGTCTTCTTTTCTATGTATATGCCCGCCATGAAATTGACATACATCCCGTTGAACAGGTATCCTATGAGGACGACTGGCACGATCCCAAGCCCGGACCAGTACGCGGGGTTTATTATGAACCTGTGGAATACCCTGATCTTGACGATGTCGTCCACGTAAAGCGACACGAGTAAAACGATGATGGACCCGAAAAGGACGAAATACGTCAGGATCTTTGAGTACATTTCCTTCGCGTTCTTGTCTGAGGCGTGGGTAAGGAAGAATGGCCGCCATGCGTAATCGAACATCGAAACGACAAGCATCATGAAGATGCCGAGCCTGTAGTTTGCCTGATATATGCCGACCGTGCTCTCGTTGGTCAATGCAAGGAGTATGGGGCGGTCGATGACCTGAACCATCATCGCGGCCAAGCCTGCCGGAACGTAGGGAAGTCCGAATTTGAGCAGCGACTTGTACAGGTCTTTCCTGAAATGAAAGCCGAGCTTCTTGAAGATGGTGGGCAATAGAAGTATTACCGACGCCGCTGATGCGATGACGCCGCTTATGAAAATTCCTTCGACTCCCATGTGAAATACAAGGAGGAGAATGACGTTGGCGGCGACGTTGATGACTATGTTTATGACTTTGATCGCGGCAAAGGTCTTGACTTTCCTCTCGAGTCTCAGGACCGCGAAGGGTATCACGCCTATCGAGTCGAAGAACATTATAAGGGCCGAGTACTTAATCGTATCGGCGAATTGCAAGGGCACCTCGACTAGCGGTGCAAGCCTGACGCTTTCCAGGAATATGAATCCGGACAGGAGAAGGGAAGTGATGAGAACCGATATGAAAGGGGTCGAAAAAATCTCCTTCTCGTTTCCGATCTCCTTCGTCGAAGCATATTTGAAATACGCCGACTCCATCCCGTACAAATACAGGATGTTCATGAAGGCAATGTATGAATAGACCGTCGCGACGACACCGTACTGCGAGGTGGCGAGCACGTTCGTGTAGAACGGGACCAGGAGGAAATTAAGAAACCGCCCGACGATCGCGCTGACGCCGTAAACGGCTGTATCTGCTCCGAGGGTCTTTATCTTATCGAGCATCGAGGGTTACTCATTGTTCCAAGATGCGGGTGAGGGGAATCTTGGAATAATGTCCGTAGGACCCCAGTGGGAATACTGGAAGAGACTGAGAATGGCCGAATGGTTTCAAGGTTCGTATTCGCCTGTCGGATCCTTAAACTCGTCGTCCCACTTGCCGGTCTTTCTTTTTGCCTGAAGAGATTTAATGAGAGCTATGAGCTTGTTTTCAACGGAATAGTGAGATCGGTCGAGTTCCTCGAAGTCTTCGTGGCTGATGTACCAGGTTCTATCGAGACCTATCATTCGAGTCAGTGTTTCACCTGCCGATCCAAGTGCGACGTTCAGGAATTGTCGGTATTCGTTGATGGACTTTCTGCAGTATCCCTCGGCAATATTCGCACCGATGGATTGGGCCGAATCGAGCAGCTGTCCTCTCAGCTTGAAATCCAACTTCTCGCTTCGGTAGAGCGATGATTGAACAGAGGCGAATAAGTCCAGCGCTTCCCTCCATACTTCGAGTCTCATGTATCCTCTGTTGATATTCCACCTGTTAGTATACTCCATAGAAGCCCCCTTCTTCAGCACACACAGATTCTTATTCCGTTACTCCAATTCTCCACTATTCCGTTGTTCCATTATTCCCTCTTCGCCCCTCCCTCCGGATTGTCTTCCACCAGCATAATCGGTATGTCGTTCTCGACGCGGTAGACGTGGCCGCATTTCCTGCAGGTGAGTGTGTTCTTCTCCTCGCTGTATTCGAGATCGCCGCGGCATTCGGGCTTGGGGCAGCAGAGTATGTCGAGCAATTCCTTCTTAAGCATTCGTTCCTCCTATGGCAGCAATTCGTAATTCATAATTCGGAATTTTAGATTTTCTTTACACTTTTCCATCAAGCAGATCCAAGAACATTTTTGGCGCACGGACAGGTCTGCCTGACTTCGCATCGATAAAACTGTGGATGGTATATCCTTCAGTCATCCTGTCGGAACCACGGAGTATCTCGTAGTCGATCCTCAGCCTTGCCATCGGGGCTTCCTTCAGCATGGCGACCACTTCTATTACATCGTCGTAGTTGACCTGCTTTAGGTACCTGGCATATGCTTCAATCAGCGGGAGCAGGAACCCGGCTTCCTCGAATTGTCTGTACGAAAGACCCAGCGATCTCATCAGCTCCGCCCGGCCAACTTCAAAGTAATCAAAGTACCGGCCGTTATATACACCGTGCATCTGGTCGGTCTCGGCGTAGCGGACTCTTATGCTTGTCGTGAGGGAATACATCGTTGGCGAATTGTTTCTTTACTTTCCGGAGAAGGAACCCATCGCCCCGAACTTCGCTATGCGTTTCTCCACGAGCTTGTCCGGTTTGACTCTGCCGAGCACGGCCAGTTCTTCCAATATGATCTCTTTCAAGTTTTGCGCTGTCGTCGCCGGATCCCTGTGAGCGCCTCCGAGCGGCTCCGGTATTATCCGGTCGATGATCTTCTCCTTTAGGAGGTCGACGGCGGTCAGCTTGAGTGCCTCGGCAGCCAGTTCCTTGTAATCCCAGCTTCTCCAGAGAATTGAGGAGCACGATTCCGGTGCGATAACCGAATACCATGCGTTCTCCATCATTAGAATCCTGTCGCCGACTCCGAGACCGAGTGCACCGCCGGACGCCCCTTCTCCGATTATCGTTACGATGATCGGTACGGTAAGCTGTGCCATCTCGAAAAGGTTCCTCGCGATAGCCTCGGCCTGGCCGCGTTCCTCGGCTTCGATTCCTGGATACGCGCCCGGCGTGTCAATAAGTGTGATCACCGGCTTTCGGAATTTCTCTGCGAGCTTCATCAACCTTAAAGCCTTACGATAGCCTTCCGGATTCGGCATCCCGAAGTTGCGGAAGATGTTGGACTTGGTATCGCGGCCCTTCTGCTGCCCAATGACCATGACCGTCTTTCCGTCGAGCTTTCCGAAGCCGCCGACCACGGCGTGGTCGTCTCCGAAATGCCTGTCACCGTGCAACTCGACGAAATCAGTCATCATCAGGTTGATATAATCCAACGTATAAGGCCTCTCGGGATGGCGGGCGAGCTGGACCCGCTGCCACCTGGTAAGATTGGAATAAACATTTGTTCGTAACTCATTGACGCGCGACTCAAGTTTGGCGATCTCATCCGCAATATCAAGTCCGTAAGGTCCGGCGGATTCATCCGAGAGCTTGCGCATCTCAGCAATCTTCTGTTCCAGCTCGAAGATCGGCTTCTCGAATTCAAGGGGTTGTTTTGGCATAATAATTAAAAAAGTAACCCGCTACCCCGCACAAAGTCAAGGAGAACTTGAAAGCCCTCTTCTCCCGATGTTTCCCCGTTTGATACGATATGCTGTATCGGGTGCCCTGCCGCACACGATAGAGAGCGTCCCCCCGTGCGCTCCTTACGAAATCACAGGGGTCGATCGAGAGTTGAAGCGCAGGTCAGGCTATTCGCCAGACCTGGCTTCGCTCGAGGAATGACGTTTGTCTCTTTACTTCTGGTTGCTTTTTGCCGTCACCCGGAAATCGTCCACGATGAACCCAGGATACTGACTCAGATCTTTGTCGGTCGAAGACAAACGCAGGGTCCATTGAGCTTCTTCCCCCGACCTCAATGGGCTAACAGTTGTCACTGCTGGCCCCAATTTTGTCGCACAAAAGCAGTCCGAGTAGAACAGCCCCTCCATCCGGCACGGTGTGGCGAGATCGGTGCTGGCCGTATTTATCAGGCCTCCTTTAGCCACGAGCTGTGTCGTGGAAGCATCGAAATATGACGTGTCGATATGAACGGTCCATCCCGTCAGTTCCATAACTGAGGTTGAATTGGTTGGTACGGTCTCCGGGTTCGTTCCAGTGCTCGATTGGCATGAAACGAGAAAAAGAGATAGTACAGATGCTGAAATGAGTTTGCCCTTCATTTTTTACAGCCTCCCTTATTTGACGAATATTAAATCGGACGCACTTTCATGTCAAGCCACTGAACCAGTCACAGTGCTGAAGGCGAACGTTCAGCGGATTGTGAAATGGAAATTCGATGGATGCTTGAAAAGAACCGGTAAACTGATATATTGTACGTGAGTCGGGAGGAATATGAAGAAGACTTTCGTTGCTATTATTCTCGTGGCATCGGGTCTGTTTGCGCCGTCTAAGTCCTTTGGACAGGACTTACTAACCAATCCGCAGAACCAGGAGTATCTTTTCACCGCGGGGACCGATGAAACACAGGCATTTCTCTACAACCCGGCGTATCTTGGCTTGCGCGACAGGGGGGGAGTGCTTGACGGTTATTATTTTTTCCCAAACAATTCAGAGCTCGACCCGTCGGAGAAGTTTCATGACTTTGGACTCTTTGCCCAGAGAGGAAAGCTCGCGATCGGTTACAGAAATGCTTCGACCAATGTAGAAAACCTCAATCAGTATTCTATCGGATTTGGAGTGGGAAATGCGGGGGCGGCGATAGGTGCATCTCTGTCATATATGGAAATTTCGAGTTCCGGTGCCAGATGGTTCCCGTCGGTTGGGCTGCTGTGGCGCCCGGACAGATACCTGAGCTTTGGCGCATCGTATCATAACTTCACCGACGTTCCGTTCGGTGTACATCAAATAGAAAAACTAACCGACTTAGGAGTCAGCATTCGTCCCTTTGGCGATGAGTCCCTGACGTTTAACGGCGATTTCATCCTGACCAATCACCACGAAGCGCGATACAAAGCCGGGGTCGCGCTTGAGCTGCTTCCTGGCTTTAAGGTCTACGGGATATTCGATCCTTCAGGGTACGGCTCTTCAGGTTATGTCCCTCCTGCTCCATCCGCCGGACCGGTCACACTGGTGCCGCCCTATCTCTGGACTAACCCCGTGTCGTTTGGAATAAGCTTCAACTTCGGTAATCACATCCATGCGGAGGGAGCATCGAGCTACCAGTCGGGAATCTACACGGCAACTTACGGAAGACTGGAGCTGACCACGCAGGACCTCCCGACAATTATCCACGATAAACGCATCGCCGAGATTGTCATCCGTGGACCGATACATGATGGGAAAGAGCCGGCATTCTTCTTTGGAAAGTCTCCGAAAGATTTGCTCGATTACATCGACGAGATAAGAAAGTGCGGTAATGATCCGTCGATAAAGGCGCTGATACTGAAGATCTATCCGTATTCTACGAGCGAAACTTTCTTCGCGCTGTCGGGCGAAACCCAGGAACTCGCCGACGCGGTCGAGTACGTGCGCTCCAAAGGGAAAAAAGTCTTCGCTTACCTCGCCGACGACAGTGGGGTTAACGAACTCTACCTGGCCAGCGCTGCGGACAAGATTTACATGCCGCCGGCATCGTTCATAGCAAATTACGGAATCGATTTCGACCTGGTACGGCTGAAGGGGCTCTTTGACAAACTACATATCGCGTGGAACGCGAAGACCGCCGGTAAATATAAGTCTACGTTTCACACTTCATACACCGATTCGGCGACGCCCGACCAAGCGAAGTTGATTCAGGGCCTGGTCGATAACGTCTACGCTCAGATGGTTAAGCAGATAGAAGCGAACAGGGCCATGACGCTTGACGATGGTCTAAAATCGGATCTTGCCGGATTGATATCGTCGACAACTGCCGCGAGACTTCACCTGATCGACGGCGTGGCGTACTTCGACCAATTCAAGAAGGACGTTGGGAAGGAAGTTCTTGGAAATTCGGGCGACATTGCGACCGTGAACCCGGAACAAATTCACAGTTGGAAGACACGCTGGGGAAAGAGGCCGGAGGTCGCGGTCATCGGTGTCTACGGAACGATAATGACAGGGAAGAGTTCACCTCCTTCGCCATTTCCAATCCCGTTCCTGGGCGGGGATCGTCTGACGGGTTCGGAGACTGTGATCAGCCAAATCAAAGAAGCAGTCGAGGACAAAAACATCAAAGCGATCGTTCTCCGGGTGAACAGCGGTGGCGGGTCGGCGCTTGCTTCCGACGAGATATACAATGCGATAAAGGAAGCGATGGCGAAGAAGCCCGTGGTAGCTTCATTCGGAAATGTGGCGGCGAGCGGAGGGTACTACGTGGCGGTTGGGGCGAAGAAGATTTTTGCCGAACCGGCAACTCTCACGGGGAGCATAGGGGTACTCATAGCATTTCCGGTGCTCACCGATTTCATAAAGAAGGACCTCGGAGGGAACGTCGAGCAATACAAGAGCCGGGATGCTTCGGGTGTGCTCAATCCTTTCCATAAATGGGATGAAAAGGATATGAAGTACGTCGACGAATTTCTGAACCAGACTTACACGGATTTCAAAGAGAAAGTTTCCGAAGGGCGAAAACTCAGCATGAACCGCGTCGACGAGCTGGCGCAGGGAAAGGTGTACACCGGAGATCAAGCAAAGCATCTCGGCCTTATAGATGAGTTTGGTGGTTTAGAGAAGGCGATCCATTACGCGGCAAACATAGCAGGGATTTCGGGCAGTTACCGCGTCAAGATCTTCGTGGTTCCGGGATTGGGTTTGGGAAACTTACTGAGGCTTGGAGCTGAACTATTGGATGGTTATTCAGATTGAATAGAAGCATCCTAATTTCTATTTTCTATTATTAACAGAACAATTGGAGCAGATTCAAAATGAAGAAGAGATTATTTACGCCTGGGCCCACGCCGATTCCAGAAAGCGTGATGCTCACGATGGCAGAGCCTATAATTCATCACAGAAATCCGGAATTCGTAGAAATCCTCACGAGTGTAAACCAGAATCTCAAATACCTTTTTCAGACGAAGAACGAGGTTTTGACGCTGACGAGCTCAGGAACAGGAGCGATGGAGGCCAGTGTTGTGAATCTATTGTCGCCGGGTGACAAGGCAGTATTTGTGAACCTGGGAAAATTCGGCGAGCGCTGGGGACAAATCATGAAGGCATACGGCGTCGAACCGATTGAGATAAAGATCGAATGGGGAACCGCCCCCTCGCCGGAAATGATTCTCGATGCGATACAAAAGAATCCGACTGTGAAGGCGGTGTTCATAACGCACAGCGAGACTTCGACAGGCGTGTTTACAAACATAAAGGAAATTGCGGCCGCGGTGCATGCGAAGTACGATATCGCCGTGGTAGTGGATGGAATTACGTCGGTCGGCGCGCACGAAATGCGTTTCGACGACTGGGGACTCGATCTTATCATAACCGGCTCGCAGAAGGGACTGATGGTCCCCCCCGGGCTTGCATTTGCCGCTGTTAGCGAGCGAGCGAAGAAGATGATAGAAACCTCGAAGCTCCCGAAATTCTATTTCAGCTTCAAGAAGGCTTTGAAGTCCCACGCCGACAACGATACTCCTTTCACTCCCGCCATCACTCTCATTATCGGGCTCGAGAAAGCTCTGAGGATGATAAAAGAGGAAACCGTTGAGAACGTGTGGCTGAAACACAAGATTCTTTCGGAGGCAGTGAGGAGCGGATGCCAGGCAATCGGTTTAAAACTCTTCGGATCGCCCGCATCTCATGCAGTGACTGCTGTCAACGTGCCTGAAGGAGTCGAGTACTCGAAGTTCAATAAGATCCTGAAGCAGAAATACGGGATCACTGCCGCGGGCGGACAGGACCACCTGAAGGGGAAGATATTCAGGGTGTCCCACCTCGGATATTATGACGAGGTGGATATCGTAGGTGTCGTCGCGGCTCTCGAGTGGACCCTGCAGGATTTGAATTTCAAATTTGAACCCGGCGCCGGAGTGACCGCCGTTCAGAAGACATTTGCGAAGTATGCCGGACAAAGCGCCGGTGCGCCTGCCGCAGGCAAACAGCCGAAAGCGGAGGTGGTGAAATGAGGGTACTCGTAACCGATCCCATCGAGCAGGTTTGCACCGACATCCTGCAAAAAGATGGAATACAGGTCGACTCGAAGCCCGGACTGCCAGCGGACGAGATAAAAAAGATTATCGGCGGTTACGATGCATTGATAGTCAGAAGTGGAACGAAGGTCACATCAGACATCATCGCCGAAGCCAATCAGATGAAAGTCATCGGCCGCGCGGGAGCGGGAGTGGATAATATCGATGTCGGTGCGGCGACCCGAAAAGGTATTGTCGTAATGAACACGCCTGGCGGGAACACGATTTCGACGGCGGAACACACAATGGCGCTTATGCTCTCTCTTGCCAGAAACGTTCCGCAATCGTTTCAGAGTCTGCAGAACGATAAGTGGGACAGGAAGAAGTACACCGGCACGGAACTCTTCGGCAAGACGCTCGGAGTCATCGGACTTGGTAAAGTCGGAAGGGAAGTCGCCGATCGGGCAAAGGCGTTTGGTATGAATGTGATAGGTTACGATCCGCTGCTCGCCAGCGAGACAGCCTCCAAGATCGGGCTTGAAACCGTCGCACTCGAAGACGTTTTCAAGCGTTCCGATTTCATCACGGTACACACACCGCTGACAGAGGAGACAAGGGGTGTGCTTGGTGAGAAGACTTTTCCCCTGTGCAAGCGCGGTGTACGTGTTATCAATTGCGCGAGGGGAGGTATTATCGATGAAGAGGCCCTTCTGAAGGCGCTCGAGAGCGGACAGGTCGCAGGAGCCGCGCTTGATGTGTTTGTGAAGGAACCGCCCGTCGGGAATCCGCTCCTAAAGCATCCGAAAGTCATCGCGACTTCGCATCTTGGCGCTTCGACAGAAGAGGCCCAGGAGAAGGTCGCGAAGCAGATCGGCGAGCAGATCGTCGATTTCTTCAAGGGAAGGGGAATCGCGGGAGCCGTCAACATCACCGATTACCAGACGGCAGTCAGTAACGAGCTTCGTGCGTACCTTGTGCTTGCCGAGAAGATCGGTTCACTCCAGGCCCAGCTTCTCAACGGGAAAGTGAAATCGATTACCGCTTCGTACCGTGGCGCCACACTTCAGAAATCTTCGGAACTGCTTTCCACGGCGGTTCTGAAGGGGCTCCTCGATAAGATGATGTATGCTCCGGTGAATTTCGTCAATGCGTCATTTTTGGCGAAAGAAATGGGAATCGCAGTAAGCGAGAAGAAGGAACAGGATGGCGAACATTATTCACAGTTGATCAGCATTACGATGCAAACCGACAAAGAGACAAGGTCCATTTCGGGCACGGTATTCGGTGAGACCGATATGAGGATAGTCGGAATGGATAAATTCCACTTCGAGATAGTGCCCGATGGTCACATGATATTCTACTCAAACACCGACCGGCCCGGTATGCTGGCAGCAGTCGGTAGTGTGCTGGCGTCTGCGAAGGTCAACATTGCAGGCATGTCTCTCGGGCGATCCGGGCCCGGCGAGAAGGCGATAACCGTGATGAGCGTGGACAGTGCGATCCCTGAATCTGTGTTGAAACAAATTTCCAAGATTGAGGGCGTCTTCGAAGTCAAGACCGCGAAACTCTGAATCATTGTCAATGGTGTTGGAGCCGGGGCCTCTCTTGAGGGGTCCGGCTTCCGGCCCATGCGAATTTATTTTCTTCGAGTCTCTCTGCTATTTCTGCTAAACTCCTCCCTAAAAAATACTCCCCCCTTACTTGACAAAACAAATGATGCAGGTTATATTTCAGCGAAATTCTTATCAGTCGTGCTGAGCAAGAACAATCCTAGATGCGGTGTAACCGCGTGAGTTTTCAGGGAGGACCCTGAGGGGGACTCTCTTCTCTTTTTGTTGGCGTAGCTCCTTGGTCGTGCGAGGAAAAACTGTGGCTACAATTAGGAGACAGATTGCGGGCAGGTCAGGGATGCGGAGTTCCAGCTGCAATTTCTCATTCACAATTCGTTGGTGACAAATACAGAGGTGAGTTGTCCCCTCGCGTATTGATTCCTTCTGCTCCAATGCGGGAGGAAGAGGGGGAGCCTTGTCCCAAAGGCAACGTGTGGGTAAAGAAGGAATTTCAATTTTATTCTCTTTCACCATTCAACTAATTCGATACTCAAGGAGGTACTATGAAGAGAAGGAGAACACAAATCACAAATCGCAAGGAGGCATTTAAATGAAACATCTACTTTTTGCTTCATTTCTCCTCACATGTTTCCTCTCTTTTGGTGCCGGTAAGATGATGGCACAGACCGGCACGATTAAAGGGAAAATTATCGACCAGCAGACGAAGCTGATTTTGCCTGGGGCCACGGTCGTCGTCGAAGGCACCGCGCTTGGAGCAGCTGCCGACGTAAACGGCGACTATAATGTCATGAGCGTGCCGGCGGCGACATATAGGTTGACGGCCAGATTCATCGGTTATCAGCCTCTGACGCGCACCGTCGAGGTAAAAGAAGGACAAACTCTGAATGAGGATTTTGCGCTTGTCCCGGTTGGGTATACGACCAATCCTGTCGTCGTGACGGCTATCGGTACTGAAAAATCCCGCGCGCAAATGGGAACGTCGGTTTCTTCTGTTTCAGGACAAACACTGACCATGTCCGGAGCGAGCGACATTTCATCTGCTTTGGCCGGCCAGGCTCCAGGTTTGACGACTATTTCCAGCAACGGGGATCCGGGCGGAGCGACAAGGATGGTACTTCGCGGCGCACGTTCGCTTCAGGGGGATAATCAGCCCTTGATAGTGGTTAATGGGGAGCCGATCTGGAGCGGTCCGGTGTACAACCAGGTCGCCGTAAATAACAGCTTGACCAATGGCGGTCCGTCTGCCTATTCAACTCTTGATGAGATCAATCCACAAGATGTACAATCCGTTGAAGTCTATTCAGGTCCGACGGCGGCGGCTCTGTGGGGCTCAAGAGGAGCTAACGGCGTAATCGTCATAACCACGAAATCCGGTTCGTTCACTCCAGGTAAGAAAATTAACATCTCTATTCGTGAGAGCACCGAATCGGATGCCCTGCTGAGAGCCGAGCCCTTGCAGACAGACTTTGGCCAGGGACAGAACGGGTTGTATACCTGGAATAACCGATTGAGTTGGGGAGACAGGATCTCTCAGAGGTCCGGTGCACCTAACACGGTGAATGCCGATGGAACCATTTCGAGCGGCACTCCCGCTAATCCTGCCGGCGGAAAAACATCCAAAGTCGTGTACAACCAGGCGACAGATGTTTTTCAGAGTCCTATATTCCCCGAATATGGAGCCACTCTCAGCGGAGGCGATGCATCGGGTAACTTCTATCTGGATGTCGACCATCTTGGTCAGATCGGAATAGTGAAAGCGAACTCGAATTTCAACAGGACTTCGATCAACGCAAACGTAAGCCGCGTATTCAGTGATGTGTTGACACTTCGTGTGAACGCTAATTATGTAAGTGCCGTTACTGACCGTACGCAGCAGGGATCAAACCTCGCGGGATTGATGCTTGGTTCCTATCGGACGCCACCAGATTTCAACAATTTACCATACCTGGTTACGTTTACCTCGTCTGACGGGGTTGTCACTCCTAATTCGCAACGTGGGTTCAGAAACGGCAATGGTAATCCTGCTGTCAACGGCATTTATGACAATCCATTCTACACCATATACCAGAATCCAACCTCCTTTGCCGATACTCGTGTGATAGGCGGCGTGGAAATGGCTTACGACCCTCTCAGCTGGCTGGACTTCACTTATCGAGCGGGTGTTGACTACCTCGGTGACAGGAACACAAGCGTGTATGGTCTATACGATTGGACCACACCAGGCGGTCAATACAGC
The DNA here is from genome assembly GCA_021845665.1 of Bacteroidota bacterium. Taxonomy (GTDB): domain Bacteria; phylum Bacteroidota; class Ignavibacteria; order Kryptoniales; family JAKASW01; genus JAKASW01. The sequence continues at coordinate 68,869 of JAJZVO010000012.1, read as the reverse complement.
GATAACCTGTTTTCTCAGTATCAGATAAACACAGACCTGCAAGGCCGGGCGCGCCATGAATTCAGTTCCGATTTCAGCGGCTCGCTGCTCGTCGGTTTCCATCTCGACCATCAGGAGTACAACTACATGGCGCAGATCGTTCAGACATTCCTGTTCACTGCTCCTCCCTACTACCTGTCTAATGGAGCAAGCGTCCTTCCTCCGAATCAGACCAACTGGATCGAGAGGAATGCGGCAGCTTACGGAGAAGTGGATCTGACGATGTACCAGCAACTCTTCGTAACTCTCTCCGGCAGAGATGAGAGCTCTTCGACGTATGGGCCGAACAGTGCAGGACTTTATTTCTATCCGGCTGCAAGCGTGGCCTGGCAATTCACGAAGCTTCCGGCGTTTGAAGGGAACAAGATACTCAATTTTGGAAAATTGAGAGCTGCCTATGGTGAGGCTGCAGTTCAGCCGCCTGTGTACACATCGGCGACATACATCCTTGCCAACCCAACCTGGTACAACGGTTGGGGCGAAGGCGTGAATCCCCAGTATTGGGGCGGCGGTGCGACTTACAGCAACGTTCAGGGTAATGCCGGCATAGGTCCGGAGAGAACTTCCGAGCTGGAAGGCGGTTTCGATTTGACATTGCTCGACAACAGGGTCACCCTCAGCGCCACCGAGTACAGCGATAAGACCACGGGTGCGATAACGGCCATTCAGGTCTCTCCGTCACTCGGGTTCACCTACCAGCAGGCAAACGCAGTTAACATGACCAACATCGGAACAGACCTGCAAGCCACAGTTGAGTGGCTCCGGATTGGCCAGTTCTCATGGTCTACGCTGCTAAACTGGTCCACCAACAAGAACAAGATTACGAGCATGCCCGCAGGAACGCAGTATGTGAGTCTTAACGGATTTACAGATCCGTTCTCTGCTGCGGTCCTCAACCAGCCGTTCGGTGTGATCGTCGGAACGCACTGGGAGCGGACGGGCGACAATGGCCTGATAACTCAGGGCAAGCTGGTTCTCGACGCCAACGGATTTCCTCAGAACGCTTCCACAGATGCAGTAATCGGAAATCCAAATGCAAGATGGCGAGCAGGCTTTGGTAATACTTTCAGGTTCCAGAGATTTACGCTCAACGTTCTTCTTGATATCAAAGCTGGTGGACAGGTTTGGAACGGTACCAAGGGAGCACTCTCCTACTTCGGAAGGTATGGAAACCAGAACTGGTGGACGACGATCACTGCTCAGCAGGCGCAGACTCTTAAGGATTGGAATGGTCAGACTGTCGCTGATATAGTGTCGTCCGGAAGATACGGAAACAGCTTTGTCAAGAATACCGACGGCACGTATTCATTCAGAGGATATGTAACGAACTTCGATCCCTCGAATAGCGCTCCTGACGTTATTGTCGACCAATCGTGGTTTACGCTGGGACCCGGTTCAAGTCTCACCGGCGGTGCATCTGAGCAGTTTGTTGAAGATGGCAGCTATGTAAGACTAAGACAGGTCTCCTTGTCATACCTGTTGCCGCTCTCCAGCATAGGTTTCCAAAGTTTGCAGATCTCTTTAATAGGCAATAATCTCGCGCTTTGGACGAAGTACGATGGAGCGGACCCGGAAGTGAATTTGACCGGTCCTACAAATGGCCAGGGTCTCGATTATTTCGTCAATCCCAGCGTCAGGACTTGGGTACTTTCACTACAGGTCAACTATTAAGAAGGGAGCAGTCAATGAAAAGGGTTAGCAAATACACAATAGCAGCCTTGTTGTTCGGAGTAGTTCTCGCGGGCTGCAAGTCTTTTACTAAAGGGTATGATTCGAATCCGGATGCATCAACTTCCGGAGCTTCGGCATCGTATCTATTCCCGGGCGCGCAGGCTTCCTTCGACTTGTTCATGGAAGGATTCCCGTCAATGTTGTCGGCGCTCTGGGCGCAACAGGCAACCGGCACTTCGTCACAATTCACCGGTTATTATAATTACACAATCACAAGTCAGGACTTTCAGAACGACTGGCCCATTGCTTATGACAATGTGCTTTACAACCTTCGTGCGACGGAAAGAGTTGCGAGCACCGCTGGCGAGCTGAACCTCGAAGGTGCTGCAAAGATCGTCGAAGGAACTCTGATGGGCACGGTGGCGGACCTGTGGGGCGATGTACCGTATTCACAGGCTGCTCAACCGAGTCTGTATCAGCATCCGAAATACGATAAGCAGGACAGCGTTTATACTCAGGTCCAGGCAGTCCTGGATGCCGGAATTACAGAGATAACTTCAGACAACAATCATCTTTCGGCGGATATCTTTTCTTCGACAGGAGACCAGAACATTTGGCTTGCCGTGGCTCACACTGCAAAGGCTCGATTCCTGATGCACGCTGCGCGGCATGACAACTACACCGCCAGTGAAATGCAGGCGGTTATTGCGCAGTGTCAGCAGGGCGTATTGTCAACTGACGGCTCGCAGGATATGATGTTCACGCATGCGCAGGGGGTTTACAACGGCGACATGAACATTTGGTGTTCATTCATCGACTACGACCGCGGCGGATACATGGACGCCAGTGCGACGTTCATCATCCCCTTGATGCAGTCTGCCAGTCTCGATGGAAAAACGAATTATACTGGACAGCTCGATTACTATTTTAAACCTGCTGACGGAGCTTTCAACGATAGTCCGTCTGGCGCTTTTTCAGAAACTTCTCCGTACCCCATTTTCAGGGCTTCCGAAACTCATCTCCTTTGGGCGGAAGCTGCAGCAAGATCGGGCCAGAACGACGTAGCCATCGCTCAGTTGAATCTGGCAAGGGAGTACAACAACAAAGTGTTCGGTGATAGCTCTGCGGACTATGCGGCCACAGATCCGCAGGTCTCGACGCCGGCCAGTCTGCTTCAGACTATAGTCAACACTGAGTACGTCTCCCTGATGTCGCAGATCGAAGCGTTCAGTCTGGTACGGAGGGTCGGTTATCAGATCCAATACACCGACTCTACAGGGACGGTCCATACGATGGCCCCTATTCACGGGTCCCAATTCCCGCAGCGCTTCTTCTATCCGATTAATGAAGTGAACACGAATCCCAACATGCCGACGCAACCGTCGCTGTTCAGCCCAACCTGGGCGAATGGCGGTCAATAGTTCTTTGGTCGGAATTGAGACGATCAATCGGACCCCGTCACCGTTTCACGGCGGTGATGGGGCCTGGTCTTTTTTATCAGTCAGGTCATTAGTAGTGATTCTTCTTTCTTTACCGCTCCTCCCCTTGAGTGGTTGCTACGAGAGTGTCACGTTGTCGAAAAATCAGGTATCGGAGTTAGACCGGCACCAAAAGATTACGGTCTATGTCGACAGCGGGAGGACGGCTTTGCTGTACCGCTTCTCGGCTGGACTCTATGGCGTCGTCAACGATACGATTGTCGGCATAGGGAGCACCGTCAACAGCCGCGGAGAAGAAATCCATGGGAGTCTTTCTGTTCCAGTGTCGAGGATATCATCCATAGAGACTGAGAGGATAGATGTATTACGGACGGCTCTGCTGGGAGCTTCTGCAGTCGTCGCGACAACTGCAGTTATTTTTTCATTGGGGTCCGGAATTGCGGGGCAGGGCTTTTCATCTGCTCCTCAACAACCGAGATGATTCTTACCCAAAGTATGTTTTGACCCCAATTAGACCGGAAATCGCCGACTCAGGATTGCGCTTCCGATAATTATTGCGGCAGGTTGTTGACTATTGCCCCTTTTCTTCTTGACAAAAGGGAAAAGGGAGATTATATTTCAGCGAACTTTATGCTGGCTGTGGAGCAACAGAAGGACCGACGCGTGACTATGGTAGATCCGTCACCAAACCGTGATGGCCTTTCCTCCATCTCTCCCGACCGAAATCATTCATTCACTAATGTGGAACAGGAATAATTTTGGCGTTTGAGTTACAGAAGAACCCCGATCTCGTCCAAATCGGTTTGAAGAGAGAATTTCAGGGCAACAATCTTCTTTTCTCTTCTCAGACACTGACAACCGATCTACACTAAGCATTCTACGGGCAATGTTGCTGCTTAGTGCCATGATGGTGCTTGTTAGTTCTATTGGACGTGAGTCACGAATTCTCTACATCTTCGCGGTCTTCGCGACCGGTACCCCATAACGCCCATTTTAATTCGAACGATGCTGGCAAACGAGATGCACACGGACTTTTTCATCCCCGGGTATCTTTCCGGTTCCCGGGTACGGGCATTTCACATTCACAAATTACGTGTGTGGAATTTCAGTCAACTCACAAGGGGGCAACTTGCAGGTTGACACAGGCATTCCTTTGTTCTCACCTATCCGAAGGGTCTTTCGGACTAACAAAATTCCATACTCAAGGAGGTATTATGAAGAGAAGGAGAACGCAAATCACAAATCGCAAGGAGGCATTCAAATGAGAAGACTACCGCTTGCTTCGTTGCTTGCATTATGTTTCCTTTCTTTTGCCGCCGGTGCAGCATTTGCGCAGACCGGTACCATTAAGGGGAAAGTTACTGACAAGCAGACCGGCGAAACACTGCCCGGTGCGACGGTTCAAGTAGAAGGTACTGCCCACGGCGCGGCCGCCGACGTGAACGGCAACTATAACATTACGAACGTTCCCGCCGGAAGGTATAAGCTGGTCGCGCGGTTCATCGGATACCAGGACGAAACGATCGTGGTTCAGGTCCAGGATGGACAAACTACAACTCAGAACTTCCAGCTGGCACCCAGCGGCTATACCACGAATCCCGTAGTCGTTACGGCGATCGGCACGCATGAAGCCCGGTCACATATGGGGACTGAGGTATCTTCTGTTGCCGGACAGTCACTGGTACTTTCAGGTTCGAACAACGTAATCACTGCTCTTGCAGGACAAGCGCCAGGCGTATTCGCCGTACCATCCAGCGGCGACCCGGGATCGGCTACGAGAATAGTACTTCGTGGTATTCGTTCACTCCAAGGCGATAACCAGCCGCTGATCGTAGTTGACGGCGAGCCCGTATTCAGCGGAACTATCGGCAGCCTCAACATGACCAACTCGAACGGACAAGGTATGGGAGCCAACGATGTCGCAGGTGCCTCTGCGATGTCGGTTTTGAGCAGCATTAACCCTCAGGATATTGCGTCCGTCGAAATATACCAGGGACCTTCCGCCGCTGCTATCTGGGGATCTCAGGGCGCCAACGGCGTCATCGTGATAACCACGAAGAGTGGTTCCTACTCCCCCGGCAGAAAAGTCAATATTTCTCTCAGAAGCAATATACAGGTCGACAATCTGTTGAGAGAATTTCCTTTGCAAAACCAGTTCGGACAAGGCGGTAACGGTGCTTATCTCTGGAATTCGCCTTTCAGCTGGGGAGATCAGATCTCGGCGAGGTCGGGCGGTGCAGACGTCCTTTCGTACAACTATCCCTATGCACCGATCACTCAGAAGAACTCGAAAGCAGTTTATGATCAGGCAGGCCAGATCTTTGCGCCAGCAGTTTCCGAGGAATATGGTGCAACTATCAGCGGCGGAGATCAGAACGGCAATTTCTATCTCGATCTTGACAGACTCGGTCAGAACGGCGTAGTCAAGGCGAACTCTTCATATGACATGACTTCGATTCGTTCTTCCTTCACAAGATCTTTTGCTCAGAATCTCACAGTAGACATCAATGCGGCCTACGTGAACAGTTCATCGAGCCGTATCGAACAAGGCTCTAACATTTCAGGCTTGCTGCTCGGTGCGTACCGTACGCCGCCGGACTTCAATAATCTTCCTTACCTTGTTAACTATGTTTCTCCCACCGGCGCGGTTACTCCCGGAGTGCAGAGGACATATAGGAACGGTTCAGGAGATCCGAGCCTCGGAATGGGATACGACAATCCGTTCTTCTCGATTTATATGAACCCGACAGACGTGGCGATCGATCATTTTACCGGCTCAGGATCTCTGAGTTACCAGCCGATGAGTTGGTTGAACTTCACATACAGGGCAGGAGTCGACTACATCGGGGACCACGAAAGCAGCGTTTTGGCTCCGTATGACGCGTCACAACCGCTCGGACAGTTGATCAAGAATTTCAACACGTCATATATGGTGAACACCGATCTGATTGGCCGGGCGACGCATCAGTTCTCCAATGCTTTCTCCTCGACCCTGCTGCTCGGTTTCCATCTGGACGATACGCAGCTGCAAAACGAAGGCATCATCGCTACCACTTACATTATCCCGACGGCCCCTGCGACGCTCGGCAATGCCGCCTCGTACGCACCTGGTGAGTCGAAGATAATCACTCGGGATGCCGCAATGTACGGCCAATTGAACTTGAACTTCTACCGCCAGTTGTTCCTTTCATTTGCTGGCAGGGACGAGAGTTCTTCGACCTACGGTCCCGGCGCCCCTTCACTCTTCTTTTATCCCTCGGTGAGCGCTGCGTGGGAATTTACACAGCTCCCGATGTTCAAGGATAATTCGATCATCAACTACGGCAAGTTGAGAGCAGCTTTCGGAACAGCGGCGGTCCAGCCCGGTGCTTACGAGACTGCAAATTATGTAGTTGCCAACCCGGTAATCGGCAACGGTTTCGGACCTGCAATCGGTCTGCAATACTACGGCGGCGGCGTGGTCGCTTCGACAACGCTCGGCAATGCCGCACTGGCCCCCGAGAAGACCACCGAATTCGAATATGGTCTCGATGTGAATCTCTTCAAAGATTGGCTGGAGTTGAGCTTGACCGGCTACCACGATTTGACGACTAACGCTATCCTTGGTCTTAACGTGGCGCCGTCGTCGGGCTACAGCTTCATCAACTCCAACGCGGCAAAACTGAGCAACGTTGGTTACGAAGCTCAAGTCACCGTCAACTGGATCAGGACGGGTGGATTCTCCTGGCAAACTATCGGCAACTGGACAACGAATCATAATATAGTCTACGATCTTTCCGGAGTAACGAGCGTGTTCCTCGCCGGATTTTCAGACCCCGCGTCTGAGGCTATCCTCGGTCAGCAGGTCGGTGTCCTTTATGGTACGAGGTGGGATCAAAACCCGAACGGCACGCTGGCTCTAAACGTTACCGACTCAACTGCTCCGGGATACGGCTTCCCAGTTGGAGATGCCGCCACACCTGGCGTGATCGGTGATCCAAATCCGAAGTATATCGCGTCCATTTCAAACACCTTCCGGTTCAACCGGTTCACATTTGGATTCAGATTTGACTTCCAGGTCGGCGGTCAAGTCTGGAACGGTACCGAGGGTGCTCTTTCCTACTTCGGGAAAGCCGCTTTCCAGAACTGGTGGACGACGATCACCGCGCAGCAGGCCAACACGCTCAAGAACTATGACGGTTACACAGTCGCTCAGATGGCTCAGGGCGAAGATTGGGGAATCCCGGCGAATCAGATGCCGGCAAGCGCGGCATTCCGGAAGAACGCCGACGGCACCTACTCCTTCAGAGGATACGTGCATAACTTCGGCGCCGGAAACGTTATTGTAGACGAGTCTTATTTCTACGACGGTCCTGGTTCCGGTTTCACCGGTCCATCAGAGCAGTATATTCAGCCGGGTGGTTTTGTCCGACTTGCGCAGGTGTCTCTCTCTTACACCGTGCCATTGAAGGCGATCGGAATGCAGAGCTTGCAGCTCAGCGTTATCGGCCGCAACCTGGCGCTTTGGACTAAGTATGGCGGCGTAGATCCGCTGGCCAACCTGACCGGTCCCACGAATGGACAGGGTCTGGATTACTTCAACAACCCAAGCGTCCGGTCTTGGATATTCTCAATCGCGCTGAATTACTAAGAAAGGGAGCAATATGAAGAAAAGTTTAACATACGTCGCAGTACTGGCGTTTTTCGGCGTGGCCCTCGTCGGTTGCACTTCGTTCACGAAGGGCTACTCCACGAACCCGTACGGCGCTACGAGTGCACCTGCTCCACAACTATTCGCCGGATCGGAAGGTACCTTCGATGAATTCATGGAAGGCTTTCCTTCTCAACTGGCCTCGTTGTGGGGACAGGCAGCTACAGGTTCATCAAGACAGTTCCAGGGCTATTATGTTTACTCAACGTCGGCCCAGGACTATGCCAACGATTGGGCAAATGCCTATAACAGCGTTATATATAACCTTCGCCTTTGTGAACAGGAAGCAGCGGCCAATGGGCAGAAGAACCTTGAGGGAGCAGCAAAAATCCTCGAGGGAATTCAGATGGGGAACATAACTGCACTCTGGGGAGCAGTCCCGTACTCTCAGGCTGCAGAACCGAAGGTGACTACGACGCCGAAGTTCGATCCCCAGATCCAGGTTTACAGCGAAGTTCAGGCAACATTGGATACCGGCATTGCGCTGCTAAACTCAAACAACGCGAAGCTTTCCGACGATATCTTCAACTCGGCGGGGAGTCCCGCAGAATGGCTCGCGGCGGCTTATACCGCAAAGGCCCAATTTGAGATGCAGATGGCGCGCTACGATAAATACTCCACTGCAGATCTGAACAACGTGATCGCTTGGGGCCAGAAGGGAATTATCGCTACCGACGGTTCAGAGGATCTGACGTTCCTCCATACAAGCGGGACGTACAACGGCGATATGAACCTCTGGTATTCATTCGGAGTGTATGACAGAAGCGGCTACATCGATGCAAGTAAGAGCTTCATGATACCCATGCTGGAGGCCTATGGCATGAGCAATCAGATGAACTATTACTTCGATACTTCAGCAAGCCCCGTTGATCTCAATTATAGCAAGGGCTTTTCGGCTACTGCCCAGTTCCCGATATTCAGGGCTTCTGAAACGAACTTGTTGATTGCTGAAGCGTACGCACGCGAGAACGACCAGAAGGACGCTGTTACTTACCTCAACGCCGCGATCACCTACAATAACAACACGTTTGGTGATTCAACAGCAACGTTCACGGGTACCGAAGCCGCGGTTGCCACTCAGAGCGCCCTCCTGCAGACAATCTGGAACGAAGAGTACATGGCTCTCTTCCCGCAGGTTGAACTCTTCAATTTCCTGAGAAGAATCAACTACCAGATCGTTTACACATCGGGAGCAACTACCGTTAAGCTAACGCCGACACGCGGTTCCGATTTCCCGCAGCGGTTCTTCTATCCGACGAACGAACTCACTGCCAATCCGAACACTCCGGCGCAAACTTCCGGCGATTTGTATAAGAAGACCACAGTCAACTCGGTGCCCGATCCGGCACTTACTTCGACATACTGAGAAGTACGCTCGGTGTGTTACCGACTTAGGATTAATCCCGTGCCGCCTCTCGCGGCACGGGAATTTTTTTGTGGGATTCACCCCGAAGTGGAATGTAACCGCAGAGATCGCCAAGACACGCAAAAGTTACCATCAACGAGACAAACACTTGGCGAATCTTCGCGCCCTTGGCGGTTGAAATCACCGGCGATGTTGCCACACATGACCAGGGCAATGCCTCGCCCACGTTCTTACACGAGTTTACCCAATTTCTAGGGAAAGGGGCTAAATTTAGCAGGTGAGGTGAGGGGGGAGGCGATTGACAATTCGTTACGGTTCATGCCGAGTTGTTTTTCCAGAACGGTGGGATGGAACACGACGCCAGCATGTCCGTCAAGAGTTGTGGCTATTGGTCGTGGAGGGCTACGGTGATAAAGGGAAGCGTGTATTCTTCTATACTAATATTCCCTTGACCAACGACCTTATACTGCGACAGACGGTGCGTCGGTATTCCGATCGTTGGGCCGTAGAGGAAGAATTGGAGTTTCTCAAACGCCGCCTCCATCTGGAGGATGTTCGAGTTCGACATTGGAAAGCCATTGAACGAGTCTGTCTCTCTGTTATGCTTGCCTTTGCCTTCTTGGTACTATTCGTCGAATATGTCAGTGCCAAGAGAAAACGCCTCCTTCATATTCTATGCACGACACAATCCGAACTCGATCCCGCCGCAAGATTCATTTACTACAGGGTGCTTGACGCCCTCCAGATGGCATCAAGCTTTGCCTTCGCTCTCAATCTATGGCTAAAAACTGGGTAAACTCGTGCTTGATTCAAATAGGAGTTCATGCAAATATCGCGTATTTTTTATGGAATATGGAGCAAGAATCTCTAGTTGAGATCATAAAGGATCCTCTGTCGGCCGAGTTTGCGAAATTCGGAGTTAAGTTCGCCGTCCTGTTCGGTTCAGTAGCTATGAAACAGGAGACACCCTTGAGCGATATCGATATCGCCGTGTACTCCGATCATGACGGGTTCCTTAACCTCGCGGGTTCACTGAGCGGAGGGCTCTTCGGCAGGAAGATTGACCTCGTCAACCTGAGATCGATTTCTTCTTTTGATTGTTACGAAATATTGTCCGGAGGGGAGTTAATATTCGTGTCGCCAGGCGAAGGAGAGGGCTTGTATCGCCGCTGCAAATTCCAGTCTATGATTCGTTACCTTGATTTTGAGGGTGTGCGAAGACGGATGATGTACGACATGAAAAAGAGAATTGAAGAAGGGAGATATGGAAGACCTGCTGCCGAGATTGAAAGATCTCGAAGATAATCTGCGTGTTCTGCGGGATTTCAAGTCGCATCCCTTTGATGAAATTCGCTCTGATAAGAAACTTCTATGGGGGTTGCGTTACGGAATGTTGGAATGTCTCCAGATTGTCATAGACACGGCGTGCGCGGTTGTGAGTTATTACAATCTTGGCAATCCAAAGAGCTACGCGGAGTGCATTGAGATCTTGGGACGGGAGAGATTCTTGACTGGTCAACTCACTGAGCATATCGTGAAAGCAGTGGGTCTCAGGAACATTCTGGTGCATGAGTATTTCGGCGTCGACGATGAACTGGTTTACAGGTCTCTGAATGACCTGATGGATATCGAAGAATTTTCGAGGCAAATACTGCGCAACACCGGCGGTGGGTGAACAATAAGCGAGATTTGTGCTCTGAGGCGAGTGCGGGGATGCTGGAGACTTCCGGCTCCAGAACTGGGAGAAGAAGTTCGGTTTGTGTTGCAGTGACCTTCCACACTTTTTTCTTCACGAAACTTGATTAAGTGTCGTCCCGCTTCTAAATTAGGTTGAATTTCTGGAGGTAATATGGCGGAAAAAAAATGGTACAACGTATTCGTATCGGTTGAAGACGAAGAGAAGAAAGCCGAGCTGGCCGTAGAGCCCACTCAGTCGCAACCACCTTCGCGCGTGGAGATCGGCGAGCCTCAGCTCGAACAACCCGTCGCGCGTGTCGGCGAAGAACTTCCGAGCTTCGAAGCGATTTATCAGGCCTTCGGAATCAAGGAGCCTGCGAACGCTTTTACGGTGTACCGTGCCGAAGAACTCTTGAAAAGTTCGCATCTCAAAGGTGCCTCTACCGAGATAAAACGGAGCGCGCTTATGGTCGCTCTGGAAGCCCTGCGCATACCCGCGGAAGATGTCATCCAGGACGCCGTCAAGCGAGACAAGGCACTGACGCAATTCGAGAAGATCGAAGAGCGAAGGCTGCGCGAGATGGAACAGAAGAAGAGTGAAGAGAACAAGCGCCTCCAGGAAGAGATGGAAAGAATATTCAACGAGATCCGCGAGAAGATGGAAGACAACAATAATTCCGTCAAGGAGGCTCGCGATAAGTTCCAGGCATGGCAGGAAGAGAAGGAGAAAGAAGAGCAGCGGCTGTCGGGTGTCCTGCAGTATTTCGTTCCGCAGGACGTCTCAGAGCAATCCCACAGCCCGAAGCGGAGAAAAGCCCCTTCGACTCCTTCCGAAAGCTGATCTCCGGATTTGAATTCGTGATTCCTCCGCAGGTGTTGACGTGCGGCCCCACAAAACAATTCTGATATATGGCGCGTGTAAAAATTCAACCCGGTGGCAAGGTGCTGATTGGTTTAGTCGTTCTTGGTGCCTTGCTCTTTCTTTTCTTCGAGTTTAAGCCTGCCGCCAAGAAACCACATTACAATGTCCCCTCCAAATTGCCTTCGGTGTCGGCTTCTGCTCCGGCGACGGAAAAGAACGAGGGGGCAGGCACTCGCTCAGAAGTTGTGGCGGCTAAGCCGGTAGCACCGGTGTCAAGGGCGCAATCTTCAGAAGCAGGGCTACGCAATTCTCCCGTTCGGATTTACTTTGCATTCAACAAATCTCATGTCAATAAAAACGTCTACTGTATTTTCGACAGGATCCAGAGCCTGTTGAGGCGGCGTGGGGCGGGCGGCATTCACATTGTCGTGGAAGGTAATGCCGATTCGATAGGCGCACCCTGGTATAACGTGAAGCTTTCGAGGCAAAGGGCAGCGCACGTTGCCGACTCTCTCTCGGCTCGTCTCGGTGTACCGCTGAACGAAATTACGCTCGTTGCAAACGGATCCAGTAAGCCGATCGCGCCTAACACCACCGCAGCCGGCAGAGCGGATAACCGCCGTACTGACGTAATCATATACCGCTGATCGGCCTGCCAAGTACCTTACGGATTTGTCATTATCGGGTGTCCGTTTCTCGGAAATCCATTCACTTACCTAATAAAAGATTGCAGGGCTGGCTGAAATAACTTCGTGTGTCCGATCTGTATCTTCCGATTCGGCCGGGCTTGCTTTTACCATTCTAAGGAAATAGATGAAGCTAGGAATTATCGTTTGCGTCGTGGCACTAACAACCGCCTCCTTCACTTACGCACAGGATGAATACAGTATACCGGTTGATAACTGGACATATGATGTGATACAACAGCTGCAGAACAGGGGATATTTGTTCGTTCTTAGTCCCGGCTTCAAACCATATACACGAAGCGAAGTTGCGAAGGCTCTCGTAAAACTTGAAAGGCACGTCGATTTATCGAGGATCCCGAAGACAGACAGGTGGCTTATCGAGAAGCTGGAGCGTGAGTTTTCGTACGACATCCGAATAGTCACTGCGAAGGATTCTAATGCTGATACGTCTTTCGTCGGAGCGAGATTCGCGGAGGAGGCATTCGGTAATGTCGCAAAAGGAGATTACCAAACATTCAAGTATGCGGGCAAAGTCGAGTTCAGACCGTTGCTGAGAAGTGAGTTCGGGTTCCAGGTGGGGAATCATCTTATTTTGTACACCGATGCCACGATCGATCAGACTTTGAAGGACGATACATTATACACCGGGTCGACGAAATTCGGACTCGACGCGGTCCATCAGCAGGCTTACGCGCGCTATTCTGATCCGAATTTCTATTTCACTTTTGGAAGGGATTATCTCTCGTGGGGGTACGGAAACAACGGGACCTTGCTCGTGTCGACGACACCCGGTGCGTTCGATATGGCGTCTTTGTTCGTGCACACGAACGTGGTTAAGTTCAACTGGTTTGTGGCGCAGCTCAACCCTATGCTTGAGTTTACGCCGGACACCAACAACTATGCTCCAAACGGACCCGGGCCGACGGCCGGACTACCCGATCCACTCGCTAACAGGTATCTTACCGGGTCGAGATTTGAATTCAACATCGATAACAAAGTATTTCTTGGAGCCTACCAGGCGGGTGTTTTCGGCGGACCGAACGCTCCGCTCGATATGGAGCTTATAAATCCGCTGCGCGTTACTTATGAAACAGAGGTGAACAATCAGAAGGATGTTAACGCATATCTCGGCGCCGATATCAGCGTCTTCTGGCCGAAGAATTTCAATTTCTATGGCGATCTCATGGTCGATGACTGGCAGGTTGACCACAAGACGAAGGGCGATCTCAAACCGAACCTGTATGCTTTCGATCTCGGGTTTCATGCGGCGAATATTTTATCGTACTTCGGATTGAGCGGAACGGACGCAAACATTTAGTACACCATGGTTCGTAATCGCGTCTACAACGAGTACAACTGGTCCAGCTTTGAGAAACTCCTTTTGTGGAACTACCCCGTGGCGAGCCCTTACGGTGACGACTTCTGGAACCTCGACCTGCGTCTCTCTCACTGGCTTACGTCTTCGTGGAGACTCGGCTTCGAGGCGTTGCATCTCGAGCACGGAAGCCAAAATCTATACGGCCCGTACACGATGCCATGGCTTACCGATCCGAACATTACAGTGGCCACCGGCTATATTGAGCCTTTTCCTTACGGGATTGTCCAGTCGACAAATCTCTTCGACGTCTCAGTGATCTGTCAGCCTCGGCCAGATTTTTACGGCAAGCTGAAGCTATATTATTCGCAAAGCCATAATTACTCATACGTACCTGGACTTAACAAAGGCCAGTTTTCATTCCTCTTCACGATCTATTATGACTTTACTAAGAATCTCCTTTTCAATTGATTCGCACCTATATAGTGATTAAGCTGACATCGCTGCGTTGTTCATGTGAATAACTCCCTTTCTCCGCGGCTGGTTTCGCAGAGGAAGCAACCCAAACCGTGAGGATGGCTAAGACATGAAAGACAAATCAGAAGAATCGCCGAGGCTCGAGGAACTCAGCAGACTCATTAAAGAGGCGAAAGCCGGCGGCGGCGAGAAGCGCGTGGAGGAGCAGCACAAGAAGGGGAAACTTACTGCGCGCGAACGGCTCGAGATCCTTCTCGACGAAGGGTCGTTCACCGAGCTTGATATGTTCGTCAAGCACCGTTCCCACGACTTCGGTCTGGAGAAGCAGCGGTTTCCGGGGGACGGCGTCATAACGGGGTACGGTAAGGTCGACGGGAGGCTGGTTTTCGCCTACAGCCAGGACTTCACAGTGTTCGGCGGATCGCTTTCGGAGGCGCATGCCGAGAAGATCTGCAAGGTTATGGATATGGCGATGAAGATGGGGGCGCCGATCATTGGTCTTAACGACTCGGGCGGAGCCAGGATACAGGAAGGGGTTGTCTCGCTCGGCGGATATGCCGATATCTTCCTGAGAAATACTCTCGCGAGCGGCGTAGTACCGCAGATCTCTGCGATCATGGGCCCTTCTGCGGGCGGGGCCGTCTACTCGCCGGCAATCACCGATTTCATTTTCATGGTGAAGAACACGAGCTACATGTTCGTCACGGGTCCGAACGTCGTCAAGACGGTGACACACGAGGATGTATCATTCGAGGAACTCGGGGGTGCAGTGACGCATGCCACGAAAAGCGGCGTTGCCCATTTCGCTTGCGACAGCGAGGCGGAGTGTCTCATCGGAATTAGAAATCTTCTCTCTTATTTACCTCAGAATTATCGTGAGTACCCGCCACGTCTGAGGACGAACGACAAGCCGGACAGAGAGGAGGCAGAACTCAACACACTCGTCCCCGATACACCGACTAAACCTTACGATATGAAGGAAGCCATCAGGCTTATCTTAGACGAAGGCGCGTTCATCGAGGTCCATGAGCTCTTTGCACAGAACATAATCGTCGGATTCGGAAGATTGGACGGGAGATCGATCGGAGTCGTGGCCAACCAGCCTGCAGTGCTCGCGGGTGTTCTCGATATAGATGCTTCAACGAAGGCGGCAAGGTTTGTCCGCTTCTGCGACGCCTTCAGTATACCTCTCCTCGTTCTCGAAGATGTCCCCGGCTTTCTCCCCGGCACCGACCAGGAATGGCGGGGGATTATCAAGAATGGCGCGAAGCTCCTCTATGCCTTCAGCGAAGCGACCGTCCCGAAAATTACTGTGATAACCAGGAAAGCATACGGCGGTGCCTACGATGTGATGAACTCGAAACATATCCGCGGCGACATGAACTTCGCCTGGCCGTCTGCCGAGATCGCCGTCATGGGTCCCAAAGGCGCCGTCGAGATTATTTTCAAGAAAGAGATTGAAAACGCTCCCAACCGCGACGAAGTAGAAGCGAAACTCGTTTCGGACTACACCGCGAAGTTTGCCAATCCGTATATTGCAGCCGAACGCGGCTACATCGACGAGGTAATTGAGCCGGCGAAGACGCGAGCCAGGCTTATTCGTGCATTCGAAATGCTCGAGTCTAAAGTGGATACGAATCCAAAGAAGAAGCACGGGAATATACCGCTGTAAAGGTCGTGCCCCGCAGTCGCTAGGGACGTGGCCGAAAACCCGCTGCAAAACTATTTAACCACAAAGGTCACGAAGAAAGGGCGCAAAGAGCACAAAGAAAGAACGATAAATGAATAGATCCCTTCGTGTCCTTCGTGAAAAATCTTCGTGCTCTCGTAGTTGGACTTTTGGGTCGCGTCTCTAGGGACTTAACCCGAGAAGCGGGTCGGAAACCCCCGGTGCAACGTTCCTGAGCCGCGACGATAGTGAATTGAGGTTTTCAGCAGGGGCACTGCAAGTGTCGCCCCTTCAAAATGGAAGCCGATACAAATTGTAACTCACCTTTACAGGTCTTCCGTCATTAACACTCCCATTTCAAGGTGAGTCGCAATTGTAGTCATGTGAGCAGCCATTACGAGAAAGCAAAATCTCTATGCAAGAGTATGCACTTGCGAATCCAGCGTAAGTTAGAGGTGTCGCTACCTTGCAAAGGTAGCTTAAGAATCAGCTTCGGAATCTTCGCAAGGTACTTATTTCATCCAACCATTTTTCTTGTACCAATCGACTGTAATTGCCACCCCTTCTTCAAGGGACAACTTAGTCCTGAAGCCAAGCTCGGAAAACGCCTTCTTGGGACTGCAGAGCCAGTTCTTTTGCACCCCGTCGCGCGCTTTTTCGATATTCACCAAAGCGGGCTTTCCCTGCAGTCCTGCGGCGAACTCACCGATGCCGGCAATCGTAAATAGCACGGCGTGCGGGACTCTTGCCTTAATTGCCCAGGTGTTCATGCTCTTTGCCGCAAACTCGCCGAGCATTCCCCAATCGTAAACATCCTCGTTCGATATGAAGTACACCTGGCTGGCCGCTTTGGGATGTTCCGCAGCTGCGATGATCCCGTCAACGAGATCATAAGCATGGACGAAGCTTAAAACCTTTCTGCCGAATCCGGATAAAGGTATGATATGCTTCTTCACGGAATCAAAGAACGCGAAGATGTCACGGTCCCGCGGACCGTAAACGGCAGGCGGCCTGATTATGGTTATCGGAAGCGAGGACATATTTGCCAGACACTCCTTCTCGGCTTCCATCTTGCTCCTACCGTAGGTCGTGATCGGGTGGTATGGAGTCGTCTCGTCTACCGCCTCAGTTCCGGTGCCGGGTCCGACGGCGGTAAGGCTGCTCGCAAGGACGAATCTTTTCAGACCCGGGTTGTACTTGCCGACCGCGGCGAGAAGATTCCTGGTGGTTTCATGGTTGCCTGCGAAGTAGGCACGCTTGTCTTTGGCTTTGGTCACCCCTCCTACGTGAAACACGTAGTCTGCGTCCTCAATGGCGGCACGCAGCAAGTCGATATTCTCGTAATCGGCCTGTACGAGGTCGACGGGAAGTTTGTCGATGTACTCGAGCTTCGTAGCTTTCCTGATGAGGCATGATACTTTGTAATCCCGGTGGAGAAGCTTTTCGACAAGATGGCTTCCGATGAAGCCCGTTGAACCTGTGACAAGTGCTTTCATTTCGCGCAGTCCCTTTCTGGCATCTAATTTAAGACGGAGACATCCATCATAAAAGTTGATTTGTTGAAAACCCTTGGTCCGGCGATGTGCTGCCGAGATTGAACGCGTAAATCTCACCACTTATATTGGTTCATCAGACTGAACAACAATGATGGAGTAGCAGATGTCAGAAGGTCCGGTAGGCAACAATCCTGTAACCAGTATCGATCATCTCTCCAGCTTCGACGACAAGACCGTGACGATCCGCGGCTGGGTCTATAACAAGAGGTCAAGCGGGAAGATACATTTCATACTTGTAAGGGACGGCTCAGGCATAGCGCAATGCGTAGCGGTGAAGAACCAGCTGACCCCTGATGTATTCGGGATGTTCGACCTGTTGACGCAGGAAAGTTCCGTTGCTGTCACGGGCAAGGTCCATAAGGACGACCGCGCACCGGGAGGTTTTGAGCTCCAGGTCGAGGACATGAAGACGGTCCACATTGCCACGGAATATCCCATAACGCCGAAAGAACACGGGACTGAATTCCTTATGGATCACAGGCATCTATGGCTGAGGTCTTCAAGGCAGCATGCGATACTCAGGATCCGGCATCAGATCATAAAGGCAGTTCGCGAGTTCTTCGACAACAAAGGTTTTACGCTGGTGGATTCTCCGATATTGACGCCTGCCTCTGTAGAGGGAACGAGCACGCTCTTTGAAACGGAATATTTCGATCTGGGCAAAGCTTACCTTACGCAGAGCGGTCAATTGTATGCCGAGGCATCGGCGATGGCTTTTGGAAAGGTTTATTGTTTCGGGCCGACTTTCCGTGCGGAGAAATCGAAGACCAGGAGGCATCTAACGGAATTTTGGATGGTCGAGCCTGAGGTTGCCTGGGCGGATCTTAACGACGATATGGATCTTGCGGAGGAATTCATCGAGCACGTGGTTCAGACGGTTTTAAAAAATTCTCCCGAAGAATTGAAGCTGCTCGAAAGGGATGTCACGAAGCTCCAGCCGGTGAGAAGGCCGTTCCCGCGTCTCCATTATGACGAGGCGGTCGAGATACTTAAGAAGAACGGTGTGAACTTCGAGTACGGTAACGATCTCGGCGGTACCGACGAGACGATCGTTTCCCAGCAGTATGACAGGCCTGTGATGGTGCACCATTATCCGGCTGCATGCAAGGCTTTTTACATGAAGCGCGATCCTGAGAGACCCGAGCTGACGCTCTCGGTCGACGTGCTTGCGCCTGAAGGATACGGCGAAATCATAGGGGGTAGCCAGCGTGAGGACGACTACGATACGCTTGTCAAGAGGCTGGAGGAATTCAAACTTCCGAGGGAGCCATTCGAGTGGTACCTCGATCTCAGGAAATACGGCTCCGTCCCGCACTCCGGATTTGGACTGGGGATTGAAAGGACTGTGGCGTGGATCTGCGGACTCGATCACGTCAGAGAGACAATACCGTTTCCAAGGATGATATATAGAAATACGCCGTGAGAAGAAGGTGACAGAGTGTTTGTGGAGCAGGATCACGGATCATGAATTAAGTGACCGAATCGCTGCTCCGCAAGACTCAATATCCTGCAACCCTTATACTTTGTCACTCTTTTACTCTGTAAATTCCACACGATCGGAGGACTGATGCTGTCCGTTAGCGAACTGAGAAAGGATTACGGCTCCACGAAAGCGCTCGATGGTGTCTCGTTCGACGTGAACCCAGGAGAGATCTTCGGCTTATTGGGGCCGAACGGTGCTGGAAAGACGACGACGATACGAATTGCTCTCGGGATAATCGATCCCGACTCTGGTACCGTTCTCTTCGGTGGAAAGCCTTTGAATGTTGGGATGAAGGATTCACTCGCCTACCTTCCGGAGGAGAGAGGGCTCTACCGGAAGAGCAAAGTCATAGATGTGCTGGTATACTTCGGCGGGTTGAGAAGCATACCACCTGCCGAGGCGAGGGAACGCGCGATGCGGTGGCTGAAGAGACTGGAGCTCGCCGCCGTGTCAAACCGGAAAGTCGACGAGCTCTCAAAAGGCATGCAACAGAAGGTGCAATTCATTTCATGTCTGCTGCATGAGCCCGACCTTCTGATTCTCGACGAGCCTTTTTCCGGACTCGATCCCGTCAATCAAATCGTGATGAAGGATATTATCCGTGACATGAAGTCGCAGGGAAAGACGATCATCTTTTCGACACATCAGATGGAACAGGCCGAGAAGCTCTGCGACCGGATTTGCCTGATCAACGAGGGGAAAGTGGTCCTGTACGGCAGCCTCGGTGAGATCAAGAGGAATCACGGAGACGACACGATCCATATGGAATTTGAAGGCGACTCTTCGAGTCTCAGAAAATTGGAGAATATGGCTACAATGGAAGTGTACGAGAACTACGCCGAGTTACGGACAAGGGAGGGAATCAGCAGGCAGGAATTCCTCAGACAGGCGATCTCACTCGTTGACGTCACGAAATTCTCGGTGGAAGAAGCGTCACTGAACTCGATATTCATCGAAGCGGTAAAGGGGGACAAAACCGGAGGCCGTAATGTCGCTTAAGAAAGCACTCGTTGTCGCTCGTTGGGAGTTCATCGAGAAGGTCAAAACAAAGGCGTTCATCATTTCCCTGATAATAATGCCGGTATTTATCATGGTGATGGCAGTCGTACCGTCGCTCCTTATGAACAAACCGGACACAACGGTGGTGAACATTGGCATCATTGATGAAACGGGGAAGATAGCGCCGCAACTCAACGAGAGTCTCAATGAGAAATATAAATTGCCGGACGGCCTGCCGAACTATAACGTGGTGACGATCCCTCCAGGCGACAGCACGCGTGAGGAAGCGAACCGGATGGTATTGCAGAAGGACATTTCATCGTACATCGTCGTCGACACCGGCCTGATTAATTCCAGGAAGTTCGAATATGTGTCAGAGAACGTGTCGAACTTCAAGGATATTTCCAGACTGCAGTCGGCCGTTAAAGACATTCTCATGACAAACGAGCTTGAACAGCGCGGCGTCAGTCCGAAGATAGTCGCAGAAGTTTCCAAGCCGGTGGAGATGGAAACCGTCAAACTCTCGAAGGAGGGAAAAGAGGAAAAGGCGCACGCCGGTTCCGGATTTATACTGGGGTATATTTTCATAATCATTCTTGCTGTTTTCGTTCTTACTTCCGGTCAACTCCTTGTGAGAAGTGTCGTGGAAGAAAAATCCAACCGGATCGTCGAAGTCCTTCTGTCTTCGACGACGGCAGACGAGATAATGACGGGTAAGATACTCGGGTTGAGCCTACTCGGTCTGACACAGCTTGCGGTGTGGGGATTGATCGCGTTTGCTTTCGGGGGACAGATGGCGGCGTTCGTGACCGTCCCTGGAAGCATCTGGTGGGAAGGGGTGTTTTTCATCCTGGGATTTCTTTTTTACTCTTCGATATTTGTCATGGCGGGAGCGCCGGTCACAACCGAGCAGGAGGCGCAGCAGGCGACTTCGTATGTGTCGATGCTTTTGTTCCTGCCCATCATTCTGGCAACACTTGTCGCACAGAACCCGAGCGCCTCGTACATAAAGATACTGACACTAATACCGCTTCTTACCCCCACGATGATGGCGTTCAGGATTCCGATTCAGACCCCCGATTTGTGGGAGCTGGTTACGGGATCGGTCATCCTACTTGCCTCGACGTATTTCTGCATGATCGCCGCCGGAAGAATTTTCAAGATCGGGATACTGGTTTACGGCAAGCGGCCTACCGTCAAGGAGCTGTTTCACTGGGCGATCCGCAGAAGTTGAATTCTGAGAGGCCATAGGGAATCTCTATCGGATTCCGGGCAGCATAGCGAGTCTGCTGGTTCCGCCGAATCCGCTTGCATCGTCTGCGAAGCGAAAAGGATGTGCCACGATTTCCAGCGTACTTTGCCGTTTTTCGGCGTCCGATCACGTGTCAGCGTGGACGGACAAAGATCGCCAACACAAACACGCAATATCCCGATCTACATATCTCCGTTTGGCGACTTGAGGCGTCCTTTGAGACCGATCTGGCGTTGTATCGATACCGGCTGAAGCAGTAGCACAGCCGAACACACCGACCCTATCTGCATTGCTTGTTTGACGCCAAAAAGCTAAATTTAAAGCCCCGGTCGCAGCCGTATGCCCCGGAAGAGGACTCAAAAGGAAAGGTGTGAGAAAAATACTCATTGCAATTGACGGCCCCGCAGGCTCCGGAAAGAGCACGACGGCAAAACTCGTGGCGCGGAGACTTGGGTATGTGTACATAGACACGGGGGCTATGTATCGTGCAGTGACTCTGAAAGTCCTTTCTTGCGGAATAGACGCCGCCGACGAGACGGCAGTAGTCGAACTCACAAAAGCCACGAAGATCTCTCTTGTGGACGGCGGGGAATTGAGGGTCATTCTCGACGGGGCGGACGTAACGGACGCTATCAGGTCGGAGGATGTGACGCGCAATGTAAGTCTGGTCAGTTCGTATGCCACCGTTCGTGAACTGATGGTCGCCAGGCAGCGGGAGATCGGTTCGGCGAAGGGATGCGTGATGGACGGGAGAGACATCGGAACCGTCGTGTTTCCCGAAGCGGAGCTGAAGTTTTACATAGTTGCCGACATCATGGAGCGGGCCCGGCGCAGGCAGGAGGAACTATCGGACAACGGTGTTGAGTTGCCGATTCACCAGGTTGTGAAGGATCTCAAGGAAAGGGATCGCAAGGACTCCACGCGGAGCAGCAGCCCGCTGAGGAAGGCGGATGACGCGATCGAACTTGACACGACGAAGTTGACCATAGAAGAGCAGGTAGAGATAGTTTTGAATTATGTGCAGGATATTATTGTGGGATCCGAAGGATCCGTTGGAAAAGAGGAGATGCAGAGAAAATGAAAGTGAACATAGATAAGAACAGCGGCTTCTGCTGGGGCGTGGTGAGAGCGATCGATTTTGCCGAGGAAGAGCTCGGGGAAGCGGGTAAACTGTATTCTCTCGGCGACATAATACATAACCCGCAGGAGATCGACAGGCTGGCCGATAAAGGGCTGAAGACGATTTCGCACAAGGACCTTGAAAACATAAGCGATGCGAAGGTGCTCATCAGGGCGCACGGTGAGCCCCCTTCGACTTACGAACTCGCGAAAAGATACAATCTTGAGATCGTGGATGCCACGTGCCCTGTGGTCACGAAGCTGCAGGAACGCATCAAGAAGTTCTATGAGGACGGTTACCAGGTTGTGATATTCGGGAAGAAGGATCATGCAGAGGTGATCGGCCTGCGCGGCGTTTGCAACGATGAAGCCGTTGTAGTCAAGTCCGTTGAAGAGGCGCTCAGCAAGGTGGACTTCGGCCGCAAGACGGTTCTCTTTTCACAGACCACCATGGACAAGCCGACTTTCTACGCGATCAAAGAGGCCCTGTCCAACAAGGTGAAGGATCTCGTCGTCGGCACGATGGAAGAGATCGCGAAGACGTTCCTGGCCAAGGACACGATTTGCGGGCAGGTGTCGGGAAGGGACAAGAAACTCAGGGAGTTTGCCGCTCAAAACAGCGTGATCGTGTTCGTCGCAGGGAGGACGAGCTCGAACGGTAAGGTGCTGTACGAGATTTGCAAGGAAGAGAATCCTTCGTCGTACTTTGTGGAGAACGAGAACGAAATCCAGTCGCAATGGTTTGAGGGCGCGGAAAGCGTCGGAGTGACCGGCGCGACTTCGACCCCTCAATGGCTGATGGAGAAAATCGGAACTGCCATAGCAAACATGGGCAATGAGGTCTTACAGAAAGCCGCACAATCAAACTAATGTCAAACAAAACCAACACACTTCGCATCGGACTTTGCGGCGGCTTGGGCCTGGCGCGAGGTGATCAACACAACATGGCCGTGAGCGTTTCGCTTTCGGCTGAATAAGGAGAGACTTAATGGCGGAAGAAGAAAAGGCCGCAGACACGATGGTAATGACAACCGGATCAGATGGACAGAACGTGGAAGAGGCGACGCCTAAGAAGAAACAACCCAGCAAAGTGAAGCTCCTTGCAGGCGAAGATTCGCCTTACAGCGAATTGGAACTTAAGGAGATGGTCGACCTATACGACAGGAGCCTGAAGCAGTTCGACGCAGGTGAGATCGTAAAAGGTAGAATTATAGGACTGACAGAAAATGATGTCATTGTCGACATCGGGTTCAAGTCGTCCGGGCTCGTGCCGAAGATCGAATTCCCGAATCTTAATGAACTGAAAGCTGGAGATGAGGTAGAGGTATTTCTCGACAGCGTTGAAGACCAGGATGGGCAGATAGTGCTCTCAAGACGGCGGGCGGATTTCATAAGGATATGGGACCGGATCGTCGGTGCACATGACAACCAGAGTGTTCTCCAGGGCACGGTTTTGCGCCGCGTCAAGGGCGGACTCATGGTGAACCTCATGGGACTCGAAGCGTTCCTGCCGGGATCGCAGGTCGATGTCAGACCTGTGCGAGATTTCGACGCATACGTCGGAAGAACGATGGACTTCAGGGTCGTGAAGATCAATGAAGCCGCGGAGAACGTTGTCGTCAGTCACAAAGCGCTGCTCGAAGCAGAACTCGAGGAACAGAGGAAGAAAATCCTCTCGAAGCTCGAGAAGGGTCTTATCCTCGAAGGAACCGTGAAGGCTATCACCGAGTTCGGTGTGTTCGTCGATCTCGGCGGAGTTGACGGCCTCATACACATTACAGATCTCTCCTGGGGGAGAGTCAACCACCCCTCTGAAATTGTCAAACTCGACCAGAAGATACAGGTCGTCGTGACCGACTTCGATGAAGAGAAGAAGCGCATCTCTCTCTCTCTGAAGGCGCTCCAACCTGAACCGTGGAAGAACATCGAAGACAAATACCAGGTTGGACAGAAGGTGAGCGGAAGGGTCGTATCGCTGACCGAGTACGGCGCGTTCGTGGAAATCGAAAAAGGCATAGAAGGCTTGATCCATATTTCCGAAATGAGCTGGACGGAGCATGTGAAGCATCCTTCTCAGAAGGTCTCGATGGGGCAGACGGTTGAAGCGGTAATTCTCAGTCTCGACAAGGATAACAAGAAACTTTCTCTCGGCCTGAAGCAGCTGGAGCCGGATCCATGGGAACAGCTGATCGAGAAATACCCTGTGGACTCGAAGCACAAGGGAATCGTCCGCAACCTGACCAACTTCGGCGTGTTCGTCGAGCTGGAGTCCGGAGTCGACGGTCTTATCCACATCTCCGATTTGTCGTGGACAAAGAAGGTCCGGCACCCCGGAGAGCTTGTGAAGCGCGGCGATGAGATCGAAGTCGTCGTGCTTGCGGTGGACAAGGAGCAGAGAAGGATATCTCTCGGACACAAGCAGGCACTTGAGAATCCGTGGGATAAATTCGAGGAGCAGTTCAAGGTCGGCAGCGAAGTCGAAGGGAAAATTGTGCGCCACATCGAGAAGGGCGCCATCGTGGAGCTTCCCGGCGAAGTCGACGGATTCGTGCCTCATTCGCACATGTCGCCCTCGAACCTGAAGAACTTCTCGGCGCATTTTCCGACCGGTGAAGTGTTGAACCTAAAGGTCATCGAGTTCGATAAGGACGGAAAGCGAATTGTCCTCAGCGTGGCCGAGTACTTCAAAGACAAGGACCAGGCGCTGTACTACGAATTCCTGACCGCTCACAGCATCGATCCGAATGAGAAGCGCGAGCGTAAACCTCGTACCGGAGAGCGGAAGCCTAAGGAGCAGAAGGAAGCTGTCGAAACCTCTGAGCCCTCGCCGGCAGAGGGGAAGCCACAGGATAATCCCGAAGCTCAGTAAACATTCCCGTAAATTTAACAAAGTAGTACTGCGGCGGATCGTGTTTCGATCCGCCGCTCCATTTTCCGCCTCAGCCATGGATACGCCCGAACTCTTCTGCCGTTCCATTCGTCTATTCAACCGTTCTTGCTCCTATGATAACATTTGATTTTTGTCCTCAGAATATTTCTTTTCAACTGGAGAAAGATTATGAGATTTGTAACCTACCGTTTCTTTTCCTTCTTTCTTTCACTGTCGTTCGTGCTCAGCGCAGCCACCGCGAGTTTCTCTCAGGCGGTGACTCCTTCGTCCGGTCCCGGCGGTTCCGTAAGGGGCAAGGTCCTCAGCGGAGGGAAACCCGTCGTGGGTGCTACCGTTAGGCTGCTTGGACTTGACCGTGCCACTTCTACAGGCGGTGGTGGGGAGTTTTCTTTCTCAGATGTGCCTGCGGGAACATATAGGATATTCGTTCGCTGCATCGGGTATGCATCCGATACGAAAGAGGTCAAGGTGGATCACAACGAAGTGGGTCTATCCTTTTCACTGAGACAGACGGCAATCCAATCTGAGGAGGTTGTAGTGTCCGCGTCGCCCTTCGCCCGCCCCGCCAACGAATTGGCACAGCCTGCCGAATCGATGTCCAGGACGCAGCTTTTAATGGCGCCCGGACAAAACTTCTCCCAGGAAATCTCGGACATGCCGGGCGTGAGTGTCCGTTATAATGGGGCGGCCCCGGAGAGACCGATGATAAGAGGCCTCGGTGGCAATGAAGTGCTTGTACTCCAGGACGGGCTTCGGATGGGAGACGTCTCCACATACGATCCCGCACACGCCGTCCCGATATTCCCGCTGAGTATTTCGCAGGTCGATGTCGTGAGAGGCCCGGCGAGCATAATGTACGGCCCGAACGCGATCGGCGGTCTCATCAACATTATTACGAATACCGTCCCGGCTCCTTCGAGCCGGCCCTTATCAGGCTCTCTATCGCTTGTGGGGAACACAGTCAGCGACCTTTACTCGGGATACTTCAATGGCGTTTACAGCAACAGCGGGAACGCTCTCAGCGTTTCGTTCGGCGGATCGCACGCACAGGATACCCAAATACCGCAGGGAAGCTATTTCAATGGGATCCGAAGTTTCGAGTTGAACAAAATACCACAGTCATTTTATCACAATCAGCAGGAAGGTTTGGGCTATTCCTACACCGGAGATTTCGGGATGATCGGCGTGGGCTACAAGCACTTCCAGATGACTTACGGAATTCCCGGGACGCCTCCGAATTCCGATTGGCAAATTGACCCGCCGACGACTTCGCTCATTACGCAGCAACAGAACATGTATGAGATGCGCGGGTTATGGGCCGTCGACGGTTCTCTTCTCAAACAGGTAAGGCTGAATGCGGATATAGTGAATTACCAGCATGCGGAGTATCCGACAGCCCAGGACTCGACAGGCGTGTCAAATCCACAGGCAAATTTCTTCAGCAAGGAAACGTTCAACGCTTCACTCCAGTTAATGCATCAACAATTCGGCTCATTCCGCGGAACGGTCGGACTGTGGACCGAAATCGACAATCTCAAGATCGAGGGACAACAGCCGCTCGGGCCAAATTCTATTTCTTCGGACTTCGCCGCGTACATATACGAAGAGTACCTTCTAGGGGCGGATACGCGGTTCGAAGGCGCAGTAAGATATGATTTCAACAATATTCAGACGCAGCCCTACGCAGCGTCGTTAGACCCCGTCTTCCGGACGCTCGATGTCTCCAGAACCCACAACGCGCTGACTGCGTCGCTCGGTGCGGTACAGAACTTCTCACGACACATTATCGGATCGCTAAGCATTGGAAGATCCTTCCGCGCACCGACGGTACAGGAGCTCTTCGCGCAGGGGTCAGACGCGGCAAGCAACACTTACTCGATAGGAGATGCGGGTCTTACTCCTGAAACCGCCGTGGAATTAAACGCGTCACTGAAAGCTCGCTACAGGAACTTCTCAATTGAAGTGACGCCATTCGTCAATTACATCAACAACTACATCTATGCTTACCTGACCGGCGATACGATTCAGAACCTTCCTGTCAGGCAGTTCTCCGCCACCAATGCACGGCTGTACGGTTACGAAGCATCCGCTACCGTCGAGCCTCTGTCGGATATAGCTCTGGAGGCAAGCGCCAGCTACGTGAATGCAGAGGATACGAAGAACCACGTTCCATTGCCGTTCATCCCGCCGCTTCATGGTTTTCTCAGGATGACTTACCAGGACAATACATACACCGGCATAATCGAGTGGCGTCTTGCGGCCGCACAAACGAGACTCGGGCAAGGCGATACATATACAGCGGGGTACGGTATCGTGAACATCAGCTTCGGCGTAAGACTCGTCTCAGGCGGACTGGTGAACAACATAAGCCTCAGCTGCGATAACCTTCTCAACCAGGTCTACCGCGATAATCTCTCGGTCATCAAAGATTTTATCCCGATGCCCGGACGGGGCTTCAGGTTGTCTTATGACCTGATGTTCTGATTACTCCGAAACGTTCCTAAGGAACTATATCCGATTCACTCTGTTGAATCTAATGCGCGGCCGGTGACTTTTGTACTGTCCCGTCGCGCCATAATTTTTCAATTCAAGTAGAGCATGCGTACTAAAATGAAAAATCCCTCCCGCCTTTTTTTTAATCCAGAAAGCCTCTCTCGTGGAGTCTCAACCGGCAATGCTTCAACGAGACTGATCACTGCAATCGCGGCTACCGTGGTCCTTTCGTTTGCCGTTTCCGCCTGTTCGAATTCGGCAAAAGAGCTTCCCGTCATTTACAGTTTTCAGGGCCTGCATACGACCTTCATCAATGAAGACAGCGCGAAGGTGGACTTCCCTCAGAGGTATACCGGAAGCGTATTCGTAATGTCGTTCATCTATGCCCATTGCCCTAATGTATGTCCGTTGACCACGCAGAATTTACATACGCTTCAGGATTCGCTGGCCGATCTGGGAATCAAGGGGGTGAAGTTCGTCTCTGTCACTTACGACCCGAACCGCGACACCCCGCCGGTCTTAAAGAACTATGCCCTGAATCGAGGGATCAATCTTTCGGACTGGGACTTCCTCACCGGCTCGAAGACGGACATCGATTCTGTCCTGGATCGCGTCAAGATCAAGTACAATTTTATCGACTCATCTTATGTTAAGGGGAAGCTGGTCTACTTCGTCCATCATCCTGATGAGTGCGCGCTGGTCGATGGGAAGGGAAGGGTTCGAGGACTTTATGTCTGCAGCAAACTAAATTTCGTCGAGATAATCAGGGACATAAAAAGACTCAAGGACTAGATTCGCCAGGTTGTGTTTTAGCCGGAACATATCGGTGGGTCAGCCAAGGGGGGGATTTTATGTGGCCCCACCGATTCGAGTGTTGAGGTTCCCAGATGCGATTACCGGAGAAGGGTACTATCGGCCAAGATACATCAACCCTTACGGAATCGGAGCATCTGCACGGGCGACCCCCGGACTGATCGAGTATCCGTTGTTGAACCTGCAAATCAACCCCGCCTGGTTCAATTCAGACTGTGCTGGTACGAATCAGCTCTACGTGGACTTCCGCAACTACCGGCAGACTGCCACTTTTTACCAGCCGCGGATTTATCCGATGTACTCGACGAATGTGGCCGTGTATATGCCGCCGATTATGTATCCGTACTATCTCGTGAATTCACGCCCAATCATCGAACCCATCATATCTGCGGCATTCCTCACAGACCCGCTACCATCAACTCTGTCGGGACTTCACCTCGGTTTCACTTATCAGGGGATAATGCAGGATACAAAGTATTACACGATCCCATTCGATATTTATCAGTCAAATCTCGGGTACGACTACAGGGGGACTACTATCGCGAGCAGCTCGTTGATTCCGGTAACCACTGTCTCGTCGGGTGAAGACGAGATGCACTATACCGGCAATCTGTTCTCTCTTTATGCAGGTTATGGGCTGTTGCCAAATGTGAAGCTCGGGCTGAACGCGGGGAGAGCCGTATTCAACGGTGACGGGTCTTACGGCAACAGAACTACTGGGACCATTATACTTACGGCTCGGGAACTTCACTGTATTACAACGTGGAGAGCAGGGACCAGGGCTACAACCATTGGAATCTATCCGGAGGAATTCAGTACGATGTGAACCTTCAAACGACCGTTGGTGTCACCGGAGGTTACCTATGGGGGAAGGCCACACAGAACCTGACCGACCGGACTCTTGTGGTATGCAACAGCGACTTTGAGAACAGCAGCTCCGGCGGGCCGAGCAACAAAACCAACTATGCTGAGCTTTATGCGGCACCGGACCAGAGCATCAGTGAAGTGAATACGACATTTCTCGCGGGGCTTACCGTCTCACCGGCTGGAAAATTCAACGTGAGGCTTCTTCTTTTCCCCGAAGGTAAGGGCCAGTTTCTCCAGCATGGCTGTCAGTAATTTCCAGTGGTGGATAGGGTTGAATTTGTTTCCATAACGGATGTTGTTTTGATGACTCGATCGGGGTGCGATCAGGGAACGCACCGCGGTCTTCGGCGCTGACGGCTTATTACTTTGGGGTACTTCTTGTGGAGACTTAGATTTTCGTTCTGTGGGTGGAGGATATGTACTCAGATCTTTTCTTATCTACTCCAGCGCGAGCGGCAAGGTCCGGCCAGCTTTTCACGGCGGAGACGACCTTGCCGATAATTTGCTCCGCTCTTCTTATCCTATACTGCTTAGCCACCGTCATGATATCCGCGCGGGTAATATCGTCGCGTTTCCCGTTGATGCTCATCTGGTGGAGATTTGTCCAGCGGCTGCTGCGGTTGTACGCCCATGTCAGATCGAAGGCGGGGGCTAGCGACCATCTCCCATTTTTATCCATGATGAAAGCAATGTTCCTCGTGTGATCGTCCTGGTTTCTCGCTACGACGTTGAAGGTCATTCGTCTGAACATTTCATCCAATGCCGGGTATCCTAACTGGAGCTTGTGTATTATGGCAAACACCTGTTCATAGCCATGTGCCCCGGCGATGTTGTAGTCGTAATGGGCGAGACCGCAGAGCGACTGTATGTGCAGCTTGGACCCGTCCGGGTTGCGGTCGAAGCGCTTTGTCATGAAGTGTGCGCGGCATCCTTCTTCGAGAAGGCGGGATTCCATCATCTCGATCCCAGCTTCGAGTGCCATGAGGTGGTAAGCGTGTTCGATTCGTCCGTAGCCCTGCGGGTCTGCGAGCATCGTATCGCTTACGCCATCGAACTTCAGCAACCACTGCTCAAAACCGGGAGGAGATGCGACCTGTCCCGATCTGACTTCGCCGGTCGCGGGATTCCATGCTATCAGTGCCTTTGCGCGCGCACCTCCGGCTGAAGTTCCGACCCTTAAGATCGTGTTCAGTGCCTGTTCCTCATCTTTGTCGAGATGTAGTTCGAGTGCCTTCCTGTCGTTCAGTACCCTGTTAGCCAGGCTTGTGAGCTCTGCTATATCGACGGGAGCCGACCTGGTTGCTTGTCTAACAAGCGCAGGCTTGAACTCGAGTGCTCCCATTCCTCTCGATCCGATGTAACAAAGCCTCTCTACGGGACTGAAGTCATCAGGAGATCGACCCTGGCGAGCCAGCCACACGTCGATCAATGCGTTGCCGAATCTATCGGGGAGAGAGTCGGCAAGGAGACCGGGGAGGCCTCGGAAGGTTTCCGGATTGAGTCCCGGGAATGAAAATATGCCCCTTTGTCGCGGAAGTGTCAGAGGAGAAAGATCGGGGCCGCTTTCGATGAAAGACGGTGCGTACTCGAACTCGGCGATCTGCCGGTCAGGATTCCAGGCGACCGCCCCGACTTTCATTTCCCAAAGGAAGACATTTGCAGCCGATGGTCGAGATGTCTTAGCCATTTTCGGTGTCTTTCCTCCGTCCACGACCGCCCGATGCTTGTTTGCGTTCCCGGCCGGCGAGTCGGGCGAGCTGGATCGGGCTCACTCCCGGTTGGGGAAGGAGCGTATCTAATGCGTCGATCTTTCCGAGCGCCCGGGCAATTCGCACAAAACTTGACAGGTTGCACCCATTTCCGGTTTCTAATCTTTTGATGACATTCAATCCGACCCTCGCGGCAGAAGCTAATTCAGCCTGCGTTCGATTCTGGTTCAGTCTTTCCCGCCTCACTCTTTCACCGAACTCCGCAAGGACAGCCGAATCGCTCATCGCGCTGAATTCCATGATCATCCCCTCTTTGTATTACTAAACAAATTAAATGATAAAAAGTTTGTCATCGAAGCCCGATATCACGTCTATAAATAGACTGGAACATCGCTTTATTTAGTAATATAGTCTATTTAAGGATTATTATAAAATATGAAATTTTAGATGACTTATACGTTTGCTACCTGCCTGATGTTTAGTGTTGGCGGCCGGGTCTCATACGCTCCTACACGAGATGAAAGGGTAATGCATTGAAAGCTTCCCGCCAGTCGCCGCGATCCGGCGTTGGCGCAAACATTCAGGTTACTCTTCGAATATCTATCGAATTCATCTCTGAAGGAATAATTTCCGGAAGAATTACTTTGCCCCCCGGTAGATCTTTCTAAATCATTCACGAATGTGTTGACGAACGTCAATGTCCTAATGGGCGTTAATAGCGATGAGACCCGGTAACGATGTTTTTCCTTTCGAACAAGTATGAGCATATTAAGCAATGGGAATCTTATTGAACGGCACCGTGCATCGAAAGTCGTGCGCGAAATGTGCATCGCATGTACCGGTTAAGCATCTAACTCTCAGGGCAAAATCGCGGTGACGTTTTCATGCTAACAAAATCAGGATCGGTTGTGAAAAGTCTGTTGAAATATCTGGTCATGTTGCTTCTCCTATGCGGGAATTCATTTGCGTTCGGGCTGAACGATAATCACGTCAAGGTGAATTTGATTCCGGGAGTAACCACAATAGAACCTGGCAAGCCGTTCTGGGTCGCCGTTCGTCTCGAGGTAACACCTGGCTGGCATATTTACTGGAAGAACCCCGGTAACTCCGGGTACGCTACGTCGGTCACATGGAAACTTCCGGAGGGATACAAAGCCGGACCGCTTCAATGGCCCTACCCGGAGAAATTCGAGTTTGAAGGTCTCGTCAACTACGGCTACGAAGGGACCTCTTATCTACTGACTCAAATCGCTCCGCCGAAAGATGTCAAACCCGGAACGGTGATTGCGCTGAATGCGGATGTGGGTTGGCTGGTTTGTAAGGATGTCTGTATGCCTGGGCACGCAAGTGCATCGCTTTCAATGAAAGTAGAATCCGGGCCGGCGCAGCCGAGTGCCGTTGGTTCAAAGTTGATCTCACAGGCCCGTGCCATGTTACCCGTCGACAATTCCGGTTGGAAGTTCGATGCGACCACGCACGACGGCATGCTGCAGATCAAAGCGCTCAAGCCGGGTTGGTATAAAGGTGAAATCAGGCATATTACATTCTTTCCTGACAAATCGTCCTTCTTCATTCAACCCGATTCGGCGCAAATCCTTTCCAACACAACAGGCGGATTCGTCCTGTCGATGCCGCTCGACTCGTCGAATTATCACGGCCAGGACAGTATAAGCGGAGTCCTTCTCTCCGATGCCGGATGGCGTGGGAGCGGATCTGAAAGGGCGGTCTCCTTTACTTCCCGGCTTTCTGTCGGGCCTCGGATTGGTACTCCTATCGTTAAGTCTTCTTCAGGTGTGGGCGAGCTCCTGTTGATGCTGGCTTTTGCGTTTGTAGGCGGAGCCATACTGAACCTAATGCCATGTGTACTCCCTGTCCTTTCTCTGAAAATCCTCGGCTTCGTGAAGCAGGCGGGTGAAGAGAAGGGGAAAATTGTCAGGCACGGGGCCGCATTTACAGGAGGGGTTGTCGTTTCTTTCTGGATACTCGCGGGACTGCTGCTCGTGCTCCGTGCGGGAGGCCAGTCGCTCGGTTGGGGATTTCAACTGCAGTCCATAGGTTTCGTTACGATACTCTCTGTCTTCCTCTTCTTATTCGGACTCAGCATGTTCGGGGTCTTCGAGATAGGCGTATCGCTGACGACGGTCGGGCAGAATGTCCAGGGAAGGTCGAGCTATTTGGGATCTTTCATCAGTGGCGTTCTCGCGACGGTTGTTGCGACTCCCTGCACGGCTCCTTTCATGGGTTCCGCACTAGGTTTCGCCCTGAGCCAGCCCGCTTATTGGTCGATACTCATATTTACGTTCCTCGGGCTCGGGATGGCGACACCGTATCTTGTTCTGACGACTTCACCGGCGCTTCTTCGATTCGTGCCGAAGCCGGGTGCATGGATGGAAACCTTGAAGCAGTTGATGGGATTCTTTTTGATGGCCACGGTGCTTTGGCTCCTGTGGGTGCTGAGCCAGCAGGCCGGCGCGCAGGGAGTGATGCTCCTCCTGGTGAGCCTGCTCATTGTCGGTCTCGGTGCATGGATATACGGAAGGTGGGGTACCCTTTACAGATCCAAGGTTACAAGAAGAATAGCACAGGCTCTCGCGATTCTCACTCTTGCCGGTGGTCTGGCATTTTCGCTTCAAAACATTTCGCCGAATGCGCCGACGGCGGGATCGGGAGAATCGTCCACTGGCGGTATCGTTTGGAAACCGTTTAGTCCGGAACTAGTAGCCTCTCTCAGAAAAGAACAGAAGCCGGTGTTCATCGACTTCACTGCGGCGTGGTGCCTGAGTTGCCAGGTTAACCAGAGAGTTGCTCTAAGTTCACCAGAGGTGGCGGAAGCGTTCAGGAGGAAGGGGATAGTTGCGGTCATGGCAGACTGGACCAACCAGGATCCCGTGATAGCGAAAGCCCTCGCCGCATTCGGACGGGAAAGCGTGCCACTATATGTCCTTTATCCTCCGGGTGCCGATTCGAGGCCGGTGATACTTCCGGAGCTTATCACCCCCGGGATAGTCACCTCTGCGGTCAACGGCATAAGATAGCTTTTTCGATTTATCGTTCTTAGGAATTTCCGGCTGAGCGAGTGGTTCCCTGACTGAGTCAATTCGACGATCGATTCCTAAGGACGAAGAAAGGCCGGTTCTGTGGGAATAAGAACCCTGGCCGAAAGAATGTCGATCCATTTGGCAATTCACGAAGCTGTAGCTAACTTCACTGTGAGTTCTCAGACAGAGGGAAAGGACACGAGTCATGGCGAAAAAGCTACTGTTTGCGTTATCACTTTTGATTGCCGCGTCGGTCAGCGCAAGGGCACAGTTGACGGCACAGGAAGCCGTTAAAGAAATGACAAGGGGGATCAACTTAGGAAATTCCCTGGATGCATACCCCGGAGGCTGGACGTCATGGGGCAACCCGCCGATGCAAGAAAGCTTATTCACCGATTTGAGGAATGCCGGTTTCAATGCCGTCAGGGTACCGATTACATGGGGCTATGATAATCGGACAATGTCGGAACCGCCCTATACGATTGAAAGTGCTTTCATGGCACGCGTCGATTCGGTGGTAACATGGGCGCTGGATAACGGCCTGTTCGTTATTATCAATGCCCACCATGAGATGTGGCTGAAAGATACGCTCGCGATCACCGCTCCGGCGGATACAGCGTACGCCGATTCGGCGATCGCCCGATTCGATAGTATATGGAGCCAGATTGCCACACATTTCAGGAACAAGTCCGACAGCCTGATATTCGAAATCCTGAATGAACCTAATCCAGCGCCGGAAGCCGCCGTGAATCAGCTCAACGCGCGAGTGCTGAAGATAATCCGGCGTACCAACCCGACGCGTCTTGTCTCGTATTCCGGCTACATGTGGTCGGGCGTCGCGCAAATGGTCTCGGCCCAGATCCCCGATTCCTCGGATAAATATCTCATCGCGTATTATCATTCGTACGATCCGTGGCCCTTCGGACTCAACGGGGGCACCACGTCAAACACAAACATACTGACCACGATAGAATCGGAAATGAACCAGGCGACCACCTGGTCGAAGAGGACCGGCATACCCGTAATACTCGGCGAGTACGGTTTCATAAACACGTGCGCGTATAACCCGCGGATGTACGCTTATGCCACGGTTGTCGATCAGGCACAGCAGCAGGGGGTGGCCCCGTTCGCATGGGACGATGGGGGGAGCTTTACGATATTCAACAGGAGAACCGGCACATTCAACGAGATAAAGGACATAATCGTTCATACTTATCCGCAGTCGCCGACCAATCTGAATATCTCCGAGAATCCGAACGGTTCAATCCTGTTGCGGTGGGACAACAGGAACACGGGGAGCGACAGTATCGACGTTCAGCGTGCGGTTGGAGGTCCTCCGCAAAAAGGAATTGCCGGCGTCAGCTTCATCGATTACAAAATGCTTGGACCGACTGATTCCACTTTCACCGATGACAGCATATCGCTTGGATCGACATACTACTACCGGCTGAGCGTAAAGACGAAGGACTCTACGGTCATGCAATCATATCCGATCATGCTGAAAGACTCATTAATAACAGCCGTCACTGAGGTTAACAATCCGGTTTCTTTCAAGCTGCTGGACAACTATCCGAATCCGTTCAACCCGACCACGGTGATCAGTTTTTCCATCCCGAAACGAGGATGGCTGACGCTGATTGTTTATGATGTCCTCGGGAGAAAAGTAAGGACTCTCGTGAGTGGATTCGAGAACCCCGGAACTCACGAAGTGCAATTCGACGGCGCGGGTCTCGCGAGCGGTGTTTATTTCGACAGGCTGGAATATGACGGCAAGGCTGTCAGTGGAAAGATGATCCTTATGAAGTGAGAGAAGGTAATCCTTTCCAGGCAGGCATTGCGCAAATGTGCAGCTTGCCGGGGAATTGAAAGAGGACTTTGCCGACCGCCCGGCGTATGCTGGTGCCGGTTGGTGCGACATTTCTTAACGGGCAAGGGTATGCGAGATGGATATAGTTGAAATCGAGTGTTCGAGAGAGCCTCGGCTCTTTATGCATTTTGCCGAAAGCTGGAGCCTTGAGAAATTTCCGACTGTGTGGGCTATGGGCGACGCAGGGCTTCTCAAGGGAGACCTGTTCGCTCTTTTCTGTTCAAGGAAATGCCCGGGGAAAGTAATCAGGAAGAGCCACGAGCTTGCCGAAGACTTGCGTGCGAAGGGAATTCCGGTGGTCTGTGGTTTTCAAACTCCGGTCGAGAAGATGTGTCTCGAAGTGCTTATGAAGGGTGCTCAGCCCGTCGTGGTTTGCCCGGCGCGAGGCATAGAAGGGATGCGGCTCACTCCGGAGTGGAAAGTCGCGATTGAGGATGGGAGAATGCTCATTGTATCGCCATTTGCCGCGAGACAGAAACGAGCGACGAAATCCGTCGCTGAATTGAGGAACCGGTTTGTGGCCGCTGCGGCTGACAGGTTATTTGTCCTCCATGCTTCCCAGAACAGTAGGACGTTGGCTCTTGCATGCGAGCTACTGCAGGAGGGAAGGGACATCTCCACGTTTGATCTTAAAGAAAACGAAAGCCTTATAAGCGCCGGGGCTGAGAGATGGAGAGGGCTGTGGTGAATGAGAGACGAATATGTAGCTGGGAGTAAGTAGTGGCTAATGGGTAGCGGGGTCGGGTTGCTGACAGGACTCGGATGAAAACTCGGCGGCTTCACCGGGCCGAAATTTGACTCTGACGGGGGAGCGACTTATTATCGAAACACTATGAAAAGAGGAAAAATCATTTTAAGAGGAGGAGACATCGTTACTCCCCGGATGGTCCTTAAATCTTCAAATGTCCTGATCGAAGATGGGATCATCAAAAGCATTTCAGAGAGAGATGCCGCTGAAACTCATCCAGAGATTTCGACAATCGATTGTCGAGGGAAGTCGGTGTTCCCGGGATTCATTGACGTTCACACCCATGGTGGCGCAGGGTTCGATTTCGGTGACGAAGACGAGCGCGCATACGAGGCGCTTTCGGAGTATTATTTCAGCCACGGCGTTACATCGGTACTTGCCACTCTCGCTCCGTTGCCGCACGAGCTGCTGGGTCCCGCAGTTCGAAGACTGGCGGCATATCTGAAGCGTCAAGGCAGCGCTTCAAACATTGTCGGTATTCATCTTGAGGGACCATATATCAACAGGACGATGAGCGGCGGGAACAAGAAAGAGTACATAGAAGAGCCCGATCTTCTCGAGTTTAGAAAAGTCCTGGATGCCGGGGAGGGATTCATAAAATTGATCACGGTTGCCCCTGAACTAGACGGCATAGATGATGTAATATCGGAAGCGCTGACGGCTGGCGTCGTGGTCGCCCTTGGGCACTCAAATGCGGACTCGCGGACGGCGACGAAGGCTATCGAACTCGGCGCAAGCCAGGTGACACACCTATTTAACGCCATGCCGGGCCTGCATCACCGGAAACAGGGTATTACCTCGGCGATGCTTCTGTCGGATGCGATAGACGCTCAAATTATCGCTGATGGGATACATGTTCACCCTGATTTCATTAGGCTCGCAGTGAAGGTAAAATCTCCTGACCGTATACTTCTTATTACTGATTCCATGCGCGCATCCGGCCTGCCGGATGGAGTGTACGATTCCGCCGGGAACGCCGTCAGAGTGGTCGGCGGCATTTCGCGGATGCCTGACGGAACGCTTGCCGGGAGCACGCTGGCGTTCGAAAAAGGAGTGGCGCTCGTGGCGGGTTTCAATGGCGTCGATCTTCCGGAGCTATCTCGAATGGCGTCGACTAACGCGGCGCGATCGATCGGGACTGACTACCGCGCCGGGAGCCTCGAGGAAGGAAAGGAAGCTGATATCGTTGTACTGGACAAGGACTTCAAAGTGTCTTTGACAATGAAGAGGGGAGAGGTGAGGTTCCAGGGGGGAGTAACGGAATTGCGGAACGATGGAATAATGGAATTGTGATATCCTAGAGTTCCAGAGTGTCCGGGGGGTAAATCAGGCCTTTGATCCTTCCGGCATTCTTCCGTACCAGTGCGCTCGAAGACTTCGTCAAATGGACCGGCAGCAAATGTTTGGCGCCGCTCTCTTCAAAGACCCTCATCACGTCACCCCAGGTAGAATGTCCCCAGTGATCGGCGGACTTCCTGTCCTTGTCAGTGTACGTCAGTTCGTGGATCAGGTAATCCACTCCTTTCGCACCCTCGACAACTTCGTCAGAGTATCCGGTATCACCACTGTAGAAGATAGTTCGCCCGCGGTATTCAATTCTATAGGACGTGCACGGTATTGTATGACGCGAGTGGTACACTTTGACGAAATCCGTATCGCTGTCCTCCACGTAATCGGTGTTCACATCGATCTGCTCTGAATACCATTGCGGGGGTGTGTTGAGAAGGCGTGCTAAACTTTGAGTGTTCTTTCTGATTCCTTTGGGGCCGACGATCGTTAGCCGGTTCTTCGCCCTGTAGATCGACCTGTACCACAGTAGTTCGGCCACGCCCGCGTAGTGGTCGAGGTGCATGTGTGTGATGAAGACAGTCCTGATCCTGTTCGGGTCAAGTTTCCTTTCCAGTAGGGACTCGAGCGAGTGGGGTCCGAAATCGAAAACAAATTTATCGTCGAGAACGAATGAGACGTTCCTCTCGCCGGGTATCAGGTTCGAGCTCCACTTGCCAAGGAATGTTATGTCCATATGGTATTTCCGATTAGTTGCGGACTAAATTTAAACTACTCTCCGGATATCTCCTCGAGAGTTCGGCCCTTTGTCTCTGTACCGAGGAAAATTGTCGCAAGGAGTCCGATGACGGTGAAAGCGAAAAAGAACAGAAGTCCGTAACCGAGCCCGGCGTACGCGACTATCTGCGGAAAACCGACCAGCCCGAGAATTGCGCCGACCCGGCTCACGGAAGTTCCCCACCCCTGTCCTGTTGCACGTATCGAAGTGGGAAAAAGCTCCTGAGGATAAATAAAATCCGTCCCGCCCGGGCCCCAAGTTTGGGTCAACTGGAACAATATATACATCGAGGCAATTATAAGCGCGAAGCCGCCCGCGGTGAATGCCGATTTAGGTACGTCGATGGCGACAATCGAGAGCACAAGGAGCGACACGCTCATCCCCACGAAGCCGAGAATCGTGACCGCCTTTCGTCCCCAACTGTCTACAGTAGCGATACAAAGGAGACTTCCGATAACGGCTACCGAAGCGAATACGGCTGATCCGAGGATTGCATTGCTGTGGCTGAGTCCGAAGATGGTGAGGATCGTCGGCGTGAAGAGGCCGATACCGTAAAACGCGACATCGTATGAAAACCAGAACAGCGCGACGAACAGCGTCGACCGGATATATCGTTTATCGAACAGAGTGGAGATCGATGCTTTCCTCCCTGATGATTTTCCGACGTCGCCTTCTTCCCCGGTTATTTCCTTCAAAACAAATTTTGCCTCTTCAGTGCGACCAGCATTGGCAAGCCACCTTGGCGATTCAGGAACAGACCTTCTGAGGAAGAGTACGACAAGAGCAGGTATCATTCCAATTGCGAACATCCACCTCCATGAATTCACACCGAGCGGCAGAAGGAGGTATCCAACCATGAACGCGACGGCCGAGCCGACCCACCACGCCGACACGTTTACCGCAAGGAGTTTTCCCCGAGACTCCTTGGGAGAGAACTCCGAAATTATCGTAGTACTTATGCTGTAGTCTGCTCCGATTGCCAGTCCCAGGATGATCCTGAACGTAAGAAGCGACCAGTAGTTGTTTGCAAGGGCGATCGCCGCTGTGAAGACCACAAAGACGATCATGTCCCAAAGGTACATGAATTTCCGGCCTCGCTTGTCGGTCACGTAACCGAAGACTAAAGCTCCGACGAGCATGCCGATGGTTGTCGATGCGGCCATAAGGCCCTTGCCGAGAGGGGTCCGCGCGTAAACGAAGGAAGGGAGTGCGGTAATGATCGTCAAAGCGACCCCGATGATGGAGATATCGAAACCGTCCAGAAAGACTCCCACGGCCGAGAGGGCGGTTATCTTGTAGTGGATCTTTCTGATTTGCGAGCCGTCGAGCGCGGCGTATGATGTCTCGGACATTTTGGTGCTGCTCCTGATTATAGTTTGTTCACGGGTTGCCCGGGTTGTGTCATCGCGTTCACAGGAACTCGTCCAAGCATTCTAATCTACACGCGCGCATTTCGCAAATTATTTCTTAGTTAACCTTTCGCGCACTTGTCTCACGATTGTTCGCCGATACTCTGATTCGTGCAAGACAGTCTTTTTCGGGAACGACCTTCGGCCTGCTGAGTGTGATGTCGAGTACCGGCGCAATCAATTTCACCCCGCGCTGAAAGGAGGAATGTGAACGAGTCATCTGCAGCCTCGCGGTATGAGCGGACACGCATGCCAATTCAGTATTCATACCTCCCGAGAAAAGTCTTAACGCAGACTTAACCGGGATTCGCTTGGCACTTAAAACGTGTACACTAAATTTGAGGTGAAATCGTATACAATGTGCCGAACAAATTTGACAGGTTATCTGCCTGGAAAAGTGAGGCTCACGGAACTGTAATGCGTCTCAGAACGGTGGCAGGCGCAGGCAGAACGGCACGGCGGATAAGAGCTTTGCCCGGAAAACAACCGGCACAGAATTCTGAAGTGTCAATTTCATGGAAGCGGCAACCGATTTGCCGGGAAGAATCTATGGGATTGAGGTAGCGAAGCTTTGTGTCGTCGCCGAAGCTTGTGTGTCTGAATTGGATGGAATTTGCACCATGCAAAAAGGAAGAAGGTATGAGGAATAAGAAGCTTACGGCTTTTTACGCAGCTTTGATGATAGCTTTCGTCCCTACATATGCATTATGCCGTACCAAAGGAAGAATGTACGGCAAAGTTGCCGATGCCCAGACCGGTGAATCGTTGCCGGGAGCAAATGTACTGGTCGAAGGGACCAGCCTGGGCGCGGCTACAAATTTAAACGGCCGGTATGTCATCCCAGGCGTTCCCCCCGGTTCCTACGCCGTTCGCGTGACTTATGTAGGTTACAGAACCCTGAAAGAGGAGATGCAAATTACCAGCGGCGAATCGCTGAGACTCGATTTCAAACTTGAAGCTGTAGCAGTTAAAGGGAAGACTGTCGTCGTCACTGCACAGGCAAGTGGTCAGAATGCAGCAATCAACGAAGAGCTGTCATCCACAAGGATTATGAACG
Organism: Bacteroidota bacterium; assembly: GCA_021845665.1. Taxonomy (GTDB): domain Bacteria; phylum Bacteroidota; class Ignavibacteria; order Kryptoniales; family JAKASW01; genus JAKASW01. The sequence goes on along the minus strand of JAJZVO010000012.1, from coordinate 27,613 downwards.
CAGTCTCAGCTGCCAGGATCAGACAGCTGCCGGACGCGAACGCCGCAGAATCGGTGGGAAGGCTTCCTGGAGTCTACCTCGTGAGGCAGGGAGGGGAAGGTACCGAGCTTGCTGTACGTGGATTGGCCCCGCAGTACAACGAGATTATGATTGACGGCGTGCAGATGGCGCCCACTAGTTCCAGCGAACGCAGCGTCAATTTGTCAATGATCTCGTCGAGCTCTCTCAGCGGCATAGAGCTGTACAAAACAGCCACTCCCGATATGGACGCGGCATTCCTTGGCGGCGTAGTAAATTTTCAGCTCAGGGAGGCCAAGCAGAATCCTGAAGGCGGACCTGAAGTTGGGCTGAACGTGCAGGGCAGCTACGACAACCTTCAGAATTCCTACAATAATTACAAGCTGAGTGGAACTGTAGGGGACAGGTTCTTCGCCAAGAAATTCGGAATCCTCGCACAAATCATAACACAGAGAATAGACCTTACCTCGGATCAGTTCGGCGGCAGCTACAGCATGTTGACGAAAAACATCGGCGTGCCGAACGCGATATCGCTCGACAATTTTACACTGACATACGCTCCGAGTGAACAGCAGCTACTCGATGCTACCGTTGTCATGGATTACAGGCTTCCAAATGGCAAGATCGATTTCATGAACTTCTTAAGCAGGGGTTTGACAAGAACCGTGGACCGCACTCAGAGCTACAGTATCCCTCCGGTGGGAAGCAATGAGATTACCTACGGCGCCTCGTATTCGCCTGACAGGAGGGATGTTGCCACAAATTTGCTGGAGTTCAAACAGGATTTCAATCTGGTGAATATCGATCTGAAACTTTCACACTCTTACTCGGATGACAACAATACTGGAAGCTGGAGCGCAGGCCTCACACAAAGTTCCGTCGGATTTCCCGTCAATTCCAGCAGCGTGGACCCAGCCCTCGTCGCTCAGGATGCGATCGGCCTTGTACAGCCGTCCAATATGGACTTCCACTCAATCACCGCTTCAAGCAGTTTCAATAAATCAAATGAATACTCCGCTTCACTGGATTTAGACAGGGATTTCACACTGTCGGATCTGGTTTCGGGCCAGCTGAAATTCGGAGGTATGTACAGGACAACGAGCCGGTATTATGGATACAATTACGGAAACGGTGTCCTCGACGCCAGTCCTTCTTTTGGACCGGGGAGCGCGATTCAGCAGGTGCTAAATGAATTTCCGTGGATGACTAAGCCTCCCTACAATTTCACCAACAACTCTCCCCTCAATTTCACGGCCTATGAGGATCCGGCATTCAGTTACGGGAAATTTCTGGGGGGAACTTACCCGATGGGAGTTCCGACTAATTTGAGCTTGATGTCACAGACAGTCAGTACCGTTGTCAATTACATGCTCTCGCGGGGATACGTCCTGGCGGGAGCCTTCAGCCCGGATCCATATCAAAGCGGCGCAAGCAATTATAAGGGAAATGAATACAGGAGCGCGGGATACGTGATGGCCACTGTTCATATCGGGCCACAGCTGACGTTCATACCGGGCGTCCGCTACCAGGATCTTGAGACATCATATACAGGATCGCGTTATTACGATGCGAGTGTGCCCAATCCCTACCCAAGGCCGTTGCAGCACACCGATACCACGTTCACGGAATATCACGGTTTCTGGCTGCCTGACGCGATCCTGACATACAAACCCTTGTCATGGTTCCAGGCCAAGGCATCGTATACGAACACGCTTGCCTATCCCAGTTTCAGCGATATCATCCCAATGATCGACGTCTTCGTCGGTTCGACTTCGGTGACATGGAACAATTATGCTCTGAAGCCGGCGCACTCTCAAAATTACGACCTGGCATTTTCAATCTACAACAATACCATGGGACTCTTCTCGGTCGATGGCTTCCTGAAGCAGATCGACAATTTCATCTTCCCGCGAACAAGTCACATCTCGAACCCGGCATTGTATCCGGGCGTTCCTGCAAGCGCGAAAGCATACCAGATCTCGACAGACGTTAACGATCCTCACCGTGTGAATCTTTGGGGAACAGAAGTAGATTGGCAGACTCATTTCTGGTACCTCCCCTCTGTGTTGAGCGGTCTGGTCCTGAACGTTAACTATACCCACATTTTTTCCGGAGCTAAATATCCGTATACCATTACCCGCCGAGGTGTCTATCCGACATTCCAACCCTCATACGTGGATACGTTTTACACCGACAGGCTCCTTGATCAGCCGGACGATATTGTCAACCTGTCGGTAGGCTACGATTACCAGGGATTTTCAGCCGTCGCTTCGATGATCTACCAGTCGAACGTTTTCAACGGGACGAACTTCTGGCCAGAACTTCGTTCGTACAAGAGCAGCTATCTCCGCTGGGACGCGGTCATCAAGCAAGACCTACCCTGGTACAACATTCAGGTTTACATGGATCTGAACGATCTGAACGGTGCGAGCGACATCTATGTAGTTCAGGCCAACGGGTTTCCCACGTCTCAATCGTCATACGGGATGACTGCGGATCTTGGATTGCGGTGGAGTCTCTGATTACGATTTAACATCTGCAAGTTTATGAAAGAGCGAATGATTGGAGGTGATGAGAGGCTTATTCAGATGAAAAATGCATACCAGGGGTGGAGTTGCCCTGAAAACCCGGGACGCTTGTTCCCGAGTGTATCACAACAAAACAGTCAAACAAGAGGAGAAAAATAATGAAATCTGTACGAATCGCCTTGCTAATAGCAGCGATAGGGATGCTGTTTGCGGTTCCGAGGAGGTCGTTCGCTCAAACCGCAGCGGACACGATGTACGTCCCGCCACTCAATGCGCAGGGTCAGCCTGATCTGTTCGAAATAATTTCCGGCGATACTACGTCGACCGGACTGAGGAAAGATCCCAACCGTGTTTACGTCTTGTATGAAGATGGTCCCGTCGACACGGTGTATTATCTCGACAACACTATAACGATGAACCAGTTCTATAACCTTAACATCGTCGGAGAAATAAATCCGGTGACCGGCCATCCCCCTGTGATTGAGCCGATAGTCAACGCTGACAACACCACCCCGGATCCATTTATCGCCTGCGATACCGGCAACGTGTCATTGGATGGCGTGTATTTGCTCGGGGAACGTCCTGATAGCGTCGCTATAACAAGCACACTCATCAGCTCTACCGGAAATTACACCACGATTCGCTTGAACCATTGCATAGTCGATAACTTCTATGGAGGTAACACGAACCTCACGTATCACGAGGGCGTTTACGACAACCTCTACGTCACAAATTGCGAGTTCAGAAATGTACAGAGTTACATGTGGGCGAAGGGAGCCCTCTACTGGGAGATGACTAAAGGTCCTGTCGACACTCTCTGGTACGAAAACAATACATTCTTCAGCGTCAACGGAAGCTATTTCGGTTCGAACTGGTACGCAGAATACATTCGCTTCGATCACAACACGTGTTTCCTCGGCAGCGGCCCGCCAATGAAAGTCCAGCAGGCAGTCAACGAGGATATTGAGAACAATATCTTCTACGGACTCATAGCGCATGCCGGCGACATGACGCAGGACACGACGAATCAGTTCGGCGGCAAGGTCGACTATCCGAACATAGTGGTTCTCGATACGCTCGGCGCTCTGACTCAGCCTCCATTCAATCTTACCGAGGCTGACAGGCATGTGAATGTGATGAATAATGTATACTGCTGGCCCTCGGCGCTCCTTAATTTCTGGACTTCCTATAACGATACGACACACGATCCGCTCACGCCGCCGGTGTTCATGGATTCAACCACGCAGTACCTCTTTGCACACGAACCGGGTGGCTCGCACCTGGTAGCTGCGAATAACGATAGCGTCAACCCGGGCTTCTCTTCGACTCTAACCACTCCGGCTCTCGCGGATCTCGTCAAATACGAAGAGCTTATCTGGTCAAACAACGATGCGAGCGATTACTTCTGGACTCAGCTTCCGACGTATCCCGGCAATCTCTTCGCCGGCGTTCCGAAGAACTGGGCGCAGACACAGGGTTACCCGGTTCCCGAGAATCTCACCTACTCGGACAAGGCCCTTCTGACGGCAGGGACTGACGGGAAACCGCTCGGTGATCTCAACTGGTATCCTACTGCGACACCGGTGTACCAGATTCACAGCGATGTACCGAACAGGTTTGCGCTTAGCCAGAATTATCCGAACCCGTTCAACCCGACGACTGAGATTAAAGTGACACTCAATCGGCCCGGGACGATGAGTCTTAAGGTGTACAACGTCCTCGGTGAATTAGTCGATGTCGTAAGCCAAGGCTATAAAGCCTCGGGTGAGTACACGTTCAATGTGAATATGGACAGATTCGCGAGCGGAGTTTACTTCTACACGTTGCGCGAGGGTTCATCCTCTATCACCAGGAAAATGCTCCTTCTTAAGTAGAATTGTCAGGAAGACCGGAATGGCCTGCGATGACTTGAGGCCATCCCGGTCGCCTGGCTATATTATCGAAACGGCAAACCAGGATTAAACAGGACGACTTGTGATGAGAGCAGGGATGAAAATGTTCAAATTGCACCAGGTTGGAATTTTTATAATCGTTATCTTGGCAAGTTCAACGTACGCGGTGGCCGGGAGTGTGATGGTGCCAGACAGTTCCATAGGTGCCGGTGGGCTTTGGTCCGAAAGAGCGGACAGCGCGCAGGCGACACTTGACAAGGATTTCTGGTTTCCACTGGGAGATATCTATTTCTCAAGTTCCGCTCACAGCGAGACGAGGAATTATTGGTGGCAGGCGCACGCAATGGATGCTCTGGTGATGGGATATCGCCGGACCGGAAGCTCCTTCTATTCTACCAGGATGAGTTCTTTGTACCAGGGTGTGTATCATTCAGGCGGATTTACAGACAGCTACTACGACGACATGGAGTGGATGGCAGTGTCGTTCCTGAGAGCATACGAGGTGACGCACGATGCGTACTATATGTATGAAACGAATTCGCTTTGGCAAACGATTCAGGGTGGCTGGAGCGATTTTCCCGGCGGGGGAGGCTTTCGGTGGAGCACAAAAGTGTTGTACAAAAATGTTCCTGCCAATGCGCCGGCCTGCATATTGGCGTGCAAGCTATACGAAGATACCGGTGATACTGCCGATCTGTCCTGGGCCGAAAAGATCCATGCCTGGATTGCGTCGAACCTTGTCGATCCCCAAACAGGTATAATACTTGATGGCATTTCTTATCAAGACTCCGTGGGCACACCTAACTACGGGTCTTATTCGTATAATTACGGCACATATCTCGGCGCATCGCTCTATCTCTACCAAATCACAGGAGACACAACTTATTTGCAGGAGGCGGAGAGGGAAGCAGATGTAGCCGACACACTATTTGCCACACCTGATGGCATCCTGCGGTCAGAAGGCACCGGCGACGGCGGATTATTTAACGGCATCTATGTGTATTATCTAGCTAAACTGATTCACCAGCTTACGCCCAACGATTCTTTGGGTGCACGTTACTACGACTTCATGCTGAATAATGCCGATACACTTTGGGAATATGGGCGCCAACCGGGGACCGGGCTATTCAACGACAACTGGCAACAGACTCCATCAGGAAGCATCAGTCTATCGGTGGAGCTGAGCGGAGTTACGCTCATCGAGTCGGCTGCGTATGTATTAGGTGACAGCGCAGTTACGGCAATCAATCAGGTGGGACCCGATGTGCCGCATAAGTTTGATTTATACCAGAATTATCCCAATCCGTGTAACCCATCTACTGATATTGAGGTGACTTTGAACCGGCCCGGAGCGATGAGCCTCGATATTTACAACGTCCTGGGTCAACTCGTCAAAGTTGTTGCGGATGGGTATAAGCCTGCGGGGGAGTACGCATTCGATGTCGACATGGACAGATATGCGAGTGGAGTCTACTTCTATACGCTTAGAGAAGGCAGGAGTGAGATTACAAGAAAAATGCTTCTTCTTAAATGAGTGGTGCTTCCCCACCACAGGAGCGGTGCCGCCGGTGCGGATCGGTGGCACCGACGTCTATCCCAATTGACATTGACGTGCAACTGCCCCCTTCCTTGTCAGAAGATATGGAACTTTTGGGTAGTGGGACCTTGCCAATGCACGGCAGGAGAGCTAACATTTAGCATGCGGTTAAGTTATAAAGGAGAACCAAGTAAATGATCAACCGAATCGGAATAATTGTTGGAATTGTAGCTATTACTTGCACTGCCGCTTTTGCCGGCCTTCCCGGCCCGCACGGCAATAGGGTGCTTCTTCCTAATGGCTGGTGGCTTTCGCCGGCCGGCACATCGATCAGGCTCGGAGAACTTCCGTTGAACGCCGCGATGTCTCCAGACCAGAAGTATCTTGCCGTCGAGGAGTCGGGGTTTTCTGAGCCCGGCGTCCAACTCGTGAATCTGAAAGAGCGCAAGGTGGTTCAGCGAATCGTTCTCAAGGATAGTTGGCTTGGCATCCAGTTCTACGGCTCAAAACTTTATGTCTCAGGTGGAAACGCAAACTGTGTGTATACTTTTGACCTGACAAACGGGAAGCTGGTGCCAATGCAGACAATTCACTTTGCCCCGCCGCGAATGGTGGATCATCGTGCCAGGGGACCTTACGACTGGGCGGCCGGCCTTGCTGTGAACAGCAAATGTCTCGCCGTGGTCTTCAGGGGAGATAGTACCCTACGGTATTACAACTTCACTACAAAGAAGATTACAGTTAAGAAACTTAACGGGATGCCTTACTATTGCAGATTTCTCAAGGATGGGACACTCCTTGTTTCAATGTGGAGTTCCAGGAAGGTCGAAGCATTCAAAGGGACCCGCCTGCTGTATGAGCTGCCGACCGGACCCCATCCCACCGACATTGCAGTGCGGGGTCATTACGCTTTCGTGGCAAACGCCAATGCGAACAGCGTAACTGAGTTGAATCTCGAAGACCGCACTGTCGTCGCGACAATCTCGACGGCGATTTATCCCGACGCTCCCGAAGGTTCTACAACCAACTCGGTTTGTGTTTCGCCCAACGGAAAAGTCCTGCTTGCTGCGAACGCGGACAACAATATGGTGACGGTGGTAAATATTTCTAACATCGATAAACCCATTCCGATCGGCTTCATCCCGGTGGAATGGTATCCGACTACGGCCAAAGAATTGAATAACGGGACGATCCTCGTATTAAATGGAAAGGGAAGCAGGTCTTTTCCCAATCCGAATTATCCGCTGAACAGTCATGGACCCGAATACATCGGCAACCTCCTGAAGGGCACGCTCTCATTTATTAAATTTCCCGGCGCAAAGACTCTCGACAAGTACACAAAGGAAGTTTATGCCGACGTCCCCTACCGTCCCGATCAGCTGAAGCAGGCTCCCTACAACGGCGATAATCCGATTCCCGACAGGGTCGGAGGTAAATCCCCGATCAAGTACGTTTTCTATTTTATCAAGGAGAACAGAACTTACGACCAGGTATTCGGCGACATCAAGAGGGGAAACGGCGATCCCAATCTGACACTTTTCGGAGAGAAGGTCACGCCCAATCTGCATAAGATTGTTCGCAACTTTGTGCTTCTCGACAACCTTTACTGCAACGCCGAGGTCAGCGCCGATGGCCATAACTGGTCCGACGGCGCTTATGCCACCGACTACGTTGTCAAAAGCTGGCCGTCAAACTATGCAAACAGAGGTGCGAAGTACGATTTTCAGGGAGGCCAGCCGGTTTCTTCACCTGCGGAAGGCTTTATCTGGAACCTCTGCCTGAGGCACAACATCTATTTCAGGGACTATGGGGAGTTTTGCGAAAGCAGTCCGGATACTAACAAGCCGGACGTGCCGGGAGAAAAGGCACTTATTGGTCACATCGATCCATGGTACCGCGCCTGGGATCTGGCCTACTCGGATGTCCGACGCTATGAGGCATGGAATAAGGATTTCACAAAGCTTCTTGCGGAGAATAGAGTTCCGCAGCTCAGCATCATATGGCTCCCGAACGACCACACATGGGGAACGAAGAAGGGAGCTCATACTCCGCAAGCCATGGTGGCACAGAACGATTACGCATTCGGTTTATTTGTGGACCGGATCTCGCACAGCAAGATTTGGCCACATACCGCGATCTTTTCTATAGAGGATGACGCCCAGGCCGGGGCCGATCATGTAGATGCCCATCGCACCGAAGCGATGGTAATAAGTCCATACTGCAAACGTCATTACGTCGATAAAACGATGTACAGCACTGCGTCGATGCTTCGAACAATCGAGCTCATTCTCGGATTGCCGCCGATGAGCCAGTACGATGCAGCCGCTACACCTATGTACAACTCGTTCACGATGAAGCCGGATGACGCTCCTTACGAAGCAGTGGAGCCGATGATAAACATACATGCCAGGAATCCCAACGGTGCGTACGGCCAAAGCATAATGGACCATTGGAATTTCAGCGTAGAGGATGCGGTGCCTCCGAGAGAGTTCAACGAAATCCTCTGGAGATATATCAAAGGGACGAACATGCCTGCTCCAAGGTACTCGATAATTTCAAGTAAGCTGGGAGATTAAGATAATTCCGGGCTTGTAAATCTTCGCCGGCGGCTGAGGTGGTCACCGGATTTAATCGCGCATTTGTGGGACAGCAGACAGAAGTTTCTGTTCTCCTTCGGTAAGGGCCCGCCTCGGTTTGAAGTCTCCGGGGCGAGATTCTGTTTTGTTGAATCGACGCCAGACCGCGGGGCGGCAGCGGGCGTACGTATCGCCAAAGTTATTTCATGGAGCCAGGGAGTGATAGAATACATAACAAACCGGAAAATCACCGTCAAACAGTTCAGGAGCCTGTTGGTCGCTTCCACCCTGGGTGAAAGAAGACCTATCGACGATCTTGAGTGCCTCGAAGGGATGTTGGACAATTCCAACCTGATCGTGACAGCATGGGAAGGGGAGAAGCTGGTCGGAGTGGCAAGAAGCGTCACTGATTTCTACTATTGCTGCTACCTTTCAGACCTGGCGGTGGACAGCGATTATCAGAAGCAAGGTATAGGCAAACGTTTGATTGCAGAGACTCAAAACAGGCTTGGGGAAAAATGTAAACTCATTTTGGTCGCCGCACCTGCCGCCAACGAGTATTATCGTCATATCGGTTTCACGAATAATGAGAGATGCTGGATACTTGGGAGGGAACAATCCATCAGATAGACCCGGGCCCTGTGAACAAAATGCGGTACTGGTTGCGATTCGGACAGACCCTGCATAAACTCTTTCAAAGCTAAGGTTAGTGTTTATCCTGGGAAAGGAGACTCCATGCGGATTTCGGCCGCGGTTTTGTCTTAATGTACAGCATTCCGAAAGCAGAGCTTGTAAGCCTGAACGTTTGCAACGCGATAGGTCAGGAAGTGGCGACGCTTGTGCACCGACAGCAGAGCGCCGGATATTACGAGGTTAATTTCGATGCGGACCGATTCGCCAGCGGAGTTTATTTCTACGTTATCAGGGCGGGTGATTACGCTGCAACACGTAAGATGATGACTTTGAAGTGAGGCGGGGTGAAATCGCTTTAGATGTTCACCCAGCTGTTCTTGTCGGCGCTTTCAAATACCGCGTCGATGACCTTCATGTTCGCTATCCCGTCGCTTATCGGGGTGGGGACATCCGTGTCGTTGATGATCGCTTCCGCGAAAAGGTCGGCCTGGATCGTGTACTGATCACAGACTTCAAACTGCATATCCTCGACTGGGCCGCCTCTTTGAAGCCTGATCCTCGCCGGCCGGTCGTTCGGCGCATTAAATGGTATCTCGAGATCTATTCTTCCTTTTGTGCCGAGTATATTGACGCGTTGATACGGCTGAAGCTGAGTCCCGCAGGAGAAGGTGGCGACTCCATTTCCGAAGTCGAGCGTTCCTGCGGCGAACCGGTCAATCCGCGTTCTTGGATCCCGTTCTAGACGCCCCAGTACCCGTTCGGGTTCGCGCCCGAACACGAACCTCGAAAGCGACACGCAGTAGCATCCGATGTCGAGCATCCCACCTCCGCCGATATCGGCCTTGTTTCTGATATTCGAGATATCGTCATTGTAGTAAGAGTAGAGCGCATGCACTCCCTTTACTTGACCTATCGTCCCTTCCTCCACGATCTCTTTCACTTTCTTCCACTGCGGATGATGACGGTACATGAATGCTTCCATCACCTTCAGCTTCGGAAATTCTTTTGCCACGTTTTCGAGGCGACGAGCATCGGCATAGTTAAGGCCAATGGGCTTTTCACACAGTACGTGTTTGCCTGCACCTAAAGCTTTAAGTGTCCAATCGACATGAAGGTGATTCGGGAGGGGGTTGTAAATAATGTCTATGCCGGGGTCGGATAGTAGAGCCTCGTAGGAGCCGTACGTCTTTGGTATGCCCAACTGCGCCGCCAGCCGGGCCGCACGCTCTTTGTCACGGGAAGCGATGCCCACGACTTCCGAATATTTGCTCTTCTGGGTCGCGGGTATGGTCGCTCTTGCCGCAAATTTGGAAGTGCTTAGAATTCCCCATGCGAGTTTCTTCATCCTCTACTCCTCTGAAACTGTGATAGACTTTGCTTAAGTTCTTGTCAACCGAGTCCAAGTTAGTGATCCGTGCTCGTTCAGGCAAACATCGAGTCTTTCTTTCGCGATGTGTCGCCGCCCCGCCAAACGAGATGTAAAGTGAATGTCTCCTAAAGCGTATCCGGGTGTCGTCAGAGACTTCGTAGAGTTGCGACGAACAACTTAAGTGAAGGCTAAGTCTTCGCAGAGCGGGGCGCCGGGTTAATGCTCTCTCACTTCACTTTCGGCTGAAGATGTCGCTGATTATGCGGTCGTTCGAGATCCCGTCCTTAAGGGCGTACTTCTGCTGGTATCCGGCCCTAGGCAAACCGTATATTGCCTCGATCGTTCGAAGAAGATTTACGTGCGTGACGCCTTTACCTTCCCGGTAATTCCCATGCTTGATGTGCGCGCCTGCGAATATTGTGGGTATCCTGTTACGAATATCCCGGTCTTTGCTGGCCGGGTTCGTCAGGCCGCTGAAATGTGACCAGTCGCTGTTTTCATCCCAGGTGATGATGAGAAGGCTGTTATGAGTCTTTGCCCACTCGTAATACTTCCCGATGTTGTCTTTCAGCCATGTGTCCCCGTCCTTGACACGCATCGAGCGCTTTCCACTATGCATGTCGTCGATCAGGTTGGGAATCACGATGGCAACAGTCGGGAGTTTGTTGAAGTCCCCCGGGAATTGTTTGAATTGAAGATTGCACGACGTGGCTTCGGTTTTCCCCTGGGGGAGATTTCCGAAGCTTATCCATGGCACATGCTTCCTGGCGTATTTGCCGGCCCACGATACTGTGTCTCCGATCGCAGGGAGGCTTTCGGCGTAACCCTTGAAGGTATATCCTGCCTTCATTAGCTGTTCGCCCAGGTTAGGTGCCATGAATGGGTACTTCGGATTGTTCAGCCGAGTTGGAGTCATGTCGTGATGGCCTACGTTCTGATTCGAGCCGGAGAATATCCAGAAATAGTTCCCTTCGCTGTTATGCTCGTCGGCAAACATGCGTGTCAGGTTTGCTCCGCGTTTCACCAGTACGTTGCTGATGTAAGGTGCGTCCTTATTCCCGATCACTCTTGAGTAATATTTATTTTCCTCAATCACCAGCACTATGTGAGAGTATTTCGGGAGGTAAACAGATTTCGGAATCCAGGTCCCGGTCGCGCGTTTTCCGGAAAATCCGAACGAAACAATCGCGACGAGGATCAAAGGCAAGACTTTGTTCATGACAGTTCCTGTTAGGTGAATGTTTTTATTTGATGAATAATGAAGTATATCGGCAGTTTAAGCAAATTAAATAATGGTTAACTTCGGAGTCGTAAGTCGTTAACGTTCATCACGATGTTTGGTTCCCGTGTCGACATTCAGAGGGTATACAATTCCGGACATAGTCGTTATGGCGCACAATTTGTATTGAATGCGGAATCGGGCGTATCCGGCGGGGCATATCCTGAAAGGAGTCGTAATCTTATATAGGAGTAGAATCAACGAGTCTGGGGAGCACTGTGAGGTTGCGGGACAGTTCTTGCCTGAGATGGCGATCGAGTGAGCGAAGTGATTGACGGCAATGCAGGACCAAGCCGTGGACAGAGCGAGGGAATGGATGGAAGAGAAGCGAAAAATGATTTTGCGGCGTGAAGACATTATATCAAGGTTGGAGTCCGAACGGAAGGAATGGGAGATCGTGATCATCGGTGGAGGCGCGACCGGGCTCGGCACCGCCGTCGAGTCGGCATCGAGAGGATACAAGACGCTGCTTCTGGAACAACATGACTTTGCGAAAGGGACATCCAGCCGGAGCACCAAGCTGGTTCACGGCGGAGTAAGATATCTTCAGCAGGGGAATGTTTCGTTAGTTATCGAAGCGCTGAGAGAACGGGGCTTGATGAAGCAGAACGCACCTCATCTGGTCCTGAACAGGTCGTTTGTGGTTCCAAATTATGATTGGTGGCATGAGCCTTTATACGGCGCGGGGCTCAAAGTCTACGACCGTCTCGCTGGAAAACTCGGCCTCGGTCCATCGAGATTCATCTCCAGGGAGGAGACCATCGACCGCATCCCAAATGTGGAACCGGACGGTCTTCGTGGAGGAGTGACATACCATGATGGGCAATTCGATGACTCGCGGTTGGCAGTTAATCTCGCCCAAACTGTGTATGATTTGAGCGGAATGGCTGTTAACTATATGGCTGTGACTGCGCTGACGAAATCGGGCGGCATGATAAACGGAGTGATTGCCGTGGACCGCGAAACCGGAAGAGAGTACAAGATAAGCGCGCGCGTCGCTGTGAATGCTACGGGTGTGTTCGCCGACCGGATAAGAAGGCTTGACGAACCGCAGATTCCCGAGATGGTGGCTATCAGTCAGGGGGTCCACATCATTCTCGGCAAAGAGTTCCTTCCCGGAGAATCAGCCATCATGGTTCCCCAGACCGAAGATGGCAGAGTGCTTTTTGCCGTCCCGTGGCACGATCGCGTTCTGGTCGGGACGACCGACACACCGATGAAGACTGCGTCTCTCGAGCCGAAGCCGCTTGACGAAGAAATAGAATTCATACTTCGCCATGCAGCGAAGTACATGGCGAAAGATCCGAAACGCTCGGACATCAAGAGTGTGTTTGCCGGGCTTCGCCCGCTCGCAAAGAGCGACGTCAAGAAAAAGACTTCGGATATCTCACGCGACCACGTATTGCTCGTGTCGGATTCAGGACTCGTTACGATCGCTGGCGGTAAATGGACCACCTATCGAAAAATGGGGCAGGATACGGTCGATCAGGCCGTGCTTGTAGCCGGGCTGGAGGAACGCGCGAGCGTCACTGAGAATCTCATAATTCATGGCGGAATCACCGGTGCGAAACAGGAAGGTATTCTCTACGTTTACGGTTCAGATGGTGCTGAGATTGAAAGGCTGATTTCCCAGAGACCGTATCTCGGGGAGCGTATCCATCCGGTCCTGCCGTATCTAAAGGGAGAAGTTGTATGGCACGTGCGCCACGAGATGGCCAGGAGTGTCGAAGATGTCCTTGCCCGGAGAACCCGTGCGCTTCTCCTCGATGCAAAGGCGAGTATCGAGATGGCACCGGTTGTCGCCGATCTTGTCGCGGATGAACTCGGCTACGGAAAAGAGTGGAAAGTCCATCAGATCTCGGCTTACGTAAATCTTGCAAGAGATTACCTGGTCAGTTGAAAGTCAAATCCGGTTGACCAAGCGTTTCAGAACGACTCCGGTAGTCTATGATCGTGGCTTACTCCGTCGATCTTCGGAGTTTGGCGTTTCCCAGGTCATCGTCGCACGTCATGACAAATTCCCCCTGTATGCCGCTTGAACCGATGTATCGTTTGAGAAGCGACACTGGTATCTGTATTGTAAAACCGTCTGGGAGCTGCACCCTGACATTCCGGATTGTTCCGCGATAATACTCCAGGCATTTGTCGGAGGAAATGTCAAGATGGAACTTGTAACTCTTCATGATCGGTCGTCTCCGTGAGTGTGTGGTAGAGACAAGATAAGAAAAGTCGTGAGTCGAAACATATTGGAAGCCAGTCAAGTCTGTCCTGATTTTGCATAGTTGTCCGACATTGTTTCTTCGATGGCGATTGAATAGCTTTCGATACAAATGATACGTGAAGCACGAACAGAATTGGATAGAAACAGCGGAATTCTCGGAATTCGCCCCCGCCCGACCGGTTCCGTGGGCAATCGTGATTCATCGACAACGTGCCGTCGTTGCGTTGTGACCATTAATCAAATCCTTCCAGAGGTCTGAATAGCCCGTCTCTTTGTTACGCGTTTTTTGTTGTGATTCCTAAAAGTGAAGTGGTCCGAACTCTCGAGAACAAGGAGACTATGAGGGATACTTGGTTGAGAAAGCTGATCGTAATGATCGCTTTACTCATCGGATTGAATTCGTTAGCGGCTGACGCACAAACAAACCTGGTCGCGGTCAGGGGACATGTCTATGATCGCGCCACGAAGGCGCCGCTTTATGGTGTGAATGTACTCGTAGAAAATTCCTCTAACGGTGCTGTAACGGATAGTCTTGGCAATTTCGTCATCTATCTGAACCCGGGTAAGTATGAATTCAGATTTGACTACGTCGGGTACAAAGCGGAGTCCGTGGAAGTTCACGTTGACAGGGAAGTCGGACCATCTGCGTTGAAAGTTGCGCTTGTGCAGAGTGTGTATACTGCAAGCGAAGTCATCGTGAAAGCCGATCGCTTTACGACTTCCCCGAGCATTTACATGGTGAGAGAAAAAGACCTCAAGTACATGCCGAACCTGTTCTCAGATGTGCTGAGGAGCGTGACGATACTGCCGGGAGTTAGTTCAAATAATGAGTTGACAAGTACATATAACGTTAACGGCCAGAACTTCAACGACAATCTCATATACCTGGACGGCTTCGAGATTTACCAGCCATATCTTGCGCAGAAAGGGATACAGGAGAGCGAGTCGTTGATAAATGAGCACATGGTCAGGAATTTCAAGTTTTACAACGCTGCCTTTCCGGTGCAATACGGTGACAAAATGTCTTCAGTTCTGGAGGTCAATTACAGGAACAATGAAGATTCCGTCCTCGGCGGGGAAGTGAATGCCGGTCTTCTGAATACAGGGATCACGCTTCATGACCGGATAGGGAGATTTAACTGGATAGCCGGCTTTCGATACGCTTATCCCACCTCGTTTACTGGAGTGCTCCAGACAAAAGGAAATTATATGCCGCGGTACAGCGATTTTCAGATCTTCGGCTCATATACTCTCCCGAATAAAGTCAGGATGGATCTCCTTTTCATAACTGCGAAGAACAGCTTCGACCTGACACCGCAGGACTGGACGGGAAACTTCCAGTACGGCGAATGGTTCAACTTCCAGCAAATCTATCTCCAGTTTAATGGCGGGAACAACTATACATACAACTCGAACCTTCTGGGGTTGAGATTAACATCTCGATTCGATTCGCATTCGAGTATATCCACATCGCTGGGACTGTATTCGGACAGAGAAGATTACAACGAGAATCTCACTTCGAGCGTATATTACATCCCCGACGCTTACAATCCGCAGGCGATGAGTTTCCTCGAATCCGGCTATAACTTCGCTGACAACTCTCTATTGATGAACCGGATCGAATTCAAAACCGACTATGTATCCAATTACGGGACTCGCAAGACCATGGCAGGCATTACCGTGAAGTCTTCCGGGATGAATAACTCGCTGGATGAGCTGACCTCATACACGGGACTTACCGGCCCCCCTCAGTTGGCGATTTCGAAACAGAATTTTGTCTTCAATACCGTTTCGTCCTACCTGAGTGAGGAAGTGGAGTTGACCCGCGGACTGAATGTTAATGCAGGCATCAGGGCCCTGAAGGATTATTTCAACGGCCAATTTCTTCTCTCTCCTCGTGCAAGCGCTCTGTTTCAGCCCAACGCCTCTAACTCGATAAGCGTCGGATGGGGGTACTATTATCAGCCTCCATCTTTCTATGAAACGAGAGACAAGAGCCCGGCGGTCGCAAGAAATCTCATGGCGCAAAAGGCTATACATTATGTAGTGAGGTACGATAACACGCTTCATGATAACTCGAGCCTCATGGCTGAGATATTTTATGAAAAACTCAGCGACCTGATACCGTATACTTTCACCAACCAGCTTCAGCTTTCCTACGGCGATTCGAATAATTACGAAGGATATGCTTACGGTTTGGATTTGGAATATGAGGGGAAGCTCAGCGAAGGGATGGACACGTACATAGGCTACAACTACCTCAATGCCCAGCAAAGAAACATCGCACCCGGATCGGCATACCAAAGAAGCCTCCTCGATCAAACGAGTACGATACAGATTTTTCTGCAGGACGCCATGCCTCAGTTGAGAAACTCCGAGGCACACGTGCGACTCCTCTTCGGAACGGGCTACCTGTACCATCCTATGATCGATGCTCCAGGTACTTCTCCGACAAACAACCCACAAATGGTTACCGACTTCAGCCAGGTCCAAGTTTATCCATGGTATTACCGGGTCGACATGGGATTGACATACAAACTCCCGCTTGCCATCGCGACCAACTTGGTACTGACGGCGGACGTATTCAATGTGTTCGACAACAGGAACGTCGTGACATATTCGTGGTACTTCATACCTCAGGAAAGCCCTCAGCCGGTCCCAATACCCGACCTGCTTTCGACGAGATACTTCAACATCGGCGCCCGCGTCGACTTCTGAAGGCAATGTGTGGCGCGCGAAGAGCTCGATAGTCCAACCATTGTCGATAGTGGGCCATGCTTGCTTCTGTGGTTCCGAATGTGCTTATGATAGGTTGATGCGAAGAGGGGTGCCACGCTTCTGCAAGTAGCCACATCAATGAGTCGATTCCAACTGTTGCCGCCTCAACTCGTTACGTATTCCCACGCGAATCAATGGGCACGAATGTGGCACCGTTTGGGGGTGAGTAGATTCGTCAGAAGCCGGAATATCCGGTGAAACAGGCCCATGTGGAAATCGGCATGGCTGTTGAAGGTAGTAATACATAAAAATAAGTAATGACCCGGGAGCGGCATAAGGTTCGTTCGAAGAGTGAGAGCCTTTATGATCCCCAGGGTCAATTGACATACAGTCGAGACTTTTTGGCTAAGAGTGCTTCTCCCTAAGCATAATATCATAAAGCCATATACGCGGAGGACGGAGTGACAAGGGGTTGTCGCTCTTCAGTCCTCCGCTTTCTTTTGTCTCCAGATAGACTTTCTTGTGAAAGCGCCGCTTGCATGATAGATTGTTCTCGATTGAGAATTCAAAATGGAGTTGACATGCGGATCGCTATCGCTGTGGCCCTGCTGGGGCTAATTCTCGCTTCGTGCGCGAGTACACCTGAACTGGAAAAGAAAGCTGAAACCAGGAAACGTGTTGTAGGCTATCTGTTCGAAGGAGATAGTATCGTTAATCCAGATTCGCTGCACCTGGGAATGGTGACGGATCTATTGTACGCATTCGCGAATATCAAGGGGGACACAATCGTAGAAGGTTTCAGGAACGATACGGAGAATTTCAGGGTACTCAACGAGGCCAAACGAAAGTACCCGAATCTTAAGATTCTCATTTCAGTAGGCGGCTGGGAATGGTCTCGGGGATTCTCGAATATGTGCCTGACCGGCGAAACAAGGGCAAAGTTCATCGAGAGTGCGGTCAGGTTCATTCAAAAGAACAATCTGGACGGTATCGACATCGATTGGGAATATCCAGGATTGCCGGGAGCCGGTAATCCGCATTGTCCCGAAGACAGACAAAATTTCACGGCCCTTCTTGCAGGACTGCGTGTGGCACTCGATGACCTCGGGATGAAGACCGGCAAGCATTATCTCGTTACTATAGCTGCCGGCGCTTTCGGGGATTACCTTAAGCATACAGACATGTCGGAAGATTCAAAATATCTTGATTTCATAAACCTCATGACGTACGACATGAGCGTCCCCGGGGGCGACTCGCTTGCGGGGAACAACGCACCACTCTTCACAAATCCACGAGATGCGCATCCGAGCTCTGACGACAAAGCTGTCGAGGAATTCGAAGCCGCGGGCGTGCCGCCGTCGAAGTTAGTGCTCGGCGTTCCGTTCTACGGACATGCATGGCACGTCGACTCGACCGCCTTCAACGGTCTCTACGAACCCGGCCGGCCGACAGTACCGCCGATCAACGCGACTTACGCTAATCTCGTCGAGAACTATATAAACAAGAACGGCTTTGTCCGTTATTGGGACTCCACTTCTTGTGTCCCTTATCTTTTCAATAGGGCTGACAGTGTCTTTATTTCGTACGACGATCCACAGTCGCTGCGCGACAAATGTGAATACATCAAAGCCCGCGGCCTCGGAGGAGTCATGTTCTGGTCCCTCAGCTCGGACTACGGATCGACGCTCCTGCGGACTCTGTATGATGAATTGAGATGAAAGATACTCTTTGCGGATACGGCTTTGCTGCATTTCGAAGGGAGCCTTTCGATGGGGTTCCGGGGAAACGAGGTTCCGGACGGGGCCTCTTTGGTGATCCGGATTCAAAGTGAGGACGATCTGTCCGTTTGTGTCGATCACAGTGCCTGTCGTTAATGTTGGCTTTCTGGAGGCCGTCCCAAGCACGGCCATCCGATGAATCGGGCTGCTGACAACAGCGCATCCCGATAAGCTGGGTCCAGCTTATCGGGACGTATTTTAATAGCCGTCGATTTCAATCGTTGCCAAATTGGGGACATCCTCCTGCGGAAGAATTTATTCCATCAAGGTGCGGGCGACAAATACACGCGGTGGACCCGATCCGGCGTCAGGGCAAATCGAATTACTCATATATCTGCGAAGAATCTCTCGCGTGTTTGCTTTAACGATTTCCTGGGGCGCGTGTGGAGCGTCGTAACATGCGTTAGTCAATTACCGGGTTCCCGCAAATCTGCGCGGATGGGCCAGTGCTGCAAATAATCCTGCCGGCGAACGGGATCATGACGTCCCGAAATATTCTATATCCTGACTTGACATGCGAACCGGTCGGTGGTAAATTTGAACCAGTGAGTTCACGCAATAGAACGGCTGGTATTATGACATCGAGAAAAGAACGGGAAATGGAGTTTCGCCGGAAGGCGATCGTAGATGCCGCCAGGGAGGTGTTCTCCGAGAACGGGTACAACGGTACCACGATCGATAGCGTGGCCGCAAAGTCCGAATTTGCGAAAGCGACGCTGTATAAATTCTTCAGAACGAAAGAAGAGCTCTACATGAGCGTCGTTGAGGATGTGTTCGTCGAGATCAATGAAATCGCCGAAGGAGCGATGCATGAGAATCTTCCGGTGAGGGAGAAGTTCGGTTTGTTTGTCCGGAGGCTGATAACGCATTTTTCAGACCACGCGGACTTCTTCCGTCTTCTGATGAGGGAGATGGGGCGGGTAAATATGGCCGGCTGGAAGGGAAGCCCTCATGCGCTCATTCACGAGAAACTGAACGAAATACTGGCTGCCGAATTGGACCGCGGAATAAAGCTCAGGCAGGTAAGAAGGATAGATACTCTTCGTGCCGCCCAGGTATTTAATCATATGGTTTATGCTTACCACATGAACAACTTGTTCCACGAGCACGATGAAAGAATGAAGAATGAAGCGGTGGATTTTCTCGTCACCGTGTTCTTCGACGGGATCGGGTCAAGAGAGGGAAAGAAATGAAAAAGAAAGTCATCGTATTTGGATCCCTGGTGGGTGTACTCATTGCCTTCGTGCTCTATCGGTCGTTGTTTGTCCACCCAAAGGTCGGCGTGACCACGGTTCAGCGAGGCAACCTCCTGAAGGTTATATACGCCACAGGAAACGTTACAGCGGATTCAACCGCTACATTGCGGTCAGAGTCAGGTGGAATTGTAACCTATATCGGAACCCATGAGGGGATGAGCGTGAAACGCGGACAAATGCTCCTTAAGACCGACGACAGCGACGACATGCTCAGAGTGGAACAGGCAAAGACCGACCTTCGTTCTGCGCAGGTCGATCTGCAGGATAAGCTCGAGAATCTGAAACGTATGGAGACTCTATACGAGAGTAGAAGTGTGACCAGAAAGCAGCTCGATGACGCGAAGACGCAGTCGGACCTTGCAGAGATCTCGCTCCAGCAGAGCAAAATTGCCCTGAAGATATCGGAAGAAGAATTATCGAAGACGAGAGTGACGGCGCCTTTTTCCGGCGTCATTATCTTTTCGGGCGCGAAGCTCGGCGATTATCTTTTGCCTGACGCAGTGTGCTTCCAGATGATAGCACCGAGATCGATACTCGTGGAGGCCGAGGTTGACGAGCAGGACTTCGCGAATGTGAAAAATGGGGAAAAGTGCGTCGTTGCCTTCGATGCATTCAGCGACCGCAGGTTCGATGGGTTCGTCTACAGGATCGTACCGAAGACTAACGAGTCGACGAAGACTTCCAAAGTGTTTATCAAGTTGACGGACCCGCCGTCTAATCTCAATGTTGGAATGACCGCGACTGTGAATATAGTAGCCGCCGAACTTCACGATGTGCTTCTAGTGCCGCGGACGGCCGTGATGCAATTGCCGGAATCGAACTTGATCTACGCGGTTGAGGGGGGAATAGTGAGGGCAATGAGAGTCGACCTGGGGGCGACAGATGGCAAGTTTTCAGAAATTCTGGGCGGTAATCTTCGTCCTGGATTGGAGATTGTATCGGAGCCTGGCTCAGACATCAGGAATGGCATGCGCGTGGAAGCGGCGAATTGATGCTGGACAAAATCAGGTTCATATTTGAAATCGCTTTCAGGCATTTAACGGGGAAGAAGCGCCAGACCGGGCTGGTCATTGCTGGCGTTGCAGTAGGTTCCATGGTTATGATTCTTACTTTCGGTCTTGCCGAAGGGATTATGACGGAGATCGAAGAGAAAATTATCGATATCTCCCCGCTCATAACCATCAAGGGTGAGAAGGTACATGAAAAGCAGAGACTCCTATTCGGGTCCTCAACTGCTTCGTCTGACCATTACGAAATCGTCTCGAGGATAATTCCCGATGATAGGAAAGAGGTCAAACCTTACACTGAAGTTGTTTCACTTGTGGAGAAGCTTGCTGGAATAGATGCTGTCTCCCCTTTTGTAGCTACCCGCGGCGTGCTCCGTTATTCAACGCTGACACGGCCTTGTTTCGTGAAAGGTGTCATCCCGGATAGGGAAGCGCTGATTGGAAAGCTGAAGCAGAACGTGGTTTCGGGAAGCCTCAGCGAGCTGGCATATACAAAAAACGGTATTCTGCTTGGCGATGGTCTGGCGCGGAAATTAAGAACCGGTTATCACGATCTCGTCAGATTCACCGGTGAGAACGGAAAAGTTTATGATCTGCTGGTCGTCGGCACGTTTGCCAGCGGGTTTGGGACCGTGGACGACAACGATGCTTTTGTCAATCTTCGCCTTGCCCAGATCATAAACGGCCTGCCTCAAAACGCGGTCTCAGCCGTCGGAATACATACCACTTCGCCGACGATAGTCAACCGCCTCTCCGTTGAGATCAGCCGACTCACAGGTTACAAAACGCAGACATGGGAGGAAGCGAACGCGAACCTACTTTCTCTTTTCCAGAGGAACAACAACATCACATTCTTCCTTGTAATCTTCGTGTTCGTCGTTGCGGGCTTCGGGATCGCGAACGTCCTGATCACTATTGTCCTTCAGAAGCAGAGGGACATTGCCGTGCTGAAGTCGATCGGGGTCGGCATAAGGTCTCTCGAAATGGTTTTTCTCGCAGAGGGAATGTTGCTGGGGATTACCGGTGCGCTCCTCGGCTGCGCGGCGGGGCATTATCTTACAAGTCTCATTTCTGCACTTCCGATCTCATACGGGCCCAGCGCCGTGGTCAGGGGAAACCACATAGTTACAGTCCAGAAGCCGGTATATTTCATTGTAACATCGCTGTTTGCAATCGTCGTCAGTGCGATATCGGCATTCGGACCGGCTCGCCGCGCGGCACGCCTCAAGCCGGTTGATATCCTCAGAGCCTGATCATGAGAATCAACTATCACCTTGCGACTATCGCCTACAGGCAGCTCCAGAACAGGAAGCGCCAAACTCTCCTGACGCTCCTCGGTATCAGCGTCGGCGTAATGGTCCTGATCACGGCCGTTTCACTTATGGATGGTCTCCTCCAGAGTTTCATTCAGAAGATAGTGGGTATAGCTCCGCACGTCATAGTCTCAGGGGAACGAGTGAAGCAGCCGGTTCCCGATCAGCTCGTTGTCTCGGGCGACGGGAACTACGTCGACTTCGTCAAAGATGTCAGCCGAGAGAGGCAGGATGTGATTAAAAATTACCCGAGAGTGGAAAGCCTTATCAGAAACGATTCCCTCGTCGAACTGGTGACACCGCTGGTGTCGATGGACGTCATCGGAATGTTCGGAACGATTTCGCAGCCGGTCCAATTGTTCGGCATCGTTCCATCCACGGAGAACGAAATAGAGAAATTTTCCAGAAGCATGGTGAGCGGAAGTTTCGATGAACTCGGCAGGACTCCGGACGGCATCATACTCGGCACGTCCGTCGCGAAGGACTTCACAGCTCGGGCAGGCGACAGGATGCGAATAGTCTCACAATCGGGCGATATATACAGCGTCAGGGTAGTCGGAATATTCAGGACCGGTATCAACGACATCGACGATAACTGCTACGTTAACATGCGACTCGGACAAATCATCGGGGGATTTCCACCTGACGAAGCGAGCGATCTGTACATCCGTGTAAATAATTTGCCGAAGGACGGCACAGTCGCGAAGATGATCGAACGGGAAACAAACTACAAAGCGATAACATGGGAACAGAAAGCCGCCAGCGTGGTTGCGTTGTTCAAAATGATCTCAGGAATTGTTTACTTCCTTGTCTTCTTTGTCATAATGGTTGCGGGCTTCGGTGTGGCCAATGTCCTGATCACTAACGTTCTGGAGAAAGCGAGGGATATCGCAATCCTCAAATCACTTGGATTCAAAAGAGGCGAGATTACTCTCATATACATGGCGCAGGGACTGATAGTCGCGCTGGTCGGGGCGGCGATCGGATGCCTGCTGGGGTTCATACTCATTGAGATCATGTCGTCCATTCCGATGGCTTCGTCGAGTCAAAGTTTCGTGAGCTCGAACCATCTTATGATGGGGAAGAGCCCCATGTATTTCGTCCTGGCTTCGCTGTTTGCGGTCTTAGTCAGCCTGGTGGCTGCCGTGGGACCGTCGCGAAACGCCGCAAAAGTAAACCCAGTGGAAATTCTGCGCGGTGAAAGATGAATAATGAAGCGATCATAAGGGTCGAACACGTCAGGAAGGAACTGGCGATGAAGAGCGGCGGCGAAGAGATTGTCAGCGTAATACTTCCTGACATTAGTTTCGAGATAAAGCGGGGTGACTTTGCTGCCATAACGGGGCCGAGCGGCTCCGGCAAGACCACTTTGTTGTACCTCATGGGCGGGCTCGACAGGCCGACCTCCGGCAGTGTGATTCTCGACGGTCAGGAAATAAGTGCACTAGCTGAGGAAGATCTCGCGGAGATGAGAAATCGAAAACTGGGCTTCGTGTATCAATTCCATTTCCTCCTGCCGGAATTCAATGCACTCGAAAACGTAATGATGCCGATGCTTGCCAGGGGGAGGTGTTCAATGGGCGGCGCTAGAACGCGTGCCGCCGAACTCCTTTCACGTCTTGGCTTATCGGACAAGCTGCGTAATAAGCCGAACCAGCTCTCCGGGGGCCAGCAACAAAGAGTGGCTATTGCAAGAGCTCTTGCAAACAACCCCGGCGTCCTCCTTGCCGATGAACCGACAGGCAATCTCGACTCGAAGAGCGCCGAGACGATTTACAAACTGTTTTCGGAGCTGAACAGTGAAACGGGACAAACAATAGTCGTCGTCACGCATGATGAACACTTTGCGTCAGAAACGAAACGGATACTGCATATCCTCGACGGACAGCTAAGCATGGATCGTACGCTGAGGTAATGAGAGTCTCGACGTGGCTTTCACTCTGAGGCGAAGAGTCAGCTCCCGGGATGCTCTGTTTGCCGCAGTATGATTCACCTGATGGCAAATCTTGCGGCGGCAGATGGCTGACCGTGAATTTGCCGAAAATCACTTTCAGTCCATGTCATGTTTGCTAATCCTTATCGGGATGGCTAATTTTGTGTCGGAGTTACTGGTGGGGCAGGCCGTCGTGCGCGAAACAGTTTAAACAACATATGGATGTGAGCCGGATGGAAAAGAATTATCATTTGCACTTCGCAGTGAAGACGATATTAGTTCTCCTTTCCGCGCTTTTGATTCTGTCGGTGACAGAAGCCGAGGCCGCCGCTTCACGGTTTGTACTCATGCCGTCACTCTTTTCGGACAACATGGTGCTGCAACAGAAGTCGAACGTGGCGGTCTGGGGAAAGACCGGGCCCGGCAGGGAAGTATTTGTAAGAGGAAGCTGGGGAGCAGAATCAAGGACGGTGGCCGGAGCCGACAGCTCGTGGGAAGTACACCTCAGGACTGTTAAAGCGGGAGGGCCGTATTCTTTGACAATTACCGTGGGCGATTCCACAATTACGTACACGAATGTTATGCTCGGAGAAGTATGGGTCTGCTCGGGGCAGTCAAACATGCAGATGCCGCTTGCCGGATGGCCCCCTCTTTTTCCTCTCAACAATTCCGCGGAAGAGATCAGGAAAGCGGAGTACCCGAATATCAGGCTCTTTACCGTGTCGTTGAACTACTCTGCTACTCCGGATTCCAGCTGCTCGGGAGAATGGATAGAGTGTACTCCTAAAACTGCTGCCGAGTTCAGTGCCGTCGGGTACTTTTTCGGAAGAAAGCTCTACGATGAGCTGCATGTACCTATCGGATTGATATGGTCAATATGGGGAGGTACGGAAATACAACCATGGATCGGTGCGAAGTACCTTTCAAAGATGCCAGCATACAGAGATAAAGTCCAAACGATTGAGCGCTCGGGAGAATTGATAGCGGCCCGGATGCAATGGATCACATCTCATCCGGTTCTCGACGTAGCCTCGAAACCAGAAAATGTTCGGTGGAAGGGCCTGGACTTCGACGATAGCCGCTGCCCGGAAGCAAATTACAACGACTCACTATGGCGTACGTGCAAACTTCCCAATTACTGGATCTACAATTATGAAGTTCGCGACGGACGTTTCATCGGTGCCGTCTGGTTCAGGAAGAAAGTAGATATACCGAAGAGTTGGGTTGATTCCTCGCTGGTGGTGGACCTCGGTCCGATCGGTGGAATGGATGAGACATGGGTTAACGGGGTGAAAGTAGGCGGGATAACGGAGGAAGGTTATGACGCTTCTTCCAGAGTGTACAACGTACCGGGAAGCGCCGTGAGCGATACGGTTTTGACGATCGCGATCAGGGTGCCACGTATAAGCTCCTGGGGTGGCATTTGGGGGAATGGAGTGAAGATGGAAGTCCATCCGAAATTCGATTCCATTGACACAGTTCCTCTATCGGGCGAGTGGAAATACATGCCTGTCGCTCAATATCTGGGCGGGAAGTACTATGTCTTTAGCCCTGACGGTGAAATATATTTCCGCCCGAAACTCCCGTTTGCCTACAGTGAGAACACCCCTACGGTCCTTTACAACGGCATGATTGCACCGCTGATCCCTTATGGCATAAGGGGTGTGGTCTGGTATCAGGGAGAATCGAACACCAATAAACCCGACGATTACAAATATCTCTTCCCGCTCATGATAAAGAACTGGAGAGCGGCGTGGGGGGAAGGCAACTTTCCGTTCTATTGGGTACAGATAGCGCCTTATCATTACGGAAATGGTGCAAACTCGGCGGTGATTCGGAACGCACAGCGCGAGACGCTGTCACTGCCGAACACCGGTATGGCAGTAACGCTTGACATTGGTACTCCGGATAGGATTCATCCGCCTGACAAACAGGATGTGGGTCTGCGGCTCGCGCTCTGGGCTTTGGCAAAACAATACGGGAAACATGTGGCGTACTCGGGTCCGCTTTATCGCTCGATGAAGGTCCGTGACGGGAAAGTGATAATCTCTTTCAACTTTGCGGACGGCGGTCTGGTGTTCAAACCGTTTGATGGAAGATCGAACTTCATCATCGCCGGGAAGGATAGTGTTTTTGTCAAAGCGAAAGTTAAAGTTGAAGGGACCACTCTCGAAGTCTATAGCTCACAAGTAAAGCATCCGCTGGCAGTGAGGTATGCCTGGGGGAATGCCGAAGAGGCCACTCTTTTCAACAAGGCGGGACTTCCGGCTTCGACATTCAAAACAGACCATTGGAGAAAATAGCGATAGATTCAATAGGAGCGAAACGGTCCTCGAAAGTACTTCGGATCTTGAATCGATGATTGCGCAGTCGATTATGGTACTGACTTCCTTACGGGATCGGACTAAAGGGGATTTCCGTCGTCTTGATGCCTCCTTCTTCTTTACTCAAAAGGCTCTACTGGGGATGAATGATTTAGAGGTGATTTCCGATGCGGATGAATCTGCGCCGGCGCAGAAGTAAGAAGCAGGTAGTAAGGATTGAGCAGTGATGGGTTGGCGGGAGCTGAAAGGCATCCGCCGGCAGCCGATTGCTTATGGTATGGCAAAGTGAATACTATGTCTATATGGTCGCCGACAGGCCTTATGGCACGCTGCTTGTCAGTATTACGAATGACCTTATCGGCAGTATGGAACGATACAGGTTGGGGACCGGGGACTATATCGCCAGGAAGTGCAGGGTGGACAGGCTTGTGTATTTTGAGCGGGCAAGAAATATAACGGATGCCATAACACAGGAGTCGCAAATCAGGAAATGGCTGCGGAAATGGAAGATCGGCCTGATCGAATCAAGGAATCCCGGATGGAAGGATTTGTACGATGAGGTAGCTGCCAGGAAATGACAAAGGAAGGCACACCATCCGCGGGAGTTCATCCCGCAGAACGGGGCGGAGGGGAAAGAGACCGGCCGAGTCGCTGGCACGGAAGTAAGATGGACATACGGAAGACAGTCTTATTGAATCTCCCGCTATTATCTTTTACATTTCAAACAACAACAGGGACTTACTCGGCTGAGGCAGCAAACGGAAAATATGGCTACTACGGCCTAAGATGATACTTATTAGCAAGAGCATAGCTGGACTCTCCCGGTTGGTAAGTGCTTTTTCTAATTATCCTGTTTCACCTTACTCAGGAACTACCGAAGGTATATGAACAGGCAAGACGCTCGCGGAAAAATTGAAAAGCTTGTAACCTTCTTCGGCGATAATATCTACGAATTCAAATCTCCCAATTTCAACGAGACTCAGGCGCGCCAGCAGCTCAAGGATTTATGGGCAGCGAGCGCAAGCCAATCGAGCGCCAGATCGCCGCGACTGATAAGAAGATAGATGAGCTTGTGTACCAGCTTTACGGACTGACGGAAGAGGAGATAAAGATCGTGGAGAATGTCTAGCCCATGATTCGTCGGATTAAAGGATGAACTTGATTAGAGAAACAGAATTCGCATGGATCACAATCATGGAAATCCATAAATCAGGCAAATCAAGGTTAAGAC
>JAJZVO010000131.1 GCA_021845665.1 Bacteroidota bacterium | reverse complement strand
TACAAGTGAAAATCCGAAGTACGAATAACCGCGAACGACTTTTGCCTTCGGCAATGAAATCAGCGATGAAGTGAGCGGATAAGTTACCTGGTCCTGTACCACAGTCGGCGACTGGCCGGGGTATTCTGTATAGACGATAACCTGGACGTCGCTTAAGTCGGGGATCGCATCGACAGGGCTTGTCGAGAGAGCGTAATAACCTGCCGCAAGAACAAACAGCAGGAGGACGATTACTATGAATCGGTTTTTTATAGACCATTCAATTATTTTCGCAAGCATGTCAGTGCTCCTGTCCGGTCGAAGACCCGTGAGTGGTTGTATCGTGAGGCATCTTCGACATGTCCATTCCGGGCATGCTCATGTCCATTCCTTCCATCGAATCCTTCTTCGGCTTCGCTGTTTTCTTCTTCGTATCGTGGGAATGCTGGCCGGACATGTCCATTCCAGGCATGCTATCAGGGCTCCCGTTGCCTTTTGCCTTTCCCCTTTCTCCTTTCTCCTCTTCCTGCATATTCATTCCCGGCATGTTCGACATTGCGGCACCAGCAAATTTCAAGTTCGCATCGGAGTCGATGAGGAATTGCCCGGAAGTAACTATCGTGTCACCCACCTCGAGTCCGTCGGTAACTTCATAATATCCGCCCGCGTATGCGCCAAGCTTCACCTGCCTGATTTCAAACCGACCGCCGCCTAGTGCGACGGCTACGACCTGCCGAAGCCCGGTGTTTATCACAGCCTGGGACGGAACTGCGATGGCGTCATAACTGACGGGAGAGTGAATTGCCACGTTGACATATTGTCCGACCTTCATCACCATTCCCGGATTGTTAAGCGGAATTCTCACCTTGACGCTTCTCGCTGTCACATCGACTTCCGGATACACGAAATCGACACGACCATCATACGTTTCGGAATTGCTGTAGGTGACAGTCGCGGGAGATCCAAGCTTCAGGAACGGCATGTCTATCTTAAACACGTCGGCCAGAATCCAGACATGATAGAGGTCGGCAACCTTGAACAGTGATTGTCCCTCTGATATTTTCTGTCCTTCGAAGACATCCTTTTCAAGAATGACGCCGTCGCTCGGTGAGTAGATAGTGACACGGTCGATCACTTTTCCTGTCGACTGCAGCCTGTCTATTTCAGCTCCACTCATCCCGAAGAATCTGAGCCGTTCACGGGCACTGCTGATGAGCGTGTTGGAAGGGGTTACGGTGTTGGCGCTGACCGAAGCGAAGCTGACTGCCTGCAGGAACTCCTGCTCGGCAGCGATAAGCTCCGGGCTGTAAATGACCGCCATGGGCTGGCCCTTCCTCACTTCCATGCCGGTGTAATCGAAGTACAATCTCTCGATCCATCCGCTGACACGCGTGTTAATGTCGCTGATGCTCTTCTCGTCGGGTACTACGACTCCGTAAGTATTGATGGTTCGGGTAAGCTTCCTGCGTTCGACCGGAGCCGTTACGACACCGATGTTCTGAATCATGGCAGGGTCGATTCTGATCGCGTCCGGATTACCTCCACCCTCATCAGCGTACATCGGGACCAGGTCCATATCCATCGTCGGAGATTTGCCGGGATGATCGAAGTGAATCGTCGGGCTCATCGGGTCGTACCAGTAAAGGACTTTCCTCTCACCCTTGGTCGCGGTTGCCGTTGCTGAATTTGAACTTGCACCATTACTCTTTGTCGCCTTGCCGCAGCCGGCAAGAATCAGCGCTGCCAGGAATAACGGGATCATGAATAAAATTGCCTTCCTCATTTCACACCTCTATAATCTTCAGAACTTTCTCCTATAAGCTTCGAAATCTGAGCCGAAGCGGAGAAATACGCGGATTCTATTTTTGTTAACTCTATTTTAGTGTTTATTAGTGTCGTGAGATTGTCGATCAGCATCGCAAAGGAAGTCTTCCCGACCGAGTATGAAGAGAGCGAAGAGTTGTACGTTGCTTCATATTGTGGAATTAATTCTTTCGTATAGAGCGGGATCAATTTCGACTGTGCCTCGGCGTCGGCGTAAGTGGAGCGCAGCTCGCTGTACAACCCGAGTTCGGCTGTGCCATATTGCTCTTCAGCAGCCCGCTGCATGAAGTCGGCCTCGTCTATCATTTTCTGCTGTCTCGCGCCGAAGAAAATCGGTAGACTAAATCCGACCTCGAAGTTCATCATATTCAGAGCTTTTGTGCCGTCAGGCATCAAAGCGCCGCGATACCCGTAAGAAAAACCGACATTGACGTCCGGAACCGCGTCTTTCTTTGCGAACACTGTCCTGGCTTTGGCCGCCAATTCGACATTCCTTATCTGCTTTAGTTCAGGATTACCGTCGCCGAGTTCGGCTTCAAGCGTTGCTAGCGAACCGAGCGAAGGAAGCGCGAGTGTGTCAACCTTTATGCTGTACGGGGCGTTTTGTCCGAGGAGGGCGCCAAGTTTTGCGTCGAGGTCCGACAGCATGCCGTGCATCGTAATCAGGTCCGACTGTACCATCGTAAGCTCCGCGGTTGCACGGAAGACGTCCTGCTGAGGGACCTGACCGACAGCGAAGAGCTGCTCAGCAACCTTGACCACGCTTTGCAAAAGCTGTCTTTTGTAATCTAAATATTGGATCGACTTCTCGGTGCTGTAAATCTCTCCGTAAGTTTTCTTCAACTCCGAGACGACCTCAAGCGTGACGGTGGAGAGTCTGTTCGAAGAAGCCTGATAACCGTATTTCTCGACATCTCCTGCCGCGCTCAGCTTACCGAACCACGGGAACATCTGCATGATTTTGAACTGGGGGAACATCGTCATCTCATCGGAGGTGAGAGTGAAATTCGACGGAACATTCTCAGCCATAATAGACAGCTGAGGATCCGGAAGCGTTTGGGCCGGACTTATCCTTGCCTCAGCCGCACTCGATTCGTAGCGTGCCATCCTGATTTCAGGATTATTACGAACTGCAACCGCGACAAGGCTGTCCAGCTGCGTCTGGGCAGATGCCGACACTCCCATCAAAGCAATCACACACGCGGTAATTACAATTTTGAATTTCGAGAAAAACATACTTCGCCTTTCCTTATTTACGAGTTAAAGAGTGGAAGTCTTGGCGGACCGAAGCATTCATGAATTGTAAGCGACGGTTCTCCTGGCCAGATTATACCGCAAATGCTGTATATCCGGCGCCCCGGATATACTGATCCGGAGACTTCCTAATCAGGAAAGGGAATTAAATGCGGAGATTACTATTGAGAGTGGGTAAATCTAAAGGAGGAGGGTCAGCGTTATTGATAGCTGACAGCTGATTGCTTATTGCTAAATGCTGCCCGCTTATAGCCGGGATAAAACCAAATACGATCACAAAGTGGCTGAGCAGTTTGACTGAATCAGTGAAGCTGCTGATAACACTCTTTTCTGTTGTAACCACCTTTATGCAGTTCCCCTCGACAAGCTGCTGTCCGTTCTGAGGCGGAATCACCCCGGAGCATTGGGTGCATACGTCCTCCGTCTCATTGCCTGGCGAAGTCATGGCCATTACGGGACTCTTCACCGGCGCCTGCTTCATCGTGCAGAAGTAGGAAGCATAAGCAAACTGAACCTGCCCGACCAGGAAGGTCAGCAAGACAAACAGGTTCAGGTATTTAACTTTGTCGTTCACTTCGTGTTTAATATAAGCTCTTATGTTCTTAACAAAAAATGCAATCAGTAGTTCCACAATTATGATGCCGCATGACCTGCTTTAGATTCTCAAAATCGGAACGAATTTCGCGCAACTGGAAAGACCCGCCATACTCATTGGTGGAGATTTTGCCTCATGCACGGCAGCTCGCCCCAAGCCCAACATTGGAGCGGGATGCTTGGGAGCGCCTTTAGTAGGTGAATGCTATCCCTCCTCCCACTCCGAAGTGGGAATCGTAATTTGCAGAGAGTGAAAACAGCTTCGTCACGATGTACTGCATGCCGACATC
>JAJZVO010000070.1 GCA_021845665.1 Bacteroidota bacterium | reverse complement strand
TAGCAACGAGTACGGCAGCCTGAGAGGAGGTGCCGGAAGCCAACGATTGATTCAACGCGTAGAAGTTCAAACTTCCCGTCAGTCCATATAGTATGGAAATTCCGTAAAGCATGAGGCCCGATGAAAACGCGCCGTAAATCACATACTTGAGAGATGCTTCATTCGCCCGGGGATTCTCCTTCGTGAAACCCGACAGGATATATGAAGAAATGCTTACCAGTTCCAGCGAGAGGTACATCATCAGTAAATTGGAAGCCCCAGCCATGAAGAACGCGCCGATTGTAAGCGATATTATCAGGCTATAATACTCTGAGTATTTCGTGGAGCCTTCCGCAAGTTCGCGGCTCTGCATCGAGAAAATAACTATCAGAACTCCGGTGACGAGAAAAATCACCTTAAAGAACCAGCTGAACGGATCCACTGCGTACATTCCGCTGAACACCAGTTGATCCACTCCGGCCTGTTCGAACACGAATACTCCCGCGACGATAAATCCTGCCAGAGCGATGTAAGCGGGCAGATGTCTGCTTCTTCCCTTCTTTATGAGCGCGGTCAACAAAGTCAGGACGAAGAAAATTGAGAGTACGGTTTCCGGTATCACGTAGCCGAAACTCTGATATATGGTCTGTGCCATTTTTAAGTTCTCAATTCCTAATTTTGAATTCTGAATTGGCGCGAATCTTATTCCGGGCGAAATTCAAGACGTAGGATTCAGCATTTAACATTTTCCCTACCTCGCAGCAGACATTCCCGTGCCGACACTATGGACGAAACTGACCAAATGGTTCAATGTAGCGTTCATTGGGTGGAGCATAATCGAAGGCAGCACGCCCAGCAGTATCACGACAACCATCAGCGGAACGAGTGCGACAAGTTCTCTGCCGTTGATATCGGGCAACCCTTTCCATTTATCTGGAAGTTGGCCAAGGAACACACGCTGCAAAGCCCAGAGCATGTATCCCGCAGTCAGCACGATTCCGATACTGGAGAAAATCGCCACCCAGCGATATGCTGCAAAAGCGCCGAGGTAGGATAAGAACTCGCTGACAAATTCATTCAGGCCCGGCAGACCGATCGCTGCAAAGAAAGCCACAGTCATGATCCCGAAATAGACCGGCATCTGGTTGGCAAGTCCGCCGAAGGCGTTCATATCTCTCGTGTGAGCGCGATCGTAGATCACACCGACTATAAGGAAGAGCATCGCGGTAACGACGCCGTGGTTGAACATCTGGAAGACTCCTCCTGCCATTCCCTGGCTGTTCAGAGCCGAAATGCCGAGCAGAACAACCCCCATGTGGCTGATACTCGAGTACGCGATCATCTTCTTGAAGTCGGTCTGGGCCATCGCGCACAATGCGCCATAAACGATGTTGATGAACCCTAGTATGGCAAGCGGATAGGCAAACTTCAGCATAGCGTCGGGGAAGATCGGGAAGCTGATCCTGAGGAGACCGTAGGTTCCCATCTTCAAAAGCACACCTGCGAGGATCACGCTGATGGCGGTCGGAGCCTCGACGTGCGCATCGGGCAGCCAGGTATGGAACGGAAAGATGGGGACCTTGATCGCGAATCCGATGAAAAGGGCGATGAACGCGACGTACCGCCAATACGTCCCTATCCCTCCGAGAAGCGAATTCGGGTCGTAATTCTGCGGGTTCATCATTGCAAGCATATCGAAAGTGTGCATCATCTGGCCGGTCGCGGGGTCCTTGATGCTGACGCTGAAATACAGGGCCAGCATTACGAGCAGTATGAGGACTGAGCCAAGGAGGGTATAGAGAAAGAACTTGATCGCCGCGTATTCCCTTCTTGGGCCCCCCCATATTCCGATGAGGAAGTACATCGGGAGAAGCATGATTTCCCAGAACACGTAGAACAAAAACATGTCCAGCGCCACAAACACTCCCATCATACCGGTGTCGAGAAGTAGGTAAAGCGCGAAGTACCCCTTCTGGGACTTGTTGATGTTCCACGATGCTATCACTCCGACGAAGGAGATGAGAGCGGTCAATACTATCATCGGAAGGCTAAGGCCGTCGATCCCTAAGAAGTAATCGATCGACACGCGGCCAAACCAGGCCACTCCCTGCAGGTCGATCCATTTTGTCTTCTCAATAAACTGAAATCCGTTAGGGTCGTTTATGCCGGTCAGACCCGGTTTAAAATTCATCCAAATCAGACCCGCGACGACGAGCTGAAGCACCGTGACAGCCAGCGCGATCCACTTCATCGAGTTTGTATTACCTCTCGGAATGAGCAACACGACAATCATTCCCACTATAGGCAAAAACGTTATCCAGGTCAGGTATCCAATTCCAAGGAACTGATACTGCATTATTCCTCCAACGATATGTCTAAATTCGAAATACTCATTTTACAAATCTTACTACCTGTCACACCAGGCTCCACACGACAACTGACTGCGGCATTCACTGAACGCATCCCGCCGATCAGAATTGCCTAAAGACATAAAAAATCACGATAACTCCGAGCAGGGCAAATACGATATACGTCTGCACCTTCCCTGTCTGCACCTTTCTCGCTCCCCTGCCGAGAAGTCCGGTGAACCACGCCGAGAAGTTGACGAGACCGTCGACCACATAGTGATCGAATTGACCGCTAAGCCTCGACGATAGACGGGTAAGCGATGCGGCACCGTTCACGACGCCGTCGATCACATGCGAATCGAACCACGCCAGTGATTTACTCAGTATTACCGTACCGGCAACCGCGGTCGCACCGTACAATTCATCGAAATACCATTTGTTGTATAGGAAGTTATAGACAGGCAAGACCCGCTGCTTCAACTTCTCAGCATCCAACTTCTTCCACTCATATACGAAGAATGCCATAAATATCCCGAGGAGAGCGAGGGTAAGCGAAACGACCAGGCCGGGATAATGGACCTCCTCCATCACTTCGTGGTATTCGGGCGTCGGGACCGCAGGTTGCTCGACGAAGCTCGCGCCTGCAAGGCTTGTCCCTCCCTGAGCGGAGTCGGCCACAGACAAATTCACCGGCTGATTGAAACCGTAGCTCTGGGCAGCCGGGACAACAGAAGCTGGCTGCGTGACCGCCTTCAGGAACCATCCATCGTCGGGATTGAGCGGATTGAAGCTATAAAAAACAAAGATCGAGAGGGCCGCGAGCACCATAAGAGGAATCGTCATCACCTTCGGAGACTCCTTCGCGTGCTCGTATGCATGATGGTCACGAGGTTCACCATGGAAAGTCATAATAATCAAGCGGAACATGTACGCAGCTGTAAGAAATACGACCGCGTATCCGATTATCGGGATAAGATAGTTTCCGGTCAGAATCCCGTAAGCCAGTGAGCCCGCAAGGATACTATCCTTGCTCAAAAATCCCGACGTCAGAGGGATCCCCGATATCGAAAGGCTGAAGATAACGAAGCTCCAGTAAGTGATCGGCATCTTCTTTCTCAGGCCGCCCATTTTCCGCATGTCCTGCTCGTGGTGCATGGCGAATATAACCGAGCCCGATCCGAGGAACAGACCCGCTTTGAAGGCGGCATGCGTCACCAGGTGGAAGAAGCCGGCAGAGAAAGCTCCGACTCCGAGAGCCATTACCATATAACCGAGCTGGCTGACGGTAGAATACGCAAGTACTTTCTTGATGTCGTTCTGCGTTATCGCGATTGTGGCCGCGAGAAAAGCAGTGATCGCGCCGATATACGCGATGACGGTCAGCGCGCCGGCAGTGAGCATCGGGTAAACACGCGCGACAAGATATACACCCGCTGCGACCATTGTCGCGGCGTGGATTAAAGCGCTTACCGGAGTGGGACCTTCCATAGCGTCGGGGAGCCACACATGCAGCGGGAACTGCGCCGATTTACCGACGGCACCGCAGAATATTAAGATTCCCGCGGCCGTTAGAAGCGGACCGGAAAGATGACCGGCAGCTATACCACCGAAGACCTTCGTCAAAAGAAATGTGTGCAGCTGGGTGAAGACGATCATTATCCCTATGAAGAAGCCGACATCGCCGATCCTGTTCACGATGAACGCTTTCTTTCCGGCGTCGCTGGCCGATTTCTTCTCATACCAGTGACCGATCAGGAGATAGGAGCTGATTCCAACGAGTTCCCAGAAGCCATACATCATGAGGAGGTTGTTGGAAAGGACAATCCCGAGCATGGAGAAGCTGAAGAAGCCGAGATAGGCGTAATACCGGGTATACCTTACGTCACCTTCCATATACCCGAGCGAGAAAAGATGTACAAGCGAGCTGATAAGAGTTACCACAACCAACATAATGGCCGTGATATTATCGATCGCGATACCAAGATCAATTGTAAGGCCGGGATATCCAAAGACCGCGCCGAGATCGAGCCATCTGAAGGTCAGATCGATTCTCGGTACGCTCATGAAGAAGACCTTCTGTACCATAATGAAGACCGATATTGCGAGCGCGACGAAAAGAAGACCGGTCTCTATCAGGTCCTGGCGTGGTATCCGCTTTCCGAAGAATATCAAGAGCAGGAATCCCGCCAGAGGGAGAAAGAGAACTGCGAGGGACAGATGTATCAACAACGATTCCATGGACGCCATTTCTAAATTCTCAATTATGAATTTTGAATGTGAATCCGTTCCGAGAGTGTGCCATGTTCAAGAATTCAGAACTCAACTTCGAAACTCGTGTCTTAGTTCTTAAGTTTGTCGACTTCGTCGACGTTCACCGTATTGAGCTGCTGGTAGATGTTCAGCACGATAGCCAGCAGGACCGCCGCTTCCGCCGCAGCGAGGATTATCACGAACACCGCCACGACCTGGCCGCTCAGATTCATTATACCGAAGCGTGCGAAGGCTATAAAATTTATGTTAGCGGCGTTGAGTATCAGTTCGATTCCCATTAGCACCATAATCGCGTTCTTCCTCGAAATCACGGCGTAAATCCCAAGTGAAAAGAGTATGGCGCTGACGACCAGGAAATGATACAGACCGACATGCAGACTCATTTCAGGCCCTCCTTTCTTTTTCGCGGCGCGCAATTATCACGGCACCGACCAGCGCCACCAGGAGCAGGATCGAAGCAAGCTCGAACGGGAGGACGAAGTTGGTCATTAGCAGAGTGCCTATCGGTTTCGCCGTTTCCTCAGGTGGCCCCGTGCCGGCTGACGGCCATTTGGTAGTGGTGAGAACACCGATCAGAGTCCCGGCTATCACTCCGGCGACGATTACCGAAGGAGCGATGCGGAGCAGACCCTTTTTCATCTCGACGCTGTTGGCACGGCTAGTCAGCATAATCCCGAAGACGATGAGCACGAGAATTCCACCAACATAGAGGAGTATTTGAGTGATCGCGATGAAATCGGCTGCGAGGAGCACGTAGAGGGCGGCTACTCCGAAAAAGGCAAAGAGAAGCGAAAAAGCCGCGTAGACTATGTTCCTCGAAAAGACGACGCCGACGGCACTCACGATCGTAAGCAGCGCGAAGGCGTAAAATATTATATCGTACCAGTTCATTTTAATCCGCAGAGCCTTTTGGATTATCGTTGGGTTTCAATTCCTGTGGCGCCCGGGTCGCTTGTTCCTGGGGCTTTGGGGGATACACACTTTCAGGCGACGATACTTTTTGGCCTCCCTGGGGTTCCGCAGTCACTGAAGGGGCCTGACCAGCTTCAGCTCCCGCAATTTCCGGTTTCACAGCCGGCTGAGGCGCAGGTGCGACAGCAGGTGCCGGTCTCGGCGCGGCCGGGGGGATCGATTGCGCAGGAGGTTGAGTCACATTCTGTGACGGAGTAACGTTCTGAGGCTGAGCGGCTTTCTGCGCTGCGGCTGCAGCAGCGGCGGCGGCCTTCTTTGCCGCAGCCTCCTTCTCTGCTGCCTTTGCCTGCTCTGTCTTCTGAGCCGCCTCTTCCGGCGTGAGCGTTATGAAACTGTAATTCAGTTTGTCCCTGTCGTACTCCGAAAACTCGAAGACATCCGTCATATAAATACACTCGGTCGGACAAGGGGGGACACAGAGTCCGCAGTAGCAGCACTTGGCAAAATCTATGTCGAACTGGGTAACCCACAGCCTTTTCTTTTGGCCGGTCGATGTCACACCCAGATCCTCTGTCGGGAGAGATTTCGCGGTCTCGATCGTGATACACCCCACCGGGCAAGCCATGCCGCACTGGTTGCAGCCGATGCAATCATCCATATTAACATAAAGCCGGTTGCGACCGCGCTCGGGAATCGGCATCCGGGCGTCGGGATATTGGATGGTCACGGCGGGAGTGAAGAGATGTCTCATCGTCACCTTCATTCCCAAAAGGACCGTCCAGAATCCCTTGCCGATGTTTTTGAAATATGTATCTGCAGAACTCATCTTATGACCTCCAATTACCCGCGCAAAACCACCCAGAGACCGACAGCGAAAATGTTCACCAGCGCAAATGGTGTAAGTATCTTCCAGCTGAGATACATGAGCTGGTCGACACGGAATCTTGGCAGCGTCCAGCGGAGCCAAATCTGAATGAAGACCAGGACCATTCCCTTGCCGATCAGCCAGAACACTCCCCAGACAGGTCCGGAAAGGAAAGTCCCGAACGGGCTGTTCCAGCCGCCGAAAAAGAGAACCGCCGCAACGGCAGCCACCACAAACATGTTTGCGTACTCCGCGAGATAGAAGAACGCGAACCTCATCCCGCTGTACTCGGTATGATAACCCGCGACAAGCTCAGACTCCGCTTCCGGTATATCGAACGGCGAACGGTTCGTTTCAGCGAGAGATGCAATGAAATAGATAATGAAAGTGATGAAGAGAAATGGAAATTTTCCGAAGACAAACCAGTTCCAGAACCACCCGGACTGCGCCGCGCAAATGTCGTTCAGATTGAGACTCCCCGCAACCATCACTACGGCCAGTATAGCGAGGGACGAAGGTATTTCATAGCTCACGAGTTGAGCGGCAGTCCTCATGGCGCCGAGCAGCGACCATTTGTTGTTAGAAGACCACCCTGCCATCAGGATTCCTATCACGACCAGGGCACTAACGGCAACGATATAGAAGATTCCGAGGTTGATGTTGGAACCTATATATGCGGGGCTGAATGGAATGGCCGCATATGCTGCGTATGCGCCGACGAAAACGAGTGCCGGGGCCAGGATATATAACGCCTTGTCCGCAGCTGCAGGGATGATGTCTTCCTTTTGAATAAGCTTAGTCACGTCCGCCA
This sequence comes from Bacteroidota bacterium, assembly GCA_021845665.1. Lineage (GTDB taxonomy): Bacteria > Bacteroidota > Ignavibacteria > Kryptoniales > JAKASW01 > JAKASW01. The sequence goes on along the minus strand of JAJZVO010000070.1, from coordinate 13,880 downwards.
GAGGCTGAGCCCAGCCGTGCCATTTTCCCGTGCGCATCGGTCCAACCCTATCCTGCATGTGCGCCGAGATCTTGAGCTCGAGCCAAATCGCCACGAGCGCAAACGGCAGGATAAACACAAGCGGTATTATGCTCGAGACGAGGCTTCCCCAGAAACCCGCGCCGATATAGTATGTTATGAAATTATGCATTGCCAAGGATTCTCAATTTTAAATTTTCAATTTTGAATTTCGCAATCGCCGATCGCTTGCCGTTCAATTCAAAATTCATAATTCAACATTTAAGATTATCAATTACCGGTCCACATCGCCGAGCGTAATGTCAACGCTTCCGATAATGGCGATCATATCTGCGATGAGATAGCCGCGCGATATTTCGGGGAGTAGACTCAGGTTCGAGAACGACGGAGCGCGTCCCTTCACCCTGTACGGCTTTTGGCTGCCGTCACTGACGATATAGTATGCAAGTTCGCCCCGAGGAGATTCGCTCCGCACATAGACTTCGCCGACAGGCGGCCTTACTCTCTTCGGAATCGCGGCCTGCACATCGCCTTCGGGAAGAGTGTCCAGCGCCTGCTCTATGATCCTGAGGCTCTGCTCTATCTCCCAAACCTTAACCATGTAGCGATCCCAGCAATCGCCGAGTGTTCCCATCTCGCCCGTGCCGACCACGATGTCCCAGTCGAACTTGTCATAGACGGAGTAAGGTTCGCATTTCCGCAAGTCCCATTTGACACCCGAACCGCGAAGGGTCGGGCCGCTTGCGCCGTAATTAATGGCGATATCGGCCGGGAGAACCCCGACGTTTGCGGTGCGCTTCACGAAGATTTCGTTGTAGCTGAGAAGTTCGTTAAGCTCCTTTATCGCGGGGCGGAAGTGTTTAATGAAGGCTCTTGCCTTTTCAACGAAACCTGGAGGAAGGTCGTGAGAAAGCCCTCCGGGCCACATATAATTGTAGAGCAGCCTCGCTCCACAGGTCATCTCGAACAAATCGAGAATCATCTCGCGGTCTCGGAAGCAGAAGAGGAAAGGAGTGAAAGCACCGATATCGAGGCCGTACGTGCCGATGGACACGAGATGGCTCGCAATCCTTTGGAACTCGGCCATGATGACACGGATATACTCGACTCGCTGGGGGACCTGTATATTGAGGAGCTTCTCCACGCCGAGCACGTAGGCGTGGTCATTGTTCATTGATCCGAGATAGTCCATTCTGTCGCAATACGGTACTATCTGCTGATAGCTCATAACCTCGGCGTGTTTCTCGAAACACCTGTGAAGATAACCAATATGCGGAATCGCGTCGACGACAACTTCTCCGTCGACCACCAATTCAACCCGAAGAACTCCGTGCGTGGAAGGATGCTGCGGTCCCATATTCAGGACCATTTCTTCGGTACGCAGCTCAGCCATTTAGTCCTCTATTGTTTTCTAAAAAGAAGAATCAGTTCCCAGCTGCTCGCTTGGGGGATCAGTCCCGTCATCGAGGGACTGCTGAGATTTGACGAAAAGTAGCGGCCGCTGCCATTTCCCGGACCGGACGTTCGGGAAGCCGAACATCACAAAATCTGAAATAAGATCGGCTCAATACGGTACTTTCATTCCGCGATAGTACTCCTGGGCTTTGTAATCTTTCCTCAGAGGATGCCCTTCCCAGTCGTCGGGCAGCAAAATCCGTCGAAGATCCGGATGACCCTGGAACACAATACCAAAGAGGTCGAACGCTTCGCGTTCGTGCCAGTTCGCCGATTTCCAAACGCTTTCAACCGACGGGATCTGCGCATCGGCTTTCGGCAACTTCGCCTTCAATACAATCCTGTGGCGGTTTTCAATCGAAGACAAGTGATACACGACGCCAAGATTACCGTCATTGAAATCCATACCCGAAAGGGACATCAGGAAATCGAATTTCAAATCCGGATCCGACGAGACAAATGCTGCAATATCGCGAATCAGCTCCGGCCGAACAACAACGAAAGGGTCAACAACCGCGTCTGCCTTGAACTCAAGCACGCCATCCGGAAAGCGATTTTTGATTCTATCGTAAATCTCGTTCGCGTTCATGGTCTACGCAGCCTCGACTTTCTTTGACGGCAGTATAAGCCCCTCGTTGTTTTTCTTCACTCTGCTTTCCTTCCGGATCTTTTCCTGAAGCCTCATCAGGCCTTCGAGGAGCGCATCGGGCCTCGGAGGACAGCCGGGCACGTAAACATCCACAGGTATTATCCTGTCGACCCCCTTGAGCACGCTGTAGCCATATTTCCAGTATGGCCCGCCGCTGTTGGAGCACGATCCCATTGAAATTACATATCGCGGTTCGGCCATTTGCTCGTAAAGCTTTTTGATCCTGATTGCCATCTTCATAGAAACGGTGCCGGATATAATGATGACATCGGACTGACGGGGGGTGGCACGGGGAATGACGCCGAACCTCATCATGTCGAAGTGAGACGCAGATGCGGCCATCATTTCTATTGCACAACATGCCAATCCGAACTGCATCTGCCAAAGCGAGGACAACCTTGCCCAGTTGAGAAGGTTGTCCATCGAGGTAATTACTATGTTACCGTCTTCAAACTGTTTATCAAGGAGTCCCATTATTTAGCCTCAGTGCTTCCCAGCGACGCTTCGGAAGCGATTTGAGCACGAGTTTCCCCGTCAAATTCGGAAATATGTCCGCCCGACTGTTTTCTGCGAACGTAATCAATGTACCTTGGCTGAGGCTTGTCCCAATCCAGATCGCCTTTCACCCAGACATACACATAACCAGCAACCAGGATCGCGAGGAAAACCATCATCTCTATGAAAGCAAACGCGCCGAGGTTGCGGTACACCAGTGCCCATGGGAACAGGAAAACCACCTCCACGTCGAAGATCAGGAAGATCAGCGCCACAACATAGAATCTGAAATTGAACTTAACCCACGAATCCCCGATCGGCTCTTCGCCGCACTCGTACGTACTCAGCTTTTCAGCATTCGGACGATTCGGCCTCAGCATTCTGGCCGCAAACATCCCGCCCGCGACGAACATCGCCGCCACGATGAAGAACAAGAGTATAATTCCAAAGTGAGAAAGCATTCGTCTCTACTCCCTTTCCTATTGTACGAATGCAAGCTGATCTATAACCGTTCGGACTTGCACTTTGCAGCTCCTGAAAAATTATCGCGTTAAATTTACAGGCCGGTTCATGAATAGTCAAGAAGCGGCAAACAATATAACGGCAAAAAAGGTTTCCGGATTTTTCCCGACAGGGAAAATCTCATGAGCGCGTCCCGCCGGATCCCGGTTAACTCAATTGTCGTGCAGATAGATTACATTCGGCGTGCCGTGACTTTCATGCTTTTTTCAAGCCGAAAAGCGGGACCATTAGTTGTGAATGCGGTGAAATGCCCCCGGGTGTGCATTAACCGTACTTAAAACAGTACTCCTTAAGACGCGTATTCCTTAACGAACTCCGCCCCGGCTTAGCGCAAATCCAACCTCTTGACGACGCTGAACAAATCCTTGTCTCCCCTCCCCGACAGATTGACGAGGATGTCTTTCCCTTTCCCTTCCGACTGTGCCAGTTTGGCGGCGTAGGCTGCGGCGTGCGAAGATTCGAGAGCTGGAATTATTCCTTCGAGACGGGACATCTCGACAAACATATCGAGAGCCTCTTTGTCAGTGACGGAAGTATATCGGACAAGGCCAGAATCTTTGAGATAGGAATGCTCGGGACCGACTCCAGGGTAATCGAGGCCGGCGGAGACCGAGTAAGCATTCAGCACGTTGCCGTTCTCATCCTGAAGCAGGTACTGCATGGAACCATGGAGCACGCCCGGCCGACCGAGAGTCAGCGATGCGGCCGTTTTACCGGTATCGAGCCCTTCGCCTGCCGCTTCAACGCCCACGAGTTTTACTTCCGGGATCTCTCTGACAAAATCATGAAATATTCCGAGCGAGTTGCTGCCGCCACCCACACAGGCTACGACATAGTCAGGCAGCTTCCCGTAAGTTTCCCTGTACTGCTGTTTGGCTTCCTTTCCGATCACCGCCTGAAAATGTCTCACGATTTTGGGATACGGGTGCATACCGACGACGGAGCCAATGATGTAAAAGGTGTCCCGGACATTGGTGACCCAATCACGGATTGCTTCGCTCGTTGCTTCCTTGAGCGTTTTTGTCCCGCTGAGCACGGGTACGACTTCGGCACCGAGGAGTCTCATTTTAAATACGTTCGGCTCCTGCCTCTGCATGTCCTCTTCTCCCATATACACAACGCATTTGAGCCCGAGCAGGGCACACACTGTAGCCGTTGCCACGCCGTGTTGGCCTGCTCCAGTCTCGGCGATTATCCTGGTTTTCCCGACCCTCTTCGCGAGGAGTGCCTGCCCGATCGTGTTGTTGATCTTGTGCGCCCCCGTGTGGAGAAGGTCTTCGCGCTTCAGGACTATTCGAGCTCCATACTTCGCGCTGAGGTTCTTGGAGAAATACAACGGAGTCGGCCTGCCGGCGTAATTTCTGAGGAGGTATTGAAGCTCCTCGTTGAAAGCTTTGTCATCTTTCACCGACTCGAAGGCCTTGTCGAGTTCCTGCGCCGCTTTCACGAGAGTTTCGGGGACAAAAGAGCCTCCGTAAGCTCCAAAATGGCCTCTCTCGTCGGGAAGTTTGTAGTAATCGGCAATCTTCTTTTCAAGCTCTTTCATAGCATTCTTCTGTTTTCCAATGACAATTTCACTTAATCGATTTCCACGCGCACTGTTTTGCGTTCGATACGAACCTGCGGATCTTATCACGATCCTTGGAGCGAGGCGACTCTTCGACACCGGAGGCCGTGTCCACTCCAAACGGCCTCACAGTTCCGATCGCTTCACAGACATTTTCCGGGATCAGACCGCCCGACAGCACGAAGCGCGAGGAGAGATCGACCCTACTCTTTACAATTTCCTCCCAATTTGAGAGACGTCCGGTTCCGCCGAACTCATTATTTACATAAGCATCCAGAAAAATCAGGTCGGCGCCGAGTTTTGAGGCGGCTTCAATATCTGCGGCATTTTTCACTCTCACAGAATAATACAGAGGCTTTTTGAAATCGAAGTCACGCACGTCGAATTCAGGTTCATAAACCTGCACTGCATCCACCTCGGTCGCATCAAGCGCCCGGGCGACGTCTTCGAGCGTCGGCTGTACCATGATCGCAACTGTACTGACGTAGGCCGAGACCTCGCGGACAATAGACGCGGCTTCATCAAACGGGACGAAGCGTTTGCTCTTGCTGTAGAAGTTCAACCCTATCGCGTCCGCTCCGGCCTCGGCGCAGGCATAAGCGTCCTTGATATTTGTAACGCCGCATATCTTTACAAACATACGTTCCCCTGGGGCGTAGCGCGACGCAACCGCCTCACTTTGTTCCTCCCGGTGCTGAAAACCTTCGTACCTCCGCGGCCCTGTCACTGGCGCGCATGAAATGTTCGCCGATAAGTACTGCGTGATAACCGAGCTCTGCGGCGGCACGCAGTCCCTCCAGGTCGCGGATTCCGCTCTCACTGATGGTCACTGTTCCGGCTGGGACTTTCCGAGCCATTCTCTCGGAAGCTTCGGGCGACACTTCAAATGTGGCGAGGTTGCGGTTATTTACGCCGATCACGTCCGCTCCTGCAGACAGTGCCGCGTCGAGATCATCGTCCGTATGTACTTCGACAAGCGGGCACAGCCCGTGTTCCCTTGCCAGCTTGATGAAGTGGACCAATACCTCTTTTTTCAGCGCGGCAACGATAAGAAGCACCGCATCGGCCCCGATCAGGACAGATTCATAGATTTGATACTCATCGACCACAAAGTCCTTCCGAAGAAGAGGCATAGTCGGTACAGCCTTGCGCACAATCTGCAGATCTTTTGAGTATCCTTTGAAGTATGAGTTCTCAGTCAAGATCGAGATCGCCGAGGCGTTTCCGGTAGCGTATTCCTTCGCCACATCGGCAGGCTCGATATCAGCGGCGATATTTCCTTTGGACGGCGAGGCGCGCTTGATTTCCGCAATGATCCTAACGTTCTCACCAGGAGCACGTACGAGACTTTTCCTGAAATCATTCCTGGGTCTCAATCCGGAGACCAGATGGATCAGCTCATTTAGGCTCAACACACCTTTTGCTTCCTCGATACTAGCCTTTCTTCTGCCGATTATCGTTTCGAGAAAATTCATTTGTCTTTTTTGGATCCCTTTCTTGATTTCGAACGTTCCGGCGCCTTCCGCGCGTGCGAAGATTTCGCGCCTGTCCCGCGTTGCGACGATCCTTTCCTTTTTGGCTTGGGTGTAGGAACCGGCTCCGTTTCGACCGGAGAATCAGTCACTTCCGGTATGTGAACCTGGGATTCAACCTTTTCGGCGGCCACCTCCGCGCTTTCCGGTATTCTCGGATGCTCCTTGAAAGATACCTTCAACCACTTAATGCGATGCCTGGCTACCTCCTCCACTACGAAGAACATTTCGCCGTAGTTGTACACCTCTCCCTTTTGGGGAATTTTTCCGGCGAGCTTCTGCACGAAACCGGCCACCGTATCGTAATCATCTTCGCGTGGTATTTGCATTTCTATCAGCTCATTGAATCTGTCGACACTCATTGAACCGGAAAGATGCCTGTTGCCATCTACATCCTGAATAAGCTCGGAAAGCGATTCATCGTACTCGTCCTGGATCTCTCCAACAATTTCCTCCAGGACATCTTCCAGAGTGATGATTCCTTCCGTGCCGCCGAACTCATCCACGACAATCGCCAGATGGACTTTGTTTCTCTGCATTTCCCTCAGTAGCTCGCCAATTTTCTTTGATTCAGGGACATAGTATGGTACTCTCAGAATATCCTGCAGGACTATCGCGCCGCCGCCTTCGGCCATCGGTATCAGGTCCTTGGCATAAATGATTCCGACGACGTTATCGATTGAACCGCTATATACGGGCATTCTTGAATAGCCCTCCTGGGCTACTCTGCGAAGCAAGCGGCGCGGATCCTCCTCCACATCTATTGCGACGATGTCACCGCGAGGGACCATCACTTCGCGCACCGTTTTATCTTTGAACTTGAGTATGCTTCCTATCAGTTCTCGCTCGAGAGGATCGATCTCATTTGTCCGGTTAATCCGTTCCATGATCTCGTCGACCTCTTCATCCCTGTCCTTTTCGCGGCTTTCGCTTTTCCAAACCCCTTCGAGAAAGACGAAAGCGCCTGCGATCCTTTTAATCGACGCAAGCATGAATCCGCAAATTAGGCTCAGGATAAATCCCAGAGAAAACGCCAGCGAATCGATGATGATCCCGGGAGAGAGTCCCTCGTCTCCAAATCCCTTCAGTAGAAAAATTGAAGAGAATACCGCAGAGGCGGTTACGAAAAAATAGATCAGGAGAAGAGTTTTCCGGGCAACCCCGGTCTTTTCCCAATGAAAGACTAATCCCCATCCCAGGGATGCAGTCACGAACAGCACCCCGGCAAGTACCAGACTTCCGATCATGCCCCGGTAATCTTTATCAGCGAGCGAAGCTTCTCTTCAACCAGGCCTTTCGCAATCACCGTGCGTGCCCTGTCAATGCCGGTTTTTATGTCTCTTTCGAGTCCTGCGACGTAGATCGCCGCACCTGCGTTCAGGAGCACTGCATCATGGAACGGGGATTCCTGACCCCTGATTGCCGCCAAGAGGGCTTCGACCGCTTCGTCCTGGTTTCTGACGACCAGATCTTCCAGCTGAACGCGTTTGAGACCGAAATCTTCCGGTGCAATTTCATACGTGCTTATACTGCCGAGCTTGAGTTCAGCTACCAGGGTCTTTCCGCATAGAGAGATTTCGTCCATGGTCGGTTCGCCGTGCACAACGAGGGCCGCCTGGCTGCCGAGATCCCGGAGGACCTGGGCTATAGGCTCAACGAGTGTTTTGGCGTACACACCGATCAACTGCCTGTTAGCCCCTGCAGGGTTAGTAAGCGGGCCTAGAAGATTGAACAATGTTCTCACCCCCAGGTCGCGCCTTACCGGTCCGGCAAATCTCATCGACTTGTGATGCAGCGGTGCGAAAAGGAAAGCAATCCCGATCTCCTTCAGAGCTCTTTCCGCCTTCTCCGTAGTCAACGCGTCGAGATTCAATCCGAGCGCCATCAGCACGTCGGCACTTCCCGATTTGCTCGAGACTGCCTTGCCGCCATGCTTGGCAACAGTAGCGCCGGCTGCAGAAGCTACGAGAGCGGCACCGGTAGAAATGTTGAACGTCCCGGCGCTGTCGCCTCCCGTGCCGCACGTGTCAAGGATGACCTCTTTATCGATCTTAAGCTTGTCGGCTTTCTCTCGCATCGCCATGGCACCGCCGACGATCTCATCTACGATCTCGCCCTTCATCCTGAGTGCGACGAGGAACCCCGCTATCTGCGACTCGGTCGCCTCGCCGTTCATTATTTCGAGCACCGTTCTGTATGCGTCGTCCCGGGAGATGTTTTGCCCGGCGACGAGCCTTGCGATAGTATCTTTAATCATCCTAGATAGTTACCACACTGTGCGATTTTGCATAACCGGGGAGATCCCGGAACAAGAGCTCCACAAATTCCTCTCCGTACTTATTGTAGAAATAAGTGAAATTCAAAACTCTCTCCTGCAGTTCGCGGTTTGGGAAAATCGATTGCTGGAACTTCTTCGTCTGTTGGAGCACCTGTTCGTTCTTGCGCCGGTAGGCAGTCGTGGTTTTCTCCTCGAGATGCTGAAGATGATGGAGCATACGGGAAACGGTCGCATCCACCGAGCCTTTCAGCGTCGGATCGACGCGTGTGATGAGGGGGTCGAGTCGTTCGATAGCCTCTTTCACATCGGAAGTGACTTTTTCAAATTCGCCGGGGATATTTTCGGGGTTCGCGGCTGCAAACGCCTTCTTCATCACCGTCTCGAAATCCGAGAATGCGTCTAAAAGCGTAAGTTGATACTTCTCCATCAGCCTGGAGATCCGGTGTTCAACTATCGTTGCGCTCGCGCGCGGAAACAGCGGAGGCATCTCCACTCCAAAATGTTCGTACACCCCTTTCAACTGGGCAAAGTAAGCTATCTCCCCGGGACCGGCAACATAGGCTGCGGTTGGAAGGAGATAATCCTGACACACGGGACGGAGCACCACGTTTGCGCTGAAGGACTCCGGATTAGATTCGAGGATCGTCCTCACCTGTTCGGGCATCAGTTTCCTCTTTGTGCCTCGAAGGGAAAACCCGCTTCCTATTGGCTCGAGACCTCGGCGGTTTCCATCATCGATGTAAAACAAATTCAACACGCGAGGTTTGACCTGCACGTGATATTCTTCCTCGAGTCCCGCGCTCTGTTTAATAACCTCTTCGCTCGTTCGTGGATAAGATTGGAACTCCTTTTCAAATACCGGCTTCAGCAATCGTTTCGCCGCTGGATCATATGGGTCGAGAAGAAGAATCGGATGCTTTCCCAGCGCCTTCGTCAGCGTTCCGGCAAAGGCACTCGTGTAAGACTCCCCCTCCTTGTAGGAGGCGGTGAGTATTTGCATGAGACCCGGTTTAAAATCAGTCGCCGGAAGGAGAGCATCGAGCTGTTGAAAGACTTGTTCAATGGAAGCGTCGAACCTTATCTCACTAAGCGGTTTGATATTGTCCGTTTCTCCATTGCTGAAAATGGCTTCCACGCGAACCACATCCGATGAGGCGTTCAGAAGGTGAACATGGTTCGACTCCTCAAGGTCGTGATCGTCTCCTTCCAGCCAGAATACCGGGACGAAATCAAATTCCGGAAATCTCTCTTTCAGCTCGGAGGCAAGCTTGATCGCGCTGATCGTCTTGAACAGCGTGTAAAGGGGACCGCAAAAAAGTCCCACCTGTTGTCCGGTCACCACACAAACCGCATTTTCCCGGCTGAGCAAATCCAGCAGCTGTTCATAGTCAGTGGACCGGTTCAATCGAGCGTTCTGCGCTTTGAGGAGTTCCACAAGTTGTACACGCTTCGGACTTACGGCGGCGGCTACCTTGCCGAAATGACTCCTGAGCTCATCGTCATTCGAGAAGTTGACGTTGTAGTATTTCCTGACCTTCTCGAAATCTGTGATATAATCCGTGTAGAGCCTGGATTGCTCGGGTAATTGCGAAAAAGAGATTTCCATATCAACTCATTCAGAAAACATTTTCATAATCAAATTCACTTAGCCGCAGATGTTTTACGATCACGAACTACGAGTCCTTCGAGAATGTCATAAAATTCGGGAAACGATATCTGCGCCCACTCGGCATTTCTGATCGTCGTAACTCCGTCTGCGGCAAGCCCCGCGACTGCGAAGGCCATCGCTATCCTATGATCCTTGTAAGTATCGATTTCGGCCCCGACGAGATGTCCCGTGCCATTCACCGCGAAGCCATCGTCCAATTCCTGCACTTCGCCACCCATCGCGTCGAGGTTATCGACGACCGCGACGATTCTGTCGGACTCTTTCCTCCTGAGGTCATGAGCATCACGAATCCTCGTCTCACCCTTTGCGAAGGCTGCCAGAATACCTATCACAGGTATTTCATCTATCAATCTCGGTATCATTTCGCCGCCGATCTCGACTCCCTTGAGCTCCGAATGAGAGACGGTAACATCTCCGAGCGGTTCACCTGCCGTCTCACGCACGTTTTCAATCTTGACTTTTGCACCCATCATTTCAAGCACGTCCAGAAATCCCGTACGTGTCGGGTTCAGAGTAATGCCGCGCGCAGTAACGATTGAGTTAGGAAGTATCGCTCCTGCCGCGAGGAAAAAAGCCGCCGAGGAAATGTCTCCGGCAACTTCGTATTCTGCAGGCGATACTTCATAATCCGACGTGATTATGGTCTCAAGCCCGAAAGGCCCTTTCTCCTTACGTAATTTGAGCATGCGCTCGGTATGATCGCGGGATTCTATAGGCTCTATCACGATGGTCTCGCCCTCCGCGAACATTCCAGCCAAAATGATCGATGACTTCACCTGCGCGGAAGGAAGAGGGAGTTCGTATCTGATTCCACGCAGTCGTTCGGCAGGGAAAATCATCAGAGGTGCTGTCATATTATCGGACCCGGCGATCTTGGCGCCCATTTCAGAGAGCGGGCCGACGATCCGCTGCATGGGACGCTTTCGCAGCATCTCATCGCCGGTTATCGCTGTCTCAAATTTTTGTCCGGCGAGTATTCCCGTAAGGAGCCGCATCGTAGTCCCGCTATTCCCCGAGTCGAGCATCGACACAGGCTTTGAGAAAGCCCACTTGCCTTCTCCATGCACTTCAACTCTCCCGCCGCTTTCCACTATCTTCACTCCGAGCTGCCTGAGACAACTCATCGTACTCTTCACGTCGCCGCCGGTAGAAATCCCCCTTATCTCGGACTTCCCTTTCGCAAGCGAAGAAAAGAGTAACGCTCTGTGGGAGATAGACTTGTCGCCGGGAACTGTAAACGCACCTTGTATCGAAGATGCGCCTCTCCTCTCGTAATTCATTCGTCCTGTTTTCTTTATAAGTGACGAATGTCAGGCCATATGAATGCTTACGACCGACATTGATTCAATATAAATTTGAGGGGGAGATTTTGCAATAACGATGTGAATTGGCGGAAAATCGGAATAAGGGATCAATGGATCATGCGATTGTTGGATTGATGGAGCTCATTTATCCTTGAAATTCTGGTCTGGAAGCATATTCAGGCTGCTCACGAATCTTTCGCGATCGAATGGTGAATTGTCTGCCATCATTTGGTAGGTCTCGAAGGCGATCGCAAGGGACCTTCCCACAAATCGCTCAACAAGGACTTCGAAGAAATGCTCATGCACCTGTAGAAAATCCTCCAGGTCGGAACTGAATTTGGGACGACAGCTTCCCCAAGCATCGCGCCGTTCATAATAGCAGCGTCGAGCTCATGTGTCCCGGCAGACGTGTAGACGGCGCCTATACCGGCGTTGAATTTCGGGTCGGTCTCGAAGTACCTTAACACTTTCTCGACGGCTTCGATGCTCGTGCCGCCGTTCACAAGGACATTCCTCCCGATCTTCAAAGCTTTCTTCAGCGACGCGTAGTATTGCGCCTTTACGGATTCTGGCATCGACTCACTTATCGTTCCGGCGCCGCCGTGGATTACGATAGTGAATTTGCTCGAGCGGTTTTGTGCCATGCCGTCATTCGGCATTCCGACAAAAGCCGCCGCCGCTAAGAGGAACGCGGCTGACAAAGCCAGACTTCTTCTCATTTCGCAGTTCCTTCCTGCACGACAGGTTCCCGCAATTTACTGTGCCACCTTCCGTACGAAAAGTAAATGACAAGACCGGTAGCCAGCCAGATTACGAAGCGAAACCAGGTAATTTCCGGAAGACCGAGCATGAGGTAGACGCAGAAAAGGATTCCCATTATGGGGACGAAGGGAACAAGCGGCGTTTTGAATCCTCTCCTGGCATCGGGTTCCTTGACTCGAAGCACGAGGACGCCGATGCAGACGAGGACAAAGGCGAACAGCGTGCCGATATTCGTTAACTCCGCGGCCTCGCTTATGTTCGCGATAGCAGCAAAGAAAGCGACGAAGACACCGGTGAGGATGGTCGGGACATACGGTGTCCGGTATTTAGGATGGACTTTCGAGAAACTCGGAGGCAGAAGTCCGTCGCGCGACATGGAAAAGAGAATCCTGGGCTGGCCAAGCTGGAACACAAGGAGGACGGCGGTCGTGGCAATCACCGCGCCGAAGGCCACAATGCCTGCGGCCCAGTCGAGATGGATCATGTGCAGCGCGAGCGACAGAGGCTCGGCGGTGGCGAGCTTCGTATACGGCACCAGCCCCGTAAGCACGAGCGCCACGGCGATGTAAAGAACAGTCGAGATCACTAGAGACGCAATCATACCGATCGGGAGCGATTTTGATGGATTCTTCGTCTCCTCAGCGGCCGTTGAGACCGCATCGAATCCTATGTAAGCGAAGAAGACGATCGCCGCGCCGGTTTGTATTCCTTTCCACCCGTTCGGGGCGAACGGAGTCCAATTCGCCGGCTTGACAAAAAAAGCACCTATACCGATGAAGAAGAGAAGAATGGCAATCTTAATTACGACCATGATGGAGTTGAACGTCGCACTCTCCTTTATTCCTATGACGAGTATGTACGTTACGAGGACGACGATCAATACCGCGAAGAGATTGAAGACAATGGGGACACCGAAGATGTGCGGGGCTTTTTCGATAAGGCCTGGAGTAGCGAGCGTGGTCCGATAGTCCGTCAACAGGTACCACGGGATATGTATTCCAAAGCCGCTCAGAAGTTCCTGGAAGTATCCTGCCCAGCTTATTGCGACCGCGATGTTCCCCACGGCGTACTCCAGAATCAGATCCCATCCGATGATCCAGGCGATCAGCTCGCCGAGAGAAGCGTACGAGTAAGTGTAAGCGCTCCCGGCGATGGGTATCATGGAAGCGATCTCGGCGTAGCAGAGGGCGGCGAATCCGCAGGCGATCCCTGTGAGTATGAATGATATGACGAGCGCGGGTCCTGCCCCGGCGTACGACGAGCTGCCTGCCGCGGCGGTGCCGGTCATTGCAAAGATTCCGGCGCCTATTATCGCACCGACGCCCAACGTGGTCAGGTCGAATGCGTTCAGGCTCCGCTTGAGTTGATATTCTGGTTTTTCACTATCCGCTATGATGTCACTGAGCTTCTTGGTACGGAAAAGATTCATCCAACGGACCTCATAGGTTATGTTATTGAAATGCAATCTATGGAGGGCTGGTTATAAATGCAATAAATAGTCATGACCTTAAATCCGGGATAGGGGCATAAATATCGATGGATAAAAAAATGAGAGGATCCGGTAAGTGATTGATATAGCGATAGACGCTGGATTGGCGAGAAAATATGGAAACACAACGGATTTTTCAC
>JAJZVO010000011.1 GCA_021845665.1 Bacteroidota bacterium | reverse complement strand
GGCATCCATTAAAAATGGACGCCTGTGAAGGTGCCCGAAACCCCGAATGGGGTTTTGAGACTTTTTGAGCCGTTCATTTTAATGAATGGCGATAGTTTCACAAATTTGTCGCAGACCCAATCGAAAGGCCGATTCACTGAATTTCCGTGCCGGCCGTATATTTAAAGATAATATGTCCTAACTAATACCTACTTTGAACAAAAGGGAAAGACTGTTTCATGGGAAAGGCGATCGTGTTATTGTCCGGCGGCATCGATTCCAGTACGCTTCTATATTGGGCGATTAAGCGTTACGATGTTGCGGCGTTGACATTCGATTACGGTTCCAAACATGGCGAGCGTGAACAGGCCGCCGCAAAGAGAATTGCAGGACGAGCAGGAGCAGGACATGTCCTGATCAGGCTTCCTTTTGTAAATGAGCTATTCAGATCCGATCTCCTCCAAAGCGGAGGGGAAATACCGGAAGGGCACTACGAAGACTTATCGATGAAAAGTACTGTTGTCCCGTTTCGTAACGGCATCATGCTGTCGATAGCTGCGGGGTACGCCGAATCTACCGGTGCCGCTAAGGTCCTCTATGCCGCACATGCCGGCGACCACGCGATATACCCGGACTGCCGTCCCGGGTTTCTTAAAGCGATGTCGGAAGCCGCGAGCGCCGGTACGTATATGAACGTGACAATTGAAGATCCGTTTGTCGGTCTGTATAAGAAAGACATAATTCTCAAGGGGCGCGATCTTCAAGTTCCATTTGAGATTACTTACTCCTGTTATAATGGTGGAAGCCTTCATTGCGGTAAATGCGGAACTTGTCTGGAGCGAAGAGAAGCATTTAGTCTCGCGGGAATTCCGGATCCCACGAATTACGCTCCGTGATTTCAGGCGGTCGGATCGAGTCGAATGGGCGTTGATCTGAAAGTTGCCGGTTCCCATATTTAGTTGAAATGGGAGGAGGCGGACATGTCCAAACTTTTAAAGTGGCTGATCTGGGCGGCGGTGGCCGCAGGTTTAGTCCTGGTCCTTTGCGGGGTTTAAATCGGCGAAATGGATTGCGGGATGTATTTTGTCCCGGCAAAGAGAAGGCTCGCCGCGAGTCGCGTGGTTGAGTCCGGTTCCGACACGCTGTTCAGACACGAATGGCTGTCGCTTGTTAACGATGCAGGTAAGGAGATCAATTGCGGGCTGCTCGTTCCGTCCGGGAACGGTGCGGCGAGGCCCTATCCGGTAGTGATTCTTTTGGGAAGTGAGGCGAGAGGTAAGCACGCTATAGATTACGGCTTCAACATTCGAAACGTCATAATTGCCGCACCGGACTATCCGTATGCGCCGAGAAACTCATATACGCCGTTTCAGTTGGCCGCCGAATTACCATAGGTTCGCAGGACTGCGCTTGGGACGATCCCTCCGGTCAATATTGCTCACCGATTATCTTTGGCAACGTCCTGACGTCGATATGAGCAAGCTTATACTCCTGGGTTACAGCTTCCGCTCCATTTGTGCCCTGCGTCGCAGTCAACGACAGGCGCGCGGCGGCGGTCGTGATGGTCTTTGGTGGTGGAGATTTGACGGAACTGATTCGTCACAACATTCGCCGGTTTAGTGGTGTTTTCGTTAGCGAGATTGCGGGCTTGGTGGGCGGCATCCTTCTCGGCCCTTTGGAGCCTCTGAGATATGCGAAGGAGATCTCGCCGATGCTCTCATTATGATAACCGGGTCCGAAGACGAACAGATACCGAGGAGAGGCGCTGATATATTTCACTCGGAAGTCCGTCGGCCTAAGCGAATCGTCTGGATTACTTGTAGTTGGTTTTTTCCCGTATTCATCCCATGTAATCAGGACAGTACTCAACACAGATACTCGCGCCGTTTGAATTTCCCCGAAATCACAGCTAAATTGATTAAAAATAGAGTGTAATGACAGGAAAAGAACTCCTACAAATACTAAGTGACAGAGTCCTCGTTTTTGACGGAGCGACAGGTACAAGCCTGCAGAATCAGGATCTCACGCCCGAAGATTTCGGAGGCGAGCATCTCGCAGGGTGCAACGAATACCTGAACATTTCCAAACCGGAAGCCCCGGAAAAAGTGCATCGCAGTTTTCTAGAGGTCGGTGTCGACGTAATTGAAACCAATTCGTTCGGCGCAACATCCATCGTCCTTGCAGAGTACGGCCTAGCAGACAAATCGTACGAAATCAACAAGCGCGCCGCAGAAATCGCTAGAAAGTCCGCCGATGCTTATTCGACTCCGGAACGCCGCCGTTATGTCGCAGGGTCGATGGGGCCAACCACGAAGCTGCCGTCGCTGGGTCATATCGAGTTCGACGACATGCGCGAATCGTACAAAGAGCAGGTCAAAGGGCTTGTTGATGCTGGAGTGGATCTTCTCATAATCGAAACTTGCCAGGACCTTTTGCAGACGAAAGCGGCGTTGGCCGCGGTGTATGAGTTTATCCAGGAGAGCGGAAGAGGAATCGCCGTAATTGTTTCGATCACGATTGAGACGATGGGTACGATGCTCATGGGCACTGAAATCGCCGCTGCGCTGACCGCGATTGAGCCTTATGATATCGTGACGGTCTTCGGGATGAACTGCGCTACCGGTCCGAAGGAGATGGAGGAGAACGTACGCTATCTGTGTGAGAACTCGCCGAAGCCTGTGTTCGTGATGCCGAATGCAGGACTTCCCGAGAATATCGGCGGTCAGGCTTGTTACCACCTGACGCCGGACGAGCTCGAGTTTTGGATGAACCGGTTTGTGGAAGAGTTCGGAGTAAGCATAATCGGAGGGTGCTGCGGCACAACCCCTCAACACATGGCGAGACTGGTAAAGATCGCTTCCAGCGTCGAACCGAAGCAGCGGGAATTCTCTTACATCCCATCCATATCCTCGATATATTCAAGTGTCTCGCTTCACCTCGACCCGCCGCCTGTAATTGTCGGAGAGAGGTGCAATGCCAACGGCTCGAAGAAGTTCAAGGATCTTCTTCTCGCTGAAGACTACGACGGCATGGTGCAGCTTGCCAGGGAACAGATGAAAGAAGGGGCACACATACTCGACCTATGTGTAGCATACGTCGGGAGAGATGAAATCCGTGACATGCGTGAGGTGATGAAAAGATTCAATACTCAGGTCGCTCTGCCTCTTATGATCGATTCGACTGAATACCAGGTCATAGAAGAGGCGCTGAAGAGGTATGCCGGCAGGGCGATCATTAACTCGATAAACCTGGAGGACGGCGAGGAGCGCATGAAATGTGTGCTCCCCCTCTGTAAGAAATATGGCGCGGCGGTTGTGGCTTTGACAATAGACGAATCGGGCATGGCAAAGACCCGCGAGAAGAAATTTGAAGTGGCAAAACGCATCCGCGATCTTGCCGTTAATAAGTATGGAATGAGAGAACAGGATCTGATATTCGATACACTGACGTTCACCCTTGGTTCCGGCGATGAAGAGTTCAGGAAAGCGGGGATCGAGACGATAGAGGCCATCAAGCTTATAAAGACCGCATTCCCCGCTGCTTACACGCTCCTCGGTGTCTCCAATGCTTCGTTCGGACTGAACGTCCATGCACGTCACGTATTGAATTCCGTTTTTCTTTATTATGCAATAGAAAAGGGTCTCGATCTCTCGATTGTTAACGCACAGAAGATCATGCCGCTATACAAGATCGACGAACGCGGGAGGGAAATCTGCAGGGAGCTGATTTTTGACGAGAGAAGGTTTGAAGCGGCGTCGAGAGGTGAGGCAGTGCAGGGTCGATGAATGAGCTGAAGTGCGTGTATGATCCTCTGGTCGAGCTTATGAACTATTACGCGGCGGCAAAGTCCGGTCCCGCGAAGAATCCCGACGACCAATCGTTGAACCTTGAGGAAAGGCTGAAGAAACGTATCGTCGACGGCGACAAGATCCGAATCGACGACGATCTGAAAAAGGCCCTTGAGAGCTATTCTCCCCTGCAGATAATAAACGAGATATTGCTGGATGGAATGCGCGTTGTGGGCGATCTTTTCGGAAGCGGACAGATGCAGCTTCCCTTCGTCTTGCAGTCAGCGGAGACGATGAAGACTGCCGTCAAGTACCTCGAGCCTTTCATGGAAAAGGTCGAAGGGGCTAAGAAAGGGACGATGGTCCTTGCAACTGTGAAGGGAGACGTCCACGATATAGGTAAAAATCTGGTGGACATAATCCTGACGAACAACGGCTACAAGGTAGTCAACCTCGGCATCAAGGTGCCGATCGAGCAGATCATCGAAGCCGCGGAGAACAACGAGGCGGATGCCATCGGGATGAGCGGACTCCTGGTTAAGTCGACCGTTGTCATGAAGGAAAACCTGGAACTGATGGATCAGCGAGGTATCGATATTCCAGTTGTCCTGGGCGGTGCCGCTCTAACGAGGCGATATGTCGAGCAGGACCTCCGCAAGGTCTACCGTGGTTATCTGTCTTACGCCAACGATGCTTTCGCCGGACTTCACTTCATGGAAGACATCAAGTCTGGGAAAGTCGATGTATCCGAGATCAGGAATGCCACGACATCCTCGACTTCGTTGAACAAGACTCTCGAGTTGAACAGGAAAGAAGCCAGTAATGAAGGGCAAACTGTCGTTCGAGCACGGAGCAAAGTGAGCACCGACCTCTCTTTGCCGGTGCCGCCGTTTTATGGCACCATGGTTGTGACAAACATAAAGATCGAGAAGATTTGGGAATATCTGAACGAAGTCGCCCTGGTGCGAGGCCAATGGCAGTTCTCGAAAAAGGGGAAGACGGACGAAGAGTACCGCAAGATATTGGAGTCGGACGTCTATCCGGCTCTTGAGGCGCAGAAGTTGAAGGTGAAACGCGAGCGGCTTTTCGAGCCGAAAGTGGCCTACGGCTATTTCCCGTGTCAGTCTTCTGGAAACGACCTGATTATCTACCGGCCTGCTGCCGATGTAGACCCGTATTCCAAATGGAAAGGAGTTACGCCCGGCAAGGCGAGGGTCGAGGACGTCAGGGAGTGGGTAAGGTTCACTTTCCCGCGGCAGCGGGACGACAGGTCCTTATGTATTTCGGATTATTTCAGATCGGTTGAGTCGGGTGAACTCGATGTTATTGCCCTGCAGGCGGTGACCATCGGCTCGAAGGCCAGTGAATTTACGAAGCACCTGTTCGACTCCGGAAACTACCAGGAGTATTTGTACTTGCACGGACTCAGCGTCGAAAGTGCCGAGGCGCTTGCAGAATACTGGCACAAGGTGGTCCGGACAGAGTTAGGGATCGTCGGCAACGACGCTCAGGAAATAAAGAGGCTATTCTCGCAGGGATACCAGGGATCACGTTACTCGTTCGGCTATCCCGCGTGCCCGAATATTGAAGACCAGGCAAGGCTGTTCGAACTTCTGAGGCCGGAAAGGGCTGGAATCACGCTGACAGAGGAATACCAGTTGGTCCCTGAACAGAGCACGACAGCAATAGTGGTACACCATCCCGAAGCGAAATATTTCAATATCAAGTAGCCCAGAGTATGCTGAAAACCCTCTCGATAAAGAATTATGCCCTGATAGACGAACTCGATATCGAATTCGGATCCGGATTGAATATTATTACCGGCGAGACCGGGGCGGGGAAGTCCATCATAATCGATGCGCTTAACCTGATACTCGGCGAGCGTGCCACACAAGACGAAGTGAGGAGCGGCGCAGATAAGACCATCGTGGAGGGAGTCTTCACGATTTCCGGGAATAAGAAGGTCCAGCGGCTTCTCGAAGCGGCGGAGATAGAGTCGGAAGAGGAAATAATCGTTCGCCGGGAAGTGAGCGCCAAGGGGCAGAGCCGGGCCTTCGTGAACGATACGCCCGTTCCGGTGGCACAGTTGAAGGATCTCGGCGATTACCTCGTCGATCTTCACGGACAGCATGAGCACCAGTCGCTCCTCCGTCCGGAGACTCACATCGACCTTCTCGACGATTTCGGCGGGCTGGAGAACCTCATCAAGAATTTCAAGGGTGCTTATGACAGTCTGAACTCCGAGCTTGGGGAAATGAAAGAGCTCGTTTCGCGAAGAGAGGCGCTCAAGGAGAAACGCGAGCTATACGCGTTCCAGATCAAAGAGATCGACGCGGTGAATCCACAGCCGGACGAGATCGACCGGCTCGAGTCGGAGCTGAAAATACTCGAGAACTCCGAGAAGCTCTACGAGGTCACGATGAAGCTGTACGAGCTGCTCTACGACAGTGAGAGCTCTATCCACGACCAGCTCGTCATGGTGCGCAACCAATTGGAGGATTTGTCGGACATAGATAAGACTTTCGAGCCGCTCAAAGCTGACAGCGAAACAGCCAAAGCGATCGTCGATGAAATTACGAGGTCCGTACAGAGCTACAGCAGCAAGATCGATTTCAATCCCGAGCGGCTGGAGGAAATCAGGGAGAGGCTCGGCGTGCTTTCTATGTTCCGGAAGAAATACGGCGGCTCGCTCGAAGCCGCCATCGAGTATCGGGAGAGGATCGGTAAAGAGTTCCAGCTCGCCGAGAATTTCGACGAGGCCATCGGAAGACTCGAAGGGAACGTGGAACAGCAGCGGCAAAAGCTTTCCGAAATTGCCGAGAGGCTTTCCTCCAAGCGGAGGGAAGTCGCCGAACGGATCATGAGAAGCATCGTCGGGGTGCTCGCCGAAATAGGGATCGAGAACGCGAAGTTCGAGATAGTGATAAAGAACAAAGTTTATGACGGTCATGGAGCGGATATTAAGCCGCTCGTGAAGCTCGGTCGCGACTTCTATGAGACGAACGAGAAGGGGTTCGATTTCGTGGAGTTCTTCATTTCGACGAATGTCGGGGAGGAGCCGAGGCCTCTCGCAAGGGTGGCGTCAGGAGGTGAAATTTCCAGGATCATGCTCGCGTTGAAGACCATTCTCGCGAAGAGCGACCGCCTCCCGCTGCTCGTGTTCGACGAAATCGATACGGGCATCAGCGGAAGGATCGGAAGCAAGGTCGGGAAAAGTCTCAAGAGCCTTTCCAAGTTTCATCAGATTATAGCAATTACCCACCTCCCTCAGATTGCCGGAATGGCGGACGTGCATTTCAAGGTCGAGAAGGGGGTCAAAGGGAAACGTGCGGTCACCAGCGTGTCACGGCTCAGTGAAGACGAGCGCGTACTGGAAGTTGCGCGCCTCCTGAGCGGTGAAGACGTGACTCAGGCCGGCATTTCCGGCGCAAAGGAGCTTATCGGAATCAAATGAAGACAGACATCTATCTTTACAATACCCTCTCCAGGCAAAAGGAAAAGTTCCTCCCGGTTTCCGATGGCAGGGTGGGTATTTACGTCTGCGGTCCCACGGTTTACAACCATTCTCATATCGGGCATGGAAAGAGCTACGTATCGTTCGATGTAATGGTGAGGTTCTTCCGCTTTGTCGGTTACAAGGTGCTGTACGTGCAGAATATCACGGATGTCGGTCATCTGACGGACAATGCCGACGAGGGCGACGATAAGATTGAGAAGGAAGCGAAGCGGGACAAGATTAACCCGATGGAAATCGTCGAGACTTTCATGCGAAGTTATTTCGAAGACATGGACAGGCTCGGCGTAATCAGGCCGGATATTTCACCCAGGGCGACCGGTCATATAGTGGAACAGATCGAACTTGCCAGGAAGCTCATCGAGCTTGGATACGCCTACGAATCCGCCGGCAACGTCTACTTCGATGTCTCGAAATTCCCGGACTACGGGAAGCTTTCCGGAAAGAAGGTGGAAGATCTCGTGGCCGGAGCACGCATCGATGTGCGAAGCGACAAGAAGAATCCGGCCGATTTCGCGTTATGGAAGAAGGCTGAAGCCGGCCATATAATGAGATGGCCTTCCCCTTGGGGCGACGGCTTCCCTGGATGGCACCTGGAGTGCTCGACAATGAGCATGAAGTATCTCGGAGATACATTCGATATTCATGGCGGCGGTCTGGACAACCAGTTTCCGCACCACGAGTGTGAGATCGCCCAGAGCGAAGCGGCGACGGGCAGGCCGTTCGTGAAGTATTGGCTCCATAACAACATGGTGACCGTCAATGGGACCAAGATGAGCAAGTCGCTCGGCAACTTCGTCACTCTCAAAGATGCATTCAAGAAATTCGATCCGATAACTGTCAGGTTTTTCATTCTTCAGAGCCATTACAGAAGCCCGCTCGACTATTCAGATGAGGCCGTTGAGGGCGCTGGCAGGGGTTTGGATAGGCTGAAGAATCTTATTCGCGAGCTCCGGACTCTTGCGGGCGACAAACGAGCCGATGTCGATTTTGCAAACCTTCCTGAAGAACCGGTCGATCTGCGCCGGTACTACAGCGAATGGCTTGCCGCGATGGCAGACGACTTTAACACGCCTGCTGCGATCGCGGTACTCTTCGAGATGCTTAAGGAAGTTAATTCGGCGATAGGTTCCGGCGGGGCAGTGAACGATGAATCTGCATCTCTGATTTATTCATTCATCCTTTCGCTCGCCGGGGATGTGCTCGGAATTGTCCGGTCCGATGATCGGGCCGGATCCGGAAGGAGCATAGAATCCGGCCTCATCAATTTATTCATAAGTCTCAGGTTGGATGCCCGGAAGAACCGGGATTTCAAGCTTGCTGATTCGATCAGGTCCGAATTGCAGAACATGGGTGTCGTCCTGGAGGATAAAAAGGACGGGACGACAACATTTAAGGTGGTACAATAAAAAGGCGGGACTTAATAAGGAGATCGTCACAGGCTCGGATTCAGCCAAGGCTGACAAAACGGTCCGACTTGCTTATATTGCTGTAAACAGGAATGGAGAAGCCGGAGGTGCTTCTGCTAAGAAAGGATTCCACCGCGCCAACTGCAAGGGCTTCATTAGTGAATTGCATGAGGCGAAGTTTCTATTTACTCACTGACTGAGGGAGGAGCAATGAGCTTGACAAAGATCATCGCCGGTGGATACAGCTTTGTGTGCGATGAAGAGAACAGGAACGGCCTTTTAAACATCGTAGTCCGTTCGAATCTCATCTTGGAGGTCTCGAAGGACTTAGACGGCCTCAAGCGAAAATATCCTGATGCCGATCTTGTCGATGCTTCGAACAAGATCATCCTCCCAACCTTTTTCAATTCGCATTTCCATCCGGAATCATTGATCACGAGGTTCGCTGAGCCACGAACGCCGATTTCCCAGTGGGCATCCGCTGATCTTCTCCATTTGGAAACTGCGCTCGACTCGCAGAACGAAGATTTTTATGAGAAGATGTACCACCTGACGTTCTTTAGTGCAATACAGAGCGGTGTGTCCGCAATTGCATTTTCGGTGATAGGAGATGAGTCGGGCGCCAGAGGAATGTATTCTGCAATCAAGCTTGCGGGGATTGATGCCATCGCCTTTGCGGAAGGTGAGCAACAAATCGGTTTCCTGAGGAGGATCGTGGATCGGCATTTAAAATCGGGTGTGTTCGTCCCGTACCAAAAGGATCTTACACTTTTCAGCCTTAGTGCGGTGGCGAGAAACAATGCCGATACCCCGGGATGGATAATGACACATGCTGACGAGGACCCTTCAGATACCGAGACTACCAGGTCCAATTTTAATTCCGGCATCATCCAGCTTCTGAGAAAAAGCAAAATTCTCAACAGCTCCACGATACTTGTTGGATTAAATGGGACGCCTGCGGCCTCACTAAAGGTTGCCAAAACTTCGGGGGCAAGGATCGTAATCATTCCAGAAAACCTCGATGTGCAGACATTCAAATCGATCCGCAACATTTACCGGCAATTTGCAGTCGGCTCCAACTGGGAAACGCCGGGAATGTTCTTACAGATGAAGAAACTGCTTGAACTCGGATGTGAACCGGACCTGGCGCTGATGAGTGTTACCCGATCGGGCGCGGGACTTTTTAATATGGGATCCAAGCTCGGGAGTATCGAGGGTGGTAAAGTAGCGAGTTTCACTTTCATGGACGCAAGCAAACTCTCTGCTAGGAGGCTGGAGACACTACCCGCTGAAGCGGCGGCTGGTGCATTCATAGAGGATTATTCGGATTCGGATGTCTCGGACGTTATTCTGGACGGAGAGTTTGTTTATAGAGACCGGAAGCTTCTTTTATACGATACTGGTGAACTTCTTAACGAGGAGAGAGCGCTCATCGAGATATTGAGCGGTCAGAGCGAGAGCGTCGCTCCCCCGGTCGCGCCCAAGCCGCCGGCGTTGAGGACCCAGGAAATGAATGTTGAAAACAATATCGAAGCTGAACAGGAATCTAAGAAAGTAGAGCTCCCGAAGAACATACGAAAGGTTTTCGGAGAAGATGAATTCTAAAAGGAGATTGAAATGAGAGTTAAGGCCCTTCTATTGGTACTTCTGACGTCATCGGTAGTATTTGCTCAGAACCTGAACGGCAGCGCGGGGACGGCCGCAGGCGTCGAGGAGCAGTATCTTGTCGACATGCCGACGGCTGGAATCCTGCACAACGGCACGATAGAAATGGGTGTGAACTTCTTTGAGAATAGCGGCGTCCTGGTATCGCTCGAAGCTGGGGCATTCAACCGCCTTACGTTCGGTTTGAGCTACGGAGGTACAAATGTCATCGGCTCGGGCCCGGTAGATTGGAATAATCTTCCGGGCGTGAATGTCAGATTCAGGCTAATCGATGAGACGACAGATTTTCCCGCCATAACGTTCGGGTACGATTCGCAGGGAAAGGATGCCTATCTTTCTCAGTACAACCGTTACTTATACAAGTCGCCGGGTTTTTTTGCCGTAGCCTCGAAATATTTCAACATGCTGGGGTACCTCGGCATACACGGCGGAATCAACTACTCGATGGAGAATGGGGACGGAAATAGGAACATAAATTTCTTTGTCGGTGCCGACAAAACGATAGGAAGAGATATTTCGGTCGTTGCCGAATACAACTTCGGAATGAACGACAATTATCCGGATACTGCCTTGCTGTCGAGGCCCGGACCCGGCTATCTAAATGCCGGTATCAAGTGGAGCGTGGGAAACGGTTTCACAGTCGAGTTCGATTACAAGAATATTCTGAATCTTAGAAAGACTGGAAGCTTGAGGACGATAAGAATTGAATATGCTCAGTCTATGTAGCCGCGCGGACGAAACACTCGAAAATCGATTAAGATTAATTAATATTAAGGGTTACAGAAAAACCTTGCGTCGCTTTTCTTTGTTATAGAAATTGAAACGAGGTTATTAGATGATGATTGCGGTTCTTATGTCGGCCTTCTTAGCGACCGGAAAAGTCAAAGGCGACACGCTTAGTACGAGGGGCCTTGCGAAAGACTTCAGCAAGTTCTACAATCCACCCGCGATATTTCTGAATCAGTCCCAGAATGCGATGTGGGAAAGAAGTTTTGCACCATTGATCTTCGTCTCTCCGTTCGGTACCGGTTTCTTTCCTAACAGGTACTATGTTCAACCTACGAGACGCAGGTCAGAAATCAGGCCTGGCGGGATTAAGCGTGACGACGAGAATTCGCGTCGAAAAAAATGAGGTGATTGCCATGAAAACAAAATTGGCGGCTTTAGCACTTTCGCTCCTGGTCGTTCTAGGGTTATCGGGCTGTTACACCGAGTTTGCGGCCACTAGCGGCAATTATGGCGGCTACGGTTCATCATACGGTCCCAGTAGCTCCGATACTTCTCAATACGGTTACAGTTCCACCTACTATGATTCGACTGGTACGCCGCAGGTAAACCCAAACTACTCCAGCAATGAGTATGGATACGGCACCTTCGGCATGGGTGGTTACGGGTTCGGTAATCCGTGGCCTTATGACAATTATGGGTTTTTCGGTCCTTCATATGGGTACTACCCGGGATGGACTTACAGCATGTATTATCCCAGTTCAGCGTGGTGGCCGATGGATTCTTACAATCTCGGGTTTGGCCTTAATTCATGGTATGGCGGCCCATTCTCATACGGTGGTCTTGCCGGTTGGGGGAATTGGGACTGGAACTACTACACGCTAGGCTACATGGGGGGATACTACCCGTATAACTCATATTACGGAGGTTACGGTCCGTATTCTGCGTATTACCCATACTACTCCTACTACGGAGGGACTGGCGTCGGATATCCAGCAAGGGCCAGGAACATCGGCGGCACGCGACTCGGACGTGACTACGGCAGCGGTGCGATACCTGCCGGCAATGCGACCGGAGCTGCTGTTGGTACAGCCAGCGGTGTTAGAGGAGAAGCAGTGAACGCTAGCGGTTCTTACGTAACCAGGACCAGAACCGGAGGTTCGGAGAATCCGGTGGGAGGGTACGGTACGGTCAGCAACATAAATAACCGCCAAAGGGTGCGTGAGCGTGTACCGAGATACAATCCGGCTGCACAGGGTAATCCGAACTCCGCTCCATCACCCGCACAGCGCGGCAGGGCCAGCTATACTCCGGCAACTCGCCAGAATCCGAATCCTACGCCAAACGCACAGCCTCAACGGCCTAACCAACAGCCGCCTGTTAGGCAGCGAGCTCCGAGTTACAACCCGCCGCCCCGGAACAATTCGAACCCGGCTCCTAACTCTCAGCCGCAACAGCCAAGTCAGCAGCCACAGCCGCGAGTTCGCCAACAGGCTCCGAGTTATAATCCGCCTCCACAGTACAATCCACCTCCGCAGTACAACCCGCCTCCGCAGTACAACCCACCTCCGCAGGCGCCGCCCCCGAGGATCAGGCATGAATATTCTTCCTTAAACCTCGGCGCGATCCGCGCCCAGGTTTCGCGGCCCGTGCGAGATGTGAAAATGATCAGGCAGCGTTTCAATTATGCCTCACCGGTGCAGATAGCACGCGCTGGTCAGATATCGAGTTTCAGGGAGAACGCGCCTCGTGTTGAGTACCGCGCCGCTTCGGCAATGTCTGCAATGAGAGAGTCAGCTCCGTCCGCACCCCCCTCGAGGGGTGCGGTCGCGAGCGGTGGAGCGAGAGTGCGCCACTGATACTGCTCTTAGAGAGGGCCGGCAAATACACCTGATATTCTAGGCGTTTAGCGGCAGAATTCTGTTGATTATTTTCTGAAGTGTCCACTAACCAGGCGGTAGTAGCATGAAAAGCAAACTGTTGATAATATTCTCCTCGCTGTTTCTGATTTCCATTAATGCCTTTGCCCAATATCCTGAGGACGCACTTAGATTAGCGGAGGGCGGGTACGGTGTCAGCGCCAAATCTGTTGCCATGGGGAATGCCATGATCGGGCTCGCGCAAGGATTCGATGCGACTTATTTCAACCCTGCGGGACTGGCCCAGTCGAGACAATCCCAGGTCCAGATGGGATTGAATTTCCTCGGCTACACCGACAACTCCACTTATCTTGGAAACAGTAATTCACTTTCGAGTTCCCAGACGGATCTTTCCAGTCTCGGGTTGGTCTACCCGTTCCCGACGACGAGGGGGAGTTTCGTGATTGCGTTCGGCTACAATCACGGACCGGACTATAATGCAGCTCTAGCGGTCAGCGGATATAATCCTAATAGTTCGATCATACCTTCGCTTTACTATCCCGGAGATACACTCGCGGACATAGCCTATATGGATTTCCTGGAGAATACCAGCCAACAGCCTTATATAAATGGTAATGTCAACCAGAGCGGGAATGTTTTCGTTTCCGGTGGATTGAGTAATTGGCTTGCTTCTGCCGGTTTGGATATCGCGCCTGATTTCTCTCTCGGACTTACCATAAACCTGATAAGTGGACAATACAAATATGTCCAGAATTTCCAGGAGAACGGAGTTTCCGGCAACAATTACAATTCCACTTACTTTACATCGTTTGCCTTGAAGAATGAGGACAATCAGAGCATCAGTGGGTGGAATGCCAAGTTGGGTATGATGTATCGAGTACTTGACTCGGGGGGAAACACTATCGCTCGGTTTGGTGCGACTGTGGAGTTCCCTACTCTTCTCACGGTGAATGATAATTTCAGTTCGAATGGAACGGCGTCGTTCGCGGCAGGTCCGCTGGGCCCCGCGGGATCATATTCATATGCAACCAGCAACGGTTACGGAGAAAATGAATCTCCCTATCCCGGACCGACTTTGCAGTATGATGTGACCACTCCATTCAAATTGGGCTTTGGCGTTTCAGGCGGAACACCCCAGCTGCAGGCGGCGGCAGACATTCAATACGTCGATTGGACGGAATTGAGTTTCAGCAATTTCAATTTGCCATCTAATCAGAGTCCGGCCGGTGATCTCAATGGCCAAATCAAGCAGCAATACCGCCCGACTACGAGCATCCGGGCTGGAGTGGAATACGCACTGACAAATCCGAACTATTCGCTTTTGGTGCCATACTTGAGAGCAGGCGTAGGCTATTTGCCCTCTCCATATAGCGGTGATGGATCTGCCCAAGCTCAGAAGCTCGTCAGCGGAGGTCTCGGTGTGAAGATCCAAAACACTATAGAGATCGATGTTGCTTATCAGTACGATTATTGGAATACAACGAGTCAGCTTTATCCGAGTACCGTCATAAACGGCATTACATACGCCTCGCAAAGCACGAGCAACCAAAAGATCACTAATACGAATTTTCTGTTCACGTTCAAGTATGATTTCTGATACGTATGAATGACATGGAGGTGTGATATGATACGCAGGATGAGTCTCTTACTCCCGATTTTGTTTTTCTTTGCAAGCGTTGCAGCACAGGCGCAATTGTTGGGAAGAGAGAGCGTTACAGACAACTTTGGCTATGATATGAAATCGCTGCGGAGTACGCCGGTTGCGGGCCTGGGTTACTTGTCGGACGGCACGTCTCGATATGCCAGACCAATGGGTGCGATAGCCGCGCCCGAATATTCGCCCTTGTTGATGAGTGCCACTTCTCTGGGTGCAGGGGCAGTCGGAAGCATCCCATTGCGCAACGATATGTTTCTCAGAATTTCGCTCATCAGTCTTTATGAGCCGGTTTCTACGTTCGGGGCGATTCCCTCATCCCAGGGTGTGTTGTTGCCGGTTGAACTCGGAGTCAGAGTCCCGTTCGTACAATCGAGGCTCAATACGCTGGGGTATACACTTTACGGAGAAGGCTCAGCGGGAATGCTCTTCGGCTGGGCCTTTCCGACCAGCGGGTCGTTCCTGAATTACTCGCTGCCTTACTCCAGGTTCACAACAGGAGCATCGGCCTACCTGGGCGTAGGGAATTCTCTTCGACTTGCCAGGTTTGTTGGACTGTACTTGAACGGCGGCGTTGGTTACTACAATTTCTTCTCGACGTCGTTTATGCCCCAAACCAGGTATGTGGTACCTTCCGTCTCGGTCGGATTCCTTTTTAACTTCACGCAAGGGTAAAGAGCAGCAAACCTTATCGAGCCTCTCTGTTGTTACATTGACACTCGCTTCACTAAATTAAGCAGGTGAAACGTTTTAAGTTTGTCGCGGCGGTAACCTCACTTACACTATTCATAATACTTGTAAGCGTGATTCTACTGCTGAGGAAATTCGGGACTTCGTCTCTGCCGCAGCTTGACGGACAAGAAGAGTTGTCCGGGCTTGGTGGAAAAGTCGACATTCAAAGGGATAGCCTCGGGGTTCCCTATATAGTGGCACACTCTGACTCGGATGCTTATTTCGCGCTCGGATTCGTGCACGCTCAGGACCGGCTGTTCCAGATGGAACTGTACAGGCGCCTGGGGGAGGGGCGGCTCAGTGAGATTTTCGGAAGCAAACTTATTCCGGTGGACGAGCTTTTCCGGACGCTTGAATTCAAGCAAATGGCCGACTCCCTATACAGAAGCTGTTCCCCTATCAGCAAAAATATACTACGGTGGTACTCCGATGGGGTGAACGCATATATTGCGAGTGCCAGGGCATTTCCGGCAGAATTCGCGATGCTTAAGTTTTCACCCGGCCCATGGAAGCCGCGGGACAGCTTTATCGTGGCAAGACTGATGGCCTGGGATCTCAACATATCCTGGTGGACCAAGCCCGTGTTCGGTGAGATCTATGACAGCCTCGGCGCCCAAAAGGCTTCGCTTTTGATTCCGCTCTTCTCCGGTTCAAAGGGGAAAAAGAACGACGCATCGGCCGGCATGAGACAGTCTGCACTTCGCGGCTTCATGAACGCGAACTCGCAGGCTCTTGCGATGTTGGGAGGGGCCGGAGCTCCGGACTGTTTCGGGAGCAACAACTGGACTATCGCACCGTCGAGAACCAATACCGGATCCGCGATCCTCTGCAACGATCCTCATCTCGCGTTCAGTGAGCCAGCCAGGTGGTATCTCGTTTCGCTCTCCGCTCCAAATTTGCACGTCATGGGAGTGTCACTCCCCGGCGCGCCAGGCATCGTAATCGGCAGGGATGACAGCATCGCCTGGGGATTGACGAATGTAATGTCGGATGATTCGGACTTTTACATTATGCAGCCTGACTCTTCGAATCCGAATATGTATTGGTACAACGGCAAGCTCCTTCCTTTCATGACAACGGAAGACACTATTGAAGTCAAGGGAACGACGCCTTATGTCTTCATGCGGCGCTCAACGATTCTCGGCCCGGTTGTAAGCGGAGTCATTTCCTCTTCCTATGAAACGACCTCAGTCGGAAACGATATGGTCGGGCCCGAAGGGATAGTAGCGCTGCGTTGGAGTGCCTACTGGCCCAGCGATGAAATCAGATCGATGTACCTTCTCAATACCGCAAACAATTTCCAGGATTTTCTTAAAGCCCTGAGCTACTTTGGAGCGCCGGCGCAGAATTTCGTCTATGCGGACGTTGATGGAAATATCGGCTACAAGGCGGCCGGCAATATTCCCCTCAGGCGTTATCCGCTTCCCTTCCTCCCACAGCCCGGAAACACAAGCAAGTTTGTCTGGAACAGTTTCATCCCGTTCAACTCTTTGCCGGAAAGTTATGACCCATCGGCGGGTTTCCTTGCTACCGCGAACAACCGCACAACGCCTGACGATTATCCCTATTACGTAACGAATCTGTATGAGCCCTCATCACGCATAGACAGGATAAAGTCGTTTATAGAACAGCACGACACAATGAGCGTCGCCCTTTGCCGGCAGCTCCAGTTGGATTACTACTCCAAATTCATGGTGTCGCTAAACCGGCATCTTCTCGCCGCATGCGATAGTGAAAGGTATTTCCCGAGAGAGCTTGTGTACCTGAAGAACTTTGAAGGTATGATCACTGCCAAGAGCACTGCCGCTTCGATCTTAAATATGACTTTCGTGTATATGTTGAGAAGTGTCTTTGAACCGGTGATGGGGAAAGGGCTCTATCGCAGGTATGTTGTCGTCAGCAATGTGCCCACAAGGATCTTGAACGGTATGATGAATAAGCCTCAGCTGTTGGCCGAATTATACCGAGTGTCGAATGGCGACAGCCTGCTCAATCTGGATCTAACTAAAAGCCTGGAGATTTCGCTGCAGAAGCTGAGGACGGAGTTCGGTCCGCACCCGATCGATTGGATGTGGGGAAGATTCCACACGCTGGAGCTCGAACACCCGCTCAAATCGAACGCGATTGTGAGGGCGATCTACGACGCCGGCCCATTCCCGAGAGGCGGCAACAACACGACGGTGAACAACGGCGAATATTCTTTCGACAAGCCTTACCACATGAAAGTCGGGCCGTCGATGAGGATGATAGTAGACATGAGCAAAGACGGGATGTATTTCAGCCTTCCCGGCGGGGAGTCTGGCCAAATCCTCAGTCCGTATTATTCAGATCTGTTGAGAAATTACCTCGACGGTAAACTGACCTTTTTTCCGATTACCCTTCCAGGAAAAGAAATTGCGCACCAACTGACACTATTGCCGCACCAATGAGTATCCCGGAAGAGCTGCAGAATATCCTTAAGAGTGCCCGGGAAGTAGTCGCTTTTACTGGAGCTGGGGTATCAGCGGAAAGCGGCATACCGACATTCAGGGGAACCGACGGCCTATGGAGTAAACTCAATCCGGAGGAATTGGCCAACTTCGATGCCTTCCTCAGGAATCCGCAGCTCGTATCTGAATGGTATGAGCACCGGCGGAAGATAACGCGGGAGTCAAAGCCAAACCCGGCTCATATCGCGCTGGTCGAGTTGGAGCGAATTTTCCCCAGCTTCACTGTCGTCACTCAAAACATAGATAACCTTCATGAACGAGCGGGCTCAAAGAAGGTTGCCGAGCTTCATGGAAATATCGAGCGGAACTACTGTCTCGGTTGCGGCAAACATTATGATGGTGAAGAGTTCGACAGGAACGGAACTATCACGTGCCCGGAGTGCGGCGGCCTGATCAGGCCTGACATAGTATGGTTCGGTGAGATGCTTCCGGTGGACCAATGGGCCATGGCTGAAGAGGCCGTGCAGAGGGCGGAAGTGATATTTGTTGTCGGCACGTCATCGGTAGTATATCCTGCCGCCGAACTTCCGATGGCGGTAAAAAGGAACGGCGGAAAGATCGTCGAAGTTAACATAGAAGAAACACCCCTGTCTGATTTCGCGGACTTCTCTATCAAGGGGTCCGCATCAAGGGTATTGACAGAAATAGCGGACCAAACTAAGGAGTTACGAGGATTTGCGAAGAATACAGAATAGAAAAACAAAGATAGTTTGTACACTCGGACCGGCATCGGACACAGAAGAGAGAATAAAGAACCTGGTGGATGCAGGTGCCGATGTCTTCAGGTTGAACTTCTCCCACGGCACGCACGAGGAACATGCCGAACAAATTGAGATCATCAGGCACCTCGAGAGTGTCTGTAAAAAGAGATTTGCGATAATTCAGGATCTTCAGGGACCAAAAATCAGAGTCGGACAAATAGACGGTGTCATCAATCTGAAGAACGGGGAAACCGTCACTTTGACAATCAGCGATGTCGTCGGGAGAGGGAAAATTATCCCGGTTACCTACCAGGGAATAATCACCGGTGTTAAGGCGGGGGACAGGATCCTTATGGACGACGGCCTCCTGGAGTTGAAAGCGAAATCGGTCTCGGGAACGGAAATACAGTGCGAGATTGTAAACGGCGGTCCGCTCACATCGCACAAAGGAATCAATCTCCCCGGCTGCGATGTCTCCATTCCTTCGCTGACCGAGAAAGATATTGCGGATCTCGAGTTCGGCGTCAAGAGCAAGGTAGATTTCATCGCACTTTCCTTTGTGCGCCACGTTTCGGATGTGCTGCAGCTTCGTGATTTGCTCGCTGCGCAGAAAGGGAGTCAGGGTATAATCGCGAAGATAGAAAAGCCCGAGGCTGTAAAAGAGATCAATCCGATAATCGAGGCGAGCGATGCCATCATGGTGGCCCGTGGCGATCTCGGTGTCGAAGTTCCGATAGAAGAGGTTCCCATTCTGCAGAAGACCATCATTCGCAAGTGCAATGAGTATGGGAAGCCGGTTATTACTGCAACCCAGATGCTCGATTCGATGATCCGGGAACCGCGCCCGACGAGAGCCGAGGCAACCGACGTCGCAAACGCCGTATTCGATGGGACGGACGCGGTTATGTTGAGTGGTGAGACGTCTGCCGGGAATTTCCCGGTCGAGGCCGTGAAGACAATGGTGTCGATAGTGAAGATGGCCGAATCTGAGATGGGGCTTGTCGCGCGAAAGCTGGATTACAAGGCGGTACGTGACGATTTCACGGACGCCATCGCGGAAGTGGCGTGTTCATTATCGAAGTTCATCGATGCGTCATTCATAATACCGATAACAAACACCGGTACGACGGCGCGTGCTTTGTCCAAATACAGGCCCCAGGTTCCGGTCTACGCGATCACCGAAAGCGTGGAAGTGGCGAGGAAGCTTCCTTTGATTTGGGGAGTAATTCCTGTTGAGGTGGAGTCGATCCCTGACACAGATGCCATGTTGGCGAAGGTCGGTTCCATCCTGAAGTCCGCTTCTCTTGCGTCGGCCGGAGATACGTACGTACTCACCGCCGGGACGCCCATTCTTGCAAGAGGGACGACGAATACTCTTAGAATAGAGAAGATCAAGTAAGGTTCAAAAATATATGTGAGACTCGACCAGAGCTTCCATCGGTTGAGGCGCACCGATGGCGTTCGTCGTGTTGAACCTTATCTGCGGCATGAAATCAAGATGCGGAACCGGATAGATGTTGACGCCGAGTATGTACCTCGCGTAATACGGCCCTCCGGCAAAGGTTTTGAAATAATCGAACCTACCCATCGCGAAAAGACCGTTTTCAACTTCGTAAGTCAGTTGTGCCATCCCTGCGTTCGATGTAACGTTCGGCGGCAGAAGTGAGCCGGGTAAGGACCGTGCCCAATCGTATTCGGCAAGCAATGTAAAGCGGTCGTCCGCGCCGATTCCCCCCTGGAATCCGTACATCATTGTGCCGCTTGAGAGGTAAGCCGAACCGCCAAGCATGAGGTTGATAAAACCCTTCGTCAGGTATTCCACTCTTTCGATGAAGGCCTTTTTCGAAGTGAAGTTGATGTTGCTGTAGCCGTCTCCATTTGTCGCGTCGACAGTGACAAGGAAGTTGCTGAGCTGCGAGCCGACCTCCACGCCGAGCGATCTATAAAGTGGTCCGAAGATGAGGCCCAGCTGAGGTATTCCCTGAAGGTAGCCGAAGTTTCCCCCTCTGGTGTACGCGGTGTGATCATCGAGTCTGATTCCGTACGAAGGTGCAAATGCGCCTACCTTAACCCAGGAATTTCCTTCATTGAAATCGTACATCCCATAGGCTTCGTACGCAGTGTTGACAAAGTCATATTTAATATAAAGTCGAGTGGACCTGTAAATGTGTAATGAGCTGTAAAGGGCTCCCTCCATCGACTGGAAGGTAGTGTTCTTCGTTTGGCCGTCATATAAGTACTGGAACCTTACGTCTCCTCCTATCAGTATGTCTCGGGTGAGCTCGGGGCTGAAGTGGAACCCCTTGCCGTGACTCTTGAAAAGCGTAAGGTGGTCGTTTACAAAGCTGGGAGCTTCGAAGGTGTTTCTCAACTCTCCGCCGGTCGGATTGACGTGGCAGTTCGCGCATTCCATCCCGGTCATCATTGCGAATTGTGGGAGCGCGAAAGCCGCGTTGAACGTCATGAGTAGTATCATAATTATGCGGCGCATTGTGGAGCCTCTCCTCTTCATTGATTAAAAAGCCGGGCAGACACCCGGCTTTCTGAAATCCCTTACCCCCTTCTATGCAGCTATTCAAATGGAAAAGGATGCTTGAAGCCTCCGGGAGGCATATTCATCGGGCGCTCGTGTCCCTGGTGGCACGTATAGCAAGTCGGCTTCTTAGCGTGAGGGAATGAAAAATAAGTCGACCTGATATGGAGAAGCATTTTCAGCATGACGCGCGCGATTCGCTTCTGCGGCTTCGCGTCGCTGGCAAAATTGTTTGTGTTGTGGCAGAATGCGCAGTTGACGCCGAGACTTTGATTGAACATATCCATCCAGCCTTTCAGCTCCTTCTTGGTCTTGACGAAGGTAAGAACCTGAAGATTTCTTCCCCACGATGGCTTCGCCTCCTGCTTCGCATATACGTTATTGTGTAACAGGAGGCTACCAATCCCGATTGCAATAAGGGCAGGAAACACAAGCCAGTTCTTTTTCAGCATCACGTCTCCATTTTTAAAACACTAACAGGATGATGAAGCTTAAAGGTTCCTCGATCAGAATGAGAAATTGAACATGACCCTCGGCTCAATTCTCTTCTGCACCTCGTAGCCGCCGCTGACGGGGATGAACGTCCAGTAGTAATTGAAGCCTACCGTCATAAATGGATACGGCTTATAGCCAAAGAAAGCATAGAGAAGCGATCTCTTGTCGAGCTGGAAGGCATCTTTGAAGCTCTGGATTCCCCATCTGTCATAGCCCGCACTGAAAGCGATCATCGGGACGAGGCTCGGGAAGCGAGTCTCGAGGTGGAGCAATCCTCCGTTCGGATCGTGATCGATGCCCCGGTATCCGCCGACTATCTGGAACTGCTGCAGAACCGCCAGAGTGATCTGACCGTACCATCCCTGGCCACCGGGAGTGTTGGCAAGCTGTGTTGCCTGGCTGAAATATCCGGTATCGTTGGGAACGTACCTGTTGAGTTCGTAGAATTGGTTGAAGTATTCCGGGATAAACTGGTGTCCGATCCACTGGTGTTCGAGTTTGATCGAAGCCTTCGCGAGCCCGAGACTGTTAAAGTTGACGAGCACTCCCGCTGCGGAACCGTGACCGAAGTGGTTGATCTGCGCGTAATCGTAATAGAGGTCTGCGTCGGCAAAAGGAATGCGCAAAACAGGAAGGCCCGCATCGAAACCGTATTCAGAAAGCTTCCCGGTATTATATGGAATATATGTTGTCCCTCCGCCCAGGCCGTTGAGCGGAAAAGCTGTCGTTTCTCGGTATACTATGCCGGAATTGGGGTTCTGGTCGGTAACATATGTCGCACCAACTTCGAAACCGCCGATAACGGGAATCTCTCCAAGCGCAGTGAATCTAAGCGGCCTGATAAATGCCCTTCCTCCCATAATCCCCGGCTGGTTGAAATTGCCGTACAGGGTTTGAAATCCGAACTTATTGAAATCGAGACCGAGCTCTGCGCCGATTGTTCTATTATCGTAGCTCGGACTATTGTTGTAGTCGTAGACGATGAATCCGTGACCGATGGTCGCCATGTCCATCTGCCCGACTTTGGCGTATACGGGATCACCCATCTGGCCCCAGCTGATGTATCTGATAATTTTCCGATACGCCCCGCCCGACCAATCGGACTTCCTGATTTTGCCGGTGTTGGTCGAGATGCGCATAGTCAGGTCGAGACCGATGCCGAGTTTGCCGAATTGAAGATCCGGCATGACGCCAATCATGTAGTACGGTACCGTCTTACCGTTTTCATTGATCCAGGATATGCCGAGGCCGCCCTCGATCTGGCTTTCGCCCGGCGCGAGGAGAGGACGTGGATAATTCTGAGCAAAAAGTGAAGAGACTGAAATAAATGTGATTGCAATTATTGCGGTTAGAGCTTTCATTTGTTTCCTCGTTAATTAACCGAAAAGAAGTCTGCAGATCAGCAGAGCCCCAAGCATCCCGACGGCATCTGCGATCAAACCTGCCGCTACGGCGTGCCGCGTGCGATATATATTTACCGCGCCGAAGTATACGGCGAGTACATAGAAAGTCGTTTCGCTGCTTCCGTACATAGTCGAGACAAGTATTCCTATAAATGAATCGGGTCCATATCTTTTCATAGTATCTGCCATAAGTCCAAGAGAGCCACTGCCTGTAAGAGGGCGTAGGAGAGCCATCGGAACGACCTGCGGAGGCATTCCGATCAAATTTGCTATCGGCGCAAGAAGCTTGACGAGTATTTCCATCGCGCCGCTTGCCCTGAATATGCCGATTGCGACCAGCATGGCCACCAAATAGGGAATAATTTTTATCGCTACTTCGAAACCGCCCTTCGCTCCCGCAACGAAGGATTCGTAAACCGGCACTTTCTTTTTGGCGGCGTACGCTACGAATGCCGCGATGATTAACGGTATCGCGACTATCGATAGGGTTTGAAGTATAACCTTGATCAATTTGACCCTTCGCTTTCCGGCGGATTACCGTCAAGCTTGTCGTCGATCCTATATATCTTCAATCTCTGCAGAATCTTGGCAGCGGCTATGCCTGCTATCGTAGCCAGGCCTGCCCCAAAGAAAGAAGTCATTAAGATAATAGTCGGATCCTTCGAACCGAGGGCTGCACGCACTGCGATTGCCGTTGCAGGGATAAGAGTCAACCCCGCAGTGTTGATCGCAAGGAAGGTTATCATGGCGTTGGTGGCAGTTCCTTTATGCGTGTTCAGACTCTCAAGATGTTCCATGGCTTTCAGGCCCAGCGGAGTAGCTGCGTTGTTCAGCCCAAGCATATTTGCCGCCATGTTCATGATCATCGCACCGATTGCGGGATGATCCGGAGGTATATCGGGGAAAATCCTTACCATCACGGGCTTCAAAACACGTGCGATGATTTTTATCATTCCGCTATCTTCGGCAAGCTTCATTATCCCGAGCCAGAAAGCCATTACGCCAATCAACCCAAGTGCGATTTTCACGGCAAGCTCGCTATAGCTTATCACGGCGTCGAGAACAGCCTTGGTCTTTACAAGTGAAGTTGTCGGTAGTAGAATAGTCATCATGTTGCCGTGCTGAGAAAGGACTTTCGCAGTTATTAGCTTCGAATTGTCGTCGGTCTTCGCGACAATCTTCCATATCTTCGGTGAATCATTGTCAGTGTATATGTTTATGAAGCTGCCCGTTAGATCGGCGCGACAGCTGATAGTATCCGGTGAATCGACGTCTACACCGTAAAACTTGTCATAATATTCGCGAGAATATGAAACGGTCCCATTCATGGCTGTCGTGCTATTGTACTGAAGCTCGAACGGTTGCCCGTTCCTGTAACGGTTTGTAGACGCATCGTAAATATCGGTCGATGCCGCAGCAAGCACGCCTATCAGGACAAGGCCTATCCAAACATAGTTCAGCACTAGATAACCTGTATGGCTTTAAGAGGCCTAGTAATCGGATCCGGGACGCAAAGAGATAGGCACGACTTTCGAACGAGCTCGGGCAGGTTGAAACCGTTCAATGCTAATTTACTTAAAGATACTTTCATAAGTCTACAAATTGCGATAGGTTAAATATAGGGGCAAGGGCGATGCATTTCAACTTCTCGGAGACATGTGTTGGCGTCGGAATGCAAATGTCACCTGGATTGACCAATGGTGCAGGATTATGAAACGGCACGAATGACGTCTCAATGGCGGGGCTACTTAGAACTTCCGGAGGTGGAGAGTCTTCGGCTCTTCCACAAAACATTATGAGATAGAGTGAATTGAAAGCAGCCTGACTGCCTTTCGCCCTGTCCGGGACAGCCTGCTTCTGAAAGAGGGAGCGAACACTTAACTCGCAAGGTGGCAGAGGTGAGGAACCTCTGCCGACGACCATTGCGATAAGATTACTCTAAAGGGCGTTCTCTACCCGGCGGCCCATCTCCTCGGTAGAGAGGACGTTTTGGCCGGCAGTGGCGATGTCTGAAGTTCGGTAGCCCTCTCCGAGAACTGTTTCGACGGCGTGGAATATCTTCCTTGCAAGTTCTTTCTGTTTCAGTGAATACTCCAGCAGCATTGCCGCCGAAAGGATACTTGCAATCGGATTAGCGAGTCCTTTCCCGGCTATGTCCGGTGCGCTGCCGTGTACTGGTTCGTACAGCGCATGTTTTTCACCGATGCTAGCCGAAGGGAGCATGCCGATCGAACCCGTGAGCATCGAGGCCTCGTCGCTCAGGATATCGCCAAACATATTCTCAGTCAGTATAACGTCGAAGTGTTTCGGATTCCTCACGAGCTGCATCGAAGCGTTGTCGACATACATGTGATCGAGTTGGATGTCGGGATAGTCGTTCTTCTGGATACCGCTCACGACTTCCCTCCACAACATGGAGGTATGAAGGATATTCGCCTTATCGACGGAGGTGACCTTCTTTTTCCTGGTCTTCGCCAGTTTAAAGGCGGTGTGGGCTATTCGTTCGATTTCCGGGACAGTATAGGTCATCGTGTTGATTCCGCGACGGGTGCCGTTCTCTTCGATTATGCCTGCAGGCCTTCCGTAATAGATGCCCCCCGTCAACTCCCTGATGACGACGATATCGATTCCCTTCACCACTTCGGGTTTCAAGGACGAAGCGTTCAGGAGAGCGTCGAAGAGGATCGCCGGCCGGATGTTGGCGTAAAGCTCTAGCCCTTTTCTCAGGCCGAGCAGAGCCTGCTCGGGTTTCATCTCGTAGGGAAGTGTGTCCCACTTCGGTCCGCCGACAGCTCCGAGAAGGACCGCGTCGCTTGCAAGCGCCGCGCTTAGTGTCGCCTCGGGGAGAGGTCTGCCGTCCGTATCGATGGCGATCCCGCCCGCTCTGAGTTCGGTGAACTCGAATTGTTCGTTGAGAATGCGTGAGGCTTTCTTCAATATTCTTACGGCCTGCGACGTAACTTCCGTGCCGATGCCGTCTCCGGGGATGACTGCGATCTTAAACATTGGCCTCCGCCTTCGACTTGATCATGCCGATCTTTCGGGCGTAGGCGAAGAGTCCACCGGCATTTATGATGTCTGCAGCGTCGCCGAGCGGACGGAGCTCGAAAGATTTTCCGGATGTTTTGTTTGTAATCTTGTTGGCATCGAGATCGATCTCTACATGGTCGCCTGTCGAGAACGACTTGAAAATGTTTTCCACCGATTCGAGAGGCTTAAGGAAGCCGCCGTCGACAGAGTTGCGGTAGAATATGCGCGCATACGTCTGTGCGACGACCGCTTTTACCCCGGCGACCTGAAGGGCCAGCGGTGCGTGCTCCCTCGAAGAGCCGCATCCGAAATTCTTACCGCCCACGATAATGGGGAATTCGGATTCAAATGTACCTTCTTTAATGAATTTCACGCCGCCTTCAGGAAGGCCGGACTTCTCCTCAGGTACTCCGCTCATTGCGTATTTACCGTATAGCTTGCGCTCTTCCGGTGAATGTGTGTCATAAACCAAATGCTTGGCCGGTATGATCTGATCCGTGTCCACATTGTCGCCGACAACGTAGACCTTCCCGGTTATTCTATTCTGTGACATGTTCTGTCAATCTCCTGATTTCTGCTGATTCTTGTTCATTCGAATGAATGGTGTGCGGTTCTACGATTATGCGAGGAACTTCCTCGGGTCCGTGATTTTGCCGGTCAGTGCCGTAGCGGCAGCAGTCAACGGCGATGCGAGATATACCTGTCCCTTCTTGGATCCCATTCTCCCCGGGAAGTTACGGTTGGTAGTCGATACGCATATTTCTTCGCCGTTTATCCGGCCGAACGTGTCTTCCGGTCCCCCGAGACATGCACCGCAGCTAGCGTGCCCTATCCTCGTTCCGGCTTCTTTGAATATCTGCAAGAGCGTCTTGCTGCCGATCTTCTCTTTTTCAAGACCCTTTTCAACGTCGGTAGTGGCGGGGACTATGAACGTATCCACTGCCGTCTTTCTACCGTTAAGGATTTTCGCTGCGGCTTTGAAGTCTGTGAGTTTGCCGCCGGTACAAGAACCTATGTAAACTCTGTCGACCTTCACGTCGGAGAGTCTTTCCGCCGCTTCGACATTTTCGGGAGAATGTGGCTTCGCGACGAGAGGGACGATTTTGGCTGTATCGTATTTGAGTTCGGAAGCGAACTCCGCGTCGGGGTCGTTCTGCACCGGCTTGTACGGCTTATTGGTTCTTGCCTTGACGTATTTTTCGGTCTCGTTGTCAGGAGCTATAATTCCGTTTTTACCACCCGCTTCGATGACCATATTACAGAGGGTCATCCTTTCCTCAATGTTGAGGCTGTACACGGCTTCACCGGCGAATTCCATCGCGGCGTAAGAAGCGCCATCGACTCCGATATCTCCGATTATCCTTAGTATCAGATCCTTTGCCATCAGATAATCGGGCATCTTGCCGTTGAAGACGAAACGCATTGTCTGCGGAACTTTCACCCACAATTTACCCGTTCCGAGGATAAAGGCGGCATCGGTATTGCCGATCCCGGTGGCGAACTCGCCGAATGCACCCGCGGTGCAGGTGTGGGAGTCGGTGCCGAAAAGAACATCGCCTGGTCTCGTGTACCCCTCTTCGGGGAGTGCAACGTGGCAGACGCCCTTGTAATCGGGTGTACCGACGTCATAGAAATTTTCTATCTGCTGGTCTTTCACAAAGTCTCTGAGGAAAACCACGTTACGTTTCGCGTGCTGGTCTTCGGTGAAAATATAATGATCCGGGATCACTACGACTTTATTTCGGTCCCATATCCTGGCATCTTTGCCGAATTCTTTCCTGAATATCGAGATAGTGCCGGGTCCGGTGACGTCGTGAGTCATCAGTACATCGACGTCGATCCAAACGTTTTCACCAGGCACAACGCGATCCTTTCCGGAGTGACCGGCAAGAATTTTCTCGGTGATTGTCATTCCCATTTTAGAAATCTCTCTTTGATTTTTGTGGTTCTTAGTCGTATTCGTTAGTTGTAAGAAATTAACCAGGCGAAGGGTGATTTACACGGCGTTCGCCTGTTTCTTTATCACGTTGTCTTCGACAGCCTTTGAAGACTTTGCCGAAAGGGCGCGGTTGACCGCCTGCAGATACGCCTCGACGCTTCCGGTAACGATGTCGGTACTGGCGGCGTGGCCGGTGAAGATCACGTCATTGAAAATAACTTTAACGACTACCTCTCCGACCGCATCTCCGCCCCATGTGACCGACTTGATATTGTAGTCGGTAAGCTGTCCGTTCAGCTTGGTAATTCTCTCGATGGCGTTATAGGCCGCGTCGACCGGGCCGTCTCCGGTGGCGGAGTCGACGTACGTCTCTTTCCCGTCGCTCAGCTCGATCACGGCTGTCGATTTCACTCCGGTGCCAGTCATGACCTGAAGACTTGAAAGAGTGAAGCTGGTCTCGTCGTTATCGAACTTGTTGTTCAATATGGCAACCAGATCCTCGTCGAGGATTTCCTTTTTCTTGTCGGCAAGCTGCGTGAATTCGGTGTAGACGTTGTTGAGCTCCTCAGGGCTCAAGGAGTAGCCGAGTTCTTCGAATCTCTTCTTGAGAGCATGTCTTCCGGAATGCTTTCCGAGAACCAGCGTCGAATGCTTAATCCCGACGGACTCAGGCGTCATTATCTCGTAAGTCATCCTGCTCTTGATGATGCCGTCCTGATGGATTCCCGCCTCGTGGGAGAAGGCGTTCGCGCCGACTATCGCCTTGTTGCGTTGTACCATCATGCCCGTGAGAGTCGAGAGGAGGCGGCTGGTCTTGTAAATTTCCTCCGCCTTCACGTCGGTATGGAAGGGGAGGGCGTCGGGGCGCGTCCTGAGTGCCATCACGAACTCTTCCAGGGACGCGTTTCCGGCGCGTTCCCCGATGCCGTTGACGGTGCATTCTATTTGCCTCGCTCCGTTCGCCACAGCGGCGATGGAATTGGAAACCGCCAGGCCAAGGTCGTTATGGCAATGAGTGCTCAGAATGGCCTTGTTGATGTTCTTCACCCGGGTACGGATAGTGCTGATCATGGCGCCGTAATCCTGAGGAAGCGCATAACCAACCGTGTCCGGGAGGTTTATGGTTGTCGCCCCGGCTCCGATGACCGCCTCAATTATCTGGCAAAGGTAGTCGATGTCGCTTCTACTCGCGTCTTCGCAACTGAACTCAACGTCGCTCGCGAGTTTCTTTGCATACGTGACGGCGTCGACTGACTGTTCAAGCACCTGCTCACGTGTCTTGTTGAGCTTGTGCTTGAGATGGATGTCGCTTGTCGCAATGAAAACGTGGATGCGTGGCTTCTCGGCGTACTGCAGCGCCTCGAACGCGCGATCAATGTCGAGCGTCGTCGCCCTGCAAAGACCCGCAATGGTGCAACCCTTGATGGTTTTCGAAATCTCTCGGACGGCTTCGAAGTCTCCATCAGACGCAATCGGGAAACCCGCCTCAATGATGTCAACGTTGAGAGCTTCCAGCTGTCTCGCCATCTTCATCTTCTCTTGAGTATTCATACTGCATCCGGGGGACTGTTCACCGTCGCGCAGTGTCGTGTCGAAAATATATATCTTGTCGCTCATTTCCTCTCCCTACGGTTCTACTGAAACATGCTGTTAATTGCGTCGGTAATGTCGTTATTCGCCTTAAGCTGGCGGAGATGTTTTTCGATCTGCAGGTAGTGTTCATACTTCTGGCTGGCGAGAGAGCGGAACAATTTTTTCGTCTCTGCGTCTTCAGAAACTTCCGCGTGATCGTTGTAGCGTTTGATGGTCTCCATTTCGCTGTTCAATGCTTTCTCAAGCAATTCAATACGTGTCTGGGCATTCATCTTGCCACCTCTAACTCTTTCTTTTCGGCTTTTGCTTTATCATTGTCCTTCATCATCTTGTAGACAATTGAGTCCACAAGGGCTTTCCAGCTTGCTTCGATTATATTTTCGGAAACACCGACGGTGCTCCAATCCGATTCGCCGTCTGTTGTCTCAATGAGTACTCTTACTTTCGCGCTGGTACCTTCTCCGGCATTTACGACCCTCACTTTGTAGTCGGACAATTTCGTCTCGGCGAGTTGAGGGTAGAATTGCAGGAGCGCCTTGCGAAGCGCGTTGTCGAGCGCGTTCACAGGGCCGTTTCCTTCCGCGGCGGTGTGTTCGATTTTGTCGCCGACTCGCAGCTTTATCACGGCCTCAGTATGAGCGAGACCGGCATTGTCATTCTTCTCGATGATAATGTGGAGAGCTTCAAGTTCGAACGGTATCTCAACCCCGCCTGTATCCCTTCGCATCAGAATTTCCAGTGAAGCGTCGGCATCCTCGAAGACATATCCCTGGCTTTCAAGTGCCTTGAGTTCATTGACGATCTTTGTGGCTTTCCCGTTGTTGTCTGCGATCTGAATTCCCAGCCGCTCCGCCTTATAAAGCACGTTGCTCTTGCCCGAGAGGTCGCTGACGAGAACGCGTCGTGAGTTGCCGACCACTTCCGGTTCGATGTGCTCGTAAGTGCGCGCCGATTTCATCACTGCGCTGACGTGAACGCCTCCCTTGTGAGCGAAAGCGCTTTGACCCACGTAGGGGAGGCTCTTTCTCGGCTGAAGGTTTGCCACTTCACTTACGAATCTCGAAAGCTCAGTAAGGCCCTTCAGCTTCGCCTGTGGGAGGACAGGAATATTCATCTTCAGCTGAAGGTTCGGAATTATCGAACAGAGGTTGGCGTTGCCGCACCTTTCACCAAATCCGTTGATTGTTCCTTGAACCTGGGTGGCACCGGCCCTCACCGCGGCCAGTGAATTGGCTACGGCGAGCTCTGAATCGTTGTGAGCGTGTATACCGATGGGTATCTTCACAGTGCTGCCGGCGGTGCGTGCAATCTTCTCGACTTCGTCGGGGAGGCTGCCGCCGTTCGTGTCACAGAGGACGATGAAGTCAGCCCCGCCCGC
The DNA here is from genome assembly GCA_021845665.1 of Bacteroidota bacterium. Lineage (GTDB taxonomy): Bacteria > Bacteroidota > Ignavibacteria > Kryptoniales > JAKASW01 > JAKASW01. Next base: position 55,042 of record JAJZVO010000011.1, on the reverse strand, counting down.
TTCGGCGGCTTTGATCGTACTAAGGGCGTATTCGGAGTCGGACTTGTAGCCGTCGAAGAAATGCTCAGCGTCATAGATCACTTCCTTCCCGTGCTTCTTCAGATATTTCACGGTTTCGGTGATAATCTCGATGTTCTTTTCTTTCGTAGTGCCCAGGGCGGCTGTTACGTGCATGTCCCAAGACTTGCCGAAAATAGTCACCGTCGGAGTGGCAGCACTCAGGAGTTGATTGACGTTGGAGTCTGTCTCTGGAGTCGATGAAGCCTTGCACGTGCTGCCGAAGGCGGCGAGCCTGGCGTGTTTCAGTTTAACGTTCTTCATCCTTTCGAAGAACTCCATGTCCTTCGGGTTAGAACCCGGCCATCCACCTTCGATGTAATCCACACCGAAGCCGTCCAGATGAAGAGCTATCTTCACCTTGTCTTCTACGCTGAAAGAGATCTCTTCCCCCTGCGTGCCGTCGCGGAGCGTAGTATCGTATATGTATATCTTCTGTCCCATCAGGTCATTCCTCTTATAAATTGAACAAGAATAGCACGGATGGCTGTCCATCCAGGCCGATCGCGCAAACGGACATATCTGAGTATGTTCTACTCGCGGAATTCGTTCTGGTAATCGGATCCATACATGCCATTCGTGTTCCCGTTTTGCTTTACTACTTCTTCAGCCAGCTCATCATGGATCTGAGCTTCGAACCGGTCTTTTCGAGAAGATGAGTGTTCATTTCCTTTCTCATCTTCAGGAAGTTCTTCTGCCTGTTCTTGAATGTCTCGTCGATCCATTCTTTCGCGAACTTTCCGCTCTGGATCTCGCTCAGGATCTTCTTCATTTCTTTGCGGGTCTGCTTCGTGATGACCCTCGGGCCGCGAGTGTAACCGCCGTATTCAGCGGTGTCGCTCACTGAGAAATTCATCCTGGAAAGTCCACCCTCGTAGTAGAGGTCGACGATAAGCTTCAGCTCATGCATACATTCGAAGAAAGCGAGCTCTGGCGGATAGCCGCCCTCGACCAGAGTATCGAATCCCGCCTTTATCAGCTCTTCCGAACCTCCGCAAAGTACGGCCTGCTCGCCGAACAAATCGGTCTCGGTTTCATTCTTGAAGTTTGTCTTGATCACGCCCGCCCTGGTGCCGCCGATACCTTTCGCGTATGCAAGGGCGTACTCCAAACCTTTCTTCGTGTAGTTCTGCTCGACGGCGATGAGACACGGGGTTCCTGCTCCCTGTGTGAAAACTCTTCTGACCAGATGCCCGGGGGCTTTCGGCGCGATCATGATCACGTCGACGTTCTTCGGCGGCTGGACCAGGTTGTAGTGGATGTTGAAGCCATGGGCGAATGCAAGGACCTTCCCCGAGGACAGGTTTGGGGCAATTTCTTCTTCATAGAGCTTCTTCTGTACCATGTCGGGGGCGAGTATCATAATGAAGTCAGCCTTAGCCGAAGCTTCGAACGGCGTCATCACCGGAAGTCCTTCGGCCTCGGCGGCCGCGCGCGATTTGCTTCCAGGCTGTAATCCGACAACCACTTTGACGCCGCTGTCGCGGAGGTTAAGTGCGTGAGCGTGTCCCTGGCTGCCATACCCGATTATGGCTACTGTCTTATCCTTCAATATTGAAAGATCTGCATCAGCGTCATAATAAACTTTCATTTGTAATTTCCTTTAGTTCTGGTTTTTGTCTGATTTCAATGGTGACTGGGGGAATGTTGGATTGAGGGAATGTGGAATTATGGAATGATCGAGGCAGGGGCGATTCGCATCATGTCGACATTGATCCTGCCGGGTGCGAGGCGGATCGGATGCGCATTCCTTTTGGAAATTCGCCTTTCCAGTTATCCAATGATCCATAATCCCACTATTCCGGTAATCCATTATACTGTTCCTTCGAATTCCCGCTTGAGTGCTACGCGCCCGGTTCGGGCTATCTCTTTTATGCCGAAGGGATCGAGCATCTTTATCATCGCGTCGACCTTCTGCTCGCTTCCTGTCGCTTCGATTGTAATCGAGCGCGGGCTGATATCGATAATCTTCGACCGGAATATTTCGGATATCTGCATGAGTTCCGATCTTGAATTCCGGTTGGCCGCTACCTTGATCAGTACCAGCTCTCTCTCGACAAAATTGTCATAAGTGAGGTCAACCACCTTTGTGACGTCGATAAGCTTGTTTAGCTGTTTAATGATCTGCTCGATCACGTCGTCGTCGCCCTTCGATACGATCGTAACTCTTGCGACTGAATCGTCTTCGCTAGTGCCGACGGAGATGCTGTCGATATTATATCCGCGGGCGCTGAAGAGTCCCACGATTCTGTTCAATGCACCGAACTTGTTTTCTACCAGGATGGAGATTGTGTGTTTCTTCACTTCACAGCCTCCGACTGGGTCTTTGCCATTTCCAGCTCCTTAACTGATTTTGGATAGTCGATTATCTGTGCCACGGTACCGGCGCTCGGTATCATCGGGAACACGTTGTCTTCCTTAATGGTCCTGAAATCGATGATGACAGGGCGGTCGTTTATCTTCATTGCTTCCTCGAGTGTCGGGACTACTTCTTCGGTTTTGTCAGCGACGAATCCCGCACCGCCGAAGGCCTCGGCCAGCTTCACAAAGTCGGGGTTATTCCCGAGAGTTACGTGGCTATACCGCTTCTTGTAGAAGAGGTCCTGCCACTGTCGTACCATTCCGAGGTAGCCATTGTTCAAGATCACTATCTTAAGAGGGAGTTTGTTAGAAACAGCAGTTGCCATTTCCTGAATGTTCATCTGGATGCCGCCGTCGCCGTTTATGCTGAAGACTGGCCTGTCTTTCACGCCGAAAGCTGCTCCCATCGCGGCGGGGAAGGAGAATCCCATTGTCCCGAGACCGCCTGATGTAATGTTCGACCTGGGGTTCAGGAATTTGTAGAACTGGGCGGTCCACATTTGATTCTGGCCGACATCTGTCGTGATAACCGCGTTCCCGTTCGTCAGCTCATAAATTTTCTCGATCACATACTGGGCTCGTATCTCGTTACCATTCTCATATCTGAGCGGATGCTCTGCCTTCCACTCTTCGATTTGCTCGAGCCATTCCTTGGTATTGAGAGGGTTGACCAGCGGGGTGAGTCTTTCGAGCACGTGACGGACATCGCCGACTATCGGCACATCCACTTTCACGTTTTTGCTGATTGCCGACGGGTCGATGTCGATATGGATTTTCCTGGAGTTGGGGGAAAACATCGCGGGGTTTCCCGTGACGCGGTCGTCGAAGCGCGAGCCGATAGCTATCAGGCAGTCGCACTGATCCACCGCAACATTCGAGTACCAGGTCCCGTGCACGCCGACCCTTCCCATCGACAGCTTGTCGTCGCCCGGGTATGCTCCGAGTCCCATCAGGGTCATCGCCACAGGTGCATTGAGCTTCTTTGCGAGGTTGAATAATTCGGTCGAGGCGTTTGAATTTATGACGCCGCCGCCGACATAGAGGACTGGCTTGCGCGATGCGTTTATGATCTCGACAGCCTTGTTTATCTGTCCCATGTGTCCGAAATAAAACGGGTGATAACCTCGGAGTTTAACTTCTTTCGGATAGAGGAATGGAGCCTTTGATGCCATTACGTCTTTAGGCATATCCACGACGACCGGGCCGGGTCTGCCCGTGGAGGCGATATGGAACGCCGCCTTGATCGTCCATGCGAGTTGTTTGACGTCTTTTACGAGAAAATTATGTTTCGTTATGGACCTTGTGATTCCAATTATGTCTGCTTCCTGGAATGCGTCGTTCCCGATGAGGTGGGTCGACACCTGGCCGGTGAAAACGACGATGGGTACTGAATCCATGTAGGCGTCGGCTACTCCGGTGACGGTGTTGGTCGCGCCGGGTCCGGAGGTGACGAGTACCACTCCTACCTTACCGGTCGCCTTCGCGTATCCTTCAGCGGCATGTACGGCGCCTTGTTCATGGCGGGTAAGTATATGTTTTATGTGCGACATGTCGTGCATCGCGTCATAGACCCCGATTACCGCCCCTCCGGGGTATCCGAACATGTATTCGACATTCTCTTCGATCAGGCTCTTGACGAATATTTCCGAGCCTGTCATTTCGTTGGTGCTCATTATGTTGTCTCCGTGTTTTGTTATGATATTGACCGTGGTCCGCATTTCGTTGTCCAAAAATCTTGGACCAGATCATCACTTATGTTACCGACCTCGAATGCCTCGGCAAGACCTTCGGCTTCAGGCTATTCCCGTCGATGTAAATGGATTTTTGTTAGGTTCGTGCTCTCGGGGAATAACCTTCGGCTATTTAGCTGATAATGCCGAGTAGGATATTCCCCTCGCTTAGGAGGAGGAGAACTAGAATGGAAATTAGAGAAATGAGGCCAAAAAGATTTGAATCGATTGGATTGGTTACGGGCAGCGAAATACTCTTCGCCGCCATACTAGAGCCATATGTTGATCCGCTATCGTTCATATCTTCTTTCATAAAGTATACGGAATCGGTTGCTCGATGTCAATACTAAGGTCGGAAAATCTTCATTAAATCTTTAGCGGTCCGGCGAAGGAGAAGGACCGTTATCAGACTTCGAATGGTGCATCGTAAACTCTGCTCATGCTTGGTGGAAAAATCTTAAGATTTTTCCACCTAAAGAATGTCTGGATTCAGTCCATGTGCTTCCTTATAGTAAAAGGCCGCCAACATATTCGGGGGAATCGGGCGGTTTGTTTCTCACTGGAGCCGTAGATAACTTTTTTGTCCATAAACAGTTCTTACAGACGAGGAGTATAAATGTACGGGGATAAGAGAAGAATCCTATGGGTGGATGATGAGATCGAGCTTCTGAAACCACATGTCATCTTCCTTCAAGGCAAGGGCTTTCACGTTGATACTGCGACGAACGGTCAGGATGCGATAGAACTTGTGAAACAAAACCTGCGGGATGAGACTTTCGACCTGATCCTGCTCGACGAAATGATGGCAGGAATGGGCGGGCTCAGTACGCTGGAAGTCATTAAGGAAGTTGCACCGGAAATACCGGTTGTAATGATTACAAAGAACGAAGCTGAATCGCTTATGGAAGAGGCCATAGGCCAGAAAATAAGCGACTATTTGACGAAACCGGTAAACCCGAGCCAGATACTCCTGACCGCTAAGAAGATAATCGACGGTCATAAGATCGAAGGCGAGAGAGTTTCGAGAGATTACGTCTCGGAGTTCAGGGAAATCGCCTCTCGCATAGACGGCGCTCTCGACTTTGAAGAGTGGGTAGACATTCATCAGAAACTGACCTACTGGGAGCTTGAGATCGATGAGCATCCGGAGACTGGCTTGAAGGAGCCCTTGATGGATCAGCGCCGGGCAGCTAATGCGGCGTTCGGGAAGTACATCGACGGTGTTTACAAAGACTGGGTCAAGAAGAAAACAGACCGACCCAAGCTTTCGCACGAGGTTTTTGAAACATTTGTTATGCCGAAGATGGTCCCTGGGAAATCAGTCGTGCTTATGGTGATCGACTGCATGCGTCTCGATCAATGGCTCATCATGGAAGATTTTCTTCACGACATGTTTTCTATTACGAAGCAGTTCTATTATTCAATACTACCCACTGCGACACCGTACTCAAGGAACGCCATTTTCAGTGGCCTTCTTCCTCTCGAAATGGAGAAACGATTCCCTGAGATCTGGGACAAGGGAAACTCCGACGACGATTCCAGCAGGAACCGCAACGAGAAGGAACTACTTGCGGACCTTCTTCAGAGGAAGAGGCTGCGGGTCGATCCGAAGTACATTAAGATCATCGATCCGGACTTCGGGAAGAATATCGTTTCAAACATCTCGGGCTTTGCAAAGCAGCCGCTGACTGCGATAGTTGTGAATTTCGTCGACATACTCGCACACTCCCGCTCCGATTCGGACATTCTGAAGGAGATAGCTCCGGACGAAAGCGCCTATCGCTCGCTCACCAAATCGTGGTTCCAGCACTCCTACCTCCTCGACCTGTTTAAAGCGCTTGCTCAAACCGATGCAACAATCATAGTCACTACGGACCACGGAAGTATCAGAAGCATGCGCGGCTCGAAGGTGCTTGGCGACAGAGAAGCTTCAACAAACCTGCGGTACAAGTTCGGACGAAATCTCAAGTGCGACGACAGGCAGGCTATCTTTGTGAAGAACCCCGAGGAATATATGCTTCCGAGGCGCGGTGTGACGATCAACTATATCATCGCCAAGGAGGATTTTTACTTCGTTTATCCCACTGATTATCACAAGTATCTCGAGCAGTACCACGACAGTTTCCAGCACGGGGGAATATCTCTCGAAGAGATGATACTTCCGGTTGCGATACTGGACCCGAGGTAAGTATCTTATATTGATGGAGAGATACGTATCCAAGAGCGAAGGCGAGACTGTCCATTTCGGGCATGAATTCGCGAAGCGGCTCCGTCCCGGGAGCCTTGTGGCGCTATACGGCGACCTGGGGGCGGGGAAAACGCAGTTCGTCAAGGGAATTTGCGATGCGTTCAAGGTGAACGAGGTCGTGAACAGCCCGACCTTTACAATTGTCAACGAGTATCATGGCACGATGCCGGTGTTCCATATCGACCTTTACAGAATAAAGGACATAGAAGAAATACTCGGAATCGGGTTCGATGAATACTCTGAAGCAGGCGGTGTGTGCCTCGTTGAATGGGCGGAGAAGCTGGACGGCATCATCCCCGAAATGCGTTTCGACGTGAAGATTACCGTGGTTGACGACACGACACGTGAGATAATCGTCGAATCATCGGAAGGCGGAGACTAACAATGGCCAGGATACTTGCCATAGAGACTGCTACGAAAGTCTGCTCCGTCGCGCTGAGCGACAACGGCTCGATTATTGCCGAGTCGGCACTTCACGTCCCGCAGGTGCATGTCGAGAGGTTAGTCATCTGTGCGAACGAAATGATGGGAAACGTCCATCTGAATTACGCGGACCTCGATGCGGTCGCGGTATCGAACGGGCCTGGTAGTTTCACCGGTCTGCGGATCGGTTTGAGCGTGGCCAAAGGGATAGTTTTTGCTTTGGATAAGAAGCTTTTGGCGGTGCCGACTCTCGATGCGATGGCCCTCAGGGCAAGAGATTTCGCAGGAGGGCGTGTGGTTGTACCGCTTCTCCATGCCCGGGCCGAAGAGTATTTTTACGGCTCTTTCAGAATCGACGCTTCACGTGCCATAAAGCTCGGAGATTACGCGATTGCCGAAGCCGAAGAGATTGTGGATAAATTCGACATGGGAACGCTCTTTGTCGGAGAAGGGGTAGGCACGATTCTATCGAACGACGCTGTCGTCAGGAAGTTCGGCAGTGAATCGATGAGAGTATTGGACGCGTCAGCAAGGGAAGTCGCCATGCTGGCAGTCGACAGATTCAACCGGGGCGAGTTCTCCGATCTGAGGTCTCTCGCTCCGTTGTACATAAAAGACTTCGTAGCCATCAAGGGGAATCCCTTAAGTAAATTATCCCGCGAGATACCTGCCGGCGGCTCATCCGATGGAGCGAGGCAGGCATCGGGAGTGGAGAAGAGCTGATGTCGTGGTTCAAACGTTCTACGCAAAATATCACGTCCGCTGAAAAGAAAGATCTCCCGGAAGGATCGTGGGTGAAGTGTGAGAAGTGCGGAGAAATGCTGCACAGGACGCAGGTCGAAGACAACTTCTGGACCTGTAACAAGTGCGGCTTCCATTTCAGGATCGGGAGCGAGGAGTACATCGGCATCCTGATCGACAAGAAGACTTTCAAGGAGATCGACAAAAAGCTGAAGGCGAACGATCCGCTCGGCTTCGTCGATACCAAGAGCTACAAATCCAGACTTGCGGAGGCACAGAAAAAGACCGGTCTCACCGACGCGATCAGGACCGGAACCGGCGAGATCAACGGCCATCCGGTAGTATTCGGATGCATGGATTTTAAATTCATCGGTGGGAGCATGGGCTCAGTCGTCGGTGAGAAGGTTGCCCGGTCCATAGATCGTGCGGTCAAACTGGAACTACCTCTCGTGCTGATATCTCAGAGCGGCGGCGCGCGAATGATGGAGGCGGCGCTGTCACTCATGCAGATGGCGAAGACGAGCGCCAGGCTTACGCGGCTGCACAAGGCGGGGCTCCCGTATATTTCTATACTTGCCGACCCGACAAGCGGCGGAGTCACCGCGAGTTTCGCCATGCTCGGCGATTTCAATGTAGCGGAACCCGAAGCCCTGATCGGATTTGCCGGACCAAGAGTCATAAAGCAGGCGGTTGGGAAAGACCTCCCGGAAGGGTTTCAGAGATCTGAGTTCGTCCTCGATAAAGGGTTTGTAGACATGATCGTCCACAGGAAGGAACTGAAAGGGAAAATCACGCAATTGTTGGACCTGCTCGCGTCGTGAGCGAATTGCGCCGGGGAGGTACTTGAATACAAGCGCTTTTCCCGAACCTTAAGATGAATGTCAGGAACTCGACCAGCGATTGAAGGTTCTGCCCGCAGGTGGAAGTGCGGCCTTGGAGTTTTTTTCCTTTTTGAATTGTGCGTTTTATCGATGCCTAAGATTTCGGATTTCGAATTTCTCCCTAAAAAATAGAGAGGAAGATGACCATACGTATAGTCGGCGTACCAATGGATCTTGGGGCTGGCAGGCGCGGTGTCGATATGGGACCATCGGCATTGCGGATAGCGGGACTCGCGGAAAGACTGCGCGAGATCGGCCACACCGTCATTGACGATGGCGACATACCTGTCAAAGTGCCGGAAAGCCAGGAAATCGACAACCACAAGCTAAAGTACCTGCCTGAAATAGTCAGGGTGAGCACCCTCCTGTCCCACAAGGTCGAAGGGATAATGGAAAACAATGAATTCCCGCTTGTGTTGGGAGGAGATCACTCGATCGCTATGGGAACGATCTCAGGGCTTTCGAGTTTTGCCCGCAAGCACAACTTGAGGTTCGGAGTGATATGGATCGACGCACACGCGGACATGAACACGCACGAGACAACGCCATCCGGAAACATACATGGCATGCCTCTCGCTGCAGTTCTCGGAGAGGGAGCGGTGGAGCTTACGACGATAGGTGGTGATTTCAGGAAAGTCGATCCGAAGAATGCAGTGCTGATAGGCGTGCGGAACATCGACAAGGCTGAGAAGGAAATCGTGCGGCGGACCGGTATCGCGCATTACACGATGTCGGACATCGATAAGTATGGTGCCCACAGGATCATCGGTCGCGTGTTGAAAGAAATGAAAGATAAGGTGGATCTCCTCCACATCAGCTTCGATATCGACTCGGTGGATCCCTCGGTTGCCGCCGGTGTCGGAACGCCGTCGCCTGGAGGACTGAGCTACCGCGAGACTCATCTCATTATGGAGAATATTGCCGACTGCGCTTGCATGAGTTCGCTCGAAGTGACGGAGGTGAACCCAATTTTCGATATCAAGAACCAGTCGGCTGAATTCGCAACTGAAGTCATAGCGTCCGCGATGGGGAAGCGAATAATTTAGAATGGAGAACGGGACGCGGAACGTTGAGAATGGAAACCGGTTCGCAGAGAGGATGCTGATTTTCACGGGCTTGATTGATCAGGCAACCGTGTTCGAGGGGACCGGCTTAATCCGTGATATCCGTGTGTCTTTTCTTTCAATGAGAAGAGAAGAAGGCTATGAAGATAATTAGCGACATTTTCAAAATGCAGCGAACTGCCGACGACTTGCGTGCGAGCGGGAAGAAAATCGCTCTCGTGCCGACGATGGGATATCTTCACGAAGGCCATCTAAGTCTTGTGGACGAAGCTAAGAAGAATGCAGATGTTGTCGTGTTGTCGATATATGTGAACCCATCGCAATTTGCTCCGCACGAAGATTTGTCGACTTACCCGAGGGATTTTGCCCGAGACAGTAAGCTGGCTGAGGCGCGAGGAGTCGACATAATTTTCGCGCCGGAAGACAAAGTGATGTATCCCGAAAAGGAGCTCGTATTCGTCGAGACAGAGGAGGTCTCTCACATTCTCGAGGGCGAATTCAGGCCCACCCACTTCAAGGGAGTCGCCTCGGTGGTCGCCAAACTGTTCAACATAGTCAAGCCGCATGTGGCGGTATTCGGACAGAAGGATGCACAGCAGGCGTTCATCATAAGGAGGATGGTGTCGGACCTGAACTTCGACGTGAGCATGATAGTTGCACCAATAGTCCGTGAGGAAGATGGACTGGCGCTGAGTTCGAGGAACGTTTACCTTTCTGAAGAAAACAGGAAGGAGGCGACCGTGCTTTACCGCTCTCTAAACCTAGCGCAGCAAATCGTCCGAGACGGAGAAAGGCAATTTACACGAGTCAGATCCGAAATGTTAAGGCATATCACGGCTGAATCCCAAGGGAAGATCGATTATATAAGCTTTGTGAACCCGGATACGTTCACCAGAGTCGAGGAAGCGGGAGCGCTGAAACGGGTATTGGCTCTTCTCGCTGCCAGGTTCGGACGGACAAGATTGATAGACAATATGTTCTTAGAAGTCAGTCACAAATGAAGATCGATGAACTGGAAAAGCTGCGGGCGGCATTGCCCGAGAGCCCTGTCATACAAGGGGAAGATTATTTTGTCTCTGTAGTCCTATTGCTCCTCATTCCGGTCGGCGGAGAATTCCACATCCTGTTCGAGAAGCGGGCTAATTCGATAAGGCAGGGAGGGGAAATTTCGTTGCCTGGCGGCGGTCACGATAAATTGGACGAATCACTTCAAGCCACGGCCCTTCGCGAAACTCAAGAGGAAGTGGGTATCCCAGCGGAGAAGATTACAGTTATAGGACGTCTCGATTCAGTCTTCGCACCGATGGGTGCCATGGTGCACGTGTTTGTTGGAGTCGCGGACGTAGAACCCTCTTCCATAACTTGGAACTCTTCGGAAGTAGAAAGGGCTTTTCTTGTCCCGGTGTCATATTTCCAGGTTAATGGTCCCGAAGTTTATACGGTGATTACAGAAGTCCATCCGCGGTACAAGGACAAGTCGACGGGAGAAGACGTGGTCCTGTTTCCGGCGAAGGAGCTTGGACTGCCCCGACGCTACTGGGATGGATGGGGAGGATTCAAGCACAAAATCTTCGTTTACAAGACTTCCGAAGGCCCGATCTGGGGACTCACCGCAAGAATATTGGTCGACTTTGTGAAGAAGCTTCCGAAGGGATCGTCCTGATTCTCGGCTTGGTCGAATTTCGAATGACCCCCGGTACTCGCGGAGAAGCACTCAGTTCAGATGGGTGGAATTCATGACTATTTAAACTGTTTGTCGCCGGCTCTTTCCTCGCGCGTTAAACCGAACGGCGGAAAGTCAGGAGGCTTACTCAATCCAGGAGAATCGCCGGTCATAGAAGTCCCGTGCGATGAGGAAATGAGAAAGGCGGTCTGGACGACCGCCTTTCTTCTGCTGTTAAGGAATTTGCCGCGATTGTTACTTGAGGGGCACCACTTTGGAAACCGCTACCATATCGACGCCTCCCCGTCTGGCTACGATGCCTGTTACCTCGACTTCCTTCGCGGCGTAAGGCTCGAGAAGAGAATTTGCGGGTTCATGATTTGCGGTCATCGCGATGTACACCCGCCCGTTGCTCAAAATTCCAACAGGCAGGCCGCTTCGAATGCATTTTGCAGCACATTCTGCGTGGCTCATTCCGTGCAACCCTTTTGTAAGGTAGCAGCTAAGATCGACAACCTCTCCTTTCAGAGTCGTCGTCTTACCGGTTGTAGCCATAGCCATGCGCATGTTGTGCATGCCGCCCATGCCCTTCATCGATTTCATTTGCTGCGCCTGTGTCATCGCGGCTGTGGACAATACTGCCGTGAAGACCAGTGCAGCGATCTTTAAGTATTTCATGGTGTCCTCCACCTTTAGTTTTACTTCTGCGCTTTGTCGAAACGCGCGGCTGCTTCTTTCCAATTGAGGTTCTTCATGAATGCGGCAATGTAGTCGCCGCGTTTCAATCCGTAGTCAATCATGAATGCGTGTTCGAAAACATCGAGTACGACTATCGGGGTACAGCCCGCAAGATGTCCCATGTCGTGTTCGTTGATCCACTCGTTATAGAGGGTTCCGTTTGTCCCGTCCAGGTAGAGAAGCGTCCAGCCGATTCCTCTCATGCTTCCGGCTGCTTTGAAGTCGGCCTCCCAGTTCGCATAGCTTCCGAACTGCTTCTCGAGCGCCGCGTTAAGTTTGCTCCCCTTTGCAAGAGGTTCCTTCCCGCCGAGGTTGTCGAAGTAATATTCGTGCAGACGCATTCCGTTGAATTCCCATCCGAACCTTCTCTTTAGCTCGGCATATTCCGGAGTGCCGGTCTTCCCGTCTATCAACATTTGCGAAAGAATGTCCGCGACCTTGTTGGTGTTTGTAACATACCCCTGGTACAGTGTGAAGTGGTTCTCAAGAAGTTGTTTCGAGAAACCTTCCATTCCGATTAGATGACTGTAATTCTTAGCCTGATAAGCCATTGCTCGTTCCTTTCATTTTTGTTGAGGGAAGCGCCCCGCCCCCGTAACGGCGCACGAGGCGATGACCCTCTTTCCTAAAAGGCATTTTGTTATCTAAAGTTCCTTAGGGCAGCCAATATCTGTTTCTAAACTGTGCGTCGCTAATCCGCATTGCGGAGATGCAGGGATCTCCGCCGGAACCTTTCAAGCGCTGAACGAATGGCCGCATCCGCAGGTACGGGTAGCGTTAGGGTTGTCGAACGTAAAACCTTTTCCGCTCAGCCCGTCCTGGTAATCGAGAGTAACACCCGCGAGATAGGGAAGACTCCTCTCGTCAATGAAGACCCTTACGCCCCGGGTCTCGATCACCCTGTCGGTCTCATGCGATGTTTCGTCGAACCCGAGTGCGTAACTGAAACCGCTGCACCCGCCTCCTTTGACTCCCATTCTAAGTCCGGCCGTTTCCGGTATGCTGTTTTCCGACATGACTCTTTTTATTTCCTTGGCGGCTCGCTCGGATATGTTTATTTCAGCCTGCACCGTCTCTAGGTCAGCCATTTATTTCCTCCTGGATATCTATTTGTAAAATCTTACTGCGATTTATTAATTGTGCTTCTTCAAAAATTCAGAGATGGTTTCCCCGGTTTTGTTGTATGGAATTCGGGGTAGTTGAGAGTCCAGCTCTCGTCCGTGACTGCCTTAAAAACCCCGTCTGAAACCATCACCTTGATTAACGCGTTCGCGACGGCTTCAAGTTCCGCGTCCGAAGGCCTAAATCCCCCTGAAATAAGGAAGGAATCGGCCGCATAACGGATGTCCCGGTAAAACACAACCGAATTATGGAAAGTCGGAAATTTCGACCGGAAAAAATTGAGAAATTGGATTTTGTGGTTGGTGATGAAGTCAATTTCTTTCATGGTTCTTGTCCTTTCGTAGAAAATATAGATTCATCGTCGGCAAGATTCAATTTTATCATTTCCAACGAACTCCAATCTCACCGATAACCAATTCATCTCAAGGGTCTCACTGTTCGTTTTCGGATCGTCCCGTTACCCCAAACCATGCGAAATTGATTATTAGTGCACCTATTCTTAAATTTTTTCATATAAAACTCGGAGGAATACACAAATGGCAATTAAAGTCGGTATTAACGGTTTCGGTCGAATTGGAAGAAATGTTTTCAGAGCTGCATACAAGAACCCGAAGGTGGAAATTGTCGCCGTAAACGACATTACGGATGCGAAGACACTCGCTCATCTTCTGAAGTATGACTCGGTACTCGGCATATTTGCCGGCAAGGTCGAGGCAAAAGAAAATGAAATCGTTGTGGATGGAAAGCCTCTCAAGGTCCTATCCGAAAAGGATCATCACAACCTTCACTGGAAGGACCTCGGTGTAGATGTGGTCGTCGAGTCCACCGGTTTGAAACACTTCACGGCTGGTGATGAGGCGAAGACACACCTTGCGAATGGAGCTAAGAAGGTTATCATCAGCGCACCCGCGAAAGTCTTTGACATAACGATTGTACTTGGCGTCAACGACAATCTTTACGATCCCGCAAAGCATAACGTCATTTCGAACGCGAGCTGCACGACGAACTGCCTGGCGCCAGTAGTGAAGGTCCTGCGCGATTCGTTCGGAATCAAGAAGGGCTTGATGACGACGATCCATTCCTACACTAACGATCAGAGGATACTCGATCTGCCTCACTCTGACCTGCGCAGGGCGCGTGCCGCAGCTGTGTCGATGATACCCACGTCGACCGGAGCGGCGAAGGCGATCGGACTCGTCATGCCGGATCTTAAGGGAAAGCTGGATGGTTTTTCGATGCGCGTGCCGACACCGAACGTTAGCGTCGTCGATGTCGTCGTCGAAGCAGATAAGCCGACCAACAAGGAGGAAGTCAACAAGGCTCTCTTGGCCGCTGCGGAAGGGCCGCTGAAGGGCATCCTGGGTTACAGCAACGAGCCTCTCGTTTCCATAGACTACCGCGGCGACGCGAGGTCCTCGATCGTCGACGGACTCAGCACCATGGTTATCGACAACATGATAAAGGTTATTTCATGGTACGATAACGAATGGGGCTATTCGAACCGCGTTGTCGACCTGGTCGCGAAAGTCGGCGCGAAGCTTTAATTAATCCATTTACGGGACGGGCCCGCCGAAGGCCGTCCCGTGTTTTTTTTGCCTCGCAGCTACGGGCAAACAAGGAAGGGTAGATTGAATTTTCTTCTGATCGCGACTGTGTTGCTGGGCCTGATTCGTGCTCCGCTTCCGCAAAGTGCGCGGGAAGTGTTTGACAAATGTAAAGCGCGTGCGACTCAAATCGACAGTTCGCTCGACCGGATGGACCTGAGCTTCATTCAGAAGATGGAAATGGTCTCGAGGGGTGGAAGCATCGACAAACTGGAATTCAGGATAACTGTCCGCCACGGCATTTTCAAAAGAGAGTTGATTGCCGGCACGGTTCCGAACGAGAGCCGGTTCGATGCCGGTTACGCCGCATTCGATAAGATGTTTCTTCTGCACGAGTATTTTTCCGACAAGGGAAAGACTCTATCATCTTGTGACCTGGAAGATCCTTCCGGGAGTGATGATCTAAGGTTGAATTTTTCTTTTGCCGAGCCGTCAGACACTAACGATCCCATGAGTACGGTAACGGCTTCCGTGAACCCGCATAATTATACGCCTGTTTGGATAAGAGAGCATCTAAGGGGGCTCCCTTTAGGGATGGAGTTTGACGACACGGTAGAGGTTTCCTACGACAAGCTCCTGAACACATATTTCCCGGGGAAAATAGTGATGCACATATACGGCAAGTTCTTTTTCATTCACGGAGAGATCGGAAAGATTACGATTCGAAACGAAGGGCTTCACAGAATATGAGGATGGCGATAATATTCTTTTTGGCGGGGATGTGTGCGGCGGAAGCAAGCGCGCAATCGCTGACGGCGATCTCGCTTTTGAGAGACGCGAGGGCCAGAGTCACATCGTTGGAGAGAAAGGCAGACCAGGCTAACGGAAGCCTCCTCGTATCGGTTGCGTTCAATGCGAGCGTTCTGGGAAGAAGCGTCTCCGGCAACGCGAAGTACCGGATAACGATAATCAACGGTGTGGATAGGAAAAATCAGATTATCGGGAAGTCCTTTTTCTCGGACTCGGGTTCGGCACGGATGATGGCGCGGGAGTTTGACCGAAGACTGAACAAGCCTATGATGGACTACTACCTCGATATGGCATTCCCGTGGAGGCGCTTTCTAGCCAAGGCCGGCAAGAAACGGATGTTCACTGCAACTCTCGATTCGGATTCCGTCGAGGTAGACGGCCGGACTTGCTTTCTGATTTCTTTCAAAGTCGACACGCAGGGTGATTCCATCAGCGCAGTAGGAGGTGGAAGGATTTGGCTGGACGCTCACACGCTCCTGCCGGTAAGGACTGATCGGGATTTCAATACGAAGACGAGTCGTGGTAATGCGCAGGTCATCTCAACTTCCGAATTCGGCTCAATCCCGTCGGGAGTACCGGTTCTGTTGAGGAGCGAAACCAGGACAGTCCCGAAGTTTCTTTTCTTGAGCGTTGGGTCTATTAAGACAATGGTTGAACAATCCGACTTTAATCTGGAGTGAAAAATGGAGAATACTTTCAACAAGAAGACTATTGAAAACGTAAACGTAAAAGGCAAGAGAGTACTTGTCAGAGTGGATTTCAACGTGCCGCTCGATGAGAACAAGAATATCACTGATGACATTCGAATCGTCGAATCGCTTCCGACCATAAAGAAGATTCTGAAAGACGGAGGGACACCGGTACTGATGAGCCATCTTGGAAGGCCGAAAGGGAAGCCGAAGCCGGAATTCTCGCTGGCCCCTGTGGCGAAGAGGCTCGGTGAGCTTCTTTCAGTGAAAGTCATCATGGCTCCCGACTGTATCGGTGATGGGGCCAAGGCCGCGGTTGCATCGGCTAAGCCAGGAGATGTCGTTCTCCTGGAGAACCTTCGTTTTCATGCCGAGGAGGAGGCGAACGATCCCGACTTCGCAAAACAGCTGGCATCGCTAGGAGAGGTCTATGTCAACGATGCCTTCGGCAGCGCTCATCGCGCGCACGCTTCTACGGAGGGAGTTACGAAATTTCTCTCCGAAGGATCGGTCCGAAAACCTGCTGTCGGCGGCTATCTTATGGAAAAGGAATTGAAGTACCTTTCTCAGGCTGTCGGGAATCCGAACCGTCCTTACGCCGCGATAATCGGCGGCGCAAAGATATCCGGTAAAATAGACGTCATCAACAACTTGCTGGGAAAAGTCGACGCCCTTATCATCGGCGGCGGGATGATGTTCACGTTCCTCAAGGCAATGGGAAAGGAGATTGGTAATTCCATTCTCGAAGCCGATAAGATCGAGCTCGCAAAGGAACTTCTCGCGAAGACGAAGAGCGGTAAGGCGAAGCTTCTGCTTCCCGTGGACTGCGTCGTAGCTGAAAAATTTGAAAACACCGCTGCCAGAAAGGTGGTGAGTGTCGATTCGATTCCCCAGGGCTGGGTAGGCATGGACATAGGCCCGAAGAGCATCGAGCTCTTCAGGAACGAGATCGTCAATTCGAAGACGGTGGTCTGGAACGGTCCTATGGGAGTTTTCGAGATGGACAATTTTGCGGCTGGTACGAAGGCGATAGCCGATGCGCTCGTGAGCGCAACCAAAAAGGGCGCAGCGACGATCGTTGGCGGTGGAGATTCAGCGGCGGCAATAGCGAAATTTGGATTGGAAAAGGAAGTCTCCCATGTCTCTACCGGCGGAGGCGCCTCGCTGGAATTCCTGGAGGGTAAGGTACTTCCCGGTGTTGCAGCTCTCGATAATAAATGATTAAAATTGAAACGGACGGAGGTTTATAGGTGTTCAATAAGGTGATGAGCTTATGAGTTATTACACTAACTATTCGGGCTACTATACCCCTCCGTCCAGTTTCAGGTTCTTCCCGAAGGGTATGAAGTTTCTTCTCATCTCAACTTCGGCGGTTTTTCTTTTCCAATTATTCCTGCAGCTCGGGTTGCGCATCGGTCATATATATCTCTACGACGTTTTCTTCAGGCTCTTCGCGCTTTACCCGCTTGGGCAGGGGTTCTACCCATGGCAGCTTGTAACTTACCTCTTCCTTCACGGGGGCTTTTTCCACATATTCTTTAATCTTCTCGCGCTTTGGTTCTTCGGCGTGGAGCTGGAGAATCTGTGGGGAACCCGCAGGTTTCTGATCTTCTACTTTATTTGCGGAATCGGCGCAGGTATATCAAACGTTCTGCTGACGCCGCTCTTTACGACGCCGCTACCAACCATCGGGGCGTCGGGAGCCATATATGGCGTTCTCCTTGCATTCGGAATGCTTTTTCCGGAAGTACCGGTCTACGTCGCTTTTCTTTTCCCGATTAAAGCAAAGTACGTCGTAGCGTTTTTCATAGCGATAGAACTCTTCAACGGCGTCATGAATACTTCCGACGGCATAGCGCATTTCGCTCATCTCGGCGGTGCTTTCGTGGCGTTCATATACCTCCTATACTACCGGAGGTCGGTCCCTTCTTTCGCAAGACTCTCCGATTTCTTTTCAAGGGAGAAGGAGACCCTGGTAAGCATGGTCCGGCCGAAAAAAAAGTATGCTGACCCGCATGTAATTACCGATGTCAATTTCACTGATGTGAGGCCGCGCAGGGATACTCATGAAGACGGTGGTTTTAGTCAGGCAAAACTCGACGAGATTCTTGATAAGATAAGCGCTTCAGGATATGACTCGCTGACGGAAGACGAAAAGAAGATTTTATTCAATGCCAGTAAGAAGTTAAATTAGGCCAGCCGAAGCAGAGTTCGGAGCGCGATAAGCACGAATTTTATATAAATGCGAAAGAGGATACGATGATAGATCTTCCAGTAATTTCAAACAAGACGAATGGGGAAAACGCTCATTCTCCTGAAGTACCGGTGAATTTCAACTATCCGAAACGGGAATCACGAAAAGTATTCATAGGCAAAGTCCCGGTTGGGGGAGGTTCGCCGATATCCGTTCAGACGATGACGAAGACGAAGACCTCCGACATTGATGCAACCGTCAAACAGATAGTAGAAGCGGCGGAAGCGGGATGCGACATCGTACGGGTCACGGTTAACGACAAGGAAGCCGCTGCTGCGATCGGCGAGATTGTGAGGCAGGCTCCGATACCCGTTGTCGCAGACATACATTTCAATCACATCTTCGCTATCAAGGCTCTCGAAGGAGGCGTAGCAAAGGTAAGGTTGAACCCCGGCAATATAGGAAGCGTGGAGAGAATCCGGCAGGTCCTTTCTTTGGCGAAGGAGAGGAAGGTCCCCATCAGGATCGGGGTGAATTCCGGATCGCTCGAAAAAGACATTTTGGAGAAACACGGCTATCCCACTGCCGAAGCGCTATACGAAAGCGCGATGAGGCATGCCAATATCTGCGAGGAAAACGATTTCCATGATGTCATAATATCGGTCAAGTCAACCGACGTGCGTTTGATGATCGCCGCATACCGGCTCATAGCAGAAAGGACCGACTATCCGCTTCATCTCGGAGTGACAGAGGCAGGACCGACAAAAGTAGGGACCATAAAGTCATCGATCGGCATAGGGACACTGCTTGCCGAAGGTATCGGCGATACGATAAGGGTTTCACTGACCGACGATCCTGTGAGAGAAGTTGAGGTGGGGAAGGAGATACTGCGCTCATTAGGCCTTGCGACACGGAACGTCGAACTTATCGCTTGCCCGACGTGCGGCAGGCTCGAGGTCGATCTATTCTCGATTACGAAGGAGCTTGAAGAACGCCTTGCGGGCACCAAGAAGCCGGTGAAGATTGCGATACTAGGATGCGTCGTGAACGGTCCCGGCGAAGCGAGCGAAGCCGACATAGGCGTTGCATGCGGCAAGGGAGTCGGCATCCTTTACAGAAAAGGTGAAGTGGTCCGCCGCGTGAAAGAGGAGGAAATTGTGGACGCCGTGGTCGAAGAAGTCGGAAAATTTCAGCCGATTAATTGACCGTAGCTATAAATTGAGTTTTGAAAGAACCAAATGAGCTGCATTTTCTGCAACATATCGGAAGGCAAAGCCGCGCCAGATTTTCTCTTCAAGGATGGAGATGTGTTCGCGATCAGGGATGTGCATCCCGCCGCTCCGACCCATATCCTCATCATTCCGAGGAAACATGTGGAGAGCCTTGCAGAAATGGACCGGGCTACCGACGCGAATCTCATTTCGAAGATGGTGTTGACGGCGGTCGAAGTTGCCGAGAAAGTCTCTATTTCCGAAAGAGGATACAGGCTGGTCTGGAACTGCCGAGCCGAGGGAGGACAGACGGTCAGCCATATCCACCTTCATTTATTAGGCGGCAGGCAGATGAAATGGCCGCCGGGGTGATGATAAGATGAAGACTAACAAAGTGATATTTCTGGCATGGTTCGCCCCGCTAATTTTCATGCTGATAGCGTTCTACGTCCTCTTCAACAGCCAGGCTCCAACTGCGGCGAAAGTTGTTTTCACATCTGTGCCGGTATTGATCTGGATTCTTGGCGGGTTCGCTATTTATCGTGAGTACCACGAGCAAAAAAAAGAGCGCCGCAGGGAAGAGGAAATACTCGATGAGGCCAAGAAAATTCTGAACTCTCCCAGGAATACACCCGACAAGTGGCACTCTGAAGAGCGAAAAGACTGAACAAGTCATGGATGCGTCGTTTGCCCGGCATCGGCCTGTAATCCGATGCATCGGCAGATCCGTAAACTTTGCAGTCTCTTTAACTGAAATGATTTCCCAATTCTCATCAACCCAGAGCAGGGTCGTGATCACATGGCAGCCTACAGTAAGAGGTTGACCGCCAGTCAGCGGCTATGTCCAGACTGCTGGTTCTTGTTTTTCGCGGAGTCTTGAATGAATATCTCTGATTTCATATTGCGATACTGGCTTTTCATTGTTCTCTACGAGGCGGTCTGTGCGTTCGCGTCTTCGGGGGCAGCCGACCTTAAGAGGCGCGACCAGGGCTACTGGTTCATACTCGGGCTCCTTCTGGGAGTGTTTGCGCTTGCTGCAGTGCTCATAATGAAGAAGCGTCCCGAAGAGCTGGCGCCGAAGAACAACCTTCTTCTGGATTCTGAACAGTATTTGAGGAGCGGGTGGAGAGTAGTCTTATTCCTGGTAGCGATAATAGCGATATACTATGTCTCCGCTATCCTGGCCAAACTTACCGGCATTGTACCGATGCAGTCCTTCTTCTTCCTGTTTTACATAGACGTAATCATCGCGACGTATCTCCTCATCAGATTCGTCGACAGGCGCAGATTTTTTTCCGTCGGCATCCCTTACCATGGGAGAATCATGAAGGAGCTGCTCCTCGGATTCCTGATCGGAGTGATCATGATCGGAGCGGTCGGCGGGGTGGAGCTGGCGGTCGGGGCAATCAAGTTGGATATGAGGCCAGGGCAGAACTGGCTCCTTGTCATCAGAAACTTCGGCTTGAGTTTCATCTTCTTCGGCTATTTTGCGATGGGTGAAGAATTGGTGTTTCGGGGTTATCCTTTCCAGGCCCTGATCGAAGGGACCGGTGCAGTCGGTGCGACAATACTCATGTCAGTGTTCTTCGGCGTAATGCACCTGGCCAATCCCTCTGCGGATTTCCTTTCGACACTAAACACGATGCTCGCCGGTGTCTGGCTATGCCTGGCGTACCTGAAGACACGCACACTTTACTTCCCATTCGGTATGCACTTCTCGTGGAACCTGGTACAGAGTTTCTTCCTATCGCTTCCTGTCAGCGGACTACTCACGAACAGGACAATATTCGTCCCGACGGACTACGGTCCCTATTGGCTGACGGGAGGGCGGTACGGTCCGGAGGCGGGAGTGGGCACGACCGTCGTGATCATAGCCGCCATCGCATATTTCCTTATCGATAGGAGAATAAAGCCGGCGTACGATTACAAAGCCTCCAAGGAACGCCTCAAGGTCGCGGGTCAGATCAAAGTCGCCTGAAAATTCGGCAAGCGGTAAGGGAAGAGCATATTTCTATTTCGACCTCTTCATCACAAGGAGGGTCATATCATCGAATTGCGGGGCATCGGCGACGTGAGTTTTAACCTCTTCAAATACTCTGGCAGCGATTTCTGCAGCCGATAGGCTCAAGGCTTCACTGACGATGGCCTCGACACGCTCCGCCCGAAATCTTTCGCCTTCCGCACTAACGGCGTCGTGAACCCCGTCCGAACAGAACACGAGCACATCTCCCTTTTGGATTTCGACCTGTGCATTTTGGAACGGAAAATCTTCTACTACGCCGAGCGGGACACCGCCCTCGTTTAGTCTGTCAGCGGGTTTTCCGCGATGGAAAAGATTCGGCTCTTCGTGTCCTGCGTTCGTGTAGGTAAACAAGTTCTTGTCCGCATCGAGCACACCGTAGAAGAGAGTGATGAATTTATCTGGCGCGGTAGAGCTGAAGAGAAGATTGTTTGATCGACCGAGGCACTGTTCCGGATCCGGATTAAGTCTGGAATATGCCCTGATGGTTGCCTGCACGTTTGCCATAAGAAGCGCTGCAGGCATTCCCTTTCCGTATACGTCGCCGAGTGAGAAAGCCAGTCTGCCGTCTTCAAGTCTTATGAAGTCATAAAGATCGCCGGCGACGGACTTTGCCGGGATCGAGTCGGCAAAGAATTCATAGCCTTCGATTGAAGGGAGGCTTTTGGGAAGAAGTCCCATCTGTACAGTGTGCGCTGCCGAGAGATCCTTCTCGAGCGCCAAATTGTTTCGCTCCTCTTAATGCAATTTGATTTTTCCAGGTGATTCGAATTGAGCCGAAAGGCGTGTGGGAGACGAAGGGAAAGTAATCCATGATGGCGATTGAAATCCGGAAGTCCCGTTTGGATTTTCAGAAGGCTAGAGACGCGGCCGAAAAGTCCAACCACAAAGAGCACGAAGATTTTTCACGAAGGACACGAAGGGCTCTATTCATTTATCGCTCTTTCTTTGTGCTCTTTGCGCCATTTCTTCGTGAGCTTTGTGGTTAAATAATTTTGCGGCGGGTTTTCGGCCCGGCTTCTAGCGGCATTGCTTTCGAAGCGCAATCCCCGTCGACCTCCGGAGACTTTCAACATTAACTGAGGTTGTCCCAAAAGTGGCTATCCGGTGAATCGGGCTGCTGGCGACAGCGCATCCCGATAAGTTGAACCAATCTTACCGGGATGTGTTTTGAGATGTGTCGATTTCAAGCGATGCCACTTTTTGGGTGGTCTCGGATGTTTAATTAATCGCGGGGACGCGATGTGGTCCGGAAGCCAAATCGACGCGGAGCCAGAAGCTTATCTGTTGAGGAGCTTGCTGCTGTTTGCCGCCTTCGCGCCGGAACCCGCCTCTTTCGCCTCCACCGTACTCGCCTCCGCCGTATCCTCCACCTTCCATACCGCCGGGCATCTCACCACCTCCGCCTCCTTCTCCGCCTTCACCGCCAAAGTCACCACCGGCGCCTCCGCGTCTTTCAAATGAATTGGGACGCTCGAATTTTCCTCCGATGATTCCGATTCCCAATTCATCTCCCTTCGGATTTATTGCGTAAGGATCCTCCGCCGACGAATGAAGCGGTACTCTCATTTCATAAATCAACCCGTTTTCAGTGCCTCTCATCTGCAATTCAATCCCCTTAAGATCGGCAATCGACAACTTCTCAGGGCCTTTGCGGCTCACACCGAGAAGTTCCAGGTCGTTAGGGTTTCTCATCACGAAAGTTGCGTTTTCCTGCTCGTTGTTCTGTTTTGAATTGAAGTCTCTCCTGAAATTTGTCCCGTCGAATCTCCCGATGGGGAAATGAATCCCGAACTCTTTCCCCGCGCCTCCCGTCGGGTCGAACCAAACGGTGAGACCAAGGCCTCTTATCTGGAAAGCCTGCCGGCGGTTTGTCGTTTTCAGGATGAGGTAGAGATACTTTGAGTCGTTCCTGACTCCAGCGGTCATTTGAGCCGATGGGATATAAAACATCGTGTCCCCCCAGTCGCTGTCGTTCCCGTCAACGACGATCTTGTTGCTCCCCCACATGCTTTTTACGAGAAGCATGCTTGTGCAGCCTGTGAACAAGAATGGTGTTGCGATAAGCAGAAGGGGGACGTATTTCATCAACCTCATTAAAATACTCCTTTGAATTTGCATTGGTGAATTTGGCACTTCGACATAAACTTAATGTTTTGAGCCGGTACTTTCTTCATAAGTTTAATTAAATTTAGCCAAAAATGGACTGCCGATACTCGTTCTTGTTGGGTCACAGCTCCGGTTCAGAGCGGGCGGTATTCAGGCGTGCTTATAATTTTGCAGACGCGGGTTTGGGGTCGTGAAGTCCCGAGTCATTGGTCTTCGGTTTACTTTACAATGTACACAATAGCGCTTTGCTTTGGCAACTTTGTGTGTTTACGTCCGTCAAATTAGGCAAGGCCATGGCGTTATTCGGCGCGATCTCAATATTCCATTCCAATGTGCTGGGCTTGCTGGTACTGAAAGTGGTATTGAGTCTAGTCACTGATACCGTTGCCGCTTTCGCAGCGGAGGACCTATTCGTCATGGCTGTTCGTAGAAAATCTGCCGGACTCGAAATCGTCTCTTGTTATCGCGGAGTATGGCCATGCGTGGCCGACGATTGCTATTCGGTTTCGTTTGAGGTAGATTCTTTCACTGCTTTTCACTTTGAACTAGGAGGACCATATGTACAAATCCATGTCTGCGATCGTTCTTGCTCTTTTATTAGCCGCAGCACCATTGTCGGCCCAAATGAGAAAAGAGAAGAGTGATTCCAGCAACTCAGAAATCCCCAAGCCGCTCCTGGTGTCGACACAGCACACCATCACACTCGACGGCAAACTTATTCGTTACACCGCCACCACTGGAACGATACTTCTGAGGAACCATAGTAACAAGCCAATAGCATTATTCGGCTTCACCGCATACACGAAGGATGGTGTCACAGATCCTTCTACCCGGCCGATCACCTTTGCATACAACGGAGGTCCCGGGTCGTCGTCGATATGGCTTCTTATGGGAGCAATCGGGCCAAAGAAAATTGTGATCAACGACCCGCACGCGACGCCACCCGCCCCCTACAAGATAGAGGACAACAAGAATTCGATTCTAGATGTTACCGACCTGGTCATCATCGACGCGATGGGTACCGGTTTCAGCAGGCCTGTCGGGAAAGCCAAGGGATCTCAATTCTGGGGAATCGATGAAGATGCCAAAGCGACCAGCGAATTCATTTACCAGTATATCGCAAAGTACGACAGATGGAATTCGCCCAAATTTCTCTTCGGCGAGAGTTATGGTACCACGAGGAATGCCGCCACCGCGGATTACTTATATGAGAACGACGGCATTCAACTAAACGGCGTAATATTCCTCTCCACCGTTTGGAACTTCGAGACGCTGGCATTCGCACCCGGGAACGACCTACCGTATATACTTTACCTCCCTTCGTATGCAGCGGTAGCATGGTACCACAACGCACTTCCAAATAAGCCCAAGGATCTCCCGGCATTCCTGGAAAAGGTGAGGAAGTTCGCGAGAGACGAATATGCCAACGCTCTCTTCAAAGGGGCATCGATAGACAGCACCGAATACAATGATGTGCTGGACAAATTACATGAATATACAGGCATATCGAAAACCTATTGGTCACGCGCCGATCTGCGTTTGAGCGAGCCCCAGTTCACTGCCGAGCTTCTTCGCAGCCGCGGGGAGACAGTAGGCAGGCTCGACGCGAGATTCACGGGACCTGAGTCGGATATGATAGGCGAATATTCGAGATATGATCCTCAAAGCGTCAAGATAAGCCCGCCGTTCATAACAGGCTTTCTGGATTATCTTTATAATGATTTGAAATATCCCACCAAGTATTATTACCGTATTGATGCATATGGTATGAAGGGATTCAAGTGGGACTGGAACCAGTATGGACGCAGGTCTTTCGGCTTCCGCGATCCCAACGTGGCTCCCAACCTTGCCGACGTTTTGTCGAAGGATCCTTATCTCAATATTTTGATGTTAAACGGTTACTTCGATCTTGCAACACCGTTCTACGCTACCGAGTATACGGTTGACAACCTCGGCAATAATATCCCGAATCTCCTTAAGAGGGTACACTTCAAGTATTTCTATTCGGGTCACATGGTGTACGTAAATCCGAAAGTGATGCCTCAGCTTCACAAGGATGTAGCCAACTTCATCGAGTCGATGATACATCCGAAGGATTAGTTCTGGGGGTGTAAGTCGGTCAATTTCAGCCGCGCTCTCGACGGCGCGGCTGAGATATTTATCTTTGATTGAATGTTTTCCAGCCCCGGTCCACCTTGGGTGTGCGACAAAAATATAACGCACCATCGGCATCCATTAAAAATGGACGCCTGTGAAGGTGCCCGAAACCCCGAATGGGGTTTTGAGACTTTTTGAGCCGTTCATTTAAATGAATGGCGATAGTTTCACAAATTTGTCGCAGACCCGTCCACTTTTCAAAGGTTGTTTAAACATCGGGAATCGCATATATTATTTGCACAATATCCAAGTCTACGGCTTCGAAGTTCAAGCAGAGTTTGAGAAGTTAGCAGCCCGGGTGGCGGAATTGGCAGACGCGCTAGATTCAGGGTCTAGTGACCGCAAGGCCGTGCAGGTTCGAGCCCTGTCCCGGGCACGAGAGATTTCAATCCTTTTCAGCGATTTTCTCCTCAGCGTCCTGCTTCACCGTTCCTCATCAAGTTTTACTAATCATTTCCTAACTGGTAATCCCTTTTCCTCCAGCATCCTTACCGCGTTCCGTAGCGATTCCAGTCGTACTTTTGCATATATCATTGTTGTCTTGATATCCGGATGTCCTGCAATCTCAAAAATCTTGACTCTAAGAAATCGGTGAACTAAACTTGTAACCGATATTAAACAGGTAGGGAATTAGGCGGCCCTGACCCCGGGAAACAACGTGTCCCCTGACACACTTATAAGAAGAAACGCGGACTTGATATATTTTTGCAGGCACCTGAGTATACCTCGTTGTACAAACTGGTTTAGGACGTTATCGGTAAAATGTCTCATATCAGAGTCGTGTTACCTGCGGGAGGGAGTGGTACACGCGTCGGATATGAACATGTTATTCAGTGTTTGCAGTTGGACTGTCACGGAACATTAATCGACGGTGCTATCATGTTTAAGAGTAAGCAGAAGCTAACGGCATGGACATTGGCAGCATTCTTCTTGCCTGCAGGATTTGGCATTCCCCGCGTCTTCAAACCCACACTGAAATCCCATTTCATCCGGGATGGGGCTTCTATGTCTGTCCTTCCTGACAAACGTCTGAAGGTGTTTGAGTTGCCCCAGATCTCTGAGCGTGGAGCCATACATAAAACTGCTCCAAACGTATACATTGGATCAATGCCCGCGAATCAGGAATATTTAGCTTGACCGAAGCAAGAGCATCGCACAAAACTCTGATTGGTGATGATGAACCAAAAAGTACCGGAGGGCACGAGGCATGCCTAAATCAATAGTTGTAATGGAAGACTCCGACGAGATCGCGCGAATAGTTCTGTTCAAGTTGAAGAACACGGGATTCGAGGTACGCCGCGCGATTAATGGTCGTGAAGGGTTGGAAATCCTCAGCGGCGTAAAACCGGACATTATCGTTCTGGACGCGATGATGCCGGTTATGAATGGGTTCGAAGTTCTGGCCGAGCTAAAGAAAAATGTGAATACCCGTAACATTCCGGTTATTATGTTGACTTCACTTTCAAGCAAGACGGATGTAGTGTTAGGACTCGAGCTTGGAGCTGACGATTATATCACTAAGCCCTTCAGCCCAAAGGAACTGGTCGTAAGAATAAACAAGCTCCTGGACCGACATGACGAAGTTTAAGCCAATCCTGTTCAAGCGCATTCATATCGCTTTCCTTTTAGCAGGCTGGTTAGTACTTGCCACTACAGGAGCTCAGGCCCAAAATGCACACGGAACAAACGCACTAGCAGACAGCGCAATGACTCTCCAAAAGTCCGGCAAGCTGTCCCAGGCGCTGGCGCTATATAAACGACTTTCAATTATCGAGCCCCATAATCTTGACGTTAGAATGGCGATGGCCAGGATCATGTCATGGTTGGGCGAAAGAGACTCCGCGATAGATGTCTACGAGTCGGTTTTGAGAAAAGACAGCACTTCGTACGATGCGATCCTTGGACTCGGCCTTACAGTATCATGGAACAAGAACTACGAGAGGGCGCTGCAGATTCTGACTAAGCTGGCCGGGCTCTATCCGCGCGACACAACCGCTTCCATCGCAGTTGCCAGAGTGGCGCTGTGGGCAAACAATAATCGACTGAGCCTCCGGTATTCAAACATGGTACTCTCTGCTTATCCGAATCAGACTACTGCCCTGATGCTGAAAGCGCTCGCGCTGAAGCAGGAGTTGAAATATCGTGAGGCGGAGTCCGCTGCAGAGCGGCTCGTGTCCGCCGACCCCGACGACAAGGCGGCTGCTTCCCTGTTGGAAGAGGTTAGAGGACTTTATGCAAACGACATAACCGCATACTACTATAATGAGTCGTTCAAGTCGCCGAATCGCGATCCGAACACAATCGCTAAGATTCAATACAACACCCACCTCAACAGATCCATCGAAGGCTTTTTTGGAGTAGAATCCCGCCACTTCTATGACTCCAATGATTACGCGGGAACTCTGGGAGGGACATGCACCGTATCCGATTACGTGTCCGTTAACGCCGATCTGCTGGTTGGCCCTTCAACCCGCACCGCTCAGAAGTTCGAAGCATCGACGAAATTGACCTACAAGATCTACTCCCCGTTTTCGATCAGCGCAGGATACGCGTACATGGAGTTTCCGTCATTGACCGTAAATGTCTTCTTGGCCTCGCTCGATTACTATTTCGGTTCGGAATCCTGGCTCTCGGCGAAGGGCTACCTTGGACAATCACAAACAGGCAATTCAGAAAGCGTGGCCTTGCGCGCAAATTTCCAGCTGACATCCAGCCTGGCACTGCAATTCGGAGGATACAGCGGAGCTGATTTCTACAATCAATTCAGCGAAACGTATATTCAGAATATCAAGGCGAGCGGAATATATGGGACCGTAATTTACTTTTTCGCTCGCCACTATGGCATCAGACTGGACTCCGGATTATCAAAATGGAGTACCGGGTCAAACACGTTAGAGAACGCAGTCACCTTGACTTATCGCTGGTAAGCATTCGGAATGATTTTCTTCGGAGTCTTCGTTGCGATCGCCACGATTTTAATCCTGATCGTTTCGCTTTCTTTATACCTATTGGTCCGGAAAAGCGTCCAGACCTTTCGCTTAAAACGCAGTCGCACAATGGAGGCGTATTATTTCGGCGAGTTGCTCACGCTCCTATTAGGAAGTGAGGAAGTGGACCTCCAAAGAGCAGCAGCCGCTTTTCAAGAGAGACTCAAGAGGAAGTGGAACTTCTCAACCTCGGGTAGCAGCCATGCTGCGCGCAGCGCGTTCATGAAATTAGCAAAGGAGCTCTCCGGCGAGGAGCTGGACAACGTCAGAAAATTGTATTCTATGGTTGGGCTTCACCACAAGGCAATGAAGGAACTCAGAGATTACCGTTGGTGGAAGAGATCCGCCGCTGTTTCAGAGTTAAGGACGATGCGCAATTTAGAATCGCTGGAAGATATGCTTTTGCTTCTTTCAGATGCCGATGAAATGCTCAAGGTCCAGGCATTTGAAGCTGGCCTGGATATTGGCGGTTTTGAGATCCTTCCCTTCATGCTAGAATCCCTTCCCGAAATAACGCTTCTGACCGCGATGGGCCTGGAGACGATCATTCTTGCCCAGGACGGGCACGCGGCCGACTTCATTATGCCAATACTCAACATCAAAGGGGACAACTCAAGAAAATTCGCCATCCAGATGCTTGGCATTCTGAGGTGGATACCGGCTGTGCCGACTCTCATTCAGATCACGACTGGAGAAAAGGCAGATGAATCGGTCTACGCTCTCCTTTCGCTTTCTGCGATCGGCGATCCGAGAGCTGTTCATGCGGGATTGAAGGCGCTGACCAGCAAATCCTGGCAAATCAGAGCGTGCGGCATCCTGCTTTTGGGCGAACTTGGGGATCCACAGGGCCTCCCTCTTCTGGCCGCAATGCTTGGTGATTCAAGCCGGGAGGTGCGATTGCACGCGGGCTACGCGCTCACCAAGTTCGGAAAGGAAGGACTATCAATCCTTTCCAAAGCGACAAATTCTGATCTTCCTGGAACGAGAGCGGCAGCCACGGAAGTGATGGACAATTTCAATATCGGGATTGCTCAAAGAGTTCTGGAGTTCCAGTGGTAACCGAGATCTGGAGAGAGCTTGCAGTTTTGTACAGTTATTTCGTCATTATATATTTCATACTTATCAATCTCGTCTATCTGATCCTCCTCGTCGTAGCGCTCCCCTCGCTCCTCGAATACATAAGACGAAATACGATGTTCGACTACAGAGGAATTCTTAAGTCCGAGTTCGCTCCATCGATCAGCGTACTCGTTCCCGCATACAACGAAGAGAAGTCGATCCTGCAAAGCGTGCATGCGCTGCTTAAGCTTTATTATTCTAAACTCGAAGTCATTGTAATCAACGATGGCTCAATCGATTCTACGATGGCGCTCCTTATCAAGGAATACGATCTGGTGCGTGTCGCACAAAGCTACATTCCGCGTCTGTCGACGAAAAGCGTGATGGGGATATATCGGTCGCGGAACAGCGCTTTCAGGGATCTTGTCGTCGTCGATAAGGTGAACGGAGGCAAATCCGACGCCCTGAATTGTGGCGTGAACATCTCCAAGTCTAAACTTGTTTGTACGGTCGATGCTGACTCGATTCTTGAAGGAGACGCGCTTCTGAAGGTTGTGAAACCATATCTTGAAGATCCCGAGAGGGTGGTCGCGACAGGAGGGATTGTCAGGATCGTGGACGGCTGCGAAGTCGAGAACGGGTCCATTAAATCGGTGCACCTGCCGAAGAAATGGCTGGCAATGTTTCAGGTCAACGAATACCTCAGGGCGTTTCTCACGGGGAGAGTTGGATGGTCAGCGGTAAATGGCCTTATGGTTGTCTCCGGTGCATTCGCGCTTTTCAAGCGCGTGGCTCTTATCGAATGCGGAGGATTCAGTCTCCATACCGTTGGCGAAGACATGGAACTGGTTACAAGGCTTGAGAGAGTATTGCATGAAAAGAAACAGGACTACCGCGTCGTGTTTGTACCGGATCCCGTTTGCTGGACCGAGGCGCCGAAGGATCTCAAAACGCTAAGCAACCAGCGCAACAGGTGGCACCGTGGTTTGATCGACACGATGCGCATCCACAAAAGAATGCTTCTGAACCCTTCCTACGGAGTGGTGGGAATGCTTGCCTTCCCTTACTATTTCTTTTTCGAGATGATCGGGCCGTTCGTCGAACTTACCGGAGTCATTTTCGTCTCCATTTCTTTCTACCTGCACATCGTTGAAGTAAGATTCTTCATACTGTTCCTCGTGGTCGCGGTACTCTACGGAATTTTTCTATCCGTCGGGGCCATATTACTGGAGGAGTACACATTTCACCGGTACCCCGGGGCGAGTGACCTCGTGAAGCTAGTCCTTTTTGCCGTGCTCGAGAATTTCGGTTACCGGCAGATGACCGCTTGGTGGCGAGTGAAAGGAGGGATAGACTACATGCGCGGAGCGGCCGGGTGGGGAACCATGAAACGATCAGGATTCGAGAAAGAGAAGGGCGAGTAAAGCTTAAACCGCATACCATCCTTTCCCCGGCCCGCAGCTTTACCAACCGCGAAACGGATGTTACGTTTAACAAGCGATCCCAGTTTCTCGGGAAATATTATTCAGTCCTGTCATCTGGAGCGACCGGCACCGTGATGTAGAAAGTTGAGCCCTTTTTCAATTCACTCTCTGCCCATACTTTCCCGCCATGAGCCTCGACTATGCGTTTTACGATCGCCAGACCGAGCCCCGTGCTGGCTTCCCCCTCTGTGGGACGGGAACTCGTCTTGCTGAATTCCTTGAAGAGCTTTTTCAGCTCATCCCGTGCAATTCCCTGTCCCTGATCCGCGACTGATATTACCACATACCTCCCCTCGGGCCGCGCGGAGACGGTGATCTTCGTATCCCGTCCGGAGTAATTGATGGCGTTTAAAATTAGGTTGCTCATTGCCTGTTTCAATTTGTCGTGGTCGGCCAGAACCTTTGGAAGGTATTGATGGTAGCCGAGCTCGAGTCTAATAGATTTCTTGCCGGCTGGATGTTTGCCCATGCTAACACAACCCTGGAGAAAATCATCGAGATCGACCGGCTGAACTTTCAGTTCAAGGTGGCCGGATTCTATGGCGCTCACGTCCAAAAGGTCGTTGATGAGGTTGAGCATTCCCGAAGAAGAAGTCTCGATAACTTTGAGTGCGTCCTTTATCGGTTCGCTTACCGGCCCATAATCTCCTTCGAGTATCATCTCTATCGATGCCAATATTGCCGAGATTGGGCTTCGGAGGTCGTGCGCGGCTATGCCTAGGAATTTATTCTTTAACTCATTTAAGTCGAGGAGCTGCTGGTACATCCTGCTTTTTTCCACGATGACGGAGAGCTGGCCGGCGATTTGAAGATAAACATCAATATGGACGTCTTTGTATGTCTCCGGCTTCATGCTGGAGAAGAAAATGACTCCTATCGGCTTGCCCATAGCGATCAGCGGGCATGTCAAGCTCGATCGTATACCCTCTTCCACAATCTTACTTGTCGAGTCTGAATTTGGATGTGACTCCAAGTAGGACACGAGATTATTGATGATTCTCGGCTTGCCCGATCTGAAAATTTCACGCAGGCTACTACCCTGCAAGGATCTCGAGTATCCCGGATTTATGCGCATATCGGATGACTCGGACCTTGCCCAGCGCGCTCGTAGAGTGGCGCCGTCTTCATCCAATAGCGACACTCCAATCCGGTCGTATGGAATCAATCCCTTGAACGAGTCATACACGTAGTTGAAAACATCTTCCACTACCAACGCCGAATTGATTTTCTCGGTGGCGGTTGTAAGAGCTTTGATCTCAGCGAACTTCTTCTCAAGATAGCAACCGAGGTCCTGAAGAGCCCTTCCGAGACTTGCGACTTCGTCCTCGCCTGCTACCGATATATCGAAATTGAAACGTCCCGACGTCATAGCCAGAGCGGCGTCCCTGTATGCCCTTATTCTTTCGTCGTTCATTCCTTAGCATCCTATTTTGAGATCTCTCGTAACCAAACCTAAACCCGCCGGGTCCGCTATGCTGCTCGACTTTCAAATATACAACCGGGTGCCATGCCATAAAATTCGAAGCCCCCAATACGCATCGTGATTAACATTGGAGCGTCTCTGGTGAAACCGAAGGTTACGAAAACTGAGGCAGAACAGACGGCGTTGGCAGCGGTAAATGGAGGGAAAATAGTCAATGGAGAATACGAGAAAGAGAACGGGAAGCATGCTTGGTCATTCAACGTCCGCGCGAACGGAGGCCTGAAGGAAGTCTGAGTAAATCCGGAGTCAGGTATGGTGATCAAGATTGCAAATGAAAAGAAGAAAAGCGTGAGCGAAACGGAGCGCGGCCATGGTCACAAGAAAGCAGCGTCGCAAAAGTGGGAAGTCACTAAATCGCAATCGGAGAACATTGCTATGAAAGCCGTTCCTGGAGGGGAAGTGATGGAGGCCGAACGGGAGCACGAATCCGGTATGTACATATGGCCACCAGATGTAAAGAAGGGCAGTCAGACTGATGAGGTCTGGATTGATTCGATGAGTGGAAATGTCATTAAGATATCCACGGAAAATAAAAAGAAAGAAGGGCGCGCGAAGAACTAGAGACGGTCGTGACAGGAATGGATCGATTGCCATCTTGCAACGATAGTTGGTTTAGGAATGGCAGTAAGAGCTCGGAAAGATGCTCGAGCAGAAATGGCGTGTGGAGAGCCCGTGGTCTCTATATGCGCAAGTCCAGCATGCCATCCGCGCGATGTTTCTCGGCAGCAGAGATCAATCCAGATCTATGCATGACCTGTTCTTTATCATGCATGGGTTCTAAAGCAGTCATTCTCAAGTGGTACCGCGGAGTGGGCTGTGTCAAGAAAGAAGAAAGCATCGCGAACAAACGGTTTCACCGTGACAAGATTCAAATTCTTTTTACTATCGGGACTTGTCTTAGAAAGGAAAGCCGAGAAAGACGAAAGTGCGGCACTTCTGTTGAGTTCTAGTCAAATGTGTGAGTGTCTACAGAAATTGTGAGCCTTTGAGTTGGAACATCTTTCTTGAGTCACCATTTAATAGAACTTTTGATGCTCTCGTTCGTCTTATAATATCGACGTAATTACTGAAACGGTCGAACGGTCTAAACGTTGAAGTGACAAAATTCCCAGAAACCAAAGATAAAATTGCAAATCTGAGAGCACTTCAGTTCCAACTTGGTTCTGGATCGCGGCTCTCCTGCCTCGAACGCTTCAGTTGTCTCAAACAGAGAGAGAGCGATCTGCTGACCCGTATCATGATCGTTGAATGTGCATCTGAGAAATTTCCGATTTCATTCTCCAGCAGAACACTTGAGTTGATAGGAGGAATTCTCAGTATACGAATACCCGCGTGTATGCACAGGAACAGTTTTGACGACGGGACGTTTCCATAAATGCAACTTCATACAAATCAATCAATCAAAATACTTCCCAATAGCTGATCAAAATGAAGAATGAAAATTCAAAAAGGGGCGGTTCGTTTGGATCCGGCAGAGCGGGCTCTGACCAATCGTCATATAAATGGCTGGTGCTCGCCGTTGTCATGGTCGGTACATTCATGGTTATCCTTGACTCAAGTATAGTGAACGTGGCGCTTCCCAAGATAATGGCGGCATTCGGGATTCCTATAGACACGGCAGAGTGGGTCTTGAACGGATACCTTATCTCTTTTGGGGCTTTGCTCCCTGCCTCCGGATGGTTCGCCGACAGGTTCGGATACAGAAAGATTTTCACACTTTCGCTGATCATTTTTACCCTCGGTTCATTTCTTTGTGCAATTTCGTGGGATGAGAAAGCCTTGATTTTCTTCCGGGTCTTCCAGGGAATCGGCGGAGGGATGCTCATGCCTGTCGGGATGGCTGCTGTTCTCCGAGAGTTTCCGTACGAAAAGCGCGGTACGGCCCTCGGCTTCTGGGCAGTAGCGGCTGCAGGCTCTTCTTCGTTCGGCCCTATCGTAGGCGGATATCTCGTTGACAGGTTTGACTGGAGCTCGATTTTTCTTATTAACGTTCCAATCGGTATTCTAGGCGTATTCGCTGCCTGGGCAATCCTAAAAGACTACAAAGCGGAAAGGTCGCATAACTTTGATTGGGTCGGCTTCGGATCGATGACAACTTTTATCGTCACGCTTCTCCTAGCTCTGGCAGACGGCAACGCTGCCTGGAACACCGGCGGCTGGACGTCCACCTTCATACTAACCAACTTTCTAATTGCGGGTATATCCCTCATCGTGTTTCTTGTGAATGAGCTTACGTCGAGACACCCCATGATCAATATCAAGTTGTTCAAAAGCTTTAATTATAGCATGTCGAACCTGGTCTTTTTCATATTCGGGCTTTCTGCCTTTGGAAGTAATTTTCTTTTGCCGCTATACCTTCAGAACTCGATAGGCTATACCGCGTTCCAAGCTGGTCTAGTCTATCTTCCCATGGGAATAATACAGGGCATCCTCGCGCCGTTCGCCGGTGTCCTGACCGATAGAATAAACCCTAAGTTCATCGCGATAGCTGGAATTGTTCTGTTGGCATCGAGCTGGTACTTGAACGGATTTCTTTCCCTGTTCTCGATGCATTCGCAAATAATCTTTCCGATCTATCTTCGTGGCTTCGGCATGGCATTCATTTTCACGCCGCTCAGCGCGATAGCTCTGAGGGATATTGGAAAGAGGGATATTGCACAAGCATCCGGAATGTTCAACGTGATTAGACAGGTGGGACGGAGCTTCGGACTGGCGATAATCGGTACGATATTCACGGAACGGACCCTTTTCCACACGGCCATAGATGGCCAGTCGATGAACCAATACTCGCCGGCATTTCAAAAGGTGCTCAGCAACCTGAATTATTTCTGTATGAGGGTTTTAAGTGGTCCGCCCGGAATCGAAACGCAAAGGGCATCTGCTCTTATTCTGTCAAACGTGTCGCAGCAGGCGACTGTTCAAGCATCCGATGACGCTTTCCTTTTCGCATTTGCAATCATGATATTGTGCGTGGTCCCAGTAATTTTTCTAAGGACTCGTCACAAAAAGGGAGAGAGTTCGAAGGCAGCTGCGATTGGGTAAGCACGGTGCCGGTGAGTTTCGAGATGTCTGAAGATTGACAGTCTGCGAGCATAGCGACTCATTACAAAAACAATCAAGCATCATCCGGTATTTACATCAGGCGCAATGCTTGTTTTGCCACTGGAGCGCGAGTTGGTTGCGGGCAGCTTGTGAATCAAATCCTGCTTTATCTGCCCATAGCCGGCTCACTGAAATCACCCGCATCATCGTCGGGAGCAATTCCTCTCGGGTATTTCCAACTTGCTTACTGTAAAATCGGAATTGCCTTCGGTTCCTCGGTAAGCAAACCGGGAGAATTTCTTCTGATCGATGCGACAGCGTCCCTGATCTGATGCATCGTGCAGGGCATAGTTACCACGGAAAAGACGGCATCTTTCTTATTACGCCGGTTGTGGCTCACCGTGTCTATGTTGATTTTTTGTTCACCGATTGCCGTCGCAACAAGACCGGTAACACCGGGACGATCTTCGGTCGAGAAAGTAATGTTGTAGGGAAACTCAAAATGGTCCGCGTCGACCAATTCCAGCTGGTGCAACCGGGGAGGACTGTCGACAGCTACGCCGTACCGGGCCGTGAAGACGATATCCGCGACTATCGAGCTCGCGGTCTCCAGGCTGCCTGCCCCCGCACCTATGAAATAGTGTCTGCCGGAATACTTGTTGATCAGCTCGACACAGTTTGTTGCCCCATGGACCTGGGAGAGCAAGTTTCCACGCCTGACCATCATCGGTTTGACTGAAGCAAATATGCTTCCGTCAATCCTTTTCGCATAACAGATCAGCTTGATCGTGCAGCCCATTTCGTTAGCGATTTCTATATCCTCTTTGTCGATGTTCTGGATCCCTTCCTTCATAAGATCCTCGTATTCTATCTCTTTGCCGAATGCGAGCCGGATGAGTATCGCAAGCTTATGTGCCGCGTCCCCTCCAGATATGTCCAGCGTCGGGTCGGCTTCCGCGTACCCGGCTTTCTGTGCCATCTTCAATGCCTGTTTGAAATCGATCCCTTCGAGTTCCATCTTCGTCAGGATGTAATTGCTTGTGCCGTTCATGATGCCGGAGATTTCCTGGACTTCATCCCCGGTGAAGCTCTCCCGGATCGACTTGATGATCGGGATGGCGCCACAAACGCTTGCTTCGTAGCCGAGAGCTACTCCATTTTCCTTTGCGGTTTCAAAAATAACAGATCCTCTCTCGGCGAGCATAGCCTTGTTTGCGGTGACTACATGTTTCTTTGCTTTCAGTGCATTTAGAATTACCGACTGAAGGTAATCGCCGGTTCCACCGATTGTCTCAACTACGAGGTCGATGTCCCCGTCGTTTATCAGCTCTGAGATATATCCAGAAGCTTCTTCTGGCGTCAGATTTTTCCCGCCGCCGCAAAAGAGGTTGAGCGGGATGTTGTACTTTCCAGATTTTTTTTCCGGAGAAAGGTCGACAATCTTTTTTAGTTCAATCGGACGGACCGACCTGTCTGACAGGGCGGTCTGCATATCGAGAAGGATCTTGGCCACGCCGCTTCCGACGGTACCGCATCCGAGAATAGCAATACCAAAAGTTTTCATCTGATTAATCGGTGCTCAATGTTTTATGGTTCTGTTTGTTATCAATAATAATAAGAAGACGGACTTTATGCTTGCCGATAATTCCAAATTGATGTTCGATTGTATCAGGAGCGCACATCGGTTGTATCAAAAGCGCACACTCATTTTCGAAGAAGCGCTATTTCGGACTGCTTTTCAATGTGAATTGTCGGCACAATCGTTGAGGAACTATTATGAAGCGTTCAATTCAAAATGGAGCAGTAATGCTGGCGGAACAAGTTAAGAAAATGCCCGATGAAGTCAACGAACAAGATATCCCTAGAGGGGAAGGAGAGACCATTCTCGTAGTTGAGGACGAAGAGAAATCAAGAATTTTTCTGCAGGCCGTACTCATAAAAGGCGGGTATAGGGTCATACTCGCTTCGGACGGCACGGAGGGAGTCCTGAGATTTACGGCGTACAGGAATGAGATTCGCCTGGTGCTTTTGGATATGGGATTACCGGGACTCAGCGGCGAAGAAGTCCTTTCAATGATACATGCTCTGGAATCAAATACGAAGATCATCGCGGTAAGTGGTCTAATAAGACCGGAGGCGCGAACCGCAGTGATACAGATGGGAGCGTCCGATCATCTTTCGAAGCCGTATCTGAGCGACGAGTTACTGATCAGGCTGCATGATATGTTACAGCATTGAGCGACGATAAGCGCCCGATCTATTGGTCACTTCAATAGTAGCTTCGACAAGACGACGGGGTTACCGCGAGTTTAAAAACAGCCTACGCCATCGGGCAGGTATTTCTTGCGGCGATCCGATTCATGAGCCTTATCTGATTTACCTGCCAAACACATTTATGCGCTACTGGATGAATTGAGTTTTTTGGACCATTTTTTCAATCTTAAAAATGCTTTGAATCTCGTTCGGTAGCTTTCCCGTAATAGAGCATTCCTCGATCGGGCGTCACAGATAGCCCGGATGCTTTCACTTTGCCGAAGGATAGAACATCAGCCTGAAGAGGCCGAAGAAAACCGGAAACGGCAGCGGTGTAGCTACTGAGCGCTGACAGGTCCGGCGAACCTCCTGGACGCGGCTGTGAATTTTCACTTTGCCTCGAACGCTTCCCCTGAATTGTTATCGGCAGCGATGGCCCTTCTCCGCCTGTCAATCCGGCCCGTAACGAGGAGCCAGAGGAAGAACATTATCGGGATCGAGAGAAAGAGTGTGACCCGTAGGTCTCCGAGCCCGAGCCCGCCGACGCTTGCAGGTTTGTCCATCCAATCGGCAAACGAAGCCCCGAACGGTCTGGTTAAGATGTACGCGGTCCAGTATGTGATGACCGCATTGCGCGCTTTATAGCTACCTCCGGAGAACGACAGGGATATCCGGTATGCAGTTCCGACGATAGCGATGAGTATTCCGAAAAGTATGCCTGATTCGAAATAGCCGAGCCTGAATGTGCTGGCTGTCAGATCGCCGGCAGCGGTGCCGAGCGCGAATGTCGTGAAGACAACGGCCCAGTAGAATATCTCGCGGCGTGTTGAGTTGACACTGTGAATTGAAAGAGTCTTCTCGCTCTTGTACCAGGCTATGAAGACGGCCGCGAGCATCAAGGCAAAGAAGGTTGCCGAGATCCGGTACGGAACACCCATCGCCACGTGGACGACATCCGCAGCCATGGTCCCGAATATTGCCACCATGAGTGCAGTCAACCAATAAGAGAGATGCGTGTACTTTCGCAACCGGAGTTTCAGACTAAGCGCAATGACGAATCCGATCGCTCCGATCATAACGGCCAAATAAGGGTTCATGTGGAAGACGAGAGCGTCTGAAGTACTTTCCCCCATTGCTGTCGTGAAAAATTTCAGAATCCAGAAAGTGATCGTGATTTCGGGGACTCTCGTCAGCAGTTCTTGCTGCTCTGTTCTGTCATACATATTGTTTTCTCTTCTCCGTTCGTTAATCATGCTATCCGGGAACGAGGGCTTCTAATTTAAGAAGGAATCCGTGACCCGTGTTGCTGCGCCCGCTAAATGCCGTATGACAGTCTGCTCAGTAGACAATATCGGCTATTCACATGAATTCCAGATGAAAAATAGCGAATTGAGATATCCAGGAGAAAACCCTTGGGCATGTGAATCGTTTCGGCGAATGCTGAGTGTTTGGAGGGCGGAGAGATTCAGGGAATGAGGAAGATCAATCCAAACATGTTTTATCCGTTACCGCCGCCGCCCTTCGATTTGAAGCTGTTGAAGTTGTACTGAAGAGTGAGCATCACGATCGGCGCATCTTTGAAATAGAACTCGTGCTCGTAAAAACCCGATCCCTGAGAAGTGAACTCGCGCCGTCCCGTAGCCAGGAGGTCGTTTGCCTGGAGTGTCAGTGAAAGCACTTTCGCAATCAAGTCCTGCCGCACCGCGAGGTCGGTGACAAAATATCCTCCCCATGTTCCCTGGGCAGTAACCGACGGACTGTGATATCTCACATTCAGCTGGGCTTCAGTTGAGTGCGTGAGTGTGAATGTGTTGTTGTCCTTGATCCCCCAGTCGAAGCTCTCTCTGGCGAACGATTGATTGCTTATTGCACCACTGATCTTGTAGTCGTACAGAGTCCCCATCAGGTTAGACTGCCACAGCTTAACCGGTGTGAACTGTAGACTGAATTCATACCCGAGTGCGTAGTCGTTCCCGACATTCGCAACCGAAGTCAGCGTGACGTTTTCCGCGTAGACTGAATTTATGTCTTCGATCTTGTCGCTCGTGGAACGGTAGTAGAGATCATTTGAGAATGTTGCGCTTCCGATAAATGTCTGCATTCCCATTTCATAAGAGTCGATGAGTTCGGGCTTAAGGGCCGGGTTGCCGATGTGGACTGTGTTCGCATCGAACCATGAATAGTAAGGTTCGAGATCTCCTCCGTCCGGGCGCTCGATTCTCCTGGTATAGCTTGCCATGAATTGCGTCCCCGATCCGAAATTGTAAGAAGCGCTGAGAGAAGGGAAGTAATCCCACCGGCTGAAAGTATAGGTCTGACTGCTGTCGGCTTGCGCAACGTACTGGTAAGTGTACTCGGTACGAATGCCTGCCTGGACTGCCAGGCTGTCCCACTTGTCGGTGAAGAGCGAGTAAGCTGCGAACCTGGCGCGCTTGAAGTCATTGGTATGGCTGAACGGAGGCTGGAAGATGTAATTCCCCGAAGTCGTATCAAACGAGAAAAGCTTGTTAATGTCTTGATAGTTTCTCGTAAAAAACTCCGAACCCGCCGAAAATTTCTCGGCTTTGTTGATCGGAAGCGAGTAGTCGACGTTACCTATCAGTTCGGTATGGGGACCGAGTTCGGAGGTCTGTGTGCCGCTTAGCGTCGTATCCGATTGGGTGGCGGTGCTGATGGCAGCGGAGTTCGAATTATGACGCCTGAATGAGAGGTAAGCGGATATCTGGTGACCGTGATCATTGAATTTGTGCAGGTAGTTCGCGTTGATCCCATAGAAACTGCCGTAGTTATTGAAGTCATGGCTATTGAGATAATTGAGCCGGGTTGGTTGAGCTATCGAAAACTGGTCGGTGCTGAGGGACGAGTAATGATGAAACGTTCCTCGGCCATATCTACCACTTAACGACAGGATATCATGCTTGCTCAGGTTGAAGTCTATCCCGCCGCGAACACCGGAGATAATTCGCTGCCAGAGTACCGAACCGTTCGAATTGAGGTACGAGGTGTTCTGCCCGATGATAAATTCCTTCTCCTGCCTGTTCGTACCGGGGAACGTGCGGCGATTGAAGTCGATGCCGAAGTCGTAGCTGACGGAAGGTCTCCTGTATTGGAGAATGAAATTCCCGCCATACTTATCGGCCAGTCCGCCCATCATGTTCACGATGCCGCTCCATCCGAGGTCTGAATTCTTCTTCAGGATTATGTTGATGATACCTGCCGTGCCGCTCGCGTCATATTTTGCCGAAGGATTGGTAATTATCTGGATATTCTTTATAGAACTTGCG
Source organism: Bacteroidota bacterium (assembly GCA_021845665.1). GTDB lineage: Bacteria > Bacteroidota > Ignavibacteria > Kryptoniales > JAKASW01 > JAKASW01. The sequence continues at coordinate 13,688 of JAJZVO010000011.1, read as the reverse complement.
GGTAATTGTTGCAGGGCGTTTTGCGCGCTCATGATAGAGGGCCTGCCGTTTATCAGAACCTGGAAGTTGGAACTGCCCCTCAGACTCACGTTACCGTTGATGTCCACACTTACCGATGGGACATTTTCCAGTACATCAGCCGCCGTGCCTCCTGCCGCCGTCTTTATCTGGTTCACGTCGATAACTTGTTTCCCCGGTTGAAATGTTATCGGCGATCTTCGCCCTTCGGCAACGACGTCAGGAAGACTAATAGCTGAAGGCTGCAGATACACTTTCCCGATATTGAGACTGCGGCGTGCGCTCGAAAGGCGCACATCGCCGATTAGTTTTACTGCGTACCCTATTATCTGTACCCGGATGAAGTAGTTCCCCTGTTTGACTCCGGTCAAGGTGAACCTGCCTGCGCCGTTCGTCATCGTACCGGTTACCTGCGTGCTGTCCTTTGCCCTGAACAGAATTACATTGGCAAACTGAACGGGCTGTTTAGTTTCCATATCCAGGACTCTACCAGATATGGCATTATTTGCAGAGGCTTGAGTTTTTGTGAGCGCGTAAACAGGAGAAGCAGCAGTCAATATAAAAAAGAGCAAGCAAGCTTTTCTTAACATCAGTGCTCCGGGTTCCACGATATCCATAATGACGGACTAACCGTGTGGATTTTTAAATTCGTTGTTTGTTCGAAAAGAAATTCTCAGAAGGGATTCTCGCCTGCGGAAATTCTTTTGTCGATCGTTTAAAATTAACACAACATGGCAATGTAATCCACCTTTATGAAAATCAGATGAAGATCTTGCATCGCGCCTTCCCTTCATGTGGTCTTCTATTAACGCAGGCTGAAAATCACCTCCTCTATAGACGTTACGATCTGTACTTCGTCTCAATCCCGCATCGATCATAAATAGCTTGGAAAGGGGGCGCTGTAGGAATCGCGCTAAACCGGCACAACCGATCGTGGGGGATGATGTGCCTGGATTGATGCTCGTCACTTCAGACATTAGTCCGTCTGACCATTCAAAAGGGAGGCTGGTGTGCTTGTCCTCTATCTCATTGTAGTACTGATATTCGTCGTGATCGTCTGGGGCATAGCGAAGTATAACTCGCTGATCCAACTCTGCGGCCAGGTAACGAGCGGCTGGAAGCAGATCAATGTCCAACTGGATCGGAGACACGACCTGATGCCGAACCTGGTACAGGCGGTCAAAGGGGAAATGCAATTCGGACAGGACACTCTCCAGAAGGTCATCGAAGCGAGGAATGCGGCGATTTCGGCTAAAGGAATAGCTGAGTCGGCGGGGAAGGAGGATATTCTCTCCGGTGCGCTCAGCAAGTTGTTGCGTGTTGAAAATTGTCCAACGCTGAAGCGGAGCGGAAACGTGAAGCAGCTTCCGCGGCGACGGTCTCGATCAAGCGTGGATCGGCCCACCTCTGTATTGTGTATTCGCTGGGAAGAAAGATGAATGCGACGGAGGGCGCTGCCGCCAACCTATTTGCTTCTCATCCTCACATTGTGAACCGGATCGAACGGCTGAGAAAGATGGCTTACTAGTTTGGACCTGTAAGCCAAGACAATAGAGACAACGGTCCCTTCCACCGTGATCCAATATCGTTGACTTAGGCCATTGCGCGTAAGGGTAGCTTACCGGCATATCCAATCCCACTGACAAGAAGACGCGATTGTCCGGCTCCCATTAAGTTCCAGCGGCGATCTCGCCTATGATTTTTGTCACGGCGGCATAAATCCAGACTGCAGTTATGCGGAGAAATTCCGACAATCCTATTGCGAAGTTCCGCGTATGTAAAAAACATTGCTGCGAAACAGAGGAAAATGGAAGGCAGATGTGAGTATAGCGTCTAATCTATCCTCTTGTGCGCTCTACGGTCTTCATTTTCCCGGTAACCAGGAAGATAAAAAATGACAGCCGCCGAAAGCTATCCAGAACCGCTTCTGACTCCCGAAGGAGAGGTTTACAAGACTCTGTTCGAGAACAGTCCGCTTCCAATGTGGATATATGATCTCGAAACTCTTCGTTTCATGGAAGTGAACGATGCCGCCATTCACAGGTACGGCTATTCTCGTTCTGAATTTCTAAGCATGACCACGAATGATTTGCGCCCGGCGGAGGAACACGCGATAGCGGAGGGAGCCGCTGATGCTGGACCTGTGATCAGAGAATGGCGTGGATGGCGACATCGTCTGAAGAATGGGGAGATTATAGAAGTTGAAATAACAACCCAGGGACTGAGATATAAGGGGCGGAGAGCAGCGTTTGTAATTATCAGCGGTCTTACGGAACGCAGAGAACTTCGACCAGATGCGGCAGAAGACGGGCGATTCCAAAAGATATTCGAGAATGCCGCTGCAGCAATGGTTCTCCTTGATCCGGAAAGCGGTGAAGTAGTAGAAGTGAATCGGTCGGCCGTCTCGTTTTACGGATATACGACAGAGAAGATGTCGGGACTCAATTTTTCCGAGATTGTGGTTGCAACTGAAGCTGATTCGGAAACCACACTTTCGGAGTTCATCAAGGCTGTTTCGGGGAAGAGAATAAAGTCTCTTCACCGCTTCGCAGGGGGTGAAGAAAGGGAGGTGTTTGCCGAAGGCGCAGAAATTTCGCTTGGTGAACAAAGACTCATCTGCCTTACCATCGGTAAAACGAAAGCCGAACCGACAGGCCCCGAGGATCAGCCAGGTGTTCCTGCAAACGATCTGGTTTCAAGGGAGCTGCTGGAGCTAGCGTCGTCGGGTTATTACCGCACATCAGCGGACGGCTCGCTCGAGGATCTGAACACCGAATTTGCCACGATGCTTGGATACACGAAAGAAGAACTTCTTTCCGACGGTTACGCGAAGTCGATTTATGTCTCAGCTCGCGACAAGAAATCACCGGAAGAGACTTCTGCGAAAGACTCGGGCTCCGAGGTAAATAAGATGAGAAAGAAGAATGGCGAAGAGATAACGGTCGAGGATAACTACCGATATGTCTCTTCAACCATCGATGGCGCAATTTATCGGGAAGGATTCTGTCGCGAGGTGATGCAGGAAAGCGGTACCGCGGAAATGAAGAGGGGGTACGAATCGATCCTGATGGACTTGTCGGATCTTATTCTGATTATCAGGAAATCGGATTACATGATTGTCGAGGCAAACAAAGCGGCCGAATCGATATTCGGCTTGTCACACGAAGGGCTGCTCGGCAGGACGATTTTCGATTTGAGTGCGGGAGGGAAATCCGATGCCCTAACGAGACAGCTTGAAGAGGTCGACGGTAACGGAGCGGTTTTCGAGAACATATTTACTCGCGGTGGCGGCTCACCGTTTCCGGTTGAGATTAAGGCGCAGCTCATGCGGGTCAAGGGGAAGGAATTGCTTGTGGTCACGGCCAGGGACGACCAGGAAAGGAAGGAGGCAGAGTCCGCTCTCAGGCAAAACGAAGAGAAATACAGGACGATATTCGAGAAATCGCCGGTCGGCATAATGCGCTTCGATTCGGGCGGCATAGTTACGGAGTGCAACGAGAGTCTTGCATCGATAATGTCATCGCCGCGTGAATACATCATCGGACTCAAGCTACTCGATCTTCCGAACAAAGATCTCGCTGCGACGATCCGGAAGGTGCTGGAAGGCAAGCTCGCATCTCATGAGGGGGAATACCGTTCCTTTACTGCAAGCAAAGCTATACATGTAAGGGCAACCTTCACCCCCATAGCATCGCCGGCAGATCTTCCCTCGGGGGGCATAGCGATTTTCGAAGACATATCGGAGCGCGGCAAGGTAGAGAGCGCCTTACGCGAAAGTGAGAAACGCTACCGCCTCCTCTATGAAAGCTCCCCGGTGCCGTACCATCTTCTCGATGCGGAATGGAAGATCGTCGAAGTGAATGCGAGCTGGATGGATCTTCTCGGGTATTCCAGAGGCGAAGTTGTCGGAAAGGACTTCATCGAATTCGTATCCCGTGAACATGCGGCCAAATTGAGAGAAGCGCTCGATTCCTTCCGGTCCACGGGAGTGCTGGGTAACATTGAAGTCGACGTCATGCACAAAACGAGGGACAGGTTCACTGTCGCGATTGAGGGGAGGATCGTCCGTGAGCCGGACGGGAAAATAAACCAATCGCAATTCATGCTCTATGACATCACGGAGCGAAAGATGGCGGAGAATGCGCTGAAGGAGAGCGAAGAAAAGTTCAGAAACCTTGCCGAATCCGCTTCGTCCGCCATTTTCATGTATCAGAACAACAAAGTCTGTTATGTCAATGCCGCCTGCGTGAAGATAACGGGCTATGATTCGACAGAACTCCTGAAGATGAACTTCTGGGATATCGTCCACCCGGACTTCAGGGACCTTGTCAAGGAACTCGGTATGGCGAGGCAGAGAGGGGAACCGGTGCCGAATCATTTCGAGCTTAAGATAGTTGCGAAGTCGGGGGATGTCCGCTGGGTCGATTTCACGGCGGCTACCGCGAGTTACAAAGGAGAACTCGCAGTCCTGGGCACTGCCTACGATGTTACGGAAAGGAAGAGTTCCCGGAATAGGCTCGAAGAAAGCGAGGAACAAAGAAGGCTTCTCGTTGAGAAATCGCCCGACGGGATAATGATACTAACCGACGGAAAGATTGTTTATCTTAATCCTTCGGCTTTGAAGCTTCTTGAGGCGGATTCACCGGAACAGCTTGTCGGGAAATCGCTGAAGGATGTGACGGACCAGGATTCGCTCACCAGGCTAACGGCGGCGTTGAATGAGGTAAAGAAATCCGCTGAACCTGTAGAGCTGCACGGCGAGAGGCTTCAAAGCTTAGCCGGGGGAAAGACCGCTGTCGATATGACGGCCGCATCTATTACTTATCTCGGGAAACGCTCGATCCAGCTCGTAGCCAGGATGACATCGCTTTCGGACTCGACGATAAAGAATTTCAATCTGGAGTCCCAGGCGCTCAAAGTCGTACCTGACTCGATCGTCGTGACCGACAAGCTGGGCAAAATCCTGTGGGCGAACCGTGCCTTCCAGACTCTATCAGGCTATTCCATTTTGGAGCTCAATGGCCGCGATATGTTCGGACTTATTGTTTCGGCCGAGAAAGCCGGCAAGGCTTTGGACGGAATTGGACGGACCATCCTCGATGGCAACGCATGGCATGACCAGATCACCTGCCGCCGGAAAGACTCGACCTCGTATACCGAAGACGTGATGATTACCCCGGTGAGCGACGAAGATGGATCGATATCGCATTTGGTATGGGTCCAGCAGGACAGCATGATGCGTAAGATGTTCGAGGAGCAACTCCTTCGTGCGAAGAAACTCGAGGGCATCGGCCAACTCGTAAGTTCTGTGGTCCACGATTACAACAATATCCTCGGCGTCATACTCGGCCACGGGGAGCTTCTCCGGAAAACGCTGAAAGAGGATGGCCCCGCAAGAGTCTCCCTGGAGGCAATTCTCAACGCGACGAGAAAGGGGACCGACCTCGCCAGGCAGCTCCTCGACTTCGGTGAAGAGGGAGCGGTCACGACAAGGGCGGTCGATGTCAACAAAGTCATCAAAAGCATGGAGGATATGTTTCTTAAGACGATAGGCGAAAAGATAGGCCTTGATATTATTCCACTTAAGGATTTGTGGCTCGCCCGTGTCGACCCGATTCACCTGTACGAAATGCTGATCAATCTCGCTACAAATGCGAGGGACGCGATCGTCGAAGGACCCGGAACGCTCCTCATAAAGACTTCCAACGTTGTAGTTGATGAAAATTTTGTCGCGACTCACTCCGGATTTTCAGCGGGGGAATACGTAATGATAACTTTCTCCGATAACGGCATGGGGATGGACAAGAAGACCCGGGGGAGGATTTTCGAACCGTTCTTCACAACGAAAGATGAGGAGCACTCGCCGGGACTCGGCCTGGCGGCCGTTTATGGCATGGTGAAGAGGAACGGAGGCGGGATCACGGTACGGAGCACTCCCGGCGATGGAACGACGTTCTGTATCTACCTCCCGCGTTTCGATGCCGAGACAAGCGGCAATCCGGATGAAGCAATACCGAACGAGAGGCTCCGCTCTGACAAGACGATCCTCGTCGTCGAAGACCAGACAGACTTGCTAGGGGTGATCAAACACGACCTTGAAGAATACGGCTACAGGGTCCTGTCCGCCCCGGGGCCTGAGGAGGCGCTGGACATTTGCGAAGAATATCCGGGCGAGATCGATTTGCTCCTGAGCGATGTAATACTACCCGGAATAAACGGCAGGGAGCTTTCCGATAAGATTGCAGACATACTACCCAACATAAAGACGGTCTTCATGTCGGGGTACAGCTCGGGGACCTTGAAGGTTGAGGGAGTCATTGACGACATGGCGCATTTCCTTCAGAAGCCATTTACATCGTATGAACTCGGTAGGAAGATGTTCAAAGTAATTAGCGGCTGAAGCGTCACTTGAGCACTCTCGTGGGATGGTATTAGTTCTCCGGGCGGCTCGTCTCTTTTTATCGTCACTTCACGATTGCCTGGCAATACTGGTACGAAATAATCGCCAGGTTGAGTATATTTGTGCTGCTTCGGTGCATTTCTGCAAAAGGGATCCCGTCTTCAGTCCGGCAGGTATATAGGGAAGCAACGGTGTGAAGCGGGTCAAGCAGCCGTACCAGAAGGGCCGGTAGGGGTGCAGGTGGTTGTGGCTTAATGGAAAAAAAGGAGATGCAGTATGAAAAATTTCACGCTCGTTTTGAGCCTGATGTGCCTTCTCAGCTTGGAGTCTTCATCCAGCGCTCGAACCACGAAGTCTGGATATGAGGTGATAAAGAAAATCTATCTCCCGGGTGAAACGTGGTGGGATTATCCGTCAATCGATCCTTCAACTGGAAGGCTGTTTGTCTCGAGGGGGACGATGGTACAGGTCGTCGACGTCAATACCGGCAAGCTCGTCGGCGTGATTCCGAATACAGATGGAGTTCACGGGATTGCGCTGGCCGAGGATCTCGATAAAGGTTTCGTGAGCGATGGAGCCGATTCATCAGTTACAGTTTTTAATCTGAAGACGCTAAAAGTCATCGCCAAGATTCCTGTTACCGGTAGGGACCCCGATGCAATCCTTTACGATCCCTTCACGCACAGGGTTTTTACATGCAACGGCGAGACATCCAACTCGACCGTTATAGACGCCAAAACGGATAAGGTTATCGGCACCATTAAACTCACCGGCAGGCCTGAGTTCTCCGCGACTGACGGGAAAGGGAGAATTTATATCAACATCGAAGACAAGAGCCTGATCGACGAGATTAACCCGGAGACCATGAAGATCATGAACGTCTGGCCGCTCTCGCCCGGAGAGCACCCGAGCGGACTTGCCATTGATCCAATGCACCATGTCCTTTTCCCGGTGTGTCACAATAAGCTGATGGTTGTAGTGAACGCGCTCGATGGTAAGGTCATCGCAGCCCTTCCGATCGGCGGGCAAGTGGACGGTGCAGCCTACGATCCGGTACTTCAGCGCGTCTACAGCTCGAACGGTGAAGGGACTCTCACAATTGTGCAAAGGGAAAAGAACGGGTCTTATAGAGTAATGGAGGACTTGCCTACCCAGCCCGGAGCGCGCACCATAGCCCTTGATACGAAGACTCATCGTCTCTTTCTTCCGACGGCGAAATTCGGGCCGCGGCCGAAACCTACCGCGGCAAACCCTCACGCATTTCCTAAGATGATCAAGAACTCTTTCGTCGTACTGGAAGTAGCGCCGGTGAAGTAAGAGCGTAGAAGACCGGCTACACAGAGCTCCACGGATCAAAGGAAGAGAGACACGTAGGTGCCACCGCTTCTTTCTTAGGCGTGTCGTTCCGGCCGATGTTGCGGGACTCCATGCGATGAATTACGCGTGCTTCGGATACCTTGGGTTACGTGGAAGGTACGTGTTGCTGTTTGAAAAAACCGCCGCTATCGATAACTTTCCTTCACGCATTATAGCACTCCAACCATATCAGGATCGTTATGCCCAAGGCAGATGCTCAGATCAGTCGTACAAAGACCGCCCGACAGATAGAAATTCTGTCCTTAGTCGAGAAGAACCCCGGCATTTACGCGGTAGCGGATCTCTGCGAGAAGTTCTTTGTGGAGACCGCAACGCTTCAACGGGACTTGCGCGAGCTTCGCGAGATGGGCTTCGATATCCATAGCTCGAAGAACAAGCTGACGCTCCTTCACTCACTTTCGGACTCCGACTACCGGACCCTCCTTTCTATTTACCTGACTTCCGTCGGAGGGATCATCAGTTTTCCGAAGAATATTTCGCTGACCGTGAAGCAGCTTGAAGAGAGGACGCTGCAAATTTTCACTGCACTGGTCGCTGCGATTGAACGGCGTGAAAGGATCGAGGCTAGCTATGTAAGACACCAGGATTCCAGACTTTTGAAGTACACCCTTGAGCCATACGACATTATTCCCGGCAACAAGGACTGGAGACTTATCGCGCTGTCCGGGGGAATCTTCAAGCAATTTATTGTGGGTGGGATCAAGGAAATTGAGACGACCGGGAAGCATTTTGCTCGTTCTCGAGAGTATTCCGCCGATGTTTATTATGCCAGGAGCTTCGGGTTTTTCAGCGGCTCGGATGTGTTCGATGTCGCTCTGGAATTCGACAGCAAGGTTGCTGATATCGTCGGGAACCGAACCTGGAGCGAGGAGCAGGAGCTTACGAGAAATGCCGACGGGAGCTTGGTCCTCGAGATGAAGGTAAATTCAATCGAAGAAGTGGGAAGCTGGGTGCTGTCCTGGGGCGGTGAAGTGAAGATAATCAAGCCGGCAGCGTTGAGGGAATATGTGTTGTCGAAAGCGAGAGGAATTGTCGAGAAGAACGGCCAGAAGGCAGAGAGCGGTGGTAGTAAGTAGTAAGCAGTAGGTAGTGGTAGCCAATTAGTAAGTAGCCGGTGGAGAAATCCGGTGGCTTACCAATCCACCAACCCATCAATCCAACATCCCCCCAATTCACCATTTCACGAATTATTATCATCCAGTGATACGATTTCGCCTCCCATCCGCGGTTATATATCCAGTGCAAAATGGAGATAGAACAAATGACAGGAAATCACGGATTTGTACAGAGCATTATCAGGCGAGGCTGGGATGCATACCAGGTGACGCTCGGAATTTATCCCGACGATGAGAGCACAAAGCGCGAGGAAAGCGAAGAGCTTAAGACTAGTGGTAAATTTCTCCTTTACAGAGCCGATATAGCTATTGAAGACAACCGGACTATCCTGTTTCCGGATCGCGAACTGAGCAAGTGCATCGATGCTTACTACGGTTCCGAAGAGGCTGATCTCGCAGCGGAAGGACTGGAGAAGCGAAAGACGGTCGGCAGGATCGCCGCGGCTATCTGCCGGGAGTTGAGCGATCAGCTCCTGGACCGGAGAATGGCGAGAGCGATCTGATGTCGAACGGTTATGGAAATTAAACCGACAAACAGGAGAAACGGTGAAATGGAAAACTATCAGGGTGTAGTACAAAACGTAGTGATGATCGGTGAGGGGGAATACAGAGTCACGTTCAAGGCATACAACGGCAAAGATATCGATACAGCTCTGTGGGAAAACGAAGACGTTCCTTACGAGCTTTACTCACTCATCGCGAGGCGACGGGAGCGTGGCTTCGCATTTATCGCTGAGGGAAGACTGACCGATTGCATAAGTGTCCGTCGTGAGAACACCTCCGTCGACACCGTCCCGCGCGAAGAGGTGGATAAGTGGGAGATCGGTGAGATAGCCAACGGCATCGTCTCGTCGCTCGCAGACAACGGGATGTTCGAGCCCCTGGAAGCTGACTGCGAAGAATAGACCATCCCTCCGCTCGATAGAACGCAGTCCCTGCCGGGTCTTTTGTCGAGCGCACGGTCCGCTTGAAGGATTAGTTCGTAGGGCGGGAATAATTGCCGACCCGGTCAAATCAAAATCACCGCCATTGAGACACGGATCGAACCCCTCGAGGAATACTTCGCGGCCGTATGTCCATAGGTGCTACTCTCAGTCTACATGACTTTTTATGTAGATGATAATCCTGGCCGGGACATTTCTTGCCCGTCATGCTTTTTCTTGAAAGTCACAGCCTCTGGCTTGTATATTCACTTTCAGGAATCATTCCGTATCATTATCCCCGAAGATCGAGGCTTGATTCTAATCTGTTGAACGGTATGCACTCGTTAACTCGTTGAAGGGCTAGTAATGGAATTCTTATCGAATCTGGTGATCGAAACAATTCGGCTCCTGGGGTATCCGGGCGTCTTTATTCTTATGACACTTGAGAGCGTGAACATCCCAATACCTTCCGAGGTAGTGATGCCGTTCTCCGGATTTCTGGCCCTTCAGGGGACATTCAATTTCTGGGCTGTAGCATTCGCAGGGACGCTGGGAAATGTCGCAGGGTCGCTTCTCTCGTATTACCTTGCAGAGTGGATAGTGAGCATCAGAAACAAGTACAGCTTCCTCCGGGTCATTTTGTCTGAGAAGCACCTTGAGAAGACCAATGAGTGGTTCAGGAAGTACGGAGCTTTCTCGATATTCTTCGGGAGGGTTGTCCCGGTAATTAGAACTTTCATTTCTCTCCCCGCCGGCATCGGTAAGATGAATGTCGTGAAGTTCACTTCACTGACCCTTCTCGGGTCTCTGATCTGGTCTGTGTTCCTGACATACGTAGGTCTGTTTCTTGGGAGTAACTGGGATATCATAGGTTCCTATTTCCGGCAGGCCGATTATGTTATCGTTGCGCTCATTGTCGTTGCAGCTCTGTATTTTGTACTAAAAAGGAAAAAGAGTCAGGCGCAGGGGTAATCCCGGAAAGCGTCCACGGTACACTTCTGTCCTCGTGAATATTCGATAGCCCGGTTACAGGGTGGTACACTTGTGTCAGGGAAGAGTATGCGGCTGTCGATATGTGAAAGTCGTCCCGCTTGCATATTATCTGCGGGGTCATATCATCACCTTTTGTGGACGTGACTTTGGTTCTTCCCGGCATGGCTTGTGCAGAATCATTTCTGAAAGTAAGCATAATATGGAGATGGCATGAAAAGAATCGCTGTTTTGACCAGCGGCGGGGATGCACCCGGTATGAATGCTGCTATTCGGTCGGTAGTGCGCGTGGGGATTGAGGCAAAGATGGACGTTTACGGCGTCAACCGTGGATATGCGGGACTGGTAGGCGGAAGTTTCGTCCAGCTCCGAGCCCGCGATGTAAGCGGTATACTGGAGAAGGGAGGCTCATTTCTACAAAGCGCTCGCTGTCCGGAGTTCAAGACAGAGGAAGGGCAAATGAAAGCTCTTCACATGCTGCGTGAAAATGGAATAGAAGGCCTGGTGGTCATTGGAGGCAACGGTTCCCAGACGGGATCGTACGCACTATCGAAACGCGGTTTCCCCGTGGTGGGCATCGCATCCACGATAGACAACGATCTTTACGGGTCCGATATTACCATCGGAGTCGATACGGCGCTCAACGTTATCCTTGAAGCGATCGACAGGCTTAAGATCACCGCCTCTTCTCACGAGCGTGCGTTTGTCATCGAGGTCATGGGACGCGACTGCGGATACCTGGCGCTAATGGCCGGGATAGCCGGCGGTGCCGAGGCCGTCATAATCCCTGAAGTAGAAACAGATCCTGAGCTTGTGGCCGGCGAGATCCGGAGCGCCTACGAACGCGGGAAGAACCATGCTCTCGTCGTCGTCGCCGAAGGCGCGAAGTACAATGCGACGAAGCTCGCTACGTACTTCAGCGACAACCATGAGAGATTGGGATTCGAGCTGAGGGTCACTATCCTGGGACACGTGCAGCGTGGAGGTACACCGAGCGCATTCGACAGGATACTTGCTTCGCGTCTCGGGGAAGCGGCGGTCGAAGCTTTGGCCGATGGCGAGATCGGTGTCCTCGTCGGACTGGCAAACGATCGGATTGTAAGAACGCCACTCGAGGTCGTGAACAGCAGGAAGAAGTCACTCGATCCGCGCGTCGTCAAGCTGGCCACGGTTCTCGCAAAGTAGTCAGTACAGATCTCGGTACCCGCAATCCAGGTCGGGAGAGCCAATTGAGAGGAGAGGACGTCTCCGTCCAACTGTCACCTTTTAGCCAACTGGGCGTAGAGCCTCGCGGTGTTAAACTGTGGTCCGTTGAAGAAATAGTCGACCGGGTCGAGATGCACACCATTCTTTCTGACCTCGTAGTGCAGGTGCGGCCCGGTAGACAGGCCGGTGTCCCCGCTAAGTGCAATGACCTGTCCCCTTGTTACCTTCTGACCTGCTTTGACGAGCGGTTTCGACAGGTGCCCGAACAACGTCGAGTATCCAAACCCGTTGTTGATCACCACGACGTTGCCGTATCCACCGCGCCTTCCGACGTAATCCACAACTCCTGCTCCTGTCGCGTGAACGTGAGTTCCTACTTCGGCCTCGATATCTATCCCTTCATGCATCAGGTAAACGCGAAGTATAGGATGGAACCGCATTCCGAACCCGTCGCTTATTATTCCGTTCCTGATCGGATCAATGGCAGGTATGTGTCGGAATAATTGCTGGTTCGCCTTGTATTGCGTGAGGATGTCGGAGTAACTGCGTTCCTGCAGATTAGCTTCCCTTTTCAGGACGGCCAGCGATATCATCGCCCCGGATATCAGAGAGTTTGCGCCTGGAGGAACTCCAAAGTCCGTGTTCATCTTCACGCCGCCGACGGATACCTCCTTTACTCCGGCAGAGAGTCGCGGCAAGTTGACGCTGGTGCGGAGCTGATCGTCGCTCGTTCTAAGTCGATTCATCGCCGAAGCGAATTCTGCGAGTTTCCCGTTCAGCGATTTCAGCTGTGCGCTGAGGACTTTGTTCTCTCTTGAAATGTTGTCTGCCCGAAGCTCCTGCAATCCGAGAGGATCAACTCCGAAGAAGCCGGCCGACATAGTGGCAAGTGAGGAGAGGAAGAGTACGACGAGTGCGATCGCTGCCAGCCGCGACCACTTGATCTGTTCATAGCTTACTCGCGATTCAGAAAAGTAGTAGATCTTTTGCATCGGCTCTCCTTTTCTAATCGATCAATGTTTGTGCCGGCATTTATTTCGTGAGATCTTGCTCACGCACGGTCCGGGCTATCGAGATTGCGGGCGAATTCTTGCGTTTCATTGGAATGATTTCCACGACGTTATGATTGGCTGATGTAAGAATTACTATGTTAAGGTAAATGTTACATCCGACCCTCTTGGTCAACAGGGCCGCTCATCAAGGTTGACATCGACAGTATCTTAGTGCCCTTGCGTTTACGCATCTCAAATCTATGCTGCCTGCCGGACAGGCGCAAGTGTCCGCCACGCGGGTGAGCTCTGTATCACACCGGTTGAGTATGACCATGTGCTCTGACAGGAGTCGGCAATCATGTAAAGGAAATCGTGAAGCCGGATGTGCAGGACCTGAATCGGTTTTGTTATGAAATCCCGACAGTCTCATTGTGAGTTGTCTACAAAATACTGCCTGAAGTAGACCGACACGGGTCTGCGACAAATTTGTGAGTGGTCTTGCATTTTTCGATGGTTCTGGGCATATTCTGGATGCTTATGGGCAACCAGAAGAGAGGAGATCTATGGGAAATACCATCGAAAGCTTGCTGGGGAAACGGGAGGAGATTTTAAGAGAGATATCGGGGTTAGGAGAATTTCGCCGAGGAACGGTGTCGGCAAGTTACCG
>JAJZVO010000069.1 GCA_021845665.1 Bacteroidota bacterium | reverse complement strand
GATCTGGTCGTCGGGCCGGTCAGAACACAATTCGGCCTTCACATCATAAAAGTTCTCGGCAGGGATTCGCGCGAATTGAAGATCGCCGACATAAAAATGAGCATAACCCCTTCGCAACAAACGAAGGACGACATCAAACAGCGCGCTGAAGACTTCATATACATAGCGAAGAAGGACGGCTTCCAGACTGCCGCCAATACAATCGGCAAACAGATAAACCAGACTCCGCCATTCGAAAAGGGTGGCTACATCCCATCTGTGGGAAGCAATAAGACGTTAGCCGACTGGGCATTCGACGGCTCTCTCGGCGGCATCAGTCAGATCACCAACGTGTCTCAGAGGTTTGGCGTATTCATGATAAGCGACGTAAAAGATGCTTCCGTAAGACCATTCAAAGAAGTCGCAGCACAGATAAGATCGACCCTTACGAGGGACAAGCAGTTTGACGAAGCGGTCTCTTACGCGGATCAACTTAGACAAACACTTGCGGCCGGAGACAGCCTTAGCGCCATGGTGAAGATGGATTCGCGCCTTCACTACAGTGTCACAGGACAGTTCGGCATGTCATCCTATATCCCGGGAATCGGGCGTGACTACGGCTTCCTTGCGCAAGCTTCGCTGTTGAAACCGGGACAGACTTCTCCGGCTTTCAAGGGCAGCAACTCGGTTTATGTAATGCAGCTCCTGAGCAAAGCTCCGTTCGACTCAACAGCTTTCAAGATTCAGCGTATGACGATAATGCAGCAGCTGATGCAGGAGCAGAAGTCTCAGATCGTGAACGACTGGCTATTGAGTTTGAAGAACAAAGCAAAGATAGTTGACAACAGGTCGAAGATATTCACAAACGATTGAGCGCATATCAGTTCGCCTTTTAGAGGAACTGCGGCACGTAAAGACGTATTACTGCCGCAGTTTTTTTATGTTCGCAGGAATGATAGACCGGAGCAGGCAGGCGAGAAGGTTCTAGCTGCCAATAATCTCCACGGCCATATTGAACAGTGGAAGAGTTTTGGGTAAACGTGTTTGGATCTCTTGGAAAAGAGCCAGGCTGGGTGTACCGGAATTTTCTGCGGCAGGCGGCACTTGATTCGCGAGCCTTATCGATGGAACGAGGCCCCGTTTCCACGGTAAGGCCTTTGTAGTTGTAAATCCAGAACCTAAAGGAATCCCGCTTAGTGAGCGATCGTCTGGTCTCTTGTCGCGCCGACGGAAACCAGCTTGGCGGGAGCTTCGAGATATTTCTCGATATATTCTATGTAGGATCTGCAATTCGCTGGAAGTTCACCGTAGGCCTTCGCGCCCGAAATATTGGATTTCCACCCGGGGAGCGTTTCATATACCGGTTCGATGTCCTCAATCGTGCAGAGATCCAGCGGGAAGGATTTCAGCCGTTTGCCCTCGTACTTGTAGCCGACACAAACCTTTATCTCGTCGAAGGTATCCAGCACATCGAGCTTAGTGAGCGCGACCTCCTCGATGCCGTTAATCATGACGGAGTACTTCAAGCTGAAGAGATCGAGCCAACCGCATCTTCGGGGCCTTCCGGTCGTAGCACCGTACTCGCCGCCGATCTTCCGAAGGGTCTCTCCAACTTCGTGCAGCTGCTCGGTCGGAAAAGGGCCGTTGCCCACCCTCGTGGTGTACGCTTTCGCAACTCCGGCAATGGATTCGACGGCCGTCGGCGGGATGCCGAGACCGGTGCATGCTCCTCCGCTCGTCGGGTTGGAAGATGTAACGAAAGGATATGTGCCAAAGTCGACGTCCAGCATTGCGCCCTGGGCACCTTCCGCCAACACGCTCTTCCCATCCTTCAGCGCACGGTTCATGTAGACTGAAGTGTCCGTGATAAACTCATCAAGCTGCTTGTCGAATTGCAGATACTTGTCGACGATTTCGTCGACGTTCATCTCATCCGAGTGATAAATCTTGCTCAGGAGCTGGTTCTTGTCATCGATATTAGATTTAATCTTCTTCACGAGGACATCCCTATGGAGGAGGTCGACGATCTTCACTCCCACTCGCGCAAACTTGTCGATATAGGCCGGGCCGATACCGCGTCCGGTTGTCCCAATCTTCGCAGCGCCCTGCTCCTTAAGGGAATCGATGAGTTTATGGTAGGGCATGATGAGGTGGGCGTTGTGAGAGATGAAAAGCCTGCCGCGCACATTCACGCCGAGTTTCTCGAGGAACGCTACTTCGTCGAGGAAAGCCTGAGGGTCGAGCACGACGCCGTTTCCTATTACGCAGACGACGTTCGGATGCAGGATCCCGGACGGAATAAGATGAAGCACATACGTTTTGTCACCCACCACGACGGTATGACCCGCGTTCGCGCCGCCCTGGTAGCGGGCAACTATATCGACGTTCTCGCTGAGTAGATCTACTATTTTCCCTTTACCCTCATCGCCCCATTGGGCACCTACAATTACTTTTACCGACATCAAATCTCTCCTGGTTCAGGGCCCGCCTGTCGTCCACAGGCACCGCCTTTCCACAAAAAAAGCCCGCGCCTAAGAATCGCGCGGGCCGTCCTAAAACGTTCGATCAAGCGAGGTTCTTTACAGCCTCGTCTACCGACTTGTACGATTCAAATATCTGATTGAGCTTGGTGATCTTGAGAAGATCAAGAACTCGCGAGCCGACGTTTGCCACTTTAAGGTCGCCTCCAGCCTGCCTTACGGCATTCAGGCTTGCGATAAGGATGCCGAGCCCACTGCTGTTTATGTGTTCCACAGAGCCCATGTCGAGCACGAATTTCTTTCGCCCCGCGTCCACCAGTTTTCTGACCTCTTCGTTCAAACTGATAGCGTCGGGTCCGCCGACGATGTTCTCTTCAATTTCAATAAGGACTATGTCGCCCTTAAGCTCTTTTTGCCGCAGCTTCATATGGCCTCTCGATCTCCAATACCGGCGATTGCTTTTCTCCCAGCTTCAAGTCGGCCTTCTTTAAGTAGACATTGTAGTCGACCACAATGGAGGACGCAACGTAAATCGAGGAGTAAGTCCCGGTAACAACACCGACCAACATGGCAAACGCGAATCCTCTCGTCACTTCTCCGCCGAAGATCAGGAGGACGAGAAGCACCGCAAATGCGGTCCCGGAGGTAATGATCGTCCGGCTCAGTGTATCGTTGATGCTCCGGTTCATCACCCTTATCAGATTCTCGCCCTTGTATATTTTCAGATTCTCCCTGATCCTGTCGAATATGACGACCGTGTCGTTCATCGAATACCCGACGAGCGTCAGGAAGGCAGCTACCATCGTCTGGTCGATCTGGAGATTGAGCCACGGCACAAACCAGCCGAAGATGGCTACGGCGCCGAGGGTTATAAGCACATCATGGAACAGCGCGATTACCGCCCCGACCGCATAGATGAACTGGAACCTAAGCGAGACATAAATCAGGATAGCGATGAGGCTGTAGAATATCGCAATGACTGCATCGCGTCTCAACTCCTGTCCTATTTCAGGACCGATCCTGTCATCCTGCATCAAGGTTATGCGGGTGTTCGGAAAGCTGCTCTTGAGCTGTCCAATTATCTCCTGGCTGGTACTGGCTTTTGACTGCGACGCTTTCACACGGATCAGGAGCTGGTTTGCAGAGCCGAAGGTTTTTATCTGCGAATCGCCCTGACCGATCTTATTCATCGCGGATCTCACCTCTCCGATGCCCAATGCGGGAGTGAATTGCAGGGTTAGTTCCTCTCCACCAACGAATCCGATGCCGTAATTAAGGCCCCGGATCGCTATCGTGATCAGGCCTATGAGGATGAGGCTCGAAGATACCATGTACCATATATGGCGCTTGCCGATAAAATCGATGTTAGTCCTCGGGAAGAAACGCATTAATTCTCCAATCTTAAATCTTAATTTCTAAGTTCTGAATCAAGAATCCAGGAATCATAATTCGAAACTATGACTTAGCCGAAATTGATGCTTGTCGCGCCGCGCTCGATCATAATGTCGAAGATAACGCGCGTAATCACTATGGCGCTGAACAGCGACGCCACGATGCCGATCATCAAAGTGAGCGCAAATCCCTGGACCGGGCCGGTTCCGAACTGATACAGGATCGCTCCGGTAAAGAGCGAAATTATGTTTGCGTCGAATATCGCCGTGAACGCTTTCGAGTAACCCTGGTCGATGGAGGCCCTGAGCGTCTTCCCGGTTGCCATTTCCTCACGGATACGCTCGTAAATCAGCACGTTGGCATCGACCGCCACGGCAATTGTCAGTATCATACCTGCTATACCCGGCATGGTCAGCGTCCCGTGGAAGGCTGCCAGTACTCCGAGAATGAAGAATATGTTAATCAGAAGTGCGAAATCGGCCAACACACCACCGGTCCGGTAATAGAATCCCATGAAGAGGATAATCAGCGCTATTCCTATTACGCCTGATGTGATTCCGTTCCTGATCGAATCGGCGCCGAGTGAAGGACCGACATTTCTCTCTTCGACGATGTCCACCGGCGCGGGAAGCGCGCCTGCACGCAGGACGATTGCCAGAAGATTCGCTTCGTCCATATTTGCCATACCTGAGATCTGCGAACTCCCTCCGCTGATCTTCGTACGAACCACCGGCGCGGAATAGACGGCGTTGTCAAGCTCGATCGCCACTCGCTTGCCGATATTGGCGCCCGTGATCTGCGCCCACTCTCTGGACCCTTCCGAATTCATCGTCATGTTGACAACCGGCGAATTCGAAGTCGGATCAATCTGCGCCTGTGCGTTAGTAACTACGCTTCCGGTCAGGAGAGGAGTCTTGTTGACTACATAAAGCCCGTAATAATGCTGCCCCTGTGCGGTTACCTGCGGCCTGGCACTGAAGAGGAATTGGAAGTTGGAAGGGATTACCCTTTTTACATCGGGACGCTCGATTATTCTCTCGAACTGATCCTTGTCGGTTCCGGCGACATAGGCATCCCCAGTCTGGGAATTCACTCTGACGAGCGAAAAGAACGGATGCTTCTTGGCAAATTGCGCGGCAGTCATCGTCGAGTCGGAGGACGATGTCGTGTCGTTCGAGGCGAGGGAATCCGGCTGGCCTGCCATTACGTTGTCGATGGCCTGAAAAACTTTCACGACCACATTTTCGGGCTGTAGCAGCTTGAACTCCAGGAGCGCTGTCCCCTGCAAAAGCTCTCTGACTTCGGCCTCATTGCTGACGCCCGGCAATTCAACGATAAATCTTGTACTTCCCTGCTTCTGAATCGAGGGCTCAGACACACCGTATTGGTCGACGCGATTTCTGACAATTTCCATCGCGCGATCGACCGCAGTCTTTGTCTGCTCGGTCAGATAGGACATCACCTGGCTGTTGTCGTCCCGGATATCGCCGTAATATCGGCTAAGGCGAATGTTCCTGCTCGCACATGCCTGCTCCAATGCCGTTAATGGATCGGCGTTGTTATTCTTGACCTCGGAGGAGACCTGCTTCATTATGTCGTCAAATGTCTGGTCTTTGTTCTTGGCCATATCCTCCAGCATTTTCACGACGTTCACCTGAAGAACGATATGCATTCCGCCCTGCAAATCCAGACCGAGCTTTATTCGTTTCAGTTTCACGCTGTTTATCTCTTTCGCGTGCGCGTCGTAATAGCGCAGGCTGTCGGCCGAGAAAACCTGCTCCAGACTATCCAGGTATTCCTGTCTAAGCGAGTCCGGCATCGACGTCATGGGATGAGCCTTTAGATACACCAGAAGTTTCGGCGTCCCGGATAGCTGCTCAAGCTTTTTGTTGTATGCCCCACTCTGGTAAGTAGGGTAAAGGTAGTAGAGCGTAAGAGCTATCGCAGCAATGATGAGGATGATCCTAAAGCGATTCTTTCGCAAAAAATTCCTCCGGAGTTTGAAATTTTAAATCCCGAACTAATCCCCGCTCTGCGGGGGAATGCCAAGTGATACTCTCCCGCTTGAGAAATGCGGGTCCCGATCGGAAGAGGATAGACTCCGTACGGGTGAGGTAAAATATCGGCAAAATCGCATTCAATATATCAACGCGTGGAGTCAAAATCAATTTACGATTAGCTTGGGACACGCGAGCCCTCTCAACGACAGGCCAATTCCCTTCCTAAGACATCATTATTTAACAGGACCGGGACTGATCACGGGGTTCGCTTTTCATCTTCTCGAAATGATGCTGCGACGAAGCCGGCGTCCCGAGAATACGCTCTGCATCCCCCACTTCAGCGCAGGGCACCATCACTCTAAGCTCTTTAGTGTTGAAAGGGACACCGCAAACAACGCAGACTCCGGTCGCTTCTTTGATCGGGTGCTTATCGCAAAACACTTCCTCGGCAAATATTGCCCCGCAATGCGGGCAGAAGTCATCGCCTTCATCAATATCCCGCCTGCAATTCGAGCAGACGTAATCATCCTGTTTCTCGTTCTGCATATCGGTCCTCCCAGGTCTCTCATTCACACGCACGAAAATGATTGAAGCGGCGGCAGGCTATTGCCCGGCAGACTTGGCGGCTCCGGGCTTCAGCGGGACAATTCCGGCCATATCACCGATGACATTGATAAGCTCCTGGTTGGCGGGAACTACGATCTTCGTGTTTTGCTGGAGCGATGCCTGCACCGTTTCCAGACGCTTGAGCACCTGGGCGTTTCCGATGAAATACTTGTTTGCCGATTCGTTGACAAGTCTGATCGCCTCAGCTTCGCCTTCGGCCTGAAGGATCTGCGATTGTTTCACTCCTTCGGCCCGTTTGATCGCGGCACGCTTCTCCCCGTCGGCGGTCGTCTCTGCCGCCGTTGCGAAATCGACTGCAGCAATCTTCTCGTTCTCTGCCTTCACAATCTTATTCATCGTTTCCTGGACGTCTTTCGGCGGATCGATTTCCTTCAACTCCGCCCGAACTATCTCGATCCCCCAGCTTCCCGTCTCCCTGACGAGAATGTCTATGAGCTCCTTGTTTATCCTTCCGCGTTCACTGTTCGCAGACTTCAGTGTCAGGGTTCCAAGTATGTTCCTGAGAGTCGTCCTTGTGAGGTTTACAATTTGTGTCTCGATGCTGTTCACATTGTACTGGCTTTTCTTAACGCTTTCTTCGTCGGATTTGATCTTAAAATAGATCTGTGCATCGACGGTGGCATTCAGATTGTCGTTGGTGATGATCTCCTGAGGCTCCGCCCCGACCATCGTTTCAGTAATGTTGATCCTGATCATCCTGTCTATCACCGGTATGATCCAGTGAAATCCGGGCTGCGCGAAATCCTTGTATTTTCCGAGCCGTTCTACGAGTCCGCGGTGAGTGGGCCGGACGATTCTAATTCCCCAGAAAAAGATCAGAAACAGGACGATAACTCCGATCACCCAAATTACCGATATCCCACTTTGAGCGTCCATGACGTTGAGTCCTTTCGTGTTTTTGAAAACTCCTTTATCTGGATGGGGGCCTCCCGAATCCGCCCCGAAATAAATGCCACCTGAACTTGGGACATATTTAGTATTCCGCAGTACAAATACCAAGAAGGCAAACTCGGGAATTCGCGCCGCATTTACATGCAGAAATGACATTTCCATGACAACGCTTCGGGCAGTTTATCCTTAAATTCGGTCAGCAATTTAAGGAGGCAATATTATGAGGACTCTCAGCCGGAGTGATTTCTGTCTGTGGTGTATCATGATCCTACTCTTGCTCGCAGGCGGATGTGCGATGAACAGGGTCGACAGGCAGATTTACAGGCCGGCCGTGGCGACCCTGGGCGACATGCAATCGCATTATCTCAAAGTCCACATGACAAACGGAGACGTGTACGTTCTCGATAATTGGTCTCTCAGCAAGCCTGCTGAAGTCAGCGGCGAAGGAAAGCTCTTCGATTATAACCGGCACCTCATGCAGAGCGGGAAGTTCACAATACCGTTCAAAGACATCGCCCTATTTGAAACGAACGAGGTCAGCCCGCAGCCGCAGATCGCGGTAATGGCGTTGATGACGGGCGTGTCCTTGGTCATGACGATTTATTGTATTGCCAATCCAAAGGCTTGCTTCGGCTCTTGTCCTACGTTCTACGTCTGGGACGGTAAGAGGATGCAGGTACAGGCGGAGGGATTCTCGGCCGCGATAGCACCCGCCCTCGAAGAGAGGGACATCGACGCACTCTACCGGGCAAAGCCTCCGAACAGGGACCTCGAAGTCTGGATAACCAATGAAGCTCTGGAGACGCATGTCATAAGATACGCTGCGCTTCTTCTGGCGAAGCGGCCGGATAAAGGACGAGTTTACGTCACTCCGTCCGGGGAGTTCTACGAGTCTGACAGCAATTGCCTCCCTGCGTCTGCCACCGGGGCCGAGGGCGACTGCCTGAAAAAACTCTCGGCGGTAGACGGGGATGAGCGCTACAGTAGTGCCGATTCTACCAACCTTGAATCGAAGGAGGAGATCAGTCTGAAGTTCAAAAATGTTCCCGGCGGGAGACTCGGTCTCGTGCTCGGCTACCGGCAGACGCTCCTGACCACTTTCCTTTTCTACCAGGAACTGGCGTACATGGGAAACCGCACCGGCGACTGGATCGCCGGATTGCAGCAGGACAAGATGGGATTCGCGAAGGCAATCAAGTCGCAATTATGGGGATCGCTCGGTACGATAGAGGTGCTGGTACAGGACAGAGACGGCCGTTGGAAAAAGGACGGAGAGGTTTCCGAGGTAGGTCCGATCGCCACTAATGTCGAACTCGTCCGGCTGAGTACGCCTCTTCCAAAGACGGCGAACATTAAGCTGAGATTGACGCGTGGATTGTGGAGACTCGACTATGCAGCGCTCGCGCAGTTAGGAAACGAAGTCGAGCCTGTCAGAGTCCTTCCGGTTAGTGTCGTCAGGGGCGATTCGGTCGCCGATGCATCCGCGAAGGAGAAGCTCTCCGGCACCGGCGGCCCTCTCGTCACGCTGCCCGGCGATAAATATTCCGTGATTTATAGACTCCCCGAGGATTTCCAGAGCTGCGAGCTCTTCCTCGATACGAAAGGCTATTACCTGGAATGGATGCGCAAGGAATGGGAAAAGGAGGAAGACCCGGAGATGGCTTTGATGATGTTCGAAAAGCCCTCGACATTTTTCAGGCTGCTCGCGCCTGAGTTCAAGAAGATCGAACCGCGAATCGAACAAGATTTCTGGAGCAGCAAATATGTCGAGCATTAGATCCCGAGCATTGATGATACTGATCGCGTCGGCGTTGACGGTATTCGTGGGATGCGCTTCCGTCCAGGCACCACATGGTTATCTTCCCGACGCTTCGAATGCACAAAAAAACGTGTACGGAGGATGGATCACGTTGGAGTATTCGGCCGGGAACGCTGTCGAAACCACCGACGGCGAATTCATCGCCTTCCAGGACAGCTCAGCCTATGTCCTGACGGAATTCAGGTTGATACGGATACCCTCTACCGATATCAAGAGGGCAAGCCTCGATATCTACTCGAAGAACACCCTCTTGTTCGCACTGTGGACTGTCGCCGGGACCGCAACCACCGCGACGCACGGATGGTACCTAATCATATCCGCTCCTTTGTGGCTTCTTACGGGCATACCTTCCACCATTTCAGAGTCGATGGACGGGCGTCTCGCCGAGGAGAAGCCATCGATATCATGGTGGCTATCGACCTCAAAGTTTTCCCGCTTCCCCCAGGGAATCCCCAAAGGGATCGACCCGGACAACCTTGTATTAAAGAAGTATCGTTATGAGTAGACCATTCGCCGCCTTGCTTTTTGCCGCCATGGCTTTCACAGGATTGCGGGCACAAGACAGGTTGGTCCCGATAATTCCTCTCATGGGCGACACACTCGATACAGATGAAAGGCATTACCTCGGCCTGTTCAAAGAAGTGGCCGGTTTCAGATGGGCCGTCTTCCTGGTAAACAGAGATTCGATGGTAACGGCAAAAGTCTTCGTACGGCGAGGCGGAGACCGGGGAGAATTTATGACCATTCCCATGGGATCACTCTCGTCGCTGCGGAGGAAGCTGGAACGCGCGCTTGCGCGTGATCAAAAAAACGTAAAGCCGTGGAAGAACTCCTTCTTTGCAGCTTTGAGCTTCGCGAGGTCACCGGTCATCGACGAACCGGAAATCAAAGGACGAGAGATATCCGCAAGGTTGGACTTAGGATACAACATAGGAACATGGGGAGCTCTGAGCCTCAGCTTAGACAGCTACGACCCAGCGGGGAATTCTGCGGTTAGCTTCGTAGTCACGATATTTTCTCCACAGAAATATTACGGCTTGATTCCATATTTGTACTATAATCCGCGACCATTCCATACGCCTTTGGAGACGAGGAAGATTTTCAGACAGTCCCTAGGGTGTGGAATCATGAAGCCTCTGAAGAACAGTCAGGTCATGTTTCGAGGTGGGGTTGCAGTTCTATTCACGTCTATCACCGGAACCCGCTGGATTAACGATTCCCAGACCGGTTATCCAGTTGCATGGGTGGAAACGAGGACGAACAAGGTTTTTCTGATCGCTGAGATCTCAGCAGAATTCTATCTAAACGACTTCTAAGAGTGCATGACATTGATTTCAAATGCCGGAACGCATGAACGTCCTGTGCTCAGTTTCGATTCTGAAATTTCGGACGAGATACGGCATCCAACACATATGGCAACCTGGGGAATCCCCCTTTTCTTCCACGAGCTTGTCAGAATGATCCTTCGCAAGTGAGAATCGTGCGGGACTATCACTTAAGATCATTCCGCGGAGCCCTCTATCTGCGTCAGGTGATGTCCCAAATGTTTCACATAATCTGCAATCAGATCTTCCAGCCGAACAGGATCGCCACCGCCGATGCGCCGGGTGATGCCGAATTTTTCAGGCGGAATGTCAGCGATTAGGTGCGCCAGGTGAAAGCTGTATGCGCACCACAGGTCGACAAGAAGCGTCCAGCTTCCGTCGGCCCAATCCTGGGCTTCCATCCAATCAGTCTGAGTGTAACCATTGAAATTTCTTCCAAGGAAGCGGTAATCAAGTTGAACTGTTACCCCCTCAGCGCCCAATCGGGTATCGGAATGTTTTTCCCCAGCCCGCAGATCACGAAAGTCTGGGGTATCCTTTTCACTTAATAGAGAAATAACGCACGGCTCACTCACCCCGTCAGGTGCGGGCTGAGGGGTATCGCTTCGTCAAGTGTAAAGAGGGATCTGCACGGCAGATTGATCTGATGAACGAGGAAATTTATCGAGGCAAAAGAGAAAACAGAACAACCGAAAGCCTGATCGGGCGTGGAAGGCAGTGCCAGACGGCCATCCAGCCGCCACGTTTCACGATCGCTCTCTTCCTAAATCAATTAATCGTTACCCTTATTCACGCGCTCAAGAAGTGCATCAATCCATCCGGGGGCGCAATCATGATGCGCATCGTTCTGAAAGCTCTTCATTTTGTGAGAGCTCGTTATTGTAAATGAACTGGCGGACGGTGTATTGAAAAAGACCGTCCGCCCGATCGAACTAGAACCGTCGGTGTCCGCCGCCACCGCCACCGAAGCCGCCGTTGCCGCCTCGACGCGGTCCGCCTCTTCCACCACCACCGCCGCCGCTGCGACGGTCGTCGGTACGCGGGCGCGCTTCATTGACGTTAAGAGCTCTTCCTTTCAGTTCTTTTCCGTTCAGCCCTGAAATTGCGGCATCCGCCTCCTCCTTCACAGGCATTTCAACAAAGGCAAATCCGCGGTACTCGCCCGTAAACTTGTCCTTTATTATGTTAACGCTCGAAACCTGTCCATAGGCGGCAAACGCTTCGCGCAGCTCGTCCTCGCTCAGGTCCCTCGAGATGTTGCCGATGTAGATGTTCATCTTTACTCCTCACTATTATTGGATGATTTAAAAGTTATCCCTCGCTTCCGGTTGGGAATAATAAGACTCGGCAAAGAAATATTACGACCAGTCATAAGAGATCCGCGCTAAGAAGAATCATATGGAATAAATCCGCCTAGGCAACAGTGCGCCTCGTAAAGGGCGCTTTTCGACCGATCTCATCGTCAATCCTTCCGCCATGATACACAATTTCCAGTCAACTGTCAAATTTTTTCATTACACTGTTCGTATCGTGGGCCGGAGGTTCATTCGAAGAGCGAGCAAATCACGCATGAATTGCCGTTTTTTTGCTAAATTGAAGCATGAAGAAGAAACCTCTCATTCTGGTATCAAATGACGACGGGATTGATGCTCCCGGTCTTAACACACTCGTCAAGTTTCTGAAAAGGATCGCCAGGGTCGCCGTAGTCGCACCCAGCATACAGCAGAGCGCAGTCGGACACGCGATAACCGTTCGGACTCCGCTCCGCGCGTACAGGTTCCATCGAAACGGATCTCTGTTCGGGTATGCGGTCGACGGAACCCCGGCGGACTGTGTGAAGCTCGGCATCAACACGCTCCTCAAGGAGAAACCCGCCCTCGTGATTTCAGGCATCAATGACGGCCTCAACACCGCCATCAACGTTATGTATTCAGGCACTGTCAGCGCGGCTACGGAAGGGACAATACTCGGGATCCCGGCTATAGCAGTGTCGCTCGAGTATACAAACAAACCGAACTTTGAACCCGCAGCGAAGGTGGCCGTTACTTTCTCAAAGTTCGTTTTGAAATACGGCCTGCCGGAAGACACAATACTGAATGTAAACGTCCCGGCGATCCCCGCGCGCAGGATAAAAGGAATCAGATACACCAGACAGGGGAAATCAAGATGGGACGACGAGTTCTACCAGCGGAAAGATCCGAAGAATAAGGACTACTATTGGCTCGCAGGAAAGATGCGCATCATGGATCATGGAGATGATGTCGATCAGGTCGCTTTGAAGTCCGGATATATTTCCGTTACTCCGATTCATTTCGATCTCACTCATCGAGAGTTCCTGGAAAAAATCAGGAAAGAGTGGCATGGGAAACTGAAGATCTCCTTTTAGAACGAGGCTCGATGCATTGCAAGAAGGGAAAAATTGGATTAATGGAATAGTGGGTCAATGGATCGTTACTCCACTATTTTTATCTCGTAAGTAATTTTCGCTTTTAGCGATCCCGCAACTGAGCAGTACTTCTCGTGCGAAAGTGACACTGCGTGCTCGGCGTCGTTTTGCTTCACGTTGCCGTGAATGATATAGACAATATGTATCGCGGTAAACACTTTCGGATGTTCGTTCGCCCGTTCGCCGGTGACCTCGAGCTCGAGACTCCGCATATCGGCCCGTTTCTTCTTGAGTATTGACTCGACATCCATCGCCGTGCAGCCGGCGAGGCCGATGAGCACGAGTTCCATCGGCCCTGTGCCCGCCCCGCTCCCGTCTGAATTTACAGATGTGTCGACGGGCACCCAATGATTAGATTCGCCTTTCCCGACGTATGCATTTCCCTGGACCTGCTTCAGTTCTATCTTCATAAACAAAACTCCGAAATGCTCTTACTTTACGCTCGTCGCCGCCATAATTCCGAGAACGGCGAAAAATACCGTGCTGACTTTTGGATTACACAGTATCGGACATGCACCGAGAGTCTTCGACTCGAAGAACCTTCCGATGAAATAGCCCGCAGCAGCGCCGGAGGCACCGCCGATTGCCGCAAGAAGATAACTGTTCATCGCCTTTAACCTTGATCCCGGCCGACCATGACGGAGCGGCAGCCGCTTCTCACTTCTCTTTGGTCAGCTGTTTTATAAGGTTCTCAAATTCAGAAGCCGGTCGATAGCCGACAAACGACGCCCGGACGCGTCCTTGCTTATCAATCACGAACGTAGTGGGTATAGCACTGATTCCGCCGAACTCCGAGACCACCTGGTCGTCGGCAAGCATTATCGGGTAATTGATGCCGTACGCCTTCATGAACGGCTTCACGACGCTGAGGCCACCCTGGTCCACGGAGATGCCGAGCATCTGGAAACCGTCGCCTTTATACTGCGAATAGAGTTTTATGAAATCGGGTATCTCGGCCTTGCAAGGCGGACACCAGGTGGCCCAAAAGTCAAGCACGACGACCTTTCCCCTGTAATCGGAAAGTTTGATCGTCTTCCCGTCTGTCGAAGTTAGCGTGAAGTTGGGAGCCATTCTTCCATCCGATGGCGCTTCCATCGCCGCGTTCTCCGCGGGAAGCTCCTGAGCGGAAACGCTGCTGCTGCCTCCTGACCTGCTGAAGTAAACAACGCCCACAACGACAACGACCGCGGCGATGACGATATAATGGATGTTCTTCTCCAAAAAGTTCTTCTTATTCGGCTTTCGAGTCATGTTACTTCACCTCGTCTATTATTTTTTTTATCACCTTCTCCACTTCTTCCGGCGCACCGCCGAGAGAAGCATCGGGAAAAAATTCGGAAATCAATGTCGGTAACATCCCGACCACATACCTCTTTCCTTCCCGTTCGTAGACATTTATCTTACATGGCATCATGAGGCCGATATTCCTGTCGGCCTGCAATACCGTATGCGCGAGCTTCGCGTTGCAGAGCTCGATTATTTTATATCCTGGAAAAGTAAAGCCTTTGTCCTGAAGAGTCTTTTGGACATCATGGACGTACAACACTCTGAACCCATTCTCCGCGATCTTCTTCTGTACATCGTCGACCAACTCGTCAAAACTCCGGCTGCTTTCAACTGCATATGCCAGATTCAACGTCCGCTCTTTCTCCATCAAGTTACTCCTCAATTAAGAAACTTTCGCAGCTTATCCTCCGGCTTCGCGCCGACCAGGAATTCCACAATCTCGTTACCCTGTAAAACGACCGTAGTGGGAGTCGCCATGACCCCGAATTTCCTGGCAACGGCCATGTCCCTGGATATGTCCACTTTCTGTATCTTAAACCCGTCGGAAATGAGTCTGTCTATTACCGGTGTCTGGTACTTGCAAGCCCTGCACGAGGGAGAATAAAAATACACCATCGCCTTTCCACCCATCGACATGACCTTCCCGAGCTTTCCGCCGACCTGCCCGACCTTCTTCCCTTTGTTCTTCTTGCTCCGAAGAATCATCAGGTACTGCATTCCCATAAATGCCAAGAAAAGTCCGACAAGGATATAAACTACTATCAACATAACTCAGTCCTCTTTAACCATCCCGAGAGTAAATCCCATAAGGCCGCCATACATCGTGCTTATATATGGGTTACTTGAAATTGGACACGTACCCGTCGAACACCCGACGAAATGATAGTACGCGTAGCCCGCGGCGGCACCGATCACCACGAAAAGGGATCTGGTAAGATTCTTCTTCAACACAGGATTCGCGATTTTCATAACCAGTCTTCTTAGACTTTCTTTGCGACGACCGCGTAGAACCTTGAATTCAGGACCACACTCTTGATCGCCCTTAGTTTACTCTTCTTTAGAAATACTTTGACCTCGTCTGGCGTCAGGCGTTCTTCCATTGGCGGACCGGAGCGAAGCGAGTCTTTTCTCCAGTCGATGATAAGGAGTGTGGCATTCGGCTTCATTATTCTCCGAATTTCCCTGAGAAATCTAACCGGCTCATTCTCATGGAGTATGGCGCTCGCAATCACGTAATCGACGGCACCCGATTCGATCTTAAATGAATATCCGTCCCGTGTATAAACCGGTACGACATTCGAGGGAGGCTTTTTCCCATCGATGACGGCGAGCATCTCCTTCGATGCGTCCACCGCGTACGCAGCAGCCTCTTTGCCGACGATTCTCGCGGCTGGGATAAGAAAGTATCCCGAGCCCGATCCTATGTCGGCGACTGTCATTCCTTTCTTAAGCCCGAATCTCTTAAGCGTAGTCGAAGGGGGAAGTATCCTCCTCCTGTAGGCCGAGTCAAGCCTTTTATGGTGCTTCGCTTCAAATCTATGTCTATGCATCTCTGATTACCTTTGTTTTTTCGTATTCCTCCACCATAGCAGCGACCATCTTGTCCGTCAAGGCCATTATGTTGCCGCACGATTCGCAGTTGAAGTAGAACAGGCTGCCGCAGCATGCCATCTGCGGCTTCATTGTCGCGCCGCACCTCTGGCACTTCTGGCTGCGTAGTGGATGGTCGGGATCGAAGTCCAAATCAGTTAACTGCTTTGAGGAGTTCTTCGATGAAGTATTGTTCCGGCATCGCGCCTTCGAAATGACGATCGTCGCTTTCTGATGAACCCACGGAGACTACGGTCCTCGGCACGCCGCGAACGTTATACCTCATCGCCAGCTCCGGGAACTCGGTTGCCTCTATGGCATCGGAGGTGACGAGATCGCTTGCCATAGCCAATTGATGTGAAAGCGTAACGGCATTCGGGCAGTAAGGGCAGGAAGGAGTCACGAAGACCTGTATATGGACTGGCTTTGTGAGTTTCGAAAGCTGCTGGACGGTCTCCGGAGCGAGCTCGTGATTCGACTGACCGACCATCCTTACTGCATTGATCAGCGCAACGAACTCATATCCGGCAGGCAAACCGTAGTAGCGTATGCCGTGGTCTTTTTCACCCATGATAACTATCGCGGGAGCGCGCTTGACGTTGTACTTCTGCGCCAGGTCGGAGTTTGCCTCGATGTCGTACGTCTCAAGCTTCACATTGTCGATTATCCGGGAAAATTCTTTCAGTATAGTCTGCACTTCTCCGCAGTACTGGCAATCGCCGCTTTGTGTGAAGACCAGTATCTTTACCTCGTTCGAAAGCTCGCCTACCTGCGCCTTGATCTCAGCCTTGTCTGATTCCTGAATGAATGCCATTTGCTTCTCTTTTCCTTAATTTGCCGAAGTAGCGGAAAAGGTCTTCGACATCTTCTCGACAATAACCTTCTTCGGTACAGCTCCAATGATCCTGTCTACCATCTGACCGCTCTGAAAAAATCCGAGGGTAGGTATGCTCAGGATATTGTACTTAATGGCGATATCCATATTCTCATCGGTATTAAGCTTCATTACCTTCACTTTGCCTTCGTACTCCTTCGCAATCTCTTCGACGACCGGGGCGACCATTCTGCAGGGTCCGCACCAGGGTGCCCAGAAATCGATGAGGACCGGTTCGGTTGATTTCAGGACCTCGTTCTCAAAAGTCCCTGTCGTAGCGTCTTTTATATTAGCCATTTTGACATCCTTTCGTTCTAGTTGTTAGATGAAAGAGGACTGAATTGGTTTCGGATTACGCGTAAATAATTTCGGAATCATCTTTGTGAGGCAATCTGCTTGAAGAACTGTGTCAGGAGCCTGACGCCGACGCCAGAGCTTCCGCGTGTCGAATAATCGGTCGGTTCCTCGAGCATTGCCGTCCCGGCTATGTCAAGATGGACCCACGGACAATCGCCTACAAACTTCTTAAGGAAAAGAGCCGCCGTGATAGTTCCCGCCCATCGTCCGCCGACATTCTTGACATCAGCTATGTCGCTTTTTATCTGCTTCTCATATTCTTCGAAGATCGGGAGCTGCCAGACACGCTCGTAAGTCTTCTCCCCTGCTTCCTTGAGCTGAGCCATAACATCCTCTGATGTCCCGAGCATGCCGGTCGCGTGGTGACCGAGCGCAACGACGCACGCGCCCGTCAGCGTAGCGAGATCGATGATCGCCTTCGGGTTGTAGCGCTTCGCGTAATGGAGTGCATCCGAGAGAATAATCCTTCCTTCGGCATCTGTATTGTCGACTTCTATCGTTATTCCGGACATAGTTGTGACGACATCGCCGGGCTTGTAAGCAGAACCGCCGGGGAGATTCTCGGTCGACGGTGCGAGTCCCACCACGTTAACCGGTATCTTCAGGGAAGCCAGAGCCTGGATCGTTCCGATCACCGCAGCCGCGCCGGACATATCCATCTTCATCTCACCCATACCTGCAGAGGGTTTGAGAGAAATGCCGCCGCTGTCGAACGTAATTCCCTTTCCGACGATGGCGTACCAGTTCCTGCTCCGTGGATTGCCCTTGTACTCCAGCGTGATGAATCGCGGCGGCTTCGCGCTCCCGGAGTTGACAGCCAGGATCCCTCCCATCTTCAATTTACGTATCTGCTTCTCGTCGAGGATCCTCGCGCGGACATGGAATTTCCTGGCCATATTTGCCGCAGCTTTTGCCAAAACTTCCGGATAGACTTCGTTGGCTGGGGCATTGCAGAGGTCGCGCGTAAGGTAGACGGCTTCACAAGTCAGCTGCGCATCCCTGGCCGCCTTCTTTCCAATGGAAGTCTCGACGGAATTGAAGGAGACGGTGATTGAACTGATTTTGGAATTATTGCCGTTAAGCGTGAAGTACTTATCGAACTTGTACGCTCCGAGTATAGCACCTTCAAGGAGCGAATGAACGATCTCATAATGACTCGTCCCTTCGAGCACGGAATCCATCGCCGCGACCACGACGGCAATTGCCTTCGCGGACTGAGCGGCCCTTATCCCCGCGGCGGCTGCTCTCCTGAGTCTTTCGTTCGTCAGTTGGGATTCATCCCCTGCACCGACCAGAAATGCGCTCTGGTACTTGGCCAGCGAGTAAACCGTAACCATCTCTCCCTTATCGCCGGTAAAGTGCCCTCCGCGGACCGCGCTCTCGAGAGCGGCCTTCTCTACGGGAAACTTCGACAGCAGCCGGCTGGGGCCTTTCTTCTCATCGGCCATATCCTCTTTCGTCAGCACCAGCACAAGCGCGTCCGCCTTGATCGCGGCAAAATCTCTCTGTATGAATTCAACTTTCATTGTTCCTCCATTATGAAAATTTATTTCGGCAGAATTCTTTCGGCGTCGGCAAGGACGCGTCTCACGGTTTCGTCAAGCTTAGCGCCCTGGAGCCTGGCGCCGGACGCGTTCTTATGACCGCCTCCGCCGTACATCTTCGCAAGCTCGTTGACCGGTACGTCCCCTTTCGACCTGAAGCTTATTTTCACCCCGTCCTCCATCTCGAGGAAGAAAAGAGTGACGATCACGCCCGCTATCGCCCCCGCCTGGTTGACAAAGTTGTCGACATCGTCGGGAACGACGCCGTTCCGGTTCAGTTGATCGAGCGTGATGGCGACATACGAGACGCGTCCATCGTATGCGAGTTCGACCTTGGATAACATCTCTCCGAGGAGTCTTGTTCTTCCGAGCGAATTCTCTTCGTAAAGGTTGTGATAGATATAGAACGGGTCGACTCCGAGGTCGAGGAGGTTTGCAGTTATCCGGTGGACCTCCCCGTCGGTTCTCGGAAAGCGGAACGAGCCGGTGTCCGTCATTATGCCGGTATAAAGCCCTTCGGCGATCTCCTTGTCGATGAGGTTGGAGTCGTAGGCGGCGAGGCAGCGATAGACTATCTCTGCCGTCGCGGGCGAGTCTAAATCGATCAGTTTATGATCGACGAAGTCCTGCGCTTCGAGATGGTGGTCGATGATCACTTTCTTAGCCTTGCTTTCCAGGAAGTACTTCTCGATACTTCTCAGGCGGCCCGGGTTGTTCATATCGAGTGCGATCAGCACGTCGGCATCGAGAACAGTCTGGCCGTCTCTTTCCGGATCGAATTGCTTAAGCTCGTTGTGGTAATCGAGAAAAGTATGATTCGACGGCGTTTCGCTGTGATTCAGAACGACCGACTGCTTCCCTAGTTTGTTCAGAAACCTGTTCAGGGCAAGTTCTGACCCGAGCCCGTCGCCGTCGGGGTTGACGTGCGTGGTGAGGACGAACCTCCTGTTTGAATCGACAATGCGTTTGAATGTATCGAGAAGCTCTTTTTCGGATTGTACTGCTGAGCGTTCCATCAAGTCTCCTCTGTTAGGGTATCCTTATTACCACAAATTACGAAATGGAGGGGCAAAGATGTAAGGGGCCGGACGAAAAAGCCCTTGACTTTACCATGGGGGTAGTATTATTTCAGCAACAAAAGAGATTCTGCCCGTGCTGTCTATACATCGGGCATTGTGACAATAATATCGGAAAAGAAAGATATATCGAAAGCGTACACGTGGTGTATCGAAAGCGGACACACTGAACGCTTCAATCTGCATTTGTGAAAGATTCATGCGGGATTAATTCGGGCACGGGGCTTGCGCTTTTCTTTGGCAGCTCTGAACAAAAAAGGCTTCGGTCAGGAGGCTGAGATGGAGAAAGAACAAGAAAGACGGATAATTGCTGTAAAGGACTCATTCTGGCGCTTCGTATTGCCGATACTTCTTTCGGCGGTGCTTGCAACGGGCGGCTTCAGCTGTAATCTCCTCACCGGCCCTCACAATTCCACAGGCCCGGATACGACCTCAAGCAACTTCACCTGGACAGTGGATACGATAGGCGGGCCGGGAAGCATACTATACGACTGCTCGGTCGTCAATGACACGCTTGCCTACGCAGTTGGCGAACTCTTTCCAAGAGATTCAGCAGGAGGCAGCAATCAATCCGAACTTTACAATGCAGCGGTATGGAACGGGGAGCAGTGGACAATGATAAAAGTACCATATGTCTATCAAGGAAATCCTGTTTACAATCCGATTCATGCTGTATTTGCTCTCAGCCCAAATGATATCTGGTTTGCTGGGAATGGAGTTGAACATTGGGATGGACATCAATATTCCAATGTTGATGCTGTTGATAGTTATGGATACGGTCATTTGTGGCAAAAGATATGGGTGGGTTCTGACAATAATATATATATCGTGAACGATGGCGGAACTGTCGTTCATTATGATGGTAGCTGGCACACGATTCAAACCGGCACGACCCTGCCGTTCCAGGACATCTGGGGAGATGGTGGACAGGTGCTGGCAGTGGCGTCGGATAAGTTCGGGCTGGGAGGCAAATACCTTGTCGAGTTGAACGGGAATACGGCGGTACACCTCGACGACAGCATCCCTACGGCGGTCAGCCTGAGCGGCTTATGGTTCAAGGCGAATCAAAAGTACTTCCTTGTCGGAGACGGAGTCCTCACGAACAATTCTCTATCAAACAAGATTTGGCAATACGATCTCAATCGTACAGCAGCAAGCTACTATTCGTTTGCGGTCAGAGGCGATGGTCTGGACAATATTGTGATAGCAGGAGGTTTCGGAGACATGAGTTTCTACAACGGGACGCGCTGGACCGAGTACAAACAACTCTACAATCCGATCGACCAGTTGAGAAGCGTCTCGATATCAGGAAATACCGTAGTTGCTGTGGGAATCAGAACCTACAGCGGGATTCAATACTACGGAGTCATCTACACAGGAAGGAGGTGAAGAAGAGGATACAAACATGAGAGCGTCGGAGTACGAATGCGGGTATGAAATAATGGACCTGCGACACTACGGGTCCAATGTGTGCAACGAGCGAATAAAATATGAAGGAGAGCAGTCATGAAACGGAAGTGCAACAACAGCGTGATCCAATTGTTTCTATCTGTATCAGCAGTGTTACTAATCTTTTCTGCCGTTACCGTTCGTGGTCAGTCAATAGGTCCGCTTTCCGCGAATTTCGAAGGGATCGGATACACAGGTAAAAATCCGCCCGATCCGTCAATTGCGGTGGGCCCTAATTACGTGGTCGAGGTTGTGAACTCAGAATTTGTCGTCTTTGACAAGAGCAGTTCGAGAACCGTGGCCTATTCCAGCAATCTCGCCGACTTCTTCAATGACCAATCTGACAATATTTACGATTGCAAGGTTGTATTCGATCAGTATTCACAGCGCTATGTCTTACTGACGCTGGCAGACAATGGTTCCAATACCGGTTACTACCTCCTCGCGGTCTCGGAGGGGACTGACCCTAATCCGTCTCTCTGGTACAAATATAAATTGGACGCGTCCATCGATGGCAGCCAAACTTCGGATTTGAGAGCAGACTACCCGGGATTGGGTTATGATCAAAACTGCGTTTACATAACTTCAAATCAGTACACATTTCCGGCGAACGGCGATGCCTTCCAGTATGCGAAGATAAGGATCCTAAAGAAATCCCAAATCTATTCAGGAGTGACGCCGACAGCCCCTTTCACGGACTTTTACGACCTAGAAGCCGGGCCGAAAACCCGTGTTTGTGAAGGCGAAGGCGGCAGCCGTGGGTTGTACCGGTGGAGTCCGTAGGCTCAAGCGCCATTGACTTGCTGTGGAGCTCA